>NZ_JBIRMW010000013.1:0-159867 GCF_044331325.1 Streptomyces sp. NPDC017246 | reverse complement strand
GGGGGGGCGGCCCGCGTCCCCCCGCCGGCGCGGGCGGGGCCCCGCCGCGCCCCCCCCCCGGGGGGGGCGGGGGGGGGCGGGCCCCCCCCCCCCCCCCCCCCCGCCCCGGGACCGAATCAGCCGGTGACGCTCGCGGCGCCCGTCTCGATGTGGCCCGTGTACCGGCGCGACCAGGTGCCGTCGATGTCGGCCAGGACCGTGAAGTCGTACCAGCCGTTGTTGTAGGCCACCGCGTTGAAGAAGTCCTCACGGGTGGAGTTCGCCGGCACGGTGTACGTCCACGGGCCGTCGGTGCGGTAGGCGTTGGAGCGGATGGTGAACGTCACCGGTCCGGCCGAGGTGTTGCTCAGCTTGAACCAGAGGGCCGTCCGGCCCGTCCCCGGCTCGGTGGCGAAGCGGGACGCGACCTCGATCGCCCTGCCCGCCTTGGAGGCGTCGCCGATGAACCGCCGCAGGAAGCGATTGGGGCCCATCATCGAGATGTCGTACTTCCCCGATCCCGACCCCGTGCCGATGTTGAAGTAGTCGGTGGCCGTGCCGCCCGCGTCGACCGTGTACTGCCAGGCGGCCGTGTCGCGGTGCTGGTGCGGGTGGAGGGAGAAGTGCGCCGCCCGCTTGGCCTCCGCGCCCTGGTTCGTCATCGAGAACCAGGCCAGGATCTTTCCGGCGGCCCCGAACTCGAAGCGGTCGAGGTTGCCGTTCACCTGGTAGGGCACGGCCCGGGCCGGCCGGGTGCCGGCCTCCTGCGCGGGCAGGGCGTTGTTCTGTGGAGCGGGGTTCGGCAGCGGTTTGCAGGTGGACTGGCCGATCACCTTCGCCGTGGAGGGGAGGCCGGCGGGTACGCCGTACACCGGGTGGGCGAAGTCGAAGACGCCGGTCAGATCACCCGTCACCTTCCGCCGCCAGGCACTGATGTTGGGGCAGGTGGCCGGTGTGCCGAGCGCCGCCGTCCAGCTCTCCATGAAGCGCAGCACGGAGGTGTGGTCGAAGACCTCGGAGCTCACCCAGCCGCCCCGGGTCCAAGGGGACATGACGACCATGGGCACGCGGAAGCCCAGCCCGATCGGGACACCGTCGAGGTACTCGCCCGGCGTGCCCGGGGGAGCGACCGGCGGCGGCACATGGTCGAAGAATCCGTCGTTCTCGTCGTAGTTGAGGAAGAGCACCGTCGAGTCGAACACCTCGGCGTCGGCGGCGAGCGCGCGGTAGACGAGATCGACGAAGTGCGCGCCGTCCCCGGGCGGCGCGTAGGGGTGCTCGGAGAACGCCTCGCTCGCGACCACCCACGACACCTGTGGCAGGGTGCCCGCCACGACATCGGCGCGGATCGCCGCGGCGATGTCGTCAGGTGTCGATCCGGTCACCTTGGGGACCGAGCCCATGCCGCGGTCGTACAGCGGGTCGCCCGGCCGCGCGTCGGTGAACTTCTTGAAGTACGCGAGGCCGTTGTCGCCGTAGTTGTCCTGAGCGTTCTGGTAGACCTTCCAGCTCACCCCGGCGCGCTGGAGCGCCTCGGCGTAGGTCTCCCAGGTGAGCCCCGACTCCTCGCCGCCGTCCTTGCTGGAGCCGTCGATCTTCCCGCTCCACAGGAAGGTGCGGTTGGGTCCCGTGGCGCTCAGGGTCGAGCAGAAGTACGCGTCGCAGATCGTGTAGTGGTCGGCGAGTGCGTGGTGGAAGGGGATGTCCCCGCGGTCGAGGTGGCCGAGCGTGCGGGTGTTGCCCACGCCGATGACCCAGTTGTCGAGGCGCCCCTTGTTCCAGGCGGCGTGCTGCGAGGTCCAGCTGTGCGGCAGGTCGCCGTTGCACTGGGCGAGGGTCTCCCCGTCCACGCCACCGGCGGGCGGAGTGTCGCTGAGCTTCCACGGGTACTGGCGGCCACCCCAGTTGGGCTGGTTGAACATGCCCCAGCCGCCGGGCAGATTGCCCGCCGCGCGGTCGGCGAAGCCCCGTACACCGCGCAGCGTGCCGAAGTAGTGGTCGAAGCTGCGGTTCTCCTGCATGAGGATCACCACGTGGCGGACGTCGGCGAGGGTGCCGGTGGCCGCCTTCGCGGCGGCGGACGCCCGGGCCGTCGGGAGCGCCGCGCCCGCCACGAGCCCGGCGCCGATACCGACGAATCCTCTGCGGCTGATGGGAATCATGCTCCGCCTCTCCTGTCACGGTGTGCCCGGGCGGCACGTCGGAGACATGATGGGGGAGGGGAGCTTAAAGGTATACAGCCGTGCAGTAATTGATGGGTTAACACCTGAGGATGCCGTGGGGGCCTGGGAAATCTGTCTTCCGATTGGTTCAACAGGAGACCAATGAAAGATGATGGATCAGACGGTGAGGACCTTCACCCCGGCCTCGGTGAGCTGGGCGACCGCCTCCGCGCTGATTCCGGTGTCGGTCACCAGTAGGTCGATCCGGTCCAGACCACAGATGCGTGCGAACGCCCGGCGGCCCATCTTCGAGGAGTCGGTCACCACCACGACCCGGCTCGCCCGCTCCGCGAAGAGCCGGCTGATGCTCGCCTCGTCCTCCTGGTGGGCCATCACGCCGAGCCCGGCGTCGACCCCGTCGACCCCCAGCACCACCACGTCGAGCACGACCTCGTTGAGCACCCCGACCGTCAGCGGGCCCACCAGTTCGTACGTCTGGGGGCGGGCGACGCCGCCGGTTGTGACGATCTTGATCTGCGGACGCACCGCCAGCTCGCCCGCGATGTTGAGCGCGTTGGTGACCACGGTCAGCGCGGGCCCCGAAGCTGTCGTCCCCGCTGTCCCGGCCGTTCCCGCCGTGTCGGCCCTGCCGCTCGCGAACCGCAGGGCGAGGGCGCGCGCCACCTCCGTGGTCGTCGTGCCGCCGTTCAGCCCCACGACCTCGCCCGGTGCGACCAGATCGGCCGCGGCCTCCGCGATCCGCCGCTTCTCCGCCGCGTGCCGCGTCGACTTGTAGCGCAGGGGCAGCTCGTACGAGACGCCGTGCGCGACCGCCCCGCCCCGTGTCCGTATCAACAGCTGCTGCTCGGCGAGCTCGTCGAGGTCCCGGCGGATCGTGGCGGCGGAGACGTCGAGCGCGGTCGCCGCCTCCTCGACCTCCAGCTTCCCCGAGGCGGCCAGAAGTTCAAGGAGCGTGTTCCACCGCTCGTGCTTGGACATGGGTCCCTCCCTGGGGCTCGTGCGCGCGTCCGATTCTATCCACCGACACGTGCGGGACCTGGAAAGCAGATGCATGTTTCTGCTTGAATGGGCTCGACTTCAAGCATCTTCCATCATTCCTGTGCACTCTTCTTGCAAGGAGACCGGCATGAGCACCACCCGTACCGCCGTGGAGATCGCCTCCCAGCCGACGACCTGGCGTCAGGCTGCCCGCACGCTGTCCCAGCACACCTCAGCCCTGCCCCGGCGGGGCGAGCGGGTCGCGGTCATCGGCTGCGGCACGTCCTGGTTCATGGCCCTGGCCTACGCGGAGCTGCGCGAGTCCGGCGGCCACGGGGAGACCGACGCCTTCGCCGCCTCGGAGTTCCCCTACGGGCGCCGCTACGACCGCGTCGTGGCCATCACCCGCTCCGGCACCACCAGCGAGGTGCTCGCCGTTCTGTCCCGGTTGCGCGGCACGGTCCCCACCGGAGCGGTCACGGCCGACCCGACGACCCCCGTGATGGATCTCGCCGACGAGGTCGCCGTCCTGGACTTCGCCGACGAGGAGTCGGTGGTCCAGACCCGCTTCGCCACCACGGTCCTCGCCCTGTTCCGCGCGCACCTGGAGTCCGAGGACGCGCTGCCCGCGGGGGTGGCCACCGTCGAGGAGGCCGCGCGGGACGCCGAACAGGCCCTCACCTCCCCCCTGGACGACGGCGTCCGTACGGCGGAGCAGTTCACCTTCCTCGGCTCCGGCTGGACCTACGGACTCGCCCTGGAGGCCGGCCTGAAGATGCGCGAGGCGGCCGGCGCGTGGACGGAGGCGTACCCGGCGATGGAGTACCGCCACGGCCCCATCAGCATCACCGGACCCGGCCGGGTCACCTGGGGCTTCGGCGTCCTCCCCGCCGGACTCGCCGACGAGGTGCGCAAGGTGGGCGGCACCCTCTCCGAGAGCGACCTCGATCCGCTCGCGGACCTGATCCGGGCCCAGCGCCTCGCCGTGGCGGTCGCCGAGGCCCAGGGCCTGAACCCGGACACCCCCCGGAACCTGACCCGCTCGGTGGTCCTCACCGACGTCCCCGCCTGACCGCCGCCCCGCGCCCCCGCACCCGCTCACACCCCCGGAGAAGGACCATGCCGTTGACGCCGACCGATGAGATCGTCCGCCGCGCCCGCGCGGCGGGCACCGGCGTGGGGGCGTTCAACGTCCTCCAGCTCGAACACGCCCAGGCCATCGTGGTCGGCGCCGAGGACGCCGACCGCGCCGTCGTCCTCCAGATCAGCGAGAACACCGTCCGCTACCACGGTGCCCTGGAACCGGTCGCCCTCGCCTCCCTGGCGATCGCCCGCGCCGCCAAGACCCCCGTCGCCGTCCACCTCGACCACGCCGAGAACCCCGACCTCGTCCGCGAGGCCGTCGGGCTCGGCCTGGGGTCGGTGATGTTCGACGCCTCCAAGCTCCCCTACGCGGAGAACGTCGCCGCGACCCGGGAGATCGTGGAGTACTGCCACCAGCACGGCGTCTGGGTCGAGGCCGAACTCGGCGAGGTCGGCGGCAAGGGAGGCGCCCACACCCCGGGCGTCCGGACCGACCCCGACGAGGCCCGCGCCTTCGTCGAGGCCACCGGTGTCGACGCCCTCGCGGTCGCGGTCGGCAGCTCCCACCAGATGCTGACCCGGGACGCGGTCCTCGACTTCGACCTCATCGCGCGCCTGCGGGCCGCCGTCGACACACCGCTCGTGCTGCACGGTTCCTCGGGTGTGTCGGACACGGACCTCACCGCCGCGATCGCGGCGGGCATGACCAAGGTGAACGTCTCCACCCACCTCAACAAGGCCTTCACCCGGGCTGTCCGCACCCACCTCGCCGAACACCCCGCCGCCGTGGACCCCCGCCACTATCTGACCCCGGCGCGGGCGGCCGTGGCACGGGAGGTCGCCCACCTGCTGACGGTCCTCTCCCCTTCCTGACCGGGGTCCGGGGCCGGGCCGCCGACGGTCCCGAACCGGGCCCTCACACCTCCTGAAGGGCCGTGAGGAGACCGCGTACGGCCGGCAGGGCGAGCGAGGACGTCCGTACGGCCGCGTGGATCGAACGGACCGGCTCCGGGCCCCGGACCTTGCGGACGACCACGTTCGGGTGGCGGCTGCCCAGACCCATCAGAGGGATCAGGCTGATGCCGAGGCCCGCCGCCACGAAGCCCTGCGCGGTGGCGTACTCCTCGCACTCCACCGCGATGTCCGGGGTGAACCCGGCCGCCGCGCAGGCGTCCAGGACCGCGTCGAGGCAGGGCCCGGGACGTTCGCTGCCCACCCACGCCTCGGCGGCGAGTTCCGCCAGGTCGACGGCGTTACGGCGGTCGGCCAGCCGATGCCCCCGGGGGAGCACGGCGCGATAGGGGTCGTCGAGCAGCCGGACCAGCCGGAGCCCGTCGCCGGCCGAGTCCGGACCGCTGCCCCGGGGCCGTACGACCAGGGTGAGGTCCGCCTCCTCGTCGGGCACGCCGTCCGCGATCCTCAGAGCGACGCGCACGCCCGGGTGCTCGGTGCGGAACCGGGCCAGGGCGGGGGCGACGAGATCGGCGCCCGCGGTGGCGAAGTAGCGGACCGAGATCTGCCCGGTGCGGCCCGCCCGGAGATCGGCGAGCGCGGTCTCGGCCTCGGCGACCTGACGGCCGATCACGGTGGCGTGCTCGGTGAGCAGCCGCCCCGCGGCCGTCGGGCGCACACCCCGGCCGAAGCGTTCGAGCAGCGCGATGCCGGCCTCCTTCTCCAGGACTCCGATCTGCTGACTCACGGCCGAGGGGGTGTAACCGAGGTTCGCGGCGGCGGCGGTGACGGAGCCGCTGGTGACCACGGCCCGGAGCACCTGCATGCGTCTCACATCCAGCATGTAGCAGAGCTTAACGCTGGATGCACGATTCATCGCTTGTCCTGTTGGATGGGCTCGCGGGACCGTGAGGACATGACATCGGCGATACGCATGGGCGTCCTGGCCCTGCTCTGGGGCTCGGGCTTCCTCTGGATCAAGATCTCCCTCAACGAGGGCCTCACCCCGGGACAGATCACCTTCGTGCGGTGCCTGCTCGGCGCGGCGGTGCTCCTCGCCCTCGCGTACGGGGCGGGCCGGCGGCTGCCACGGGACCGGGCCACCTGGGGGCGGCTCGTCGTCGCCGCCTTCTTCTGCAACGCGCTGCCGTTCCTGCTCTTCTCGATCGGTGAGCAGACCGTGGACAGCGGCGTGGCGGGCGTACTGAACGCCACCACGCCGCTGTGGTCCCTCCTCATCGGCCTCGCCCTGGGATCGGAACGCCCGCTGCGCGCCGCCCGGGCGGCCGGTCTCGTGCTCGGCTTCGCGGGAGTCCTGCTCATCTTCGCGCCGTGGACCCACGGCTCGGGGCTGATGAGCCTGGGCGCCCTCGCCCTCCTCGGCGCCTCCGCGAGCTACGCCGTGGCCTTCGCGTACATGGCCCGCCACCTCACCGGGCGGGGCACCGCGCCGCTGGCGCTCTCCGCCGCACAACTCCTCGCGGCGACCGGACTCGGCACGCCCGCCCTGGTGGCCGGCGGCCCGGTGGCCGCCACCTGGACGGGCGTCCTCGCGGTCGTCGTCCTCGGGATCTTCGCCACCGGGCTCACCTTCCACCTGAACTACCGGATGATCGCGGAGGAGGGGCCGACCGCCGCCGCGACGGTCGGCTACCTGCTCCCGGTGGTCTCCGTGACCCTCGGCGCGCTGGTCCTCGACGAGCCGCTGACGGTACGGGTGGTGGCGGGGATGGCGGTCGTCCTGGTGGGGGTGGGGCTGACGAGGGCACGGACGCGCCCCGTCGACCCGCCGGAGGACAGGCCCTACTCGGCCCGCTCGACGACGAAGACCGGGATCTCCCGGTCGGTCTTGCGCTGGTAGTCCGCGTAGTCGGCGAAGGCCGCGACGGCCCGCTCCCACCAGGCCGCCCGCTCCTCGCCGGTGACCAGGCGGGCCGTCATGTCCCACACCTGCGTGCCGTCGCGCACCTCGACGAGGGGCGTGGCGACGAGATTGTGGTACCAGACGGGGTGCTTCACCGCCCCGCCGTTCGACGCGACGAGCGCGTACGCCCCCTCGTGCTCGACCCGCATCAGCGGGGTCTTGCGGAGCTTGCCGCTCTTCGCGCCGACGTTCGTGACCAGGACGACGGGCATGCCCCGCATGGTCGTGCCCTCGGTGCCGCCGGACGACTCGTACAGCTCGACCTGATTGCGCACCCACGTCTCGGGGCTGGGCTCGTACTCGCCTTCGAGGGGCATGGGCGTCCTTTCGATGGTGTCCGGCACGGCCGTCCGCCGGTCCGCGTCCCCCCGACGCTATCCGACGCCCCGCCCGGGGGCGGGGACGCGGGACCGGCGCTGTCAGTGCCGACTCATAGGGTGGCTCCTGACGGTACGGCAGTGGCGCGACACAGGGGAGAGTGGACGGCGTGCGGGAGTTGTTCCTGGCGGACCAGCAGGCGTACATCCGGTGGATCGACCTGCCGGGGGGCGGGCCCGTCCGGGTCTTCGTCCACGGCCTCGGGTGCACGGCGGCATCCGATTTCGCGCATGTCGCGGCCCTTCCCGCCCTCGCCGGCGGCCGTGCCCTGCTCGTGGACCTGCTCGGGTACGGGCTGAGTGACCGGCCCGCGGACTTCGACTACCGCATGGAGTCCCAGGCGGCGGTGGTGGCCGCCGTTCTCGACCACCTCGGCCTGACGGGCGTCGACCTCGTCGGGCACTCCATGGGTGGCGCGGTGGCGATTCACCTGACGGCCGCGCGTCCGGAACTGGTGGCGAGACTCGTGGTGGCGGAGCCCAATCTGTACGCGGGCGGGGGAGCGTTCAGTTCTCCGGTGGCGGCCCAGGACGAGGAGGCGTTCGTGGCGAAGGGGTTCGCCCGGATGCTGGCCGGCGTCGGACGGGCCGACTACGCGGCCCGGCTGCGCCTCGCCGACCCGCTGGCCGTCCATCGCAGCGCGGTCGCCCTCGTCGAGGGAAGCGTGCCCGAGCCGGGGGATCTCCTCGCCGCGATCGCCGTGCCCCGGACGTTCCTGGTGGGGGAGTCGAGCCTGCCGGACCCCGACGCCGAGAGGGTGGCGGCCTTCGGCGTCCCGGTGATCGAGATCCCGCGTGCGGGACACAATCTGATGCTCGACAACCCGGACGGCTTCGCCACGGCGCTCGCCCGTGCCCTCGCGGTTGCCCCGGCCCCGCTTCCCGGCCACCTCGGAAGCTGATCCGGCCACTTCAGCGGGGTTCGACGGGGGTTCGATTGCAGGCGTATGGCGGATGCATGACAAGGCCCCAACTTCCTTGAGCTACGCCCGTAGAGCGGCCAGGCTGCTGATCACGCCGGGACCGGACACACCGGTCCCGACCGTGTACGTGGCCCCACGTGCACCCCCCCACAGTCGCGCCGTCCACCCCACCGGGCGCGACGTCCATGAGGAGGAATCCCTCGTAATGGCACTCCCGAAGAACACCCGGACCCGCCTCGCCGTCACGGCATCCGCCGCCTCCGTGGCCGCCCTGCTCGGCACCTTCGCCGCCGTCCCCGCCCAGGCGGCCCCCGCCGAGGGCGTCGTCCTCGCGGCGGGCTCGGCCGACGCCGTACCCGGCAGCTACATCGTCACCCTCAAGCAGGGCGCGGGCTTCAAGGCCGCCTCCACCAAGGGACGGAAGCTGATATCCGGGTACGGCGGCACCGTCCGCAAGACCTTCGGCTCCGCCGTCAACGGCTTCTCCGCCACCCTCGACGAGACGGAGGCCCGCCGACTGGCCGCCGACCCGTCCGTCGCCTCCGTCGAGCAGAACCAGGTCGTCCGCGCCGACGCCACCCAGACCAACGCCCCCTGGGGCCTGGACCGCATCGACCAGGCGAACCTGCCGCTCTCCGGCACGTACACCTACCCCGACTCCGCGGGCGGCGGCGTCACGGCGTACGTGATCGACACCGGCGTCCGGATCAGCCACTCCCAGCTCACCGGGCGCGCCGTGAACGGCTACGACGCCGTCGAGGGCGACACGGTCGCCCAGGACGGCAACGGGCACGGCACCCACGTCGCCACCACGATCGCGGGCACCACCTACGGCGTGGCCAAGTCGACGAAGATCGTGGCCGTCCGCGTCCTCGACAACAACGGCTCCGGAACCACCGCCGGCGTCATCGCGGGCATCGACTGGGTCACCGCCCACCACACCGCCGGTGCCCCGGCCGTCGCCAACCTCTCCCTCGGCGGCGGAGCGTCCACCGCACTCGACAACGCGGTGAAGAACTCCATCGCCGACGGCGTCACCTACGCCGTCGCCGCCGGAAACTCCGGGGTCAACGCCTCCTCCACGTCGCCCGCCCGCGTCCCGGCGGCGATCACCGTCGGCGCCACCGGCAACACCGACGCCAAGGCCAGCTGGTCCAACTTCGGTTCGGTCCTCGACCTCTTCGCCCCCGGCGTGTCGATCACCGCGGGCTGGAACACGAGCGACACGGCCACCAGCACCATCTCCGGCACGTCGATGGCCACCCCGCACGTCGCCGGCGCCGCCGCGATCTACCTCGCCGGCCACCCCTCCGCGACCCCGGCCCAGGTCGCCACGGCCCTCGTCAACGGCGCCACGACCGGCAAGGTGACGACCCCGGGCAGCGGCTCCCCGAACCGCCTCCTGCGCATCGTCCAGTAGCCCCCGGGCAACAGCACCGCCCCGGAGGCAGCCGGCGCCTCCGGGGCGGTGCCGTCCCCGGACCACGGGTGGGGGAGACCTGTCCTGAGAGGATCGACGGCATGACCGTTCCGTTCCCCTCGGACCCGCGCGAGCCCCACCCGCGGCAGGAGCCCCCCGTGCACAACCCCCTCGCCCACGCCGACATCAAGACCGCCGCCGACCGGATCGGCGGCCACGTGCGCCCCGTCACGGTCGCGCCCGCCGACCCCCGTGACCGGCCGTACGCACTCCACCTCGCCCTGGAGCACATGCAGCACACCGGATCCTTCAAGGCCCGCGGTGCGCAGAACTTCCTGCTCGCCCACCGCGAGGAAGGGACCCTCCCCGCCGCGGGTGTCACGATCGCCTCCGGCGGAAACGCGGGCCTGGCCTGTGCCTGGGCCGCCCTCCGGCAGGGGGTCCGCGCCACGGTGTTCCTGCCGACCACCGCCCCGAAGGTGAAGGTCGACAAACTCGCCGGCTACGGCGCCGACGTCCGGCTCGTCGGCACGGAGTACGCCGAGGCGCTCGCCGCCTGCGAGGCCTTCGCCGCCGACACCGGCGCGCTCGCCTCCCACGCGTACGACCATCCCCTGATCGCCGCCGGAGCGGGCACCCTGATGGACGAGATCCACGACAGGATCCCGGACCTCGACACCGTCGTCGTCGCCGTCGGCGGGGGCGGACTCTTCGCCGGCGTCGCCACCGCCGCCCTGCACCACGGCATCCGGACCGTCGCCGTCGAACCCGAGAACTGCCGCGCCCTCGACGCGGCCCTCCGCGCCGGACACCCCGTCGACGTGACCGTCGACTCCGTCGCCGCCGACTCGCTCGGCGCCCGCCGTGTCTCGGCCACCGCCCTGGCCGTCGCCCGACAGGACGGCGTCCGCACCACCCTCGTCGCCGACGCGGAGATCGTCCGCGCCCGCCGGGCCCTCTGGGACGACCACCGCCTCGCCGTCGAGCACGCGGCCGCCACCGCTCTGGCCGCCCTCACGCCACCGGATCCGCACGGCACGACGGACCCCGCCGGTACGACGACGGGTGGCTACCGCCCGGCGCCGGGCGAGACGGTCTGCGTCGTCCTCTGCGGTGCCAACACCGATCCCACCGACCTCACCCACACCCCCCAGGGGATGTAGTCCGGACCGGAAGGTCACCCACCGGGCCGCGTGGGTGACCCCGGCTCCCGCGGGCCCCGCAGGGGCAGCGTCCGGCTGAAGACGAGACTGGTGGTCGTGCTCCCGAACTGGGCCAGCGCGTCGACGAGCTCCTCCAGATGCCCCATCGACGTCGCCGCCACCTTCAGCACGTAACAGTCGTCCCCCGTGGTCCGCAGGCACTCCAGGATCTCCGAGCGCTCCGCGAGGAGCCGATGCAGCGGCTCGTGCCGCGTCCCCGGGTACTTCAGCCGCACGACGGCGAGCACCGGATACCCGGTCCGCTCCAGATCCACCTCCGCCCGGTACCCCGTGATGACCTCGGCCTCCTCAAGGCGCCGCACCCGCTCCTTCGTCGCCGAGGCACTCAGATTCACCCGCCGCGCCAACTCCGTGTACGCGATCCGGCCGTCCCGCTGGACCTCCGTGAGGATCGCCCAGTCCGTCGCATCAAGACTCTCGGTCATCCGGTCAGATTACCGGCGAATCCACGGGCCAACGGCCTCTGAACAGGCGGGAGTCCCTTCTGGAAGCCCGTCGCGCATGGCTAGCCTTGGCGCTGTGAAGATCGGAGTCAACATCCTCAATTTCGGCCCCGGCACCGACCCCGGAGTGCTGCGGAGCTGGGCGCGGACCGTGGAGGGCCTGGGCTTCGACCTGCTCATGCTCTCGGACCACATCGCCATCACCCCCGATGTCGCCGAGCGGTATCCCGCCCCCTTCTACGAGCCGTTCACCACCCTGTCCTGGCTCGCCGGCCTCACCACCCGGGTCCAGCTCGGCACCACGGTCCTCATCGCCCCCTACCGCCACCCCCTGCTGACCGCCCGGATGGCGGCCAACCTGGACGAGCTGAGCGGCGGCCGGCTGGTCCTCGGTGTCGGGGTGGGCTGGGCACGGGAGGAGTTCGCCGCGCTCGGCATCCCCTTCGAACGCCGAGGACGCCTCACCGACGAGCACCTGCGGGCCGTGAGAGAGGCCTGGGCGGACACCGCCGCCTACGGAGACCGGAGCATTCCGGTGTGGGTCGGCGGCAACAGCGACGCGGGACTGCGCCGCGCCGTCCGGCTCGGCGACGCCTGGCATCCGCTGCGCTGCACCATGCCGTGGCTGCGCGAAGCCGCCGGACGACTGACCGCGTACGCGGAGGAACAGGGACTCCCCGTGCCCGGCTTCGCACCCCGGATCGCTCTCAGGCCGACCGAAGCGCCGGTCGTCGGGGCCGACCGGCTCGCGGGGGAGGGCACCATCGAGCAGATCATGGACGACCTCGCACAGCTGCGGTCGCTCGGAGCCGAGGCCGTCGTCCTCGACCCCTACGGCGGCGATCCCCGCGAGACGCACCACCCGCAGGCCGCCTGGCAGGCCCTCGCCTCCGTGGCCGCACTCCTCGACCCGCCCCGCACCCGAACGGATCCGTCATGAGCACAGCTTCGACCCCCGCCACCCCTGACACCTCCGACGACCACGCCCTCCTCCGGCGGGCCATCGCCCTCGCGGCCACCGCGCGCGAGAGCGGCAACCCGCCGTTCGGTTCCCTGCTCGCCGCGCCGGACGGAACGGTGCTGGCGGAGGAGTGCAACACGACCCTCACCGAGCAGGACATCACCGCACACCCGGAACTCAAGCTCGCCCGGTGGGCGGCTCGGGAGCTGGAGCCCGCCACGGCGGCCGAGACGACGATGTACACCAGCTGCCAGCCGTGCGGAATGTGCGAGGCGGTCATCCGGCGAGCGGGCCTCCGCCGCGTGGTGTTCGCACTCTCCGACGAACAGCTCCTGGACATCCGCCCCGCCGGTGGACTGCCGCCCGTGCCTCAGGAGGGCCCCGCACTGCTCGACGAGGTACGCGCCGTGGTCGAGGGCTACTACCGTTGACCACCGAAGCGGTGGTGGCATCGCTCCCCGTCTGAGCTGCGGGAGGGGGTGGCGTGGAGTGGTCGCTCCGTGCGTCAGGATGGGGGCATGACCGAAATTCGTACCCCCCGTCTCATCCTCCGGCGCTGGAGCGACGACGACCTTGTCCCGCTGGCCGAGATCAACGCCGACCCCGAGGTCATGCGATGGATCGACGACGGCTCGGTCCGGGACCTGGACCAGACCGCCGAGGACATCGAGCGGTACGAGGAGGAGTGGGACGAGGAGGGCTTCGGGATCTTCGCCGTGGAGCTCATCGCCTCGGGCGAGCTGATCGGCTTCGCCGGCCTCTCCCTGCCGGAGTTCCTGCCCGAGGTGATGCCGGACGTGGAGATCGGCTGGCGCCTCGGGAGGCCCTTCTGGGGCCAGGGTTACGCCTCCGAGGCCGCCCACGCGGTCCTGGAGTTCGCACTCCAGGACCGCGGTCTCGACAAGGTCGTCGCCATCACCCACATCAGCAACCAGGCCTCCGAGAACGTCATCGGCAAGCTCGGCATGTCCGAGGAGCGCGAGACGAACCACCCGGTCCACGACGTCCCCCTGCGGGTCTGGGCGATCGACCTCACCGAGTACGAGGCCTGAGCCCCGGGAGCGTCCCCCTCAGGGGACCGCTCAGTACCGCTCGGGCAGGTCCCGCTCCGCCGGCAGCGACGTGAGGTCACGGTCCGCGGACGGGGAGGCGGTGCGCGCGGACGCCGCGGGCACCGGCTTCTTGCCGCAGAACGCCGCCTCCAGCGTCCCGCCGAGCGCCGTGTTCGCGGCGCCGTGGTTCGAGGTGTTCGCCATGGCGGAGAGGCTGCGCCGGCCGTCACGGGTCGAGAAGGTGTACGTGTAGAAACCCTGGACGGTGCCGGTGTGGCCGTACACCTGCGTTCCGCACGACAGGTCGTAGCGGCGCAGACCGAGCCCGTAGAACCGGGTGTTGGTGGTGTCCGTGGGCGTGACCGTCGTCATGGCCTCCATCATCGCCGGGGACAGCAGCCGGCCCCGCATCAGGGCGCTGGTGAAGGTGTTCAGGTCGGCGGGGTTGGAGATGACGGCCCCGGCGGACTGGGCCCACGACACGGTCTGCTCCGTGGAGTCCACCAGCGCGCCGCCGGCCTCGTCGGGGTGCAGGTAGCCGCGCACGTGCAGGCCCTTGATCAGGGTGTCGGGGTGCACGTACGAGGTCTTGTGCAGGTGCAGCGGCTCGAAGATCCGGCGCTCGTACGCGTCGGCCACGGACCGGCCCGTCGCCTTCTCGATCAGCATCCCGACCACCACGAAGTTGGCGTTCGAGTACTTGTAGGACACGCCGGGCTCGGTGGTCCGCGGCTCGCTGAGGGAGAGGTCCACGAGCTCCTGGTAGCTGAACACCCGGTTCCGCACGGCCTCGAAGCCCGGCACGGTGTTGGCGAACATCGCGTTGGTGTAATCAGCCAACCCGCTGCGGTGGGTCAGCAGGTGACGGACCGTGATGCGGTCGTCGGGGAGCAGGCCGGGGAGGTACGTGTTCACCGGCTTGTCGAGTTCCAGCCTGCCCTCCTCCACCAGCTGGAGGAGCACGACCGTGGAGAACGTCTTGCTCACGCTGCCGATGCGGAAACGCGCCTGGATGTCCATCGCCGCGCCCGAGACACGGTCCTGGACGCCCACGGTCCGGCTCCGCACCCCGCTCGGGCCGGTGAACCGGGCCATCGCCCCCGGAGCCCCGTTGTCCATGGCCGAGTTCAGGGCGGCGACCACGCCGTCCATGTCCGGGGCCGGAACGGTGGCCGGCGCGTCGGCGGTGGGGGAGACGGGGGTACTGGTGGCGGCGAACGCGTTGGTGGCGGGGGCGACGCCGGCGGCGAGCGCGGCGATCAGGGTGGCGCTCACGGCCAGGCGTCGGTTCGACGACAGGGGCACGGTGATTCCTCGACTTCTTTCGAAACGGTCGGCACGGCGCACGGTGATGGTGCGGCGCGGGGCACGGGAAACCCGAAGGTCGGGCCTGGCCCCCGTACCCATGGATCATGAGTGCCAACGCCCGAGAACGGTTCCTGACACGGGCCACGGGTTTCGGAACCCGCGCTTCCCTCCACCGGCCCCGCGCGTCGCGGGAGCGGGCGGGTAAGGTCCGGCCGTTGCCGTGATCTTCGAGGGGGAGAACATGAAGCGTGCCGTCGTGCTGGGGGGAAGCTTCGCCGGGCTGCTCGCGGCCCGGGTCCTGAGCGACTTCGCCGAACAGGTCGTGGTCGTCGAACCCGAGCTCCCGGACGCAGCCGGCACGGGCTCGGGAGCGCCCCACCGCCGCCAGCTCCACGCCCTGCTCGCCATGGGCCACACCCAGATCGAGCGTCAGTTCCCCGGCATCACACTGGAGATGCTGCGCGGCGGCGCCCGCCTCGGCGTGGGAGACGCCGTGCAGTTCTACGTCGACGGAGCGAAAAAGGCCCCCGTCGCCGGCGCCCGGATGCTCGGCGCGACCCGCCCCTTCGTCGAGGCGCACGTCCGGCGCCGCGTCACGGCCCTCGCCAACGTCACCCAGGAGAACGCCACCGCCAGGGGACTCCTCCTCACGGGAGCCCGGGTCACCGGCGTACGTCTGGAGGGGCCCGGCGGCCCGAGCTCCGCCCACGACCTGCGGGCCGATCTCGTCGTGGACGCCATGGGACGCTCCAGCCGGCTGGGCACCTGGCTGACGGAACACGGCTGGGAGCGGGCACCGGTGGACCGGATGCGCGTCGACCTCGGCTACGCCACCGCGCGGTTCGCCCGCGGGAGCGAACTCCCCGACACGGTGATCGCCCACGCGACCCCGGGTCCCGCCAGCGCGTACCAGCCCACCCTCTGCGAACCCGGAGCCCTGGCCGCCGTCGAGGACGACGCCTGGTCCGTCGTCCTCGCCGGGTACGCCGACCACCGTCCCGGGCGGGACCGGTCCGACTTCCTGGCCCGGATGAAGCGCTGCGTCGCTCCGCTCCGCCGGGTGGCCGAGTCGTGCGAGATGCTCGGAGAGGTCGAGCCCTTCCACTTCCGCGAGAGCCGACGGCGCCGGTTCACCGCCCTCGGCCGGTTCCCCGGCGGACTCGTCGTCATCGGGGACGCCCTGGCCACCGTGAACCCCGTCTACGGCCAAGGGCTCACCCTCGCCACCCTGCAGGCCTCGTCCCTCGCCGTGCACCTGAGGTCCGGAGCCTCGCCGCACGCCCCCGCCCGGGGCTACTTCCGCCGGGCCGAGGTGGTCGTCGACGCCGCGTGGCAGCTGTCCACGACCGCCGACCTGGCCCAGCCGCACGTCACCGGTCCGTACCCGCGCGGCTACCGCCTCCTGCGCTGGGCCGGCGACCGCATCACCACCGCCTCCGTCAAGGACACCCGGGTGAACCAGGCGTACATGGACGTCGTCCACATGAACGCGCACCCGAGGGCCCTGACCTCGCCCCGCCTGCTCGCCCGCACCGCGCGGGTCCTCCGGAAAGGCTGACATGCCCCGCACCGCGCGACCGACGGCCCGCTGGGCCCCCTGGACACGATGCCTCACCGCGGCCGGAATCACCGACGAGGCCGCACGCCGCGACTACGGCCGGCAGCGGCACCTGGTGGCCCGGTTCGCACCCGCGGAGTACCTCGCCGTACGCGTCCTGCTGCCCGCCGCCCTGGTCCCCGACGTCATCGCGGCCGTGGCCTACATGCACGTCACCGACGACCGCGTGGACCGGGGCGATGCCGACCGGCGCGCGAACGCCCTGGAGCAGTGGGAGGCGGAGACCCGAAAGGCCCTGGCGACGGGTACCTCGCAGGACGCCGTGCTGCGCGCCCTGTGCCGGAGCACCGACCGGCATCCGGCACTCCGCGCCCATGTGGAGGACTTCCTCGCCGGCGCGCGGACCGAGGTCCGCTGGGAGGGCTTCGCCACCGAGCGGGAGGTGTCCGCCTACATCGACGCCTACTCCCTGCCCGCCCTCCTGCTCACCGCGGGCCTCCTGCCGAGGCCGCCCGCGACCGAGCCGGAATTCCGGCGCGGCTGCCGGCTTCTGATAGAAGCCATGCAGCGCCTCGACTGGCTGGAGGACCTCAGCGAGGACCTGCCCACCGGCCGGATCGGCATCCCGCTCGACGCCCTGGCGGCCCATGGACTGGACCCGGCGGGACTGGCGACGGGGGAGTACGACGCGAATGCGCCGGCGGGTCTGCTCCGGGAGCAGACGGAGAAGGCACGGATCTGCCTGATGGCCTCGCGCGACCTGGAGGGCACCGTCGACCGGGAGGTACGTCCCTTCGTACGCGCACTGCATCGTGTCCAGGGACTGCGGCTCCGCGCGGTCAAGCGCGCCGGACCGGACCTGCTGAGGACGCCGTCGCGACCGTCGCGCGCGCGGGCACTCGCCGTCCTGGCCGACGGGGCCTTCGCGGCCCTTCGCCGCTGACCCGTCACGCGGCCGGGCCCCGGCCCGCCGACGAGGTCGGCGGGCCGGGGCCCGGGAGCGTCGGACCGGATCGGGCGACGGTCGGACGGTGAGGGTCAGACGAGGTCGAACCGGTCCAGGTCCATGACCCGGGCCCACGCGGCGACGAAGTCCGTCACGAACTTCTCCTTCGCGTCGTCGCTCGCGTAGACCTCGGCCAGCGCGCGCAGCTCGGAGTTCGAGCCGAAGACCAGGTCGGCGCGGGTGCCCGTCCACTTGACCTCGCCCGTGGCGGCGTCGCGGCCCTCGAACGTGGTCGCGTCCTCGGACGCCGCCGTCCACGCCGTCCCCATGTCGAGCAGGTTGACGAAGAAGTCGTTCGTCAGGGTGCCCGGGGTCGTGGTGAGGACGCCGTGCGCGGACTGCTGGTGGTTCGCGCCCAGGACGCGGAGGCCGCCGACGAGGACCGTCAGCTCCGGCGCGCTCAGGGTCAGCAGGTTCGCGCGGTCGACCAGCAGGTACTCGGCCGGGAGGCGGTTGCCCTTGCCGAGGTAGTTGCGGAAGCCGTCGGCCTGCGGCTCGAGGGCCGCGAAGGACTCCACGTCCGTCTGGTCCTGCGCCGCGTCCACCCGGCCCGGCGTGAACGGCACCTGGACGTCGAAGCCGCCGTCCTTGGCCGCCTTCTCGACGGCCGCGGAGCCCGCGAGCACGACCAGGTCGGCGATCGAGACCTTCTTGTCGCCCGCGGCGTCGAAGGAGGCCTTGACGCTCTCGAGCGTACGCAGCACCTGCGCCAGCTCGTCCGGGTTGTTGACCTCCCAGTTGCGCTGGGGCTCCAGGCGGATGCGGCCGCCGTTGGCGCCGCCGCGCTTGTCGCTGCCGCGGAAGGAGGAGGCCGAGGCCCAGGCCGCGGAGACCAGCTGCGCGACGGTGAGGTCCGAACCGAGGATCTTCTCCTTGAGGGAGGCGATGTCCGCGGCGTCGAGCGGTTCGCCCTCGCGCGCCGGCAGCGGGTCCTGCCACAGGAGGACCTCGGAGGGGACCTCCGGGCCGAGGTAGCGGACGGCCGGACCCATGTCACGGTGGGTCAGCTTGTACCAGGCGCGGGCGAAGGCGTCCGCGAACTCCTGCGGGTTCTCGTAGAAGCGCCGCGAGATCTGCTCGTACGCCGGGTCGAAGCGCAGCGAGAGGTCGGTGGTGAGCATCGTCGGGAGGTGCTTCTTCGACGCGTCGTGGGCGTCGGGGATGATCGCCTCGGCGTTCTTCGCGACCCACTGGTTCGCGCCGGCCGGGCTCTGGGTGAGCTCGTACTCGTACTCGAAGAGGTGCTTGAAGAAGTCGTTGCTCCACCGGGCGGGGGTCGTGGTCCAGGTGACCTCGAGACCGCTGGTGATCGCGTCGGCGCCCTTGCCGCTGCCGTACGAGTTCGCCCAGCCGAAGCCCTGCGCCTCGAGCGGAGCGGCCTCGGGGTCGTTGCCGACGTTGTCCGCCGGGCCGGCGCCATGGGCCTTGCCGAAGGTGTGGCCACCGGCGATGAGGGCGACCGTCTCCTCGTCGTTCATCGCCATGCGGCGGAACGTCTCGCGGATGTCGCGGGCGGCGGCGACCGGGTCCGGGTTGCCGTTGGGGCCCTCGGGGTTGACGTAGATGAGGCCCATCTGGACCGCGCCGAGCGGGCTCTCCAGCTCGCGGTCGCCGGTGTAGCGCTCGTCGCCGAGCCAGGTGGTCTCGGGACCCCAGTACACGTCCTCGTCGGCCTCCCAGACGTCGGCGCGGCCACCGGCGAAGCCGAAGGTCTCGAAGCCCATCGTCTCCAGGGCGACGTTGCCGGTGAGGATCATGAGGTCGGCCCAGGAGATGTTCTGGCCGTACTTCTTCTTCACCGGCCACAGCAGACGGCGGGCCTTGTCCAGGTTGCCGTTGTCCGGCCAGCTGTTGAGCGGCGCGAAGCGCTGCTGGCCGGCTCCGGCGCCGCCGCGGCCGTCGCTGATGCGGTACGTACCGGCGCTGTGCCAGGCCATGCGGATCATGAGCGGGCCGTAGTGGCCGAAGTCGGCGGGCCACCAGTCCTGCGAGGTGGTGAGCACCTCGGCGATGTCACGCTTCACGGCCGCGAGGTCGAGGGCGTTGAAGGCCTCGGCGTAGTCGAACTCGTCACCGAGCGGGTTCCCCACGGCGGGGTTGGTGGCGAGGATCTTCAGGTTGAGCCGCTCCGGCCACCACTGGCGGTTGCCGCCGCCCTGGGTCGGGTGCGCGGCACGGCCGTGGGCCACCGGGCAGCCGCCCGTGCCCTCGGGCGTGGGGTCGGTGACGATTGCGTCGTGGTTCTCGGACATGCAAATCCTTCCGGACGGGGCGGATCGTGGTGCTCAGCCGGGGCGGGCACCGGCGGGGGACTCGCGCCCTGCCGGAGCCACGGTGTGCCTTGGCTATTGCCGGAACCGATCCTACGATGGACTCAGTCCAAGTCAAGAACCACGCCAACCATCCGAAGGGGTGAGCCCGAATGAGTGACCTGTTGGAGCGCCTGCGTGCGCGCGGCTGGCGGATGACGTCTCAGCGGCGTGTCGTCGCGGAGGTCCTCGCCGGCGAGCATGTCCACCTCACGGCGGACGAGGTGCACGCGCGCGCGGTGGCCCTCCTGCCGGAGATCGCGCGGGCGACGGTCTACAACACCCTGGGCGAGCTGGTCTCCCTGGGGGAGGTGGTGGAGCTCTCCACGGACGGGCGGGCGAAACGGTACGACCCGAACGCGCACGTCCCGCATCAGCACCTGGTCTGCTCGGGCTGCGGCATCATCCGCGACGTCCACCCGGCGGGGGACCCGCTGGCCGTCCTCCCGCCTGCGGAGCGGTTCGGCTTCACCGTCTCGAAGGCCGACGTGACGTATCGGGGGGTCTGCCCCGCCTGCGCCTGAGCGGCGACGGGGGATGGATGGCGGACGGAGGGCGGGTACGCGAAGGGCGCGCGAGCCGGTGGGGGCGGGCGCGCGAGCGGGTATGCGAGCGGGTGCGCGTAAAAGCCCCTCCACCGTGTCGGTGGAGGGGCTCCCGTCGTGCGTGGCTTCGCTCGCCCGGCTTACTTCAGGGCGGCGAGCGCGTCGTCGTAGCTGGGCTCCTCGGCGATCTCGCCCACGAGCTGCGCGTGCAGGACCGTGTCGTTCTCGTCGAGGACGACGACGGCGCGGGCGGTGAGGCCGGCCAGCGGGCCGTCCGCGATCTCCACGCCGTAGTTGGTGTGGAACTCGCGGCCGCGGAGCGTCGAGAGGCTCTTGACGTTCTCGAGGCCCTCGGCGCCGCAGAAGCGTGCCTGGGCGAAGGGGAGGTCCGCGGAGATGCAGAGCACCACGGTGTTCTCCAGCTCGCCGACCTTCTTGTTGAAGGCGCGGACGGAGGAGGCGCACGTCGGGGTGTCGACGCTCGGGAAGATGTTGAGGACCTTGCGCTGACCGGCGTAGTCCTTCAGCGACTTGTCCGCGAGGCCCTCGGCGACGAGCGTGAAGTCGGGAGCCTGGCTTCCGGGGGTCGGCAGGGTGCCGTTGACCTGTACCGGGCTGCCCTTCAGCGTGACCTGGGCCATGGGGGATCTCCTTCGGACGAGGTAAGTGACAACGGTGGAATCGTACGGCGTGCCGCCTCACCCGCCGGACACCGCCCGCCGGTCGGGCCGGGTGGGACCGATCAACCTTCGTTCATGTGTGTGAACTCCAGGTGGTCGATCGTGGGCACCTGAGCTGCCGAAACCGTTCATCCGGCACCGATCCCACCACCTTGACGCCACTGGTTCAGACCTTTAGGTTCCACCCTCGACAGTCCCCCCCCAGTTCACATATCTGAAGAAGGGGCAATCCCATGTTCATATGGCGCGATGGTTCCCATGCGAGGCGCAGCCGAAGGAGTGTGCTCCTCGCCGTCCCCCTGCTGGCCGCCGCCCTCCTGGCCGCACTTGTCGCAGGGCCCGGAGGCGGCCGGGCGGAGGCGGCCCCCACCACGTTCGTCCACCCCGGCGTCCTGGTCTCCCGCGGCCAGCTCGACTTCACCCGCGAGCAGGTCAACGCCGGGGCCCAGCCCTGGAAGGGCGCCTACGACCAGATGATGGCGAGCAGGTACGCCTCGCTCTCCCGGGTCCCGAAGCCCCGCTCGGTCGTCGAGTGCGGCTCGTACTCGAACCCGAACTACGGCTGCACCGACGAGCGGGAGGACGCCATCGCCGCGTACACGCTCTCCCTCGCTTGGTACGTGACCCGGGACAGTCGCTACGCCCAGAAGGCGATCGAGCTCATGGACGCCTGGTCCGGCGTGATCACGGACCACACCAACTCCAACGCGCCCCTGCAGACGGGCTGGGCCGGATCCTCCTGGCCGCGCGCCGCCGAGATCATCCGCCACACCTACACCGGCTGGCCCCAGGCCCGCGTCGACCGCTTCAAGACGATGCTGCGCACGGTCTACCTCCCCGAGGTCGCCAACGGCTCCCACTCCAACGGCAACTGGGAGCTCAGCATGACCGAGGCCGCCCTCGGCATCGCCGTCTTCCTGGAGGACCGCGCCGCCTACGACAAGGCCGTGGCCAAGTTCCGCGGCCGCGTCCCCGCGTACATCTACCTGGCGAGCGACGGCGCCCTGCCGAAGGCGGCGCCGGGCAGCGGCCTCGACACGCGCGACGAGATCGTCCGCTACTGGCAGGGGCAGACCACCTTCGTCGACGGTCTGACCCAGGAGACCTGCCGCGATCTCACCCACACCGGCTACGGCCTGTCCGCCATCTCCCACATCGCCGAGACCAGCCGTATCCAGGGCCAGGACCTCTATCCCGAGGTCGCCGACCGGCTGCGTCACGCCCTCGGTCTCCAGGCCAAGTACGAGCTCGGGGCGGCGGTCCCGAGCTGGCTCTGCGGCGGCACGCTCAAGGACCACCTCGGGCCGGTCACGGAGGTGGGTTTCAACGCGCTCCACCACCGCATGGGGTACGGGATGACCAACACGCAGAACCTGACCGAAGCCGGGCGTCCGGCCGGCACCGACAACCTCTTCGTCGCCTGGGAGACCCTCACGCACGCCGGCAACTCCCGCTGACCGGGCCGCGCGAGGGAGTCCCTACCTCTTGACGCCCCCTTACCTCACTTCTTAAATCATGGGGGCGACGAAGGCTCGTGTCATGTCATGCTCATGGCATAACATGCATGGCACGGGCCTGTCTCCTCCCCCACACCCGACGGAAGTGAGAGCCATGCCCTCCGCCCGCTCCTCACGGCGCCCGCTGTTCACCGCGGTGACAGCGCTCGCCGTGGCCGCCGCGACACTCGGTCTCGGCGCGACCGCCCCCACCGGCGCCACCCGGCCCGCCGAACGCGCCGCCGCACTCCAGCCCGCGGCCGAGGCCGCCGCCGTCACCTTCTCCGACGACTTCGACGGCGCCGCGGGACTCCCCGCGGACGGTGCCCGGTGGCAGATCGAGACCGGCGACAACGTCAGCAACCACGAGCGGCAGTACTACACGGCCGGCAACCGCAACGCCGCGCTCGACGGCCAGGGCCACCTCGTGATCACCGCACGCAAGGAGAACCCCGGCAACTACCAGTGCTGGTACGGCCGGTGCGAGTACACCTCGGCCCGGCTCAACACCGCCGGGAAGTTCACCACCCGATACGGCCACGTCGAGGCCCGTATGAAGGTGCCGCGCGGACAGGGCATGTGGCCCGCGTTCTGGATGCTGGGCAACGACCTCGGACAGGTCGGCTGGCCCAACTCGGGCGAGATCGACGTCATGGAGAACGTCGGCTTCGAACCGTCCACCGTGCACGGCACCCTCCACGGGCCCGGCTACTCCGGCTCGGGCGGCATCGGAGCCGCGTACACCCTGCCCGGCGGTCAGGCCTTCGCCGACGCCTTCCACACCTTCGCCGTGGACTGGTCGCCGGGGAAGATCACCTGGTCGGTCGACGGGAACGTCTACCAGACCCGTACGCCCGCCGACCTCGGCGGCCGCGCCTGGGTCTTCGACAAGCCGTTCTTCCTCATCCTCAACCTCGCGGTCGGCGGCTACTGGCCCGGCGACCCCGACGGCTCGACCGCCTTCCCGCAGCAGCTCGTCGTCGACCACGTCCGCGTCACCACCGCGGACAGCCCCGCCACCGGGGGACCGATCACGGGCATCGGCGGCAAGTGCGCCGACGTGGCCGGAGCGAACAGCGCGAACGGCACCCCCGTCCAGCTGTACGACTGCAACGGAACCGCCGCCCAGAAATGGACCGTGGGGGCCGACGGCACGATCCGGGCGCTGGGCAAGTGCCTCGACGTCACCTCCGCCGGTACGGCCGACGGCACCCCCGTCCAGCTGTGGGACTGCAACGGCAGCGGCGCGCAGCAGTGGACCGCCAACGCGGCCCGGGACATCGTCAACCTCGGATCCGGCAAATGCCTGGACGCCACCGGCAACAGCTCCGCCAACGGCACCCGGCTGCAGATCTGGACATGTGGCGGAGGCGCGAACCAGAAATGGACGGTGACCCGCTGACCTCGTACGGCCGGTGCCCCGCTGACCTCGCCGGCCGGTGACCGGCCGGCCCCGCCTGTTCGGCGACCCGCCGATCCGGCCCGGCCGGCGACCCGTTGACCCGCTGATCCCCGGCCGCCCGCCGGCGGCCGGGGCGCACCTCTCCGCCTAGTCTTGTCCCGTGCCGCCTACCCCCCGCCTCCATCGCGTCGCCGTCCTCGTACTCGAAGGGGCGAAGCCGCTCGACGTCGGCATCCCCGCACAGGTCTTCACGACCCGCGCGAGCATGCCGTACGAGGTGAGGGTGTGCGGCGCGGAACCCGGACTCGTCGCCGGGGGCGACGGCCTCTCCTACGCCGTCGCCCACGGCCTCGACGCGCTCGCGTGGGCCGACATCGTCTTCGTCCCCGGCTACCGCTTTCCCGACCGCGAGGACCCGCCGCGGGCCGTCGTCGAGGCGCTGATCGCGGCCCACGACCGGGGTGCGCGCCTCGCCGCCATCTCCACGGGCGCCTTCGCGCTCGCCGCCACCGGTCTGCTCGACGGCAAGCGCGCCACCACCCACTGGCACTACACCCAGGCGCTCGCGGCGAAACGACCCCTCGTCCGCGTCGACGAGAACGTCCTCTTCGTCGACGAGGGGAGCGTGCTGACCTCCGCCGGCGCGGCCTCCGGCATCGACCTCTGTCTGCACATCCTGCGCGGCGATCTCGGCGTGGCCGCCGCCAACCACGCGGCCCGGCGGCTGGTCGCCGCCCCCTACCGCAGCGGCGGTCAGGCGCAGTACGTGCCCCGCAGCCTGCCCGAGCCGCTCGGCGAACGGTTCGCCGCCACCCGCGAATGGGCGCTGCACCGGCTCGGCGAACCGCTCACCCTCGATGCGCTGGCCGAGCACGCCGCGGTGTCGGCCCGTACGTTCTCCCGGCGTTTCGTCGAGGACACCGGATACACCCCCATGCAGTGGGTGATGCGGGCCCGGGTCGACCTCGCCCGGGAGCTCCTGGAGCGCTCGGAGCGGAGTGTCGAACAGATCGCCGCCGACGTCGGCCTCGGCACCGGCGCGAATCTGCGGCTGCACTTCCAGCGCATCCTCGGCACCACGCCCAGCGAGTACCGGCGGACGTTCACCAAGGGCGAGTAGTCCCCTCGCCGGGTCTTCGCAGGGTCTTGGCGCGATCCTTGCGGACCGTGGCGATCCCGCCTCTGTCAGGACCGTTCCCGCCGAGCGAACCTGGTGGAGACGCAGAAGTTGAAGGGACACCATTCATGACTCGCATCGCCATCAACGGATTCGGCCGCATCGGGCGCAACGTGCTCCGCGCCCTGCTGGAGCGCGACACGGACCTCGAGGTCGTGGCCGTCAACGACCTGACGGAGCCGGCCGCCCTCGCGCGACTGCTCGCCTTCGACTCGACCTCGGGCCGCCTCGGCCGCCCGGTGAGCGTCGACGGCGACACCCTCGTCGTCGACGGCCGCCGCATCAAGGTGCTCGCCGAGCGCGAGCCGGCGCAGCTTCCCTGGGCCGAGCTGGGCGTCGAGATCGTCCTTGAGGCGACCGGCCGCTTCACCAACGCCAAGGCCGCCCGCGCCCACATCGACGCCGGTGCCAAGCGTGTGCTCGTCAGCGCTCCCGCCGACGGCGCCGATGTCACCCTCGCCTACGGCGTCAACACCGACGCGTACGACGCCGAGCTGCACACGGTCGTCTCGAACGCCTCGTGCACGACCAACGCGCTCGCGCCCCTCGCCAAGGTCCTCGACGACCTGGCCGGCATCGAGCACGGCTTCATGACGACGGTCCACGCCTACACGCAGGAGCAGAACCTGCAGGACGGCCCGCACCGCGACCCCCGCCGTGCCCGTGCCGCCGGCGTCAACATCGTGCCCACCTCGACCGGCGCCGCCAAGGCGATCGGCCACGTGCTGCCGAACCTCGACGGCAAGCTGTCCGGCGACTCCATCCGCGTCCCGGTCCCGGTCGGCTCGATCGTCGAGCTCAACACCACCGTGGCCCGTGACGTGACGCGCGAGCAGGTCCTCGAGGCCTACCGCACCGCGGCGGCCGGCCCGCTCGCCGGTGTCCTGGAGTACTCGGAGGACGCGCTGGTCTCCTCCGACATCACGGGCAACCCGGCCTCGTCGATCTTCGACTCGGAGCTCACCCGCGTCGAGGGCCGCCACATCAAGGTCGTCGCCTGGTACGACAACGAGTGGGGCTTCTCGAACCGCGTGATCGACACCCTCCAGCTGCTGGCCCGCTGACCCGGACGCCACCACCGCCCGCCGCCCCCGCCGAACCACGGATTCGGAGGGGGCGGCGGGCGTTCTGGGCAGATACCCAGACCGGTGGCGCCAGGTCTGGGCTCCTGCGGACAGACACGCGACCCCGCGAGCTCGATCATGGCCTGGTCACGCTTGCGAGGACACGCAACGTGCCGGATCCGTAAAGGAGTTCGTATGCCAGGGAGAACGAGCCGCGTGTTCGGCGGTCTTCTGCTCGCCGCCGTGATGGCCGTGTGCACCGCGCCGGGTACGGCCGGCGCGGCCGCCGACGCGGGGACCGCGAGCACGACCGCGGGCACGATCCCGTCCGTCGGCACCGACTGGGGCCGGACGGGCCCGTACGAGGTGAGCGTCGACATCGAGGCGGTGCACACCTTCTACTACCCGCGCGCCATGGGGCAGTCGGGCGAGCGCCACCCGGTGATCATCTGGGGCAACGGCACGGGCGCCGTGCCCGGTGTCTACAGCTCGCTGCTGCGCCACTGGGCGAGCCAGGGCTTCATCGTCGCCGCCGCCAACACGCCCACGTCGAACTTCGCGATCAGCATGCGCGCGGGCATCGACGTCCTGGAGCACCGGAACGCGGACAGCTCCAGCAAGTTCCACGGCAAGGTCGACCTCGAACACATCGCCTCCGCCGGTCACTCGCAGGGCGGCGCGGCCGCCCTCAACGCGGCCGTCGACCCGCGGGTCGACACCGCCGTCCCGATCCAGCCCGGTCCACTGGCCGACCCGGACCTGATGGACGAACCCGTCTTCTATCTGGCGGGCCAGCGGGACCTGACCGTGTGGCCGGCCCTGGTGAAGGCCCTGTACCGGGACACGGACCATGCCCCCGCCGTCTACGGAGAGGTCCGCGGCGCCGGGCACCTCAGTTCCATCGGCGACGGCGGGGACTTCCGCGCCCCGACGACCGCCTGGCTCCGCTTCTGGCTGCTCGGTGACGAGAACGCCCGCGGGGAGTTCTTCGGCCCCGGGTGCGGCTACTGCGTCGACAGCGACCTGTGGTCCGGCTGGGACCGGAACGCCGAGGCGCTTCGGATTCCCGGGCCCGCCGCCTGACGTCTCCTCCGCGCGTACGACAGGCTCCGGGCCGCCCCTCCGGCGAGGGCCGGCCCGGAGCCGCGTCGCACCCCGGCGTCAGCGGCGCACGGCCCGCAGCAGGAGGGTCATGCCGAGGAGCGGGACGCCCAGCGAGAACACGAGGATCAGCAGGACCTCCATCGGGCCGATCCGGGAGGCGTCTCCGAGCAGCGCGCCCAGGAACACCACGACGGGCACGGCCACGCCGGTGGCGGTACCGATGACCTTCCGACGGTTGTCCCACTGGGGCGCGCCCCACAGCATGACCAGGGCGACGATCAGTGCGATCGCCCCGGCGTACGGGTTGAGCAGGAGGAGCACTCCGGAGACGCCGAGGAGGATCGCGGTCGTCCTGGTGCGGCCGGTCCCGGGCGTGGCCGCACCGGTCCGACCGGCCGGCGCCTCCTCTGCGAGGGCGGAGGCGGCCACGGTGCGGGGCTCACCGAGCTCGGCCAGGACCGCCCGGAGCTGCTCGTCGTCCTCCGCGCCGCTGACCTGGATGTGCTCGCGGAGGTCCGCGAGGAGTTCGGCCCTGCGCTCGGCGGGCAGTTCGGCCGTCTCGCGGGCGACGCTCTCGAGGTAGGCGGTGACGAGCGGGTGGTGTTCGGTGGCGTTCATGCGGAGTCCCCCTGCGGGTCGGTGAGGAAGTGGTCGACGGCGTTCCGGAACAGCGGCCACGCCTGGGCGAATTCGGCGAGGGACGCCCGCCCGACGACGGTGAGTGTGTAGTAGCGGCGCGGCGGCCCGCTGGGGGACTCGCGCAGCTCGGTGTCGACGAGGCCTTCGCGCCGCAGCCGCGACAGCAGGGGGTAGATCGTGCCCTGACTGGTGGTCATGACGCTGACCGCGGAGAGCTCGGCGACGAGCTCGACACCGTACTTCGGCTCGTCCCTGAGCAGCGCGAGGACGCAGTACTCCAGCACTCCCTTGCGGAGCTGGCTGGGGACTCTGTCTCCCGCCTCGTTCATTGCGTTACCAGGAACCATGCAATGCAAGATACCGAGGCGAGGGGCCCGCGACAAGCCCGGCCCCCGGGGTGGGTTCCACCCCGGGGGCCGGGCCGTCCGTCCTTCGGTGCCGCCGTCCGTCAGCCCGCGGCCCGGAACGCCGCCGTCAGCTTGCCGACCGCGCCCGCGAGATCACCCGTGAGCAGCAGATGGTCCGCGTCGGCGAACGGCTTCGCGTTCGCCTCCGTGATGTTCTGGCCGATCTTCTTCTGGACGATCAGCCGCGCCGCCGCGACGAGCTTCCGGCCCTCGGGCGAAGTGCCCCGGCCGACCGCCTGGAGCGCCTTGGCGGCGACACCGAGCGCCCGCAGCGCGGGTTCCCCGCCGGACGGTACTGGGGTGAGGGTGGTCAGCCCCCAGCCGTACGGGTACTGCGGGTCGTAGGCGGCGTCCCCCACATTGAGGGGCAGCTGCGCCTCCGACTTCGGCCAAGTCACCGGCAGCTGACCGGTGAACGGCCGCTTGCCGTAGAGGACGTCGGCGACGCCGTCGCCCTCCGTGCCGGGCAGCCAGGACGCGACCAGCGCGTCGACGGCCGGCAGCCGGTCGCCGATCAGCTGCGGACGGCCGGACACGACCAGGACCGCGCACGGCATCGCCGCGCAGACCTTGTCCACCGCCGCCTTGTCGGCGGCCGTCAGTTCGAGGTCGTTGCCGTTGCCGACGTCGCCGAACCCCTCGGCGTACGGGGTCTCGCCGACCACCACCACACCGACGTCGTACCCGTCGGTCGGGGCGGACGCGTCCTTCGACCAGGCGATGTCGGCCCCCGGCGCGGCCTTGCGCATCCCTTCGAGGATCGTCGTGCCCGTGGTGTTGCGTCCGGAGGAGCCCTGCCAGCTGATCGTCCAGCCACCGGCCTGGTTGCCGAGGTCGTCGGCGTTCGACCCGGCCACGTACACCTTCTGCGAGGGCTTCAGCGGCAGGACCGCGCCCTCGTTCTTGAGGAGTACCTGGGACTTGGCCACGGCCTCGCGGGCGACCGCGCGGTGCTCGGGCGAGCCGATCGACGGCAGGTTCGTGGTGTCCGCGTACGGCTTCTCGAAGAGGCCGAGGCGGAACTTCTGGGTCAGGATGCGGGCCACGGCGTCGTCGATCCGCGCGGTGGAGATCCGGCCGGCCCCGACCTCGGAGGTGAGGGTCCGGGTGAACTCCTGGTAGTTCGTCGGCACCATGATCATGTCGAGACCGGCGTTGATCGAGGTGCGCACATCGCTGGGGTAGTCGCCGGGGATCTGGTCGATGGCCTGCCAGTCGCTGATGACGAAGCCCTCGAAGCCCATGCGGTCCTTGAGGACGCCGTTGATCATCTCGGCGTTGGCGTGCATCTTCACCGGACCCTGCTCGTCCCCGAGGATGTCGAGCGAGGAGTACGAGGGCATGACCGTGCCCGTACCGCGCTTCACCGCCTCCGCGAACGGCGCCAGGTGCACGGCCTCCAGCTCCGCGCGGCTGACCCTGGTGACGCCCTGGTCGATCGTGTACGAACCGGTGGCCGAGGAGCCGAAGGCGGTGCCGCCGTCCCCGACGAAGTGCTTGGCGCTGGTCAGGACCTTGTCGTTGCGGTCGAGGTCCTTGCCGTTCCGGGCGCCCTGCATGCCGTTGATCACGGTCTCCATGGCGGTGACGAGCGCCGGGTCCTCACCGAAGGCCTCGTAGGACCGCCCCCAGCGCTCGTCGCGGGTCACACAGAGACACGGGGCGAAGTCCCAGGGCACGCCGGTGGCCCGTACCTCCTTCGCGGTGACGGCTCCGGTCCGGGCGGCCAGCTCGGGGTCACGCCCGGCGCCGATGCCGATGTTGTGCGGCATGATCGTCGCGCCGATGACGTTGTTGTGGCCGTGGACCGCGTCCACACCGTAGATCAGCGGGATCTGGTAGCGGGTGGCCTGTGCGCGCAGCTGGTACGCGTCGACCATCGCCGCCCAGGACTGGGGCGTGTTGGGAGTGGGGACCGAGCCGCCGCCGGAGAGCAGCGAGCCGAGGGCGTATCCGGCGATGTCGCCCTGGCCCCGCAGCGCGTTGCGCTCGGCCTGCGTCATCTGGCCGGCCTTCTCCTCCAGGGACATCCGGGAGAGCAGATCGGCGACCCGCTTCCGTACCGGCAGCCGCGCGTCGAGGTACGGCAGCCCGTGCGCGTTCACCACGACCAGCGGGGTCTCGGCGGGTGCCTTGGCGCCGTCGACGGTGAGCCGCAGCGGAATCGTCTCCGCGGACTCGGCGGAAGCGTCCTTCAGGGTCTGCACCGTGATCGAGCGCGTCGCCCCGGAGGGCGTCCCGGCGGGGAAGACCACGCTGCCCGAGACCGGACGGTAGTCCTTCCCCGGCTCCGCGCTGCCACCGCTCTCCGTCTCGTACGTCACGGTGACGGGCTCACCGGTCGGCCCGGAGCCGGTGGTCGCCACCGAGACGTCGACCCGGGCGCTGCCGCCCTCGTCGACGGGGTGCACGACGGACCTGGTGACGACCTTGGTGTTCAGCGCGGGCTCCGCCGTGCCGTACAGCTCCACGCCGTCGAGGGCGAACGCCCCCGGTGCACCGGTCGGGAGCGTGACGGCGTACCCCCACATCCGGTCGAGACCGAGGACCTGGTCGATGCCGCCGACCGGCTGGTAGTCGGCCCGGTACTGGAACGTGGAGAAGGGGATCTCCACGAGGTGCCAGCCCTCCCAGTCGTCGGTGAAGGAGGTCGTCCACAGCTCGGAGGCCTCGCCGTTCGCGCCGCCGTCCTTGAGTTCCAGGGCGATCTTCTTGCCCGAGCCGGGCGGAAGCGGGGCGGTGTTCTGGCCGTACCACCAGAAACGGATGCCCTTGAACGCGGTCCAGTCGTGGGCCGGCTGGTCGAAGGCGAAGTCGTGGGTGAAGCCTCCCCAGCCGTCGATGTCGTAGCGGCCTTCGAGGACCTTGCCGCCCTCGGGGGCGTCGGCGCGCTCCGTCAGCTCCAGTCGCGGGTGGGACCCGGTGGCATTGCCCCAGGTGAACAGGCCCTCGGCGGGTGGTGCCGCGAAGGGGACCTCGCCCTCGAACCGGTCGACGGCGCGGGGTGCGGGCTCCTGGGCGGCGGCACTCGGCAGGCCGCCGGTGAGCAGGCCGGTGAGTACGGCGGTCGCGGCGACGACGGCCGCGCTCACCGTCCTTCGGGGACGTGCGGGTGACATACGGGCTCCTTGGGACGGGCCGCGGCCTGTCTGAGGGGTCGTTTCGGGGGCTGATGAGGGCCGGGGTCAGGCCGCGTTGTGGGTCCACTTCTGGTTGGCCCCGCCGGTGCAGGTCCAGATCTGGGCCCGTGTCCCGTCGGCGGAGGAGTTGCCGGTGATGTCCAGGCACTTGTTCGCGCCGGTGTTCACCACGTCGTGCGTGGTGGCGTTGTACGTCCAGCGCTGCGCCGCGGTGCCGTTGCAGTTGTACAACTGGACCTGGGCGCCGTCGGCGGTGGAACCGCCGTTGACGTCGAGACACTTGCCGAGCGCGCGCACGGTGCCGTCGGCGGCCAGGGTCCAGCGCTGCGCCGTGGTGCCGTTGCAGCCGTACAGCTGGACGGCCGTTCCGTCGGCGGTGGCGCCGCCGGCCACGTCCAGGCACTTCCCGGCCAGGCCGGTCAGGGTCCCGGCCCCGGTCTCGCCGCCGCCGGTCGTCCCCGACCAGGTGAAGGTCGCGGTGGTACGGGCGGGCAGGGTGTACGTGAAGGACTGGTTGCCCCAGTCGACCCGGACGGACTGGGCGGAGGTGCCGCCGTTGTGGGCGATGAGCGCCTTGGAGCCGTCGGAGTTGCGCCAGGCCACGTTCTGGACCGTGCTGTTCGCGGTGGAGGCGATGCGGTACGCCCCCGGCCGGACGAACTTCGTGAGGTGGCCGGTCGTGTAGTACTCGACGGTGTAGTCGACCTGTCCGGCGCGGGCGCCGCCCTCCTGCACGGTGATGAGGCCGGTGCAGGTGCCGCAGCCGCCGTTGTGCGGGCCCATGCTCTGGTTGAGCCCGAGGCTCCACTTGACCAGGCTGCCGCTCCAGTTGCGGGCGTAGTTCACGATGTCGCTCAGGTCCTCGTTGTGCTGGTTCCCGATCCAGGTGCCGCCCGAGTGCTCGGTGCTGAACTGCTTCACCGACGGGTACTGGTTGTGGACCTGTGTGCCCACGGCCGGGTCGCCGGCGTAGCCGTGCCAGGCGATGCCGCCGAACAGCGGATCGTTGCGCACGCCCGCGTCGTTCAGGATGCCCGCGCCGAAGTTGGCATAGTCGCCGTAGTTCCAGTCGTGGACGAGGACCTTGGTCGTGATCCCCGCGGCCCGGAAGGCCGGGTAGACGTGGTTCTTGGTGAACTCGACGAGTCCGGCGGGGTTCCAGCTCATACCGGGGTAGTTCATGGCGGTCGGGTTGCCGGCCTGACAGCAGTTCGGCTCGTTCTGGACGGAGAGGTAGTCGACCTTCACGCCCGCGGCCTGGTAGCTCTGCACGTACTTGACCAGGTACTGGGCGTACAGCGGGTAGTACTCCGCCTTCAGCCAGCCCATCTGGTCCATCCGGCCGTTGTCCTTCATCCAGCCCGGGGCGCTCCACGGCACGCCCTTGACCCGCAGGGCCGGGTTGAGCTGCTTGGCCTGTGCGGTCAGCAGCCGGACGTCGGTGTCGTAGCCGTTGGTGCCGAAGTCGTTCAGGTCGCAGCAGGTGTCGTCGAGGGAGACGTGGCCGGGCCGGGAGAGGTCCGAGGCGCCGATGGGGTTGCGGACGAAGGAGAGCCCGATGCCCTCGGTAGGCGAGAAGAGCTTGCGCATCACCGCGTCACGGGTGGCGGCGCTGACGGCTCCGCCGCGCAGCAGATGGGCGGTGGTGTCGGTGATCGACGCCCCGCCGCCCTCGAACTGCTGGTACGTGGTGTTCTCGTCGACGGTGACCGTGTGGCTCGCGGTGCCGCCGGAGGGCCCGAAGGCGAGGGGCGCCTGCTGGGCGAGGCCACGGGTGACGGTACGGCCGCCGGAGTCGGAGGTGGTGGTCAGCCAGACGTCGACCCGCTCACCGGCGGCCTGCGCGGTGCCGGGCCCGGTGAGGACCAGACTGCTCGCGACGAGGGCTCCCGCGGTGAGTGCGGTCAGCGGCCGGAGCCGGCGGGTGCGGGGGCCGGCGTCCGCCGGCCGGCCCGGCCTCCCCGCCGCTCGCCGGAGGAACGTGCGTACCCGCATGCGTGTGTTATGCACCTGACAACCCTTTCGCCGTCTCGCGCCCAACGGACAACAACAGCAAGCCTTTTATCAAGGCCTGAAGTTATGAGGCCCCCTTCCGCCCGTCAACCCTTCAAGCGTTGTCGGCTCTCATGGGTTGCGTTCGCTCTCCGCAAGGAGATGCTGATGACGCAACTCGCTTGCGAAGTTTGCGATACTCTTGCGTTCATGACGCGACGACTTGCTCAAGTGGCCAAGAAGGTGGGAGTCAGCGAGGCGACGGTCAGCCGTGTCCTCAACGGGAAGCCCGGTGTCTCCGAGGCGACACGGCAGTCCGTCCTCACCGCGCTCGACGTGCTCGGTTACGAGCGGCCCACACAGCTGCGGGGCGAGCGCGCCCGGCTCGTCGGCCTCGTGCTGCCGGAGCTGCAGAACCCCATCTTCCCCGCGTTCGCGGAGGTCATCGGCGGCGCCCTCGCGCAGCAGGGGCTGACCCCGGTCCTGTGCACACAGACCAAGGGTGGCGTCTCCGAGGCGGACTACGTGGACCTCCTCCTCCAGCAGCAGGTGTCCGGAGTGGTCTTCGCCGGCGGCCTGTTCGCGCAGGCGGACGCGCCGCACGACCACTACCACCAGCTCGCCGAGCGCAACATCCCGGTGGTCCTGATCAACGCCTCCATCAAGGGGCTCAACTTCCCCTGCGTCTCCTGCGACGACGCCGTCGCCGTCGAGCAGGCCTGGCGCCACCTCGCCTCTCTCGGGCACGAGCGGATCGGGCTGGTCCTGGGCCCCGGCGACCACGTCCCCTCGCGCCGCAAGCTCGAGGCGGCCCGCGCCGTGGCCGAGGCGGCCGGCGGCTCGCTCCCGGACGAGTACGTCGTACGGTCGATCTTCTCGCTCGAAGGAGGCCAGGCCGCGGCCACCCGCCTCCTGGAGCGGGGCGTCACCGGCATCGTGTGCGCCAGCGACCCGCTCGCCCTCGGCGCCATCAGGGCCGCCCGCCGCCGCGGCCTCTCGGTCCCCGCGCAGGTGTCGGTCGTCGGCTTCGACGACTCGGCCTTCATGAACTGCACCGAACCGCCGCTCTCCACCGTGCGCCAGCCCATCGAGGCGATGGGGCGGGCCGCCGTCGAGCTGCTCTGCGCCCAGATCTCGGGCACGCAGACGGACCCCGGTGAGCTCCTCTTCGAGCCCGAACTCGTGGTGCGCGGGTCGACGGCGCCGCCGCCGACCGCCTGACACCTCTCCGCTTCGTTCCTCGGCTCCGGCGCCGGGGGAGGCCTCCCGCCTCCCCCGGCGCCGGAGCCGTTTGTCGTTGACCTGCGGGGATGTGGCAGTTCAACTTCCGTTTCTGTCACGGCTGTTGACAAGCCGGTGACCTGATAGAAACCTGACACCCCGACGGCGCAAAAGATTAACGAAAATGCTCAATAAGTTTGTATATCGCCGTCATTCATTGTCAGAGTTCCGCTGGGTTCCTGGCGAGAGGCCCTGTGTCGTCTCCGAGTCGCGGCCCAGCAGGCGGAGAGGCCCATATGAGAGGCAAAATCCTGAGCTGGCGGCTCACGATCGGCGTGCTGATAGCCGGACTGATAGCCGTCGGACTCCTGCCGGTCACCGCGTACGCGGCGGCCGCACCCAACCTGGCACTCGGCCGGCCGGCGACGGCGAGCGGCGCCCACGGGGCGTACCCGGCCGGCAACGTCACCGACGGAAGCCAGCAGTCCTACTGGGAGAGCCCCGTCGGGTCGTTCCCGCAGTGGGTGCAGATCGACCTCGGCGCCGGGACCCGGGTCGACAGCGTCGTTCTGAAGCTCCCCACCACCTGGGAGGCCCGCAACCAGACCGTCGGCGTGCTCGGCAGCACCGACGGCAGCACCTTCACCACCCTCGCCGCGCCCCAGTCACGGCCGTTCGCCCCCTCCGCGGCGAACACCGTCACCCTCGGCATCACCTCCGCCACGGTCCGGTACCTCCGGATCCAGGTGACCGCGAACACCGGCTGGAACGCGGCCCAGCTCTCCGAGGTCGAGGTCTACGGCGAGAGCGGCGGCGGCCCGGTCGACCCGCCGCCCGCCGGTACCAACCTCGCGCGCAACAAGCCCATCGAGGCGACCTCGACGACCCAGACGTACGTCGCGGCCAACGCCAACGACGACAGCACCTCCACCTACTGGGAGTCCGCGGGCTTCCCGTCCAGCCTCACGGTGAAGCTCGGCGCCAACGCGAACGTCACGGGCGTCGTCGTCAAGCTCAACCCCGACCAGGCCTGGGGCCCCCGGACACAGTCGATCCAGGTCCTCGGCCGCGAGCAGGCCGCCTCCGGCTTCACCTCGCTGAAGGCCCGCGCCGACTACGCGTTCAGCCCCTCCACAGGCCAGAACACCGTCACCATCCCGGTGACCGGCAGCTACGCCGACCTCCGGCTGACGTTCTTCTCCAACACCGGCGCCCCCGGCGCCCAGGTCGCGGAGTTCCAGGTCGTCGGCACGGCCGCACCCAGCCCCGACCTCACCGTCACCGATCTGACCTGGACTCCAACCTCCCCCTCCGAGACGGACGCCGTGACCGTCGGCGCCACGGTGCGCAACGCCGGCACGGCCGCGTCCGCCGCCACCACGGTCGAGGTCAGCGTCGAAGGCGCCGTGGCCGGCTCCGCCCAGGTCGGCGCGCTCGCCGCGGGCGCCTCGGCGACCGTCCCGGTCACCGTGGGCAAGCGGCCCATGGGCTCGTACACCGTCTCCGCGGTGGTCGACCCGACCGACACCGTCCCCGAGTCGGACAACGGCAACAACAGCCGCACGGCCTCGACGAAGCTCGTCGTCGGCCAGAGCCCCGGCCCCGACCTGCGGGTCACAGGGATCACCACCAACCCCACCAGCCCCGCCGTCGGCTCCGCCGTCACCTTCACCGTCGCCGTGCAGAACCGCGGCACAACCGCCGCAGCCTCGGGGACCGTCACCCGGCTGACCGCCGGAACCAGCACCCTCAACGGCACCGCGGGCGCCATCGCCGCAGGCCAGACGGTCAATGTGGCGATCTCCGGCACCTGGACGGCCACCACCGGTGGAGCCACGCTCACCGCGACCGCCGACGCCACCGGCACCGTCACCGAGACCGACGAGAGCAACAACGTCTTCTCACGCTCCCTCGTCGTCGGCCGGGGCGCGGCCGTCCCCTACACCGAGTACGAGGCGGAGGACGCCCGCTACCAGGGCACCCTGCTCACCGCCGACCAGAAGCGGACCTTCGGACACACCAACTTCGCCACCGAGTCCTCCGGCCGCAAGTCGGTCCGCCTCAACTCCACCGGTGAGTTCGTCGAGTTCACCTCCACCAACCCGTCCAACTCCATCGTCGTCCGCAACTCCGTGCCCGACGCGGCCGCGGGCGGCGGCGCCGATGCCACGATCAGCCTCTACGCGAACGACGTCTTCGTCCGCAAGCTGACCCTGTCGTCCAAGCACAGCTGGCTCTACGGCAGCACCGACGACCCCGAAGGGCTCACCAACCGGCCCGGCGGCGACGCCCGGCGCCTGTTCGACGAGTCCCACGCCCTGCTCGCCCAGTCCTACCCGGTGGGCACGAAGTTCCGGCTCCAGCGCGACGCCGGCGACTCGGCGTCCTTCTACATCATCGACCTGATCGACCTGGAGCAGGTCGCGCCCCCGGCCGCCAAGCCGGCGAACTGCGTCTCCGTCACCGAGTACGGAGCCGTCCCCAACGACGGCATCGACGACACCGACGCCCTCCAGCGCGCGGTGACCGCCGACCAGAACGGCCAGATCCCCTGCGTGTGGATCCCCGCCGGCCAGTGGCGCCAGGAGCAGAAGATCCTCACCGACGACCCGCTCAACCGCGGTCAGTTCAACCAGGTGGGCATCCGGGACGTCACCATCCGCGGCGCGGGCATGTGGCACTCCCAGCTCTACACCCTCACCCCGCCGCACGAGGCCGGCGGCATCAACCACCCCCACGAGGGCAACTTCGGCTTCGACATCGACCACAACACCCAGATCTCCGACATCGCCATCTTCGGCTCGGGCGCGATCCGCGGCGGTGACGGCAACGCCGAGGGCGGCGTCGGCCTCAACGGGCGCTTCGGCAAGGACACCAAGATCAGCAACGTCTGGATCGAGCACGCCAACGTCGGCGTCTGGGCCGGCCGCGACTACTCCAACCTCCCCGAGCTCTGGGGCCCCGGAGACGGCCTCGAATTCAACGGCATGCGGATCCGCAACACCTACGCCGACGGCATCAACTTCGCCAACGGCACCCGCAACTCGACCGTCTTCAACTCGTCCTTCCGCAACACCGGCGACGACGCCCTGGCCGTCTGGGCCAGCAAGTACGTCAAGGACACCTCGGTCGACGTCGGCCACGACAACCACTTCCGCAACAACACCATCCAGCTGCCCTGGCGCGCCAACGGCATCGCGGTCTACGGCGGCTACGGCAACACCATCGAGAACAACATCATCTCCGACACGATGAACTACCCCGGCATCATGCTGGCGACCGACCACGACCCGCTGCCCTTCTCCGGGCAGACCCTCATCTCCAACAACGCCCTGCACCGCACCGGTGGAGCGTTCTGGAACGAGGACCAGGAGTTCGGTGCCATCACCCTGTTCGCCCAGGGCCAGCCCATCCCGGGCGTCACCATCCGGGACACCGAGATCCTCGACTCGACCTACGACGGCATCCAGTTCAAGACGGGTGGCGGCGAGATGCCGGACGTGAAGATCACCAACGTCCGCATCGACAAGTCGGTCAACGGCTCCGGGATCCTCGCCATGAGCGGAGCCCGTGGCAGCGCGACCCTGACCGGCGTCACCATCACCAACTCGGCCGAGGGCAACGTCCTCGTCGAGCCCGGTTCGCAGTTCGTCGTCAACGGAACCGGCTGACCCCTGCGCAGCACGCTCCGGTGGCCCGCGGCGGCGGGCCACCGGAGCGCACCCCCGCACGCCCCCACCTGTGAGGACCCCCCTCACCGAGCCGCGCCTCGCCGCCCCGACGGGCGACGGGGCCGAGAGCGAGACAGAGGACAGATGACCATCCGCAACTGGAGATCACGGAGCCTGAGCGCCGTGATCGCGACCAGCCTCCTGGCACTGGGAGGCCCCCTGATGACCGCCCAGGCGGCGGGCGGCCCCAACATCGCCCTGGGCGACGCCGCGGCGGCGTCCGGTGCGCTCGCCGAGTACGGCGCCGCGAACATCACCGACGGCAACCAGGGAACGTACTGGCAGAGCGCGGGCAGCACCCTGCCCCAGTGGGTCCAGGTCGACCTCGGCGCCACGACCCGTGTGGACGAGGTGGTGCTGAAGCTCCCTGCCGGCTGGGAGAGCCGCAACCAGACGCTCTCCGTCCAGGGCAGCGCCGACGGCACCAGCTTCGCCACCCTCAAGAGCTCCGCCTCCTACACCTTCACCCCGGGTGCGGCCAACACCGTCACGGTGAGCTTCCCCGCCACGCAGGCCCGATTCGTACGCGTCGACATCACCGCGAACAGCGGCTGGCAGGCCGCCCAGCTCTCCGAGCTGGAGGTGCACGCGGCCGACGGATCCTCCGCCAACCTGGCGAGCGGCCGCACCCTGACCGCCAGCAGCCACACCGAGGTGTACGCCCCCGCCAACGCCAACGACGGCAACCGCGCCACCTACTGGGAGAGCGCCAACAACGCCCTCCCGCAGTGGATCCAGGCCGACCTCGGCGCCTCCGTCCGCGTGGACCGCGTCGTTCTGCGTCTCCCCGACGGCTGGGGCGCGCGCAGCCAGACCCTCAAGATCCAGGGCAGTACGAACGGCACCACGTTCACCGACCTGACCGCCTCCCAGGCGTACACCTTCGACGCCGCCGGGGGACGGGCCGCGACCGTCACCTTCGACGCGACCACCACCCGGTACGTCCGCGTCCTGGTCACGGCGAACAGCGTCCAGCCCGCCGCCCAGCTCTCCGAGCTGGAGGTCTACGGGCCGCAGACGGGCGACACCCAGGCGCCGACCGCGCCCGGGACCCTCGCCCTCACCCAGCCGGCCACCGACCAGATCCGGCTGACCTGGAACGCCGCCACCGACAACACCGGCGTCACCGGCTACGACATCTACGCCAACGGCGCCCTGCTGACCAGCGTCGCGGGGAACGTCACCACGTTCACCGACACCCGGCCGGCGAACCAGACCGTCACCTACCGCGTCCGCGCCAAGGACGCCGCCGGCAACCAGTCCGCCGACAGCAACGCCGTCACCCGCACAGGCGAGACCGGGGACACCCAGGCCCCCACCGCGCCCGCGAACCTCGCGCTCACCGAGCCCGCCGCCGGCCAGATCAAACTGACCTGGAACGCCTCCTCCGACAACACCGGCGTCACCGGCTACGACGTCTACGCCAACAACGTCCTCCGGGGCAGCGTGGCCGGGAACGTCACCACCTACACCGACAGCCAGCCGGCCTCCGCCACCGTCACCTACCGCGTCCGCGCGAAGGACGCCGCCGGGAACCAGTCCGGCGACAGCAACGCCGTCACCCGTACCGGCAGCGGCGGCACGGGCTCCAACCTCGCCGTCGGCAAGGAGATCAACGCCTCCTCCGTCGTCCACACCTTCGTCGCGGCCAACGCCAACGACAACAACACCAGCACCTACTGGGAGGGGACGGGCGGCAGCTACCCCAACACCCTGACCGTCAAGCTGGGCTCCAACGCCGACGTCAACAGCCTCGTCCTCAAGCTCAGCCCGGACACGGCCTGGTCGACCCGGAGCCAGACCGTCGAGGTCCTCGGCCGCGAGCAGAGCGCCTCCGGCTTCACCGGCCTCACCGCCGCGAAGAGCTACACCTTCGACCCGGCGAGCGGAAACACCGTCATCCTTCCCGTCTCCGCCCGGGTCGCCGACGTCCAGCTGAAGTTCACCGCCAACTCCGGCTCCGCGGCCGGTCAGCTCGCGGAGTTCCAGGTCATCGGCGTGCCCGCACCCAACCCCGACCTCGAGGTCACCGGCCTGACCACCACGCCCGCCTCCCCGGTCGAGTCGGACCCGATCACCGTCGGCGCCACCGTCCGCAACAGCGGCCCGGCCGCCGCACCGGCCAGCACGGTCGCCCTGCGCCTCGGCGGCACCAAGGTCGCCACCGCCCAGGTCGGCGCCCTGGCCGCCGGCGCCCAGATTACGGTGAGCGCCTCCATCGGCGCCCGCGAGGCCGGTTCGTACCAGCTGAGCGCCGTCGCCGACGACACCAACGCCGTCATCGAGCAGAACGAGACCAACAACACCTTCACCCGCCCCGCCGCCCTGGTGGTCACGCCGGTCTCCAGCTCCGACCTGGTCGCCGCCTCGGTGACGACCTCCCCGTCCAGCCCGTCCGCCGGTGACACGGTCACCTTCAAGGTGGCCCTCAGGAACCAGGGCACCGCGGCGAGCGCGGCGGGCGCCCACGGCGTCACGCTCACCCTCACGGACTCGACGGGAGCCACCGTCAAGACCCTGACGGGCACCCACAGCGGTGTCCTCGCGGCCGGTGCCGGCGCCGACGTGAACCTCGGTCCCTGGACCGCGGCCAACGGCTCGTACACCGTGAGGACGGTCCTCGCCGACGACGCGAACGAGCTCCCGGTCAAGCGCGCCAACAACACCTCCACCCAGCCCCTCTTCGTCGGACGCGGCGCCAACATGCCGTACGACATGTACGAGGCGGAGGACGGCACCGTCGGCGGCGGCGCCACCGTCGCCGGTCCCAACCGCACCGTCGGAGACATCGCGGGCGAGGCCTCCGGCCGCAAGGCCGTCAGCCTGGACGCGACGGGGGAGTACGTCGAGTTCACCACCCGGCGGCCCACCAACACCCTGGTGACCCGGTTCTCGATCCCCGACGCGGCGGGCGGCGGCGGCATCGACTCCACCATCAACGTGTACGTCGACGGCGTCCTCAAGAAGGCACTCCCGCTGACGTCGAAGTACGCCTGGCTGTACGGCGCCGAGACCGCGCCCGGCAACTCCCCGGGCTCGGGCGCACCCCGTCACATCTACGACGAGGCGCACATCCTCCTCGGTGAGAACGTCCCGGCGGGCGCGAAGATCCGGCTCCAGAAGGACGCCGCGAACACCTCCGCGTACGCGATCGACTTCGTCAACCTGGAGCAGGTCGCCCCGGTCGCGAACCCGGACCCGGCCACGTACACCGTGCCGGCCGGATTCGGTCACCAGGACGTGCAGAACGCCCTGGACAAGGTCCGCATGGACACCACCGGCACCCTGGTGGGCGTCTACCTCCCGCCGGGCGACTACCAGACGGCCAGCAAGTTCCAGGTGTACGGCAAGCCGGTCAAGGTGGTCGGCGCCGGGCCCTGGTACACGAAGTTCCACGCGCCGTCGACGCAGGACAACACCGACATCGGCTTCCGCGCCGAGGCAGCGGCCAAGGGCTCGCTGTTCAAGGGCTTCGCCTACTTCGGCAACTACACCTCGCGCATCGACGGACCGGGCAAGGTGTTCGACTTCGCCAACGTCTCGGACATCGTCATCGACGACATCTGGAACGAGCACATGGTCTGCCTCTACTGGGGCGCCAACACCGACCGGATCACGATCAGGAACTCCCGTATCCGCAACCTGTTCGCCGACGGCATCAACATGACCAACGGCTCGACGGACAACCACGTCGTCAACAACGACGCGCGCGCCACGGGAGACGACAGCTTCGCCCTGTTCTCCGCGATCGACGCCGGCGGCGCCGACATGAAGAACAACGTCTACGAGAACCTCAGCAGCACCCTGACCTGGCGAGCGGCGGGTGTGGCCGTCTACGGCGGTTACAACAACACCTTCCGCAACATCCACATCGCCGACACCCTCGTCTACTCGGGGATCACCATCTCGTCCCTGGACTTCGGCTATCCGATGAACGGCTTCGGTACCGATCCCACGACCTTCGAGAACATCTCGATCGTCCGGTCGGGAGGCCACTTCTGGGGCTCCCAGACCTTCCCCGGCATCTGGGTGTTCTCCGCCTCCAAGGTCTTCCAGGGGATCAGGGTGAACCACGTGGACATCGTCGACCCCACGTACAGCGGGGTGATGTTCCAGACGAACTACGTGGGCGGCCAGCCGCAGTTCCCCATCAAGGACACCGTGTTCACGGACGTCTCGATCACGGGAGCGCGCAAGAGCGGCGACGCCTTCGACGCCAAGTCCGGCTTCGGTCTCTGGGCCAACGAGATGCCCGAGTCGGGGCAGGGCCCCGCCGTGGGTGAGGTGACCTTCAACGGTCTGCGGCTGAGCGGCAACGCGGTCGACGTACGCAACACCACCTCCACCTTCAAGATCGACATCAACCCGTAACCGCAGTGGCGGGGCGACCCGTCCCGGCCCCGTGAGACCGATGCAGGTGGCTTGCAGCCGCTTGCATCGGTCTTGCGTGCGTTCTGCCTCGGAGTGGGCGTCAGGTGGGCATACAGGCCCCGCCAGGGGCCGCGTCCTGTCGGTTTCGTAAGCCAAGATCCCTGCCCATCGGCCCTCGACTGTCAGGCAATTACGAAATCAGCGCGATATCTTGCGTTCACTTGTTGATGGTGGTTGAGTGTGCGGCGCCCCACAAACGCACAGGCGGTGGGGCGACCTCCACGTTCAGGCCCGAAGGGGACCACCCATGAGAAGTGCCCGGTTCCGCCGTACGCGCCGCGCCAGCGCGGTCACCCTCGTCTCCGCGCTCACGCTGACCGCCCTCGCCGCCTGCGGCACGAGCAGCAGCAACAACGGCGGCGGTTCCGAGGGCGGTGGGTCCACCGACCCCACCGCCCCGCTGGACCCGAAGACCAAGGTGACGCTCACCATCGACTGCATGCCCCCCGCGGCGAAGGCGGCCGAGCTCAAGGAGTGGAAGGAGGACGTCGCCGAGTTCAACAAGACCTACCCGAACGTCACCATCGAGGGCCGCTCCACCCCCGGCCAGTGCCTGGAGCCGCCGCGCTTCACCGCGATGCTCAAGGCCAAGTCCCAGCCGGACGTGTTCTACACCTACTTCACCGACCTGCCGCAGGTGCTCTCCGAGGACGGCGCCGCGGACATCACCGCGTACGTCAACGACAAGAGCGTGCCGCTCCTCAAGGACATCGACCCGAACGTCCTCGACTCCCTCAAGCAGGACGGCAAGCTGTACGGCCTGCCCACCAGCAACTACACGATGGGCCTGCTGGTCAACCGCAAGCTCTTCACACAGGCGGGCCTCGACCCCGACGCCCCGCCGCGCACCTGGGACGAGCTCCGCGCCGCCGCCAAGAAGATCGCCGCACTCGGCAAGGGCGTCGCCGGCTTCGGCGAGTACAGCGCCGGCAACACCGGCGGCTGGCACTTCACCGCGCAGATGTACAGCATCGGCGGCGAGGTCGTCGACGCGAGCGGCAAGAAGGCCGCCTTCAACAACGAACTCGGCAAGCAGGTCGCCAAGAACCTCCACGCCATGCGCTGGGAGGACGACAGCATGGGCAAGACCCAGCTGCTCAAGTGGGGAGACCTGCAGAAGCAGATCGCCACCGACAAGCTCGGCATGTTCCTCGCCGCCCCCGACGACATCGCGTACATGGTCCAGCAGCTCGGCGCCTCGTACGAGAACTTCGGCATGGGCCCGATCCCCGGTGAGAAGAACACCCTGGCCGGCGGCAACAACTACATGATCAAGAAGGGGATCTCCGGCGACAAGATCAAGGCCGCGATCGCCTGGCTCACCTACAAGAACCTCACCGTCGGCAAGGGCCAGTTCGACTGGGCCCGCACCAAGACGGACGCGCTGCCCGTCGGCGTACCGCAGCCCAACTTCTGGCTGAACGACTCCAAGGCCAAGGACGATGCCGCCCGCGTCGCCAACGCCACCATGCCGGTCGCGAACTTCAAGTCCTTCATGGACAACCCCGTCGCCGGCAAGGCCGAGCCGCCGAAGGCGCAGGAGGTCTACAAGGTCCTCGACAACGTGATGTCCGGCCTCCTCACCAACAAGGACGCCGACATCGACAAGCTGCTCGCCACCGCCGAGACACAGGTCAACCAGGTCCTCGCCAACCAGTGACGGACCCCGGCGGGGGCGGACCTTCCGGCCGCCCCCCCCGGCCCGGCCACCCCGCGACGCAGGCCGTCCACGCCGGCCCGTCCCCCGCGGGACCCCTCAGGACCCCGACCACCAACGGCACCACACCCCGGCAGACCAGCACCAAGGAGCGACGATGTCGGCCCCCAGCCTGACCCCGAGCAAGGCGGGATCCCCCCGCCCCTCCCCGCCGCGCGAGGCGGACCACGCACCCCCCGGTGGCCGGTTCGCCAAGAACCTGAAGCGCAACCTCACCGCCCACGGATTCCTCATCGGCGCGGTCGTCTGCTTCGCGGTGTTCTCCTGGTACCCGATGGTCAGGGAGTTCTTCCTGGCCTTCCAGAAGACCGAGAGCGGCCACGCCACCTGGGTCGGCTTCGACAACCTCGTCACCGTCGTCAACGACCCGGCCTTCTGGCAGGCCTGGCGCAACACCCTCCTGTTCACCGCGTTCGCGCTGGTCTTCGGCTTCGCGGTCCCCTTCGTGGTCGCCCTCGTCATCAACGAGTTCCACCACGGCCAGGGCTACCTCCGACTGCTCGTCTACCTGCCCGTCATGCTCCCGCCGGTCGCCTCCGTACTCCTCTTCAAGTACCTCTACGACCCCGGCTACGGACTCCTCAACGAACTCCTCCGGTCCGTCGGACTCCCCGAACAGCAATGGCTCCAGGACCCCGACCTCTCCATGCTCTCCGTCGTCATCGCCTCGACCTGGATGAACATGGGCGGCGCCGCCCTGATCTACCTCGCAGCCCTCCAGAGCATCCCCGGCGAGCTGTACGAGGCGGCCGAACTCGACGGCGCCGGGATCCTCCGCAAGATCTGGCACGTCACCATCCCGCAGACCCGCCTCATCCTCTCGCTGATGCTGCTCATGCAGATCATCGCGACCATGCAGGTCTTCGTCGAACCGTTCCTGCTCACCGGCGGCGCCGGGCCCGAGGGATCGACCACGACCGTCGTCTACCTCATCTACCAATACGCCTTCAACTTCAACAACTACGGTGCCGCGGCGGCGCTCGGCCTGCTCCTGCTCGTACTCCTGGCCGGATTCTCGGCGGCGTACGTCAAGCTCAGCCGCGCCGAGGACGAGTAGGACCGGGGAGACCAGCATGTCCACACGCACACTCATCTCGCCGGCGCAGCTCGCCCGCCCCCGCGGCAGGATCCTCTACTGGACCGTCTTCGCCCTGGCCGTCGGCGGCTTCACCCTGGCCTTCCTCGGACCCCTGTACTGGCTGGTGTCCAGCGGCTTCAAGGACACCCAGGAAGTGATCCAGACACCCCCGACCCTGGTGCCGGGATCCTTCGAACCGGAGAACTACACCCGCGCCTGGGAGGTCATGGACCTCGCCACGCTGCTCTTCAACACCCTGTACTACGCGCTCGGCGCCCTCGCCTTCCAGCTCGTCCTCGACGTGGCGGCCGCCTACTCGCTCTCCAAGCTCCGGCCCGTCCTCGGCAAGGCGATCCTCGGCCTGATGCTCGCGACCCTGATGATCCCGGCGACCGTCCTCGTCGTACCCCAGTACCTCACGGTCCTCGATGTGCCGGTCATCGAGCGCAATCTGCTGAACACACCCTGGGCGATCTGGCTGCCCTCCGTCACCAACGCCTTCAACATCTTCCTGCTCAAGCGCTTCTTCGACTCCATTCCGAAGGAGCTGCTCGACGCCGCGTCGATGGACGGGGCCTCCCCGGTCCGGATCCTCCGGTCGATCGTGCTCCCCATCTCACGGCCGATCCTCGGCGTGGTCTCCATCTTCGCCGTCGTGGGGGTCTGGAAGGACTTCCTCTGGCCGATGCTCACGCTCCCCGACCCCGCGATGCAGACGCTCAACGTCGGCATCTACTCGCTGTCCAACGGAGTGCCCGTGAACGTGCTGATCGCCGCGCTCACCATCGCCTCCGTGCCGACCCTGCTCATCTTCCTGGTCTTCCAGCGCAACATCATGAGCGGCCTCACGGCGGGCGGACTCAAGGGCTGACCGGCCGGCCACCCCGGCCACGGCAGTCGCCCCGCAACCGCCCCCGCACCCCGAAGCCTTCGTCGCCGGTCTGCCTTCCCATGCCCCGCAGCATCCGGGCCGGCGACGAAGAACCCCGACCTGCCCGAAAGGACCGTCACGTGGCAGCCCCTCACTCGCATCGCACCGACGACTGGTGGCGCGACGCCGTCATCTACCAGGTGTATCCGCGCAGTTTCGCCGACGGCGACGGCGACGGCACCGGGGACCTCGCGGGCGTCCGGGCGAGACTGCCCTACCTCGCCGAACTCGGCGTCGACGCCGTCTGGTTCACGCCCTGGTACCTCTCGCCGCTGGTGGACGGCGGCTACGACGTCGCCGACTACCGCACCATCGACCCCGCCTTCGGCACCCTCGCCGAGGCCGAGAAACTGATCTCCGAGGCCCGCGAACTGGGCATCAGGGTGATCGTCGACATCGTCCCCAACCACGTCTCCGACCAGCACGCCTGGTTCCGCGCCGCCCTGGCCGCCGGCCCCGGCAGCCCCGAGCGCGAACTGTTCCACTTCCGGCCCGGCCGGGGCGAGAACGGCGAACTCCCGCCCAACACCTGGCCCTCCCAGTTCTCCGGACCTACCTGGACCCGGGTCGAGGACGGCGAGTGGTACCTCCACCTCTTCACCCCCGAACAGCCCGACCTCAACTGGGCCCACCCCGCGGTCCGCAGCGAACACGAGGACGTCCTGCGCTTCTGGTTCGAACGAGGAGTCGCCGGCGTACGGATCGACTCCGCGGCACTCCTCGCCAAGGACCCCGCGCTCGCCGACTTCGTCGAGGGCGTCGACCCCCACCCGTACATCGACCAGGACGAGCTCCACGACGTCTACCGGTCCTGGCGCGCGATAGCGGACGAGTACGGGGCGGTCTTCGTCGGCGAGGTCTGGCTCCCCGACTCCGAACGCTTCGCCCGCTACCTCCGCCCGGACGAACTGCACACCGCCTTCAACTTCAGCTTCCTCTCCTGCCCCTGGGAGACGGACCGGCTGCGCCGCACCATCGACGACACCCTCGCCGAGCACGCCCCCGTCGGCGCCCCCGCGACCTGGGTGCTCTGCAACCACGACGTGACCCGCACGGTGACCCGGTACGGCCGCGAGGACACCGGCTTCGACTTCGCCACCAAGACCTTCGGCACCCCGACCGACCTCGGCCTCGGCACCCGCAGGGCCCGCGCGGCGGCCCTGCTGACCCTGGCCCTGCCGGGTTCCGTCTACGTCTACCAGGGCGAGGAACTGGGCCTGCCCGAGGCCGAGATCCCGCTCGACCGGATCGAGGACCCCATGCACGCCCGCTCCGGCGGCACCGACCCGGGACGCGACGGCTGCCGCGTACCGCTGCCGTGGTCGGCCGACGCGCCCTGGTACGGATTCGGCCCGGACTCCGAACCGTGGCTTCCCCAGCCCCGCGACTGGGCCGGCTACGCGGTCGACCGACAGCAGACCGACACGGCATCGATGCTGGCGCTGTACCGCGAGGCGCTCCTCCTGCGCCGAACGGTGGAGGGCTTCGGCGACGGCCCCCTGACCTGGCTGCCCGCCGCGGAGGGAGTGCTCGCGTTCGCCAGGACGGAGAGCCTGGTGTGCGTGGTCAACCTCTCCACGGACCCGGCCGAACTCCCGCCCCACGAGCGGCTGCTCCTGGCGAGCGGCCCGCTGGCCGCCGACGGCCGTCTGCCCGCCGACACGGCGGTGTGGCTGCGCACCTGACCCGGGCGGGGGGATGACGTGGGCGCTCCCGGTGCCGGGACCGGGAGCGCCCACTCCGCGATCCGGCGGCTCGACACGCTGTCACGTGTGCCTACGGGGTCGGCCGACGGGCTCCACGGGGCTGACCGGCCGCACCGCTCGCGCTTCGACCGGAGGCGTAACGGTGGAGTACCTGACGCAGATAGTCCGCGCCCGGGCCGAGACGGTCCGCCTCTGCGGGTGAGGACACGAACGCGAGCTCGTCGAGCTCGGGCCCGGCGCCCTGCCCGGTCTCCGCGGCCACGAGCTCGGCATGCCGACGGAGCACGAGGGCCCGTGCCACCGGCGGGGCGAGAAAGTGGAACCCGAGGCTGCCGAACCGGCGCCCCCGGGTGACCGCGAACAACCGCACCTCCTCCTCGGTGATCCGGACCCCGACCTCTTCGGCCAGCTCACGCACCGCGTCCAGCCGCAGGGCCCCCGCATCGAGGGGCCGGCCCTCCGCCGGCGGTTCCACCGAGCCCCCGGGGAGCGTCCAGCTGCCGGCGGCGGCGGTGGCCGGGGAGCCCCGGCCGACCACGAGACCGGCCTCGGTCGGCATCAGAACGGTGACGAACACCGAACCGGGCACGTCCTCGGGAGGCCGGAGCCGTCGCAGGGCCCGGTAGCGGTAGGTGATCCGCGCCCACCGTGCCACCAGCGCACCGGGCGAGGGGAGATCGACGCCCAGACTCGCGACCAGGGGGCCGTCGAAGGTGTCGGGGTGACGGGCCCGCGTACCCACCCACATCCGGTCCATCTCCCTCCGCTCCCTCGGCGACAACTCGGGCGGGGGGTGCTCGACGAAGGTGATCCGGCGGGCATCGAGAAACTCGACGGGCTCGATGGGGCCGTGCCGCGTGGCGGCCGGCCTGCGGTTGCCGTCGTGGGAAGGAAGGGGTGACACGGGCAGCACCTCATACGGGTCGGAGAGCGGGTGGCGCGGGCTGGACGGAAGGCGTGACGAAGTCCCGCCCGGCGAGGAGGCCGGGCCGGGCCAGGTCCACGCCGGGCCGGCCGCGGCGGTGAAGCCGGCGAGGAGGCCGGGCCGGGGCAGGTCCTCCCCGCGTCGGCCGCGGCCGTGGAGCCGGCTATCCGAGGTGCTCGCGGAGGACCTCCTCCGCCTCGTCGAGCCGATCGCGCAGTGCGACCGCGGCCCGGGCGCGGTTCCGGGCGTACGCCTCCAGGGCCGGTGTGACGGGTCCCAGCCCGTCGGCGACGGTGTTCAAGGGGTAGACCGCGCCCCCCAGGTACGCCGCCGTCAGCCGCACCACACTCACCAGCTCCCGCACCGGCAGCGCCGGGTGCAGCTCGTGATAAGCGGCGGTGAGCCGGGCGAGGCCTTCCGGCCAGTCCGGGTGGGTCAGTACCGTGCGCGGGTCGAGCGCGAGGCGCCCCAGCTCCCACATCGGGTTGCGCCGGCCCGGAGCATGGAAGTCGATCACGGCGGCGACGCGGTCGCCACGCAGCAGTACGTTCGGCCCCGACAGGTCCCCGTGCACGATCTGCGAGGTCGTCTCAGGCGGCGCCTTCTCCAGCAGCCGTTCCACGAGCGGCAGCGCGGCCAGCCGCTCCCTCGCGCAGCGTGACGCCCACTGCTCGAATCCGCTGCGCGGCGGCTCCGCCTCGTACCGGCGCACCAGGTCCATGAGTCGCACGCGAGCGCGCGCCGGGTCGAAGGACCGGTCCCGCGCGCCGAGCGTGGGCGGCCCCAGCGGGTGGCGGGCCAGGCCCCGGTGGAGACGTCCGACCGCCGCGCCGACCGCCTCCCATCTCCGCCCCGTGAGGCGTCCGTCGGCCGTGACCGCCCCGGCGACGTACGCCGTCACGGAGAGGGTCGTCCCCTTGTACGAGGCGACCAGCCGCTCCTGGTCGACGACCGTGCGGGCCCGCGCCACGGGTACGCCGCAGAGCCGGGCGTACTCGCTGAGCCGCGCGGCGCCCTCGGCCAGTGCGAGATCCGTCCCGGCCGGGTACGTCTTCACGAACCAGCGGTCGCCCGCGGACGTCTCCGCCACGTAGTTGCGGGTCGCGGTCCCCGCCGGCCCCTCGGCGAGGGAGGACGGAACGATGCCGAACTCGCCGGCGAGCAGAAGGGTCACCCGGTCGAGCCGCGAGCGGGAGCTGATGGTCACGACACAGCCTTCCCATTGCGCACGGCGATATCCGCCTCCGACGTCACCGAACCAGATGTAACGGCTGCTACAAGCACGGACGGGCCTTCGGCAGCTACGGCTTCTACAAATCCATCGGCTACACCCTCGGCCCGCTGCTCGGCGGCATCCTCGTACGGGCCTGTGGCCTGCGGGTCCTGTTCACCGTCATGGCGGTCCTCGCGCCCACCGCCGCTCTCGCCGGCGCGACCGCGGCCCTTTCCGTCGGCGTCGGCTACCTGTGGGACTTCAGCACGTCGACCTCGCAACCCGGTGCGAAGGGGTCGAAGCCGTGCTCGATCAGCCAGCGCACTGCCAGCAGGCTTCGCAACGACCACCACGCGCGGATCACGTCGAGGTCGATGCCGGTGCCGTAGCCCGCGAGGACGTCGGCGAGGTGCTCCTCGTGTCCGAGCGTGAAGGTGGCGAGGTCGTACAGAGCATCGCCCTGGCCCGCCTCGGACCAGTCGATGATGCCCGTCACCTCGTCGCCTTCGACGAAGACATGCGCGATCTGCAGGTCGCCGTGCGTGAACGCCGGAGTCCACGGCCGAAGCGCGGCCTGGGCCACCCGGCGGTTGTGGGTGACGAGGTCGGCGGGCAGCAGGCCCGTCGTCACGAGCAACTCGCACTCGTCGTCGAGTTCGGCCGCCAGCACGGCGATGCTCCGCCCGGCCCGGCCGTGCCGGGGCGGCAGCGGCGCGTCGTGCAGCTTCCGGAGGGCGGCGCCCGCCGCGGCCCACGCTGCCGACGACCCGCTCGACGGCCCGCCGAGGCGCCCGAGCGTCGTCCCCGGGAGCGCGGCGAGCGCGAGCACGGACGGCTTTCGCCACAGGACCTTCGGGGTCGGGACCGGCGCGCGGGACATCGCCTCGACCTCGACGTCGATACGCGCCTGATCGGCGTCCACCTTCAGGAACACGTCGCCGACGCGCAGGGTCGCGCGCTCGGAATGGGCAACGACGACCTCGACCTCATCCATGAGTGACGAGTGTCCCGGAGGTGACAGCCGACGTCGCGGACTTTTCGCACGCGATGACGCAGCCGACCGCGTCCCACTGCCCGGCAGCCTCGTGCGCGCGACACCGGCCCTTGACCAGGACAGGCCCACTTCACTGGTGCGGAGTCCCTAGAGGCGCGCCCCGTCCATGTTCACTCCCGTGCCCCGCAGTACCTCCATCACCGCACCCGACACCGCGTGCGTCCTCGGCTTCCGGAGGTCGAGGACCGGGGTCGGGTTCGAGACGGAGTGGGTGACGAGCAGGTTCATCAGGGGCCAGAGGGCCTCGGAGCGTCTCGGCAGGGAGATGCGCCGGCCGTCGGGAGTGATCACCTGGGCCGTCGTCACTCCGGCGAGGAGGTTGGTGCGGGCCCAGTCGACGACCTGCGAGCGGCCGTTCACGCCGACGCGGAGGACCACGTCCCTCGAATGGTGGAGGACCGTCAGGTAGTTCATCGGGACCGTGAGGCGACGGGAGACGTCGAACGAGGGAGTGCCGTCAGCCGGTCGGACACGCATCAGCGTGTCCAGGACCGGGCCGTCGGCCTGGAAGGTGGTCCTGCCGCGCATCTCCAGGAACCGGGCACGCACCAGATGCCCACCGCGCCGCGACCACCGTCGTCCCACCGAGCCGAAAGCTCCCGTCTCACCCGGCAGATGGTCCGCCAGAAGGCGGGACTCCTCGCCCGGCTCGGCCGCCGGCGCCCGCTCCTCCCCGGCGAACGCGCGGGCCACCGCGGCATACCGGGCGGCCGTGTCCGCGTCCATGAGCCGGAGGTCGATCAGGTCGCCGGCCATCACGATGCCTCCGACCGACAGGGAGATCCGCATCTGCTCCAGCTGGCGCCCGGCGCGGCGGGTCACATCGGTGAGCTGTCCTTCGAGGTCGATCACCCGGCAGGTCCTCGTCCCGGCGAGGAGGAGGCTGCGCGGCCAGAGGACGGTGACCTTCCGTGAAGCCGACGTGCCGGAGGGATCGACGAGGACCGCCAGACGGCCCGCCGAGACCGCCGACAGGCACAGGGGCGGTACCCGTACCTCCTCCGCGATCTCGAACCCGGCGAACCCGGCGGACCCCACTGACCCGGTGGACTCGGCTGATGCACTCGATCCACCTGGCTCATTCGACCCCGTAGGATCCACGGACCCGTTCCGAGTCCCGGTGTCGGCCGTCCCGTGGACCCGTAGCCGCATCCTGATCAGCGGCTTCACCTCCGCCGGATCGTGGTTGCCCGTGTACGTCGTGAACGTCGCCTCCGTGTCGGGGTCGTACCGCACGAACGACGCCTCCAGGACGTCCGCCCGTACCAGCCGCGCGTTCGCCGGCCCCGCTGCGGACCGCGGTGCCCACACCACGAGGGTGTCGTCCCCGTGCACCGGGCTCAGGCCCTCCATGTGGTCCCGACGTGTGATCCGAGGGAAACCCTGCCGCGCGGCCTTGACGGCCGAAACGGGGATCATGACCGTCCCGACCACCCCGATGCCGGACGAGAGCGCCACCCAGAACCATTCGGCACCCTCGACCCAGGTGGTGTACCCCACGACAAGGAAGACCGGGCCGGCCAGACCGCAGAAGGCGGCGAAGACCAGATTGCCGATGAGCACGCCGGTGTAACTGCGCATGGACCCTCCTCCATTCAGGCACTGATCATCGTTCTTCCTGGATCCGTGCTTGAGAAGGGGTTCCGGCCGCTCCGTTTCCGGTGGAGTCCTCCAGTACTCCACCGGTGCCCGGACGGGGCGTCAGGAGACGGACCTGCCGAAGAACTCCAGTTCCGCGACGGCGACCTGCTTCTGGGGGTCGGCACGCCACGCCGTGCGCAGCACCAGCTGCACCGTCAGGGCGTCGCGCACCCGTACGTCGACCCGCTGCGTCCCTCCGTCGTTGATGCGGTGCTGGGACACATGGGCCTCGCCCGAGGAGTCCTTGACCACGAGTTCGAAGGTGCGCGGAGTCGCCTGGCCGTCCGCCTGGGTGGTGTTCTTCGAGCTGCCGGGGGTGATCAGGATGCTCAGGAGATCGGTCGGCTCCGCGAACCGGGCCTCCAGGTACTGGCCCGCCGAGTCACCCGCGTACCCCGTGCCCCACCAGGTGTTGGAGTACCCGTCGCCCGCCAGCTTCGGGTCCTGCCTCGGTGCGGAGTGGGTGGCCGCCCAGGCGACGGGGTGCACCGGGACCCGGGTGGCGAAGTGGTCCTGGACCGCGCGGGCCGCGGGCGGGCCGCCGATGATGCCGCCGACCACCACGGTCACCACGGCCGCGGCGACGAGGGCGCGCACGATCCAGCGGCTCCGGTCGCGGCCGATTCCGGGGCGCCGGCCCGCGTACGGACCCTCGGCCGTGGAGAGCTGCTCGGGGACCATGGGGGTCGCGCAGAATCGGCAGAAGTGACGCCCCGGGGTGTTGGCGAGCGAGCAGGCCGGGCACGGGGTGCCGCCCTGGACGGGGGCGGGCCCCTCGGCGGCCCGGACGGTCGGCCGCGCGGCGTCCGGTCGCGCCGGGAGCACGGGCGCGGCGACGGCGGGCTCCACGGGGCGATTCCCGGGGACCGGGACGAGCAGCGACCGTACGAGCGTGTCGGAAGGCCCCTGGGACGCGGGCCGCGCCTCCGGTGCGACGGCGGGCAGCGGGGCCGTCGAGGACGGGTCGACGGCGGGCAGCGGGGCGGTGACCTCCTCCGGGGCGACGGCGGAGCCGTCGGCCGCCTCACGCGAGGCCGAGGAGGCCGAGGATGCCGAGGCGTCCGTGGCGACCGAAGTCGCGGTGGACGCCGAGTCCGAAGCGGGCGCCAAGGTCGGCTCGGGCCGCGCAAGAGCGCCGGGCACGGACTCGGCCGCGGCGACGGGCGCCGACTCGTCCCGGTCGGCGGCCTCGTCGGCCGAGGGTGTCCTCCCGGACACCGAGGCGGCCCGATCGGCCGCGGGCCCGGCCGGCGTATCGGTCGAGGTCGCCGCTCCGGCCGGGCTGTCCCAACGCAGAAACGCTCCGCAACTGTCGCAGAACGACTGGTCCGCCGCACGCACCGGGCTCGCGCAGTCCGGGCAGGGACGGGACTGGGGCGCGTCACTCATGAGGGTCAAGCTCCTTCGGGTGTACGGGAAGAGGTCGCCGAGGACGAACCGGCAGCGGTCGCCCGGGACGTGTGGAACAGACCGCCCGGGACGTACGGATCAGGTCGCCCGGGGCGCGCGGAACAGGTCGCCCGGGACATGTGGAACAAGTCGCCTAGGGCGTCGGGGAGGCGGTCACCGACACCGTGAACGGCAGGTGCGCGGGGCGGGCCGCCGCCACGACCGCGCGCAGCCGGTGCGCGTCCACGGTGGTCGGGTCGGCGACCCGGAGAACGACCCGCAGCCCGGCCGCCGGCGTCCCGGGGAACGGGCCGAGCGGCGCGGCGGACCAGCTGGCGCCCCCGCTCTCGGTGATCTCCGGCGGGACGCCGAAGGCCAGCCGGACCGCCGCCGCGAGACCCTGCCGGGTGCCGCGCACGCGGTGCAGCGCCACGGCCGAGGCGACCGCGTGCCGGCGCAGCGCGAGCGACTCGCTGCCGTCCACCTCCGCACCGACCCAGGTCGCGAGGTAGTCCACGAAGTCGGCGGGGGCGAGCGCGGGTGAGAAGTACGCCTCCAGCGAGTCCAGGACGTTGAACAGGGGAGCGAGGACGACGTCCAGGCCGGACACGAAGCGCTGCCCGAAGTCGTCCTCCGCGTAGACGGCGGGCAGCGCCGCCCCCAGCGGGTGCGGGGTCGCGAGCCCGGGAACCGTACCCCGCGCCGACCCGCTCACCGCGCCTCGATCACACGGACGCGGTGGTCGAACGGGAAGAGCAGCGCGGACGGCGCCAGTTCGATCCGGTCCGTCGTGTCGCCCCTGCGGCCGGTCAGCGGGTCGGCCGGGTGCAGCAGGACCTCGTCCACCAGCTCCACGCCCGGCACCCGCTGGAGCGCCGCGAAGACCTCTCCGGCGCGCAGCGGGCGCCCGAACGGCCACCCCTCGCCGTGCGCCCCGCCGGTCAGCGGGTCCAGGTAGGCGTACAGGGCGTCCAGGGCGTCGGCGCGTACGCGCTCCGCCTCGGCCGCCCGGAAGGAGTGCAGCGTCGCCACCACGGTCACCCCCTGGTAGAACGGCGGCCCCACGGCCAGCCGGGTGCCCAGCGGACGGCGCTCGTCGAGGAAGCCGGTCACCCGCGACAGCAGCTCCTCGCCCGGGACGAGCTGTTCGAAGCGCAGTCGGCCGCCGCGGTCGGGCACCGCCTGCGGCACGACCAGGACCCGGACCGCGTTGTCGCCCGCCTCGGCCGCGTCCGCCGCGAGGCAGGAGATCCGGGCGGCCTCGGGCGCCGCCCTGCGCGCCAGCTCCTCGTAGTCCCGGGCGGTGACCGCCCGCTCCTGCGCCCGGAGGCTGATCGGCGCGCGGGACTTGGCCTCCTCGACGGTCTCCCCGTCCACTCCTCCCCGTGCGGCCTCGCGGTTCTCCACGCGCGCGATGTACGGGATGGAGCTGCGCAGGACGGTGATCGTGGAGCGTGCCACGTTGCCCGCCCGGCCGCCCCCGGTGCCGTAACGGACCGCGCGGATCGCGGCGCCCTTGGGCGGCACGGCCCCGAACTGCTTGAGGGTGCCGTCCGGTTGGCGTACGCACGGGCCGAAGGCGATCTCGCCGGTGGTCGCGTCGAGCGTGAAGTGCCGGTCGCCGGGGCGCGAGGAGGCGAAGTCGCGGACGACGCTCCACTCCTGCCAGCCGGCCTCCGGGTCCTCCTCGTCCATGCCGCTGTCCGCGCGCTCGGCGACCTGGAGAAGCAGCGGCGGCCGGTCGACGACCGGCGCGTGCGTGAGCCGTACCCGCTGCGCGGGGACGCCCTCGGACGCGCCCAGCTGCTCGTTCAGCACCGCCTCGGCGTGTGCCGCGCGCACCGTCCCGCCGATGGTGAACGCGCCGGCCGCCCGTACGGTCGGTGATTCGCTGTACGACGGCAGGCCCTCGGCGGGCTCCACGACCCGGCAGCGCACCCAGCCCGCCTCGTGCCCCCCGAGCCGCGAGACCGCGTGCCCCGACGGCATGTGCAGCACCACCTCGCCCGGGCGGTTCAGCCCGCCCGTGGTGTCCTCGTCGACCTCGCACCCGACCCAGCCCTCGGTCCCGGTCCACGCCTCCCACACCAGCGGCGGCCGGCGCGGATCCACGCCGACGCCGTCCACGCGGCTGTCCAGGTCGAGGACCAGGACGCAGTCCGGCACGGCGGCGGAAAGGCCGAGCAGCAGCAGATCGCCGACGCGCGGCAGGGGGGAGAACGCCGGGACGTCCTCGCCGCCGAGCAGGTCCTGGGAGCGGTCCTCGGGGGTGCCCCCGGCCTCCTGGCGCAGGATGTGGGTCAGCGAGCAGGGCACGACGGTCAGATCGGCGCCGGTCGCGAAGACGACCGCCTCCTCGGTCTCCGTCCGCCCGGTGGACACCTCCGTGCCGGTGGGCAGCACCACCGGCTCCGGCTGCGGCGCGGAGAGCCGGAAGGTGATGTCGGCGCGGGCGGCGGCGGGCGGGAACAGTGTCACACCGAGCAGGTCGAGAAAGGCCAGATGGTTCTTCTCCGGGACCCGGTTGAGGCGGTAGACGAGCTGGTCCGCCATGTGCGCGACCGCCTCGACCAGGGTGACGCCCGGGTCCGAGACGTTGTGGTCGGTCCACTCGGGGCACGCCTGCTGGATGTAGCGCTTGGCGTCGTCGACGAACTGCTGGAAGCGGCGGTCGTCGAGATGGGGTGCGGGCAGGGCCATGGCGGCTCTTTCAGTCCTCGGAGGGGATGACGTAGAAGGGGAAGACGAGGTTGCGCGGGTTGTTGGCGCCGCGCACCCGGTAGCTGATGTCGATGTGGAGGGTGGTCGGCTCCCCGGGCGCGGGGGTGACCGTGACCTCCTCGACGTCGATACGCGGCTCCCAGCGGTCGAGCGAGGACATCACCTCGTACCGGACCCGTCCCATCGTCGAGTCGTTGACCGGCGCGAACACCAACTCATGGACGGCGCAGCCGAATTCGGGACGCATCGGCCGCTCGCCCGGCGCCGTGGCGAGCACCAGGCGCATCGACTCCTCGATCTCGCGGTCGCGCCGGACGAGCGCGATGGAGCCGCTCGGGCCGGTGCGCAGGGGGAAGGCCCACCCCGCGCCGACGAAGTGCTCACTCAAGGGAAGGTCCTCCTCTGGATTCCACGGGACGGGGCGGCGGGGGCGGTCATCAGAACGGCAGGTTCGCCACGACGGGATTGGGCATCGGGACGGTCGAGGTGACGAAGGCCGGTGCGTTGACGACGGCCTGCGTCAGCGCCGAGACCTTGAACTTCGCCCCGGCCTTGATGTCCACGCCCAGCCCCGCGTCGAGCTTGATCCGCCCCTTGGCGGAGAGCGTCAGATCCATCCCCGACTCGACCGTGACCCCCCGCGCCCCCGAGATGGTCACGGTGCCGTCGCTGTCGATGGTCAGGGTGGTGCGGGCCTCGTTCAGCTCGACGCTCAGGCCGCCCTTCGCGGTACGCAGCCGGATGCCGTGCGAGGTGCGGGTGCGGCCGCCCTCCTCGCGCAGCTCCACCGTGTGGCCGGTGCGTGAGGTCAGCGCCCGCCACTGGACCCGGCCGCTGGTCGGGTCGACGGGCGGCACCCGGTCGGTGGCCGGGGTGTGCTTGTCGACGCCGTTGTAGAGCCCCGCCAGGACGTACGGGTGCTCCAGCGACCCCCGGTCGAAGGCGCACAGCACCTCGTCGTCGACCTCGGGGAGCATGAGCCCGCCGCCACCGCGTCCGCCGAGCTGGGCGACCCGGCACCAGCCGCTCTCGTAGGTCGCCGAGAGCCACGGGAAACGCAGTCTGACCCGGCCGAGCGAGAGCGGGTCCTTGGTGTTGGTGACCAGTGCGACCGCGACACCGGGCATCGGCGGCGCCGCCTCCCCGCCGCCCGACGCCGTCCCGTACAGCGAACGGAACTGCCGGCCCGACACGGTCAGCCAGGTCGCGAACTGCCGCCCCGAGGCGAAGACATGACGGACGCCCGTGGCGGTGTAACGGCCCTCGAAGGGAAAGCCCGCGCCCTTCACGGCCACCGGCTGCCCCGGCTTCAGCGCCGGATTGCCGGTGACGGCGACCTCCACCTCCGCGAACGACCCGGTGACGTCGTCGGCGAGTGCGGCGGCCGCCTGCGTCACCTCCGACTGCGTCGTGAACGGCGTGTCGGTGGCGGCCAGTTCGGCCGGACCGAAGGGGGCGGAGAGCTGCGCCGGGGTGATGTCGGAGACGATCTCCCTGCTCGCCACGGCGGGCGTCGGTGAGGACAGCGCCTGCTTGGTACGGGGATCCCAGCCCCGCACGTCGACCTTGCCGACCTGACCGGCGGCCGTCACGGACACCCGGCTCTGCAGGGTGTTGCTCCCGAAGTCCAGCACGTACGGGCTGACCGCGGCCGGCGTGGTGTCGGCGGGCGCGGTGGAGGCCGGGGGCAGCGCCGCGAAGACGAGCCGGCCCGCCGTGTCCAGGGAGAGCCGGACGTCGTTCTCCCGCGCGAGCCGGGACAGGAAGTCCCAGTCGGTGATGTTGGGCTGGGTGGCCAGCTCGTACACGGTCGGCGTCGCGTCGATCCTGCCGAGCGGGATGCGGTTGAGCGAGGCGAGCTTCCGGACGATGTCGGACGCCGTCATGTTCGGGTAGCCCTCGACGCGCCGGCTGCGCAGCAGGCGATGGCCCGGGTCGTAACCGCGCACGATCAGGTACCGGCCGTGGCCGGGTGTCGCGTCCACCTCGACGGCGGTGACCTCACCGGTGAGCATCGGCTCGCCGAGCCTGCCGTCGGTGAAGGGGGACAGCACCGCCATGGCGCCGACCTTGAGGAACGGGAACTTCGTGGTGAGGGTGCCGTCCTTGTCGCTGAATGTCAGCTGGAAGGCGGACGGGACATTGACGCTGGCGTCCACCCACCCCTCGGTGAGACGGACCGCGAGCGGGTCCGGCAGCGGCGTGCCGTCGAGCTGCACGTGGAGGACGGTGGTGAAGGTCTTCTCGCTCATGAGGCGCCCTCGGTATCCGGCGTTTCGGTGGTGGACGGGAGCAGCAGTTCGGTGCCGGGCCGCAGTCGCATCGGATCGTCGATGCGGTTGGCCTCGGCGATGACCCGCCAGCGGGTCGCGTCGCCGTACTCGCGCCAGGCGAGCGAGGCGAGGGAGTCCCCGGCGACCGTGCGGTGCACCCGGCGGGCCGAGAGCGCGCCGGAGGTCGGGTTCTGTTTCTTGGTCGCGCCGGCGATCTCGGTGAGCGAGAGCGAGCAGGTGGCACGGATCGGGATGCCGCTGGGGCTGAAGAGGGTGTACGTCGCCGACACGGACGTCACGTACGCGACGAACCGCACGGTGGAGAACGACCCCCAGGAGAACTGCACCCACGGCGGCGAGGGGGCCTTCGCGCTGATGCTCTGCTGGGTCACCTCGCAACAGGAGAGCAGCAGTTCCACCTGTTGCTGCACGTCGTTGGACGAGGGGTCGGCCGAGCGGTCGAGGAAGACCTCCAGCTGGAGCTGGGCGGGCTTGCTGCCGGTGAACTTCGGCGGCGCGCCCCGGTCGTAGGCGACGGCCTGCTCGGTGAACCAGTGCGCGGACCGGCTGAGCTGGAGCTGGTCCGGATTGAACTCGAACTTGACCTCGCCGAGCTTGCCCCCGTACGAGTTCGAGAGGTCGGTCGGTGGCTGGTGGATGGCGAGCGAGGCGCGGGAGAGCCCGCTGGCGGCGAGCCCGGCGAAGGACGGGGCCATCTCAGGAGCCTCCCGCGTCGGTGAAGCCGTGGTGCGCGATCTCCAGGGTCTCGGTCGCGACGGCCGGGCTGGCCGGGTCGAGGGTCGGCCCCGTCCAGCGGACCGGCAGCACCTCGACCAGGCCCCACTGGGCGACGATCGATCCGTCGGCACGCAGGGCCGCGATCTGCGCGGTCGGACGGGTGATGCCGGTGGCGAGCGAGGAGATCCAGGCGGCCACGCGCGCGGTCTCGGGGGTGAGGGGGCGGGTGAGGCGGATGGTGGAGAAGGTGACGCGGGTGGGGAGCTGCCAGACGAAGCCGTTGTTGCCGCCCTCCCTGCGCTGTTCCACCTCCACCTCGGAGGAGAGACCGTCACAGCTGTTGAACACGCCGAGGTCCTCGCCGTCGATGGTGAGCTTGAAGAAGACGGTGGATGCGGGGTCCAGCTGCTGGGTCATGGTGGCGGGTCTCTCGGATCGTCGGGCGGTGCCGGTGTGGAGGGCGGGATCGGTGTCGGTCGGGCTCTGTCGAGGCTGCGGCTCCGGCGGCGGGCGGGGACCGGGGAGCTCGCTCAGCGGCCGTGGTCGCGGAGGCGGCCCACCCGTTCGCGGTCGGCACGGAGTTCCGCGCGCAGGAGACGTGAGAGCGGGGTGACCAGACGGCGGGCCAACTCGTCCAGTTGGGTGGGCGACTCGGAGCCGGCGGAGGGTGGGGCGGCGGGGGCCTGACCGTCGGCGCGTTGTACGGAGGTCGCGGCGGGTGCGGTCCTGGTCACCGTCGCCGCGCGCGGGGCGTGGGCAATCGGAACAGGTGCGGCCGAGGAACGCTGGAGCGGGGTCGGGGTCACCACGGGGACGGCCGGTGCGGGGGTGGCCGCCGGGGCGGCCTCGGGAGCGCTCCGGCGCTGGACGGCCACCGGCCGGGCGACGGGGCGCGCCGTGGAGGGCGGGGCGATGGCCACGACGGGGACATCGGGCCGAGGGGAACCGAGGGGCGGGGCGGTGGCGCCGGTGACTGCGGCGGAGGCGCGCTGGACGGCGGGGGCGGGGGAAGGGGAAGGGGAGGGGGCGGCGGCGGTCGGCTTGAAGAGGGGAACGGCGGCGGGGACGGCCGGCGTGCCTGAGGTGGCGAGGGGAGCGGCCGGCCGGTGGCCACCGGCCGCGGAGTCCGGGGCGGGGCTGCCGGAGGTCCGAACGGTCTCGGACGCGCCGGCGGCGCCCGGCGGATTCGCGGCACCGGGCAGGCTCGGGGTGAGCGGTCGCCTGCCGGCGAGCGGGAGGGTGGCCCTTCGCTGCACGGTGGGTGCGGTGGCCCAGGGGAGGTCGGTGACGGTCACCGCGGCGGGAACGGCGGGCGAGGGGACACGTACGGGGGTCCGCGCGGGAGTACTTGAGGCGGGCGCGGGCGCGGCGGCTGAGCTCCGGGGGAGCGGCGCGGCCGTGGCGCGCTGGACGACAGGTGGAGGCGTGACGGACGGCGAGGAGGACGTGGGTACGGATGTGGGTGAGAGCGACGAAGAGGGCGGACTGGTGGGGGCGGCGGGTGCACTCGCGGTGGGCATTCCGGGGACGCCCGGAACCTCGGGCCCGGAGGGGGTCCGAGGTGCTGCCGCTCGCTGGACGGGCGCCGCCCCGGCCGGGCTGGGGACCACCGCGGACCGCGGGGCGGCGGGTGTCACCGGAGGAGTGCTCGGGGCGGGTCCGCTCGGCCGGGCAGCGGGCGCCACGGGGCTGCCCGGGGCGGTCGCTGCCTGACGCGGGGCGGATGCCTCCGGGGGCGCGGACGGGCGGGTGAGGGGCGCCCCGATCGGGGACCGTCGGGGGGAGGGGCCCACATGCGGCGCGGGCGTTGCGGCCGTGGCGCGCTGGACGGGGGCACCGAGTCCCGGCCGGGCCGGGGGAGTCGAGGAGCTTGAGCTCGGCGGATCCGGCCGAGTGGGCGGGGCCGGGGGGACCACGGGCGAGGCGGCGGCCGCCGGGGCCGTCCGGGCCGCCGTCGTCGAAGGGGTCGCCGGTCGCGCGGGAGTCGTCGGCGTCGCCGGAGGTGTGGGCGCGGCGGCGGGGGCCGGAGCGATCACGGGAGCCGGGTGCGCCGAGGGCGCCGACGCGGCAGACCGCACCGGTGCGGCCGTGGGCGTCGGCGTGGCGACGGGCCCCGAGGATCCCCGAGGCGTGGAAGCCGCCGGGGGTACGGGCGTGGCGAGGGCGCTGCGAGCCACCTGTGTCGCGGGAGCCGACGGTGCGGCAGGCGTGGCGAGGTGTGCCGGAGCGGCGGTACGGGACTCGGCCTTCGGAGCCGCAGGGGAGGCGGGAGGCGTCACCGGGGCCGTCCGCGGAGGGCTCGCGGGGCTCGCCGGACTCGACTCGGGCTCCGGAGCCGCCGGGGCGGACGGGCTCACCGGCGGCGTGGACGCCGTCGTGTTCCAGTCGGCGCCGGGGGCGCGCCGCGAGCGCCGTACCGGAGGACGGCGCTGGACGGACGCGCTCGGCGCGCTGTCGGGAGTCCCGGGCCCCACGGGGGAAGAGAGGCCCGGGACGTTCTGGGGCCGCCCGGCAGCCGAGGGCTCCGGTGCGGCGGTGGGAGGAGCGGTCGTCGGGCTCGGTCCGCTCTCGGGCGTACGGGCAGGGGCCGCAGCCCGCTGGACGGCGGCCGTGCCGGGCGCCGCCGTCCCGGCGGGCCGTGCGGCACCGGCGGGTGCCAGTTGTCGCGGCGGCTGCACGGGCCGGGCGGAGACCAGCGGCGAGCGCCGGACGGACGAGGGCCGTACGGGTCGGGGAGGCGTGGCACCGGCGGACTGCGTCGCCGCGCGCGGCGTGTCCCCGGCGGCGGGGCCACCCGCCTCGGGCGGTGCGGACGTCCGCGCGGTCCGATCCTGACCACCGGCGGGCGTGGTGGCGCGCTGAACCGCCGGGACGGCGGACCCGGGCGCGGGCCGGGAGGCCGAACGGGACACGGAACCGGGCGCGCCCGAAGGCGCGTTCGTGTGCGGCGCGCTGTCACCCCGTACCGGAGCGGCCGCGCCCTCACCTCGAACGGGAGCGCCGGACTCCCCCCGTACGGGACGAGAGGCCGGTCCACTCCGGCCGACCGGCGGCTCGGCCGCGCGCTGAACGGCCGACGGCGTCGCGCCACGACGGCCCCCACGCGTGGACACCGTCCCGCCGCCGCCCGCAGCGGCGGCGGACGAGGAAGCCACGGCCGGTCCCGAAGCCGGCCTCGCGCCCGCCTCGGCCCCCGGCCCCGCTCCCGCCACCGGCAGCCGCAGTCCCGGAAGTACCGCCGGATCGGAGGGGGCCGCCGACTTCTGTACGGGTACGGCGCGCACCGCGTCGAGCATGACGCCCCCGGGCGCGTCCGGTACCGCACCATGGCCCAGGTCGCTCTGGAAGGAGGGGTTCCAGTGGGTCGCGAGCGACGACGCGAAGCCGTACTCGCCGACCGTGCGCGGTCCGCCGTCCAGCACTCGCCGCACGGGCGGCAGAGCGCGCCACGCGTCCCCGGGCGCCGTCGCGGGTGCGACGGGCGCCGAGCTCTCCTCGCGCGCACCGGATTCCGCGCCGCGCGAGGACCGCGCCGCCCGCCACTTCTCGAACATTCCCACTGTCTCCTCCAACCTCCCTTCCCTGCCCTGTCGTTACGCCTGTGACCGTTCCACCAGCGAGGCCACCTGGGCCACGTACCCGCGCCGGTCCGCGTGCTCCAGATCGAGGATGTCGTCCATGCCCCAGTGGAAATGGAAGGCGAGGTACGCGGTCTCCTCCTCGATCCGGTCGGCCGCGTACGTCACGATTCCCCCAGGCGGCTCCCGGCCAGCTCGACCTCGAAGGACTCCTCGCAGTGCGGGCAGGCGACGGCGGCCCTGGTGTGACCCTCCGCGTTGATCTGCCGGTAGAAGTCCTGGAGGAACGCCAGGTCGGAGGCGAACATGTTCTCCACCGTCCCGTCGTGGACCGACGGAAGCGTGCCCAGCCGGGTGATCACCCGGCCGAGCAGCACCACGGACAGGTACGCCGGGTTCTCACGGACCCGGATGTCCCGCAGCGGGAGCAGTTCGTCCCTGGCCGTGGCCAGCCGCATCGCCCCGTCGCGGTGCACGGTGCCCGCCTCGTCGACGAACCCGCGCGGCAGCTCGAACTCGAACTCCGTACGGAGCGGCTCCTGTCGGCGGCCCTGCTGCGCTCCCGCCGCTCCCTCGCGTCGCATCAGCCGAGCGTCAGCTCTTCGAAGGTGATGGTGACCTGCTCGGTCAACGCCGCGGCGTCGCCGGCCTTGGTGGCGCTCAGCTCCACCTTGGTGCACCAGGCGTTGCGGAGGTTGTACCGCTTCACCTCGGTGAGCTGGTAGTCGAGGAAGATGATGGACGCGTCCTTACGGGCCGAGCCCATGTCGCCGGCGATGGAGGACGAGATCCACTCGGTGAAGGCGGCGGACTGGGTGGCGCCGCGGGTCACCGTGCACTCACCGGCCTTCTTCACACCGGGGAGCTTCTTGATCATCGGCTTGCCGTCCGCCGAGACCTGCTGGAACTCGATGACGTCCTGCTCCATCGAGAGGCCGCTGATCTCCTGCAGGGTCTCGACCATGACGCCGTCGATCTGCAGGCCGAAATTGTGGGTGGTGAGGGCGTCACCGGTGTCGAGGGACATGGGGGTTCACTCCTGTTCAAGGGGTGGATCCGGACGCGGCAGGCGTACGGACCCGAGGTCGGGAGGCCGGGGGCGAAGAGTGGGCGGGGAGGACTACTCCTCCAGCTCGCCCCCACCGCCCTGGATCTGGGCGAGCCGGAAGACCACGAACTCGGCGGGCTTCACCGGGGCGATGCCGATCTCGCAGACCACGCGGCCGAGGTCGACGGACTCCGGCGGGTTGGTCTCGGCGTCGCACTTCACGTAGAAGGCGTCTTCGGCCCGCTGGCCGAACAGGGCCCCCTGACGCCACTCGTTGACGAGGAAGGCCGAGATGTTGCGGCGGATGCGGGCCCACAGCGACTGGTCGTTGGGCTCGAAGACGACCCACTGGGTACCGACGAGGATCGACTCCTCGAGGTAGTTGAAGTAGCGGCGGACGTTCAGGTAGCGCCACGCCGGGTCGGAGGCCAGCGTCCGCGCGCCCCACACCCGGATGCCGCGGCCCGGGAAGGCGCGGATGCAGTTCACGCCGATCGGGTTGAGCAGGTCCTGCTCGCCGCGGGTGATCTGGAGCTCCAGGTCGACCGCGCCGCGCACGATCTCGTTGGCGGGGGCCTTGTGGACACCGCGCTCGGCGTCGTTGCGCGCCCAGACTCCGGCCATGTGACCGGACGGCGGCACCACACGGGTCTGGCCGCTCGCCGGGTCGAAGGACTTGATCCACGGGTAGTAGAGGGCCGCGTACGGGGAGTCGTAACCGGCGAACTCCTGGCGCCACTTGCGGATGTCGCGGGCGTTGAGCGACGGCGGCGGGTCGAGGATCGCCATCCGGTCGCCCATCAGCTCGCAGTGCGCGACGAGACCGAGCTGGACGGCTTTGACCTGCTCCAGATCGATGAGCCCCTGCTGGTAGGCGGCCATCAGATCCGGTACGGCGACCATGTTGATCTCGTCGTACGCCTCGAGCCCGCCGAAGCCGGTCCGGTCGGCGGAGTCGCCGATGAACTGCTTGGACTCCAGCGCGGCGGCGGCATCGGCCTGCGCCGGGACCTGCGCCGGAATCTGCGCGGGCGGAGCGAGGGTCACGGACTGCGCGTCGGGCTTGGCGAGCTGCGCGCCGGCCGCCGCCTCTTCGAGGACGATGGTCCTGGAACGCTGCTTGACCTGCGCGACGACGTAGTTGCGGGCGCTCTTCTTGGCGGAGGCGTCGAAGCTCTCGACGACCTTCTCGCCGTCCTTGACGAGCAGCTTGAACCGCTCGGTCTCGCCCTCGACGTCCTGCACCTCGACGGTCAGCGCACCGCCGGCCTCGGAGCCGGCGGATATCGCGGCGACCCGGAAGGTGCCGAGCGCGACGGCCTCACCGGCGACGAGCTGCGGAGCTGCGGCGGAGGCGGCGGAGCCGACGGCCTTCGTGGCGCCCTGCGCGTCCCCACCGCCGACGCGCACGACGTACGCGGCGGTGCCACCGTTGTTGAAGAAGCCGTACACGGAGTGGGCGAGGTAGTACCCGTCCGTGAAGTCACCGAACGACGCGACGTACTGCGACCAGTTGGTGACGAGCACCGGCTCGTTGAGCGGCCCGACGGGCGCGAGCCCGACGAACGCGGCGACAGAGGTCCCGAGGCCCTCGATGGGGCGGGAGCCGCTGGCGACTTCCTCGACGTAGACGCCGGGGGACAGGTACGTGGGCATGGTGCGTGGTCTCCTCGGAGGGCGTGGTTCTGCGGAATGCGGTGGTCGTGCGGGGTCACGGCGAGGGGTGGCGGTGGCGAGCACGCGGCCCGTGGGCCTCCACTCCCGCCGACCGCCGCACCGCTGCCGCACCGGCGCCGCGAACGCCGCGCTCCCCGAGGCCCGCCGCGGCGCGGCCTGCCCTCGGCCGGGGGCAGCGGTCGAACACCACCGACTCTCGTCGAGCCCCGTCGTCCCGGCGAGGGAAGAAGGGGCGCTCACAAGGGCAGCGGCGATTGCCCTCGCGGACACCGGACCCGTGTACCCGGGCCCGCCGGGGGCGTGCGGCGGCCGGGGATGCCTGGACGGTACGTCGCGGGGGCACCCCGCGCTGCCCCGGAGCAGGGACTTTCGGGCAGCCGGAAGCCACCCCCGCGCCCTTAACGTTCGCCCATGACCATGTGGACCTCTCTGGACCCGGCCGAGGTGACCGTCGAGCCCGGAGCCCGGGCCGGCGCCCGACTGCGGGTGCGGAACACCGGCGACACCGTCGAGGAATACCGCCTCTCCCTCGTCGGCAAACCCTCGGGCTGGTCCCGGATCGAGCCGGACGTACTCCGTCTCTACCCGGGAAGCGAGGGAACCGCCGAGATATCCTTCGCCCCGCCCCGCTCCTCCGACGTGGAGGCCGGACCCCTCGCGTACGGCATCCGTGTCGACCCCCGGGAGAACTCCGGCGCCCGCGACGTGGTGGAGGGCCGGCTGACCATCACACCCTTCACCGAGACCCGCGCCGAACTGCTGCCCCCCGCGCTCCTCGGCCGCTTCCGCGGCCGCGCCCGTATCGCCGTGGACAACCTCGGCAACACCCCGCTGACCGCGTCCCTCGTGGCACGCGACGAGGCGAACCGGCTCACCTTCGACGTACGGCCGAACGCCGTGCAGATCGCCCCGGGCCGCGCCGCGTTCGGCGAACTCGTGGTGCGGCCGCAGGCCGTCCGATGGACCGGCGCCGAGGAGCAGCACCGGTTCACCGTGGCCGTACGCCGGGCGGGCGACGACAGTGCCCTCGACCTCGAAGCCACCTTCGACCAGCGCCCCGTCTTCGGGAACTGGCTCGTCGTGGTGGGCGGACTCGTGCTGACCGCCGTGATCGCCTTCGTCGTGCTCTGGTTCAACTTCTCCCCGAAGATCGTGAGCGCGGCGAAGGACATCAAGGCGACCAACGCGCCCAAGCCCGCTCCGCAGGGCACCGGGGACGAGCTTCCCGACGCGCCGCCGCCGCCCGGTTCGACCGGAGGACCCACGCCGGGCGGGAAGCCGCCGGGCGACCTCCCGCCCCTCACGGGCGGCGGCCCGCCCCCGGCCGGCGACGACGGGACCGGCGACAACACGGGCGGCGGGCCCACCGAGGGCGGCTCACCCGGTGGTGGCGGCGGTGGGGACGGCGGCGGACCGACCCAGGGCGGTACGGACCCCGGTGGCGGCGGAAACCAGCGGACCACGCCTCCGCCCGCCACTCCGGTGACCCTGCCGCCGTGGCGCGCCGGCTACCCGAAGGACGTGGTGGTCGAGTTCGCCCAGGAACGTCTCGCGGCGATGTCGGACTCCAACCCCTGCAAACTCCAGGCGGGTTGGACCAGGGGCGTGATCGACGCCCGGACCCGCTCCTCCCTCGCCTGCTACCAGCGCGCGGTCGTCCACGACGGTCAGGCGAACAAGAAGAACTCCGCCGCGATCTTCCTGACGGACAAGGAAGGTGAGCTCGGCCGCGCGACTCTCGTCTCGCTCTGGGCCCAGCGCATCACACCCGACACGGTGAAGGCCGGCTCCAACACCATGCAGAACACCCAGCTGGTGGCTGCCTTCTGGTGGGCCTACAACCGCCAGTCCAGCCCGAGCGACCTGGAGCAGGCGCGCTCCTACGCCCGGGCCGGCATCGACTACCTCCGCACGGACAAGCAGACGCTCACCAAGTACAGCGATACGACCAAGACGTACATCCGTGCCTACCAGACGGCCGTGGGCCTGGACCCGACCGGCACGGCCGACTGGAACACGATCCGCGCGATGGTCGGCGGCAGCGTCATGTGAGCCGAGGGCAGAGGACCCGGCAGTACGGCAGAGGGGGCCACCCGCACCGGGTGGCCCCCTCCTTCGTCTTCGCACCGCCGCTACGGAGCCCAGGGAGCCCCCGCGTCCAGGACCAGCCGCCCGGCCTTCCGGTACTCGCGCCGCGCGCCGGCCCGTACGTCCTCGCCGGTCACCGCCGAGCCACGGGCCGCGGCAAGGTATCCGGCCGTCACCGCGGCCGAGCGGATCGCGCCGCCCGCCAGCTCGAACTCCTTCGCACAGCGCGTGATCTCCTCGGCCACGCACTCCGCGGTGGGGGTGCCCGCGAGGCAGGCGTGCCAGAGCGAGACCCGCTGCTCGGGATCCGGGAAGGGGAAGTCCACGACCAGATCGAGCCGGCGCGTGAACGCGTCGTCGATGTTGGCCCTGAGGTTGGTGGTGAGCACCGCGATCCCGTCGAACGCCTCAAGACGCTGGAGCAGATAGGCGCTCTCCAGATTGGCGTACCGGTCGTGCGAGCTCTTCACCTCCGACCGCTTGCCGAAGACCGCGTCGGCCTCGTCGAAGAGCAGCACACAGTCCGTGCGGTCCACCTCGACGAAGATCCGCTCCAGGTTCTTCTCGGTCTCGCCGACGTACTTGTCGACCACCGCGGAGAGGTCCACCACATAGAGATCCAGGCCGAGTTCGCCCGCGACGACCTCGGCGCCGAGTGTCTTTCCGGTGCCCGACTCGCCCGCGAACAGTGCGACGACACCGCGCCCGCGTCCGCCGCCGGTCCGCAGTCTCCACTCGCCGAGCACCCGGTCCCGGTGACGGGCCCGGCCGGTCAACTCGCGCAGCAGCCCCAGCGGTTCCTCGGGGAGGACGATGTCGGCGAAGCCGACGGCCGGCCGGATCCGCCGCGCACGGCTGTCGAGCAGGGGAGCCGAGACCAGCCGAGCGCTGTGCTGCACCTGCGCCCGGGTCACGGCGGTGCCCTCGAACGCGGCGAGCGCCCGCGCGGTACGGGCCGCGCGGCGGACCTGGTCGCCGCTGAGGCGATACGGCGCCGTGGCCTCGTCCAGATCGAAGTCACCCTCCATCAGGCCGAGTTCGCGATGCCACAGATCGCCGGGACCCGTCCGGCCCGCCGGCGCGTCAAGGGTCAGGAGCTCCGCGTCGGGCGCCCACCCGGGGTCGGGTGCGTCGACTCCGGCGAGCACCACCGTCGTACCCGACGAGGCGAGTACGCGCACCAGCGGACCGGGCTGCGGCGGCAGCGGCTCGACGACCACGGCGGCGCCGCGCAGCCGGGCCTCGCGCAGCAGGGCCCGCGCCACCACCGTGTCGACGGACTCCGGCCGGTACCGCAGCACCGGCCGCCCCGCGCCGAGCAGCGCCGCCACCACGGCGTCGGTGGCGGCCCCGGGGACGCGCTCCCGCAGATGGACGGTGACGGGCCCCGCGGCGGCGACCCGGGCGCCCAGCGGAGTGGGCACCCCCTCCGTGTCCGCACCGGCGGCGGGCAGCAACTCCACACCCGCGCCCATCAGCCGGGCGTCCAACCGGCTGTCGTCGCCCAGCAGATGTGCCACGACCCGCTCCGGCACGCGCAGCGCCCTGCCGGGCAGCGGCCGGTCCTCGTCGTCGATGTCCAGCAGACCCCCGGAGCGCAGCGGTGCGGCCGGGTGGAAGCGGTCGCGGGCGGCCGCGTCGAACGGGTCGGCGGCCGCGAGGTCGAGGGTGAGCGCCATGGTGGCGCGCCGCCGCCCGACATCGTCGTTGAGGTACCCGTACAGCGCCTCGAAGCCCCGGTCCACATCGGGCGCGAGCGCCGCGAGGAGGATGTGCGCGTCGAGCGGGGACAGTCCGAAGGCCCCCGCCAGCACACCGAGCCGATCGCCCCGGCCGAGGTCCGGCAGCTCCTCGCCGGCAGTGTGGTCCCTGTCGTGCGCCGGCCCCTCGGCGATCCGGCGGGCGGTCTCCCCGGTGAGGAAGAGCCCGCGCATCGGATCACCGGCCGTCGGGTCGGTGGCGCTGCGGGCGTCCACGAGCGCGGCGACGCGCGTCCGCAGGCCGAGGATCAGCCCGGCCACGCCGTGAGCATCGCTCATGCCCCGCTCACACCCTTCCTGCCCTTGACGGTCCCCACGGTCTCCTTGATCCCCGGGCGCCGCATCGTCCGGGGCCTCGACTCGGCGGGCACGCCGTCGGTCCCGCGCACGACGATCTCTCCCTCGGTGACCGGCGGCGCCACCTCGTACACCGGGGTGACCGGGAACGGAGTGGTGATGACGACGTCCAGCGAGGGCTTGAGCTCGCCGCCGAGCGCCGACCAGATGTCCGCGAGCGAACGCGACTCGGCGGGCGGTACCGCGACGGAGAGCGGGAGGGACGCGGCGATCGGGCGCACGGACTCCGGCACGGCCGCGCCGGTCAGCATCTCGTGGGGGAGCAGCAGCGCCATCGCACCCGAGAGCAGCCGGTGCTCGTCCTCCGGCCGGGAGGTCCAGGCGGTCACCAGGTACGAGAGCCGGAACCAGCGCGGAGCCTGGCGCCTGCGGGTCACGATCCCCTGGGCGTCCCGCTCGGCGTAGGCACCGCGTTCCCGGCGCGCCACGTCCTCCCGGATGTCGTACAGATAGGCGTTCAGGGTCGGGGCGTTGCGGCGCGCCGCCCAGTCACGGGTCGGCGCGTCGAACGCGACCTCGCCGGTCACGGCGGGCGCGAGGAGCCCCCGCAGTGCCTCGTCGATCTCATGGATCATCAGATGTAGCCTTCGCGGAGCGCGTACGCGACGGCATGCGCCCGGTTCGTGAGCTGCAGACGCGTCATCAGCGCGTGCAGGATGTTCTTGACGGTGCGTTCGGAGTAGGCGAGCCGCTCGCTGATCTGCCGGGTGTCGAGACCCTCGGCGAGCAGCCGCAGGACGTCCACCTCGCGCGGCGCCATCCCGAAGAGCGGCGCCGCCCCGCCGGTCGCGGCTCCCGCAGTCGTCGCCCGCTGCAGCCGCCCCACCTGGTGCAGCAGGCGGCTGACCAGATCCGGCGGCAGCTCGCCCTCGCCGCGCGCGGCGCTGTGCACCGCGCTCAACAGCCGCTGCTCGGTGGCCTGATGGCGCCAGATGATGGCACGTACCCCGTACTCGACGACCGCGAGCAGGTCGGGCTCGCGCAGCTCGCGCGCGACGAGCACGACCCGCTGGTCCCGCCCGCGCAGCAGGCGCCGTAGTTCCGCCGTGGTGGGATCGTCGATCCGCTCCGCGAGCATCACGGCCACCGCCGGGCCGTCGCGGCTCCCGTCGTCCTGGTCAGGGACGACGTCGACCGTCGGCTGGTGCCGCAAGTGGCTGATGAGCCCGGCCCGACTGAGTGGATCGGATGCGTGGACGGTCACCGTCACCCGCTTGGTGAGCACTTCCGCTACCTGCTCTTTCTCACTCGCCTCGATCGTCCCGACGCGGCCGGTCGCCCGGCACGGCCGTACCGTCGTTCCCCGGCCGATGGTCGACACGCATGGTGAGGTCCCCGTGGTCTGCTGAACTGCTGGTCCGTGGCCGGCTCGCCGGCCACGGTGGTCCCTTCCAGGTTCCCGCGCGCCGCTCACGTCCCGCTGCCGTCGTGCTAACGCTTCGCTGTCGCACTTCGGAGCCCGGCCGTTCAGGCTCTGAACAGCCAATCCTCATGTGGTTCAGCTCACTTGCGGCCGTCCGCGATCCGCACCATGCCCGTCGGCCGCGATCCGCTCCACGTCCGTCATCAGCGCGTCCAGCCACTCCACGGCCGCGTAGTACGGCCGGGGGGCACCCGGTGGCTCGGCGGAGAAATCGCCGAAGGCGCGGGTGCCGAGGCCCACCGGGGTGCCGGGCGTGTCGCCGCTGGGATCCAGCCGGGCGGAGACCAGGAGCATGCCCGCGGCCACCCGGTCGCCGATCCGTGTGACCGCCTCGGCCGGTTCCCGGGCCAGGGGCGGGGCGGTGGCCGGCCCGGGTGGCACGAGCAGCCGGTCCGCACCCCACAGCGTGTGGTGGCCGGACAGCAGGGCGGCCTGCCAGTCCTGTGCGTCGTCCGGAGCGGCGAGCGCCTTCGGCTCGCTCCGGTACTGCGCGTACGCCGATTCCGCCATGATCAGGGCGTGCTGCAGCGACCGGTGCCCCGGCGCGGTGGCCACCGGCGTCCGATCCCCGCCCGCGGCGAGCTGCGCGGTCGTCGCCACCACCGTCTCCGCGGCGGTCCGCAGCATCGTCGCCACCGACCGCCGCAGCTCGTCGTGGGCGCCCCGGGGCCAGGCGAGCAGCCCGAACACCGCGCCGACGGCACTTCCCGCGATCACGTCGAGGAGACGGAACTCGGCGAGCCGCCAGGTCGCGGGGGCCAGCTGGGCGAAGACCAGGGCGATGACCATCGTGAACATCGCCTGCGCCCACCCCACCCCCTTCACCGGCCCCAGCGTGAAGGCGACCAGCATCAGCGGGGGCAGCGCGGCGGCGTACACCGCCGTGTCCGTCCCGACCAGCGCCAGCAGCGCGGCCACGACGAGCGCCCCCACCAGGGTCCCGGTGAGCGCCACCCGTACCGTGCTCCTGGTCTCCCGCGCCGTCGTACGGGTCAGGGTGAGGGTGGCGAGAAGCATCCAGAAGCCGTGCGGCAGCGTGTCGAGACCGGCGATCGTCCGCGCCGCCGCGAGGGCCAGAGCGATCCGCACCGCGTTCTGGAAGAAGACCGACCGCTGGCCCACGTGCCCCGAAAGGCGGCGCCACCAGAGCTGTGGCGCCCGCATCCGCGCGTACCAGAACCGTCCCGGCGCCGCGGCGGAGGCGGCCCTGCCCCGTACGGCGATCTCCGCCGCCGTGGACATCGCGAGGGCGGCGTCGGCCACTTCCAGGACCGCCGCGTGGCGGCGCAGCTCGCCGGGCGGGGCGTCACGCGGCTCGGGCCCCCTCGACAAGGCCTGACGGGCCTCCCGGAGCCGGGCCCGGGCGTCCCCGCCGCTCTCCCGGCCACGCAGTCGGGCCGCGGTCTCCGAGGACGCGTCCCGCACCGCGCGCAGCACCTCCGGGCCGGCCCGGTCCGCCGCGGGATCGCCGGAGAACGGCGGCAACGCCGCCAGCCGCCCCAACAGGGTGCGGGCGGCCAGACCGGTGTGCGCCAGGCCCCGGGCGCGGACGCCCGGCCCCGCGGGCCGTTCCGCCTCCGGCACCCGGGAGGACCGCAGTCCTCCGCTCAACTCCCGGGAAACCCGCCGCGCCGTGTCGTCGAGCGTGTACGGGGCCGAGACCAGCGCGTCGGCGCAGCGCCCCGCCCGGTCGGCGGCCCGGGCTGCCAGCTCGCGGTACGGGACGCCCCGCGCGCGATCGGGCAGGACGAACGCCTCGGCGACGATCAGCAGCGCCAGGCCGACCGTCGCCCCCACCAGCCGTTCGCCGAGCGATTCGGGGACGTAGGGCGGGAAGGACGGCAGGATGTACATCAGTTGCAGCCCCGGGGCCGCACCGGACGGCCGCGGTCCTCCCACGGCCATGAAGGCCAGGGTGAACCCGACGACCAGCATGCCGAGGACCGCGCTCCACGTCCGCACGGACAGATAGGTGCCGATGGCGATGAGCACCCAGCACGCGGGCACCACGGGCACCAGGGTCGCGGCGCGCTGCCGGCCGGTGCCGGGGATGTGCGACAGACCCGCCATCGCGACCGCGGCGAAGAGCGCGTACGTGGCGGCGACGGACGAGTCGAAGCCGTACAGGAAGAGGTAGAAACCCGCGGCTCCGGCGAGCGTGACCCGCGCCGACCGCCGAAGGGCCGCCGCGTAGGCGGGTGGGAGTCGCTTCTTCGACAGCCGCACCCCGGGAGTGCCACCCATACCCCCAGCATCCCCCGGGACGGTCCGCCCGGCACGCGGCGGCCGCCCGCCCCCACGCGGAGAGGCCGTGTGTCCCCGGGACCGGCGGAGGGCCGGGCCGGGACGCGGGACCGGCGGAGGGCCGGGCCGGGACGCGGGACGCACGCGGGCGGAGAACCTGAGTACCGCTACTCATGCGCTCGTCCGCCCGGGTCGGCATCGTGGCGCCATGACCCGACACTCCATGGGCTCCGACCGGACGGGTGACCACGCGGACCGGGGCGCCGACATCGGCGCCGGATGCGGCCTGCTGGTCCTGGAACTGGCACTCCTGGTGGTGATCTTCGGCGCATGGCTGCTCACCGGGGTGTCCTTGGACCCGGCCGTGCCGGGCAGGATCGACCCGTTGTCGGGCTATCTGCCCTGGGCGGGCGGGGTCGGCCTGCTCGCCTTCGGGGCGACGGTGATCGCGGCCAGGGCCAAGGCCGTGATCACGGTGATCAGCCAGGGCTTCATGGCCACGCTCGTCGCCGTCGTCATCGCCGGCGGGATGGCGGCGCAGCGGCACGAGGACGAGCGCGACCGTCCGGCCACGGAGCGGTCCGACACGGTCGTGGGCTGCCGCAGCGGCGGCGACAGCGCGGAATGCGCCCGGTCCGGAGGCTGAGCCGGCCGGGGCCCCGCACACCCGGGCGGCCCGCGGTCCCACGACCCTGCCCGGCGTCCTCACCGTGTGTCGTCGCCGTTCAGTCCCCGGCCAGCAGAGAGGCACCGAGCGGAGTGAGGCTGTGGAGCACCGAGGTGCCCGTCCGTACGGTGGCGACCAGACCCGCGCCCCGCAGGACCCCCGCGTGCTGACTGGCGGCCGCGAGCGAGACGGCGGCCCGCTCGGCGAGGGCCGTGGTGGTCGCCGGGGCACGCAGCAGCCCGAGCACCTGCGCCCGGGTGCGGCCGAGCAGCGCGGCCAGCGCCTCCGGCCGGTCGGCGGACCCGCCCGCCCGGCCCGCGCCGGCACCGTCGTCGTACATCGGATAGACCAGCACCGTCGCCGCCTCGGGGCGGTACATCACCATCGGACCGGTTGCGAACCACGAAGGGACGAGAAGCAGCCCGCGCCCGCACAGCGGGATGTCGTACGTCGATCCCGAGGGCAGGTGCAGCGTCGGGGGCTGCCAGTGCCAGGTCGTGCCCAGCGTCGTCAGGAGGGCGTCGACACCCCCGCGCAGCAGCATCTCCGCCCGCAGCGCCCGATCGGTCAGGGCGTCGGCGCGGATCCGTGGCCAGAGCGGCTCGACCGATGCGCGGAAGTAGCGGCGCGCGTCCTCGACGAGCGCGGTGGACGCGGCAGGGACGCCCTGGGCGAGGTCGTGGGCCCAGCGGCCGGGGCGGCCCAGACCGCCGTTCCAGCCGGCTACCGAGGGAATCCCCAGATCGAGGGCCAGCCGCTCGGCGGGCGTCGCGGCGGCCGACCCCAGGGCCTCCTCGAAGTCGTGGGCCGACGGCTGCAGCAGGAAGTCCGGGACGAAGCCGTCCTCGCCGACCAGCTCGGCCAGGACACCCGCCCCGGCGACCGCCCGGCCCCGAAGCGAGCGGTGCCACTCCAGAGCGGCGGGCCGCGCCCACCGCGTCCGCAGACCGCCGCCGCCGTGCCCTTCGCGCCCACCGCCCGTACGAGAACCGGGACGTGACTCCGAAAGACGCGACCCCGGACGTGGATCCGGAGGACGAGGGCCCGACCGCAGGTCCGCGCGGGGGCCCGTACCCAGGCCCGTACGCAGTCCCGTACCCAGGCCCGTACCCAGGCCGAGTCGGAGGCTCAGGGCGGTCTCCGAGAGCGCGTCGGCCGCCGGAGCGAGCGTGATCCTCCGCAGATCGTCGGCCGTGAAGTGAAGACGGATCATGCCGACCGATTATCGGCCCGGCGGACCCTTTCACCCAGGGGTGAAAGGCGATGCGTTCCGCACGAGGACGGAGCACGCTCCCCGTGTCCACCTCACCGAACCCCCAGCCGGAGGCCCCACCGATGCGCCGCGTCCCCGCCCGTACCGCCTGCCTCGCCGCCGCCGTCCTGCTCACCGCCCTCGCCGGGGCGCCCGGCCCCGCCGTCGCCCGGGACCTGCCCGACACCTATGTCGTCTCCCGGGCACCCGGGGTCCTCCCCGAGGGGATCACGGTCACCCCGGACGGCACCCTGTTCGTGTCCTCGGACGGCACGGGCGCCCTCTACCGGGGCCACATCGGGCGCCCGGAGCTCAGCCCCTTCCCCGCCCGCGGCCTGGAGGAGCGTCCCAGCACCCTGGGCGTCCACACCGACCGCCGCGGCCGGGTCTTCTCGGTGGGCGGGGCGACCCTCACCGTCCACGACCGGCACGGGCGACTGCTCGCCACCCGCACCGCCGAGGACGGACCGCTCGGCGGTCCCGATCTCAACGACCTCGTCGTGACCAAGGACGCGGTGTACGCGACCGACTGGGCCAACCCCGTCGTGCACCGGGCGACCATCCGCGGCGGCACCGTCGGCCCTCTCGAACCCTGGCTCGACATCCGTGCCGCCTTTCCCCGGTTCCCCGCTCAGTACTGGCTGCTGAACGGCATCGTGGCGAACGAGACGGGCACCACCCTGCTGGTCGCTTCCAACGGCACCGAAGCGGTCTGGCGGATCGGCACCTCCGACAAGGACGTCACCCGGCTCGCCCTCGGTGAGGAGTCCTTCGGCGCCGACGGCATGGTCCTGCACGGCCGGACCCTCTACGCCGTCCTCAACTACGGTGCGCCGCACGGCGTCTACATCGCCCGCCTCGACGAGGAGCTGCGCACGGGCACGGTGACCCATCGCCTCACGGGAGAGCCCTTCGACCTGCCGACCACCCTCGCCCGGCACGGCTGCCGCCTCTACGTGGTCAACAGCCAGCTGGACGAGCCGCCGGGCCGGCCCCCGTACACCGTGAGCGCCGTCGACGACCCGACCTGCCGCACCCCCTGACACCCGGCGGTGGGCCGCCGTCCCCCGGACGACGGCCCACCGGGACGGGCTACTGCGCGGCCGGCACGGTGTCCTCGAAGGCCTTGCCCGCCGAGCGGTACGCCCCGACCTTGGCGGCCACCTGCGCCGGCGTCAGGACCTGGTCCTTGACGTGCAGGACGTAGTCGACCTTCTGGTCGTAGGAGCGGGGCGTCGTCGAGGTCTGCCCGGCGAGGTCGATCAGCCACTGGTTGAAGTTGATCGACATCGGCCGCTCGGGGAGGTACCGGGCGTCGTGCCGGCCGAACTCCTGGCCGTCGACGTAGTAGACGATCGCGCTGTCGTCGACGGTCAGCACGAGGTCGTGCCAGCCGGCGTAGCTCGTCCGGGACTCGGAGTGCTGGTTGACGGCCTCCCAGGGGTCGGGCCGGTAGGTCTCCCACGAGGTGGTGTAGAGGATGTTCGCGGGCTCGCCCCAGCCGCCGTTGGGGAGGTACTCGAAGTCGTACTCGGCGTAGTCGTCGGCCATCGGCGCCTTGAGGTCGTTGATGGTGAAGAAGGTCTGCACGACGCGGTCGCCGTCCGGGCCCGACACCGGGGCGTCGGAGAAGCGCACACGCGCCGCGTACGTGCCGTTCTTGAACTTCGTGGCCTGCGTGAGGATCTCGGTGTGCCGGGTGGACTCACCGGTTCCTGCGGTGGAGCTCCGCAGGTTCATGATCGAGTTCGTACCCTCCTTGGCGAAGGTGACGTTCTCGGGGGCCCAGGTGGCTCCCGGCACCCCGGGGCCGCCGGAGTTGGAGCGCACGTTCCAGCCGTGGGCGTTGATCGCAGGGTCCGTGTGGCCGGTGTAGTCGAAGTCGTCGAAGAGCGCGGCCCCGGTGGGCGGCGGGGTCGTCGGGCCGGTCGGCGTGGGCGTCGGGGTCGGCTCGTTGCCCGCGGGGGCGGTGCCCCAGACCGGGGTGCCGCCCACGGTGGCCGTGACCTTGGACCAGTTGGCGTACGTCGTCTGCGTCGGCCCGAAGGAGTAGTCGTCGCTCTGGTTCAGCGGCTGCCAGTTGGAGCGGTGGAAGCGCAGCTGCATGTCGCCGGTGTCGGCGCCCGGCGCGAGCGAACCGGCACCGCCGGTGAAGCCGATCTCGAGGTAGCGGTCGGCGGTCGCGGTGGGGTTCGCCAGGGTGCCGAAGGTGCCGGTGAGGTTCGCGCAGCCCTTCACCGCCCACGAGCAGGCATAGGTGTACGAGGCTCCCGCGTCGGCCTTGAAGTAGTAGCGCACCTTGACCTGGCTCAGCGGGACGCTCGACGTGCCGGTGTTGACCACCTTGAGCCAGGGCTCGACCTGGTCGCTGCCGGTGGCGCTCTGCCGGTACTGGACGGTGACGGCCTCACCGGCGGCCGCGGCCGGAAGGGCCGTGAGCGCGGTGGCGCCGAGCCCGGTCACCGCGGCGACGGCGAGCGCGGCACGGATCCGCAGGTTCCTGCTGCTTGTGCGGTGGTTCATGGTGGTTCCTCTCCTTGGGTGGGGTGGTTCCGGACGTACGGGCGGGGTCATGGAGCGGGGACGGGGACGGGGAGGGGCCCCGGGGCGGGGGCCGGACGGCGCGGCACCCCGAGGACGTCGAGCCGTGTCCTGTGGTGGTGCAGCCGCTCCTGGAAGCCCGGCCAGTCGTGGCGGCCGGTCCAGACGACCTCGGCGAGGGCGCAGAGCCGCGGGAAGGTCAGGTATTCGGCGTGCGTCGTGGTGGGCACGTACTCGGTCCACAGCTGGACCTGGGAGCCGAGGACCCGGGCGGCCTCCTCGGGGCTCCAGTCCGCCGGTGCCGGATCGTTGCCGTGGACGGTGCGCAGGTCGACGACCTCGCCGGCCTGGCCGGGCGGCTCGGTGGGGCTGGCGGACTGGGGGTAGTCGAGGTAGGTGGTGCGGTGCGGCGCCATGATGACGGGGTGTCCGCGGCGGACCGCGGTGCGGCCGTGGTCGGCGTCGCGCCAGGGCATGACGGTGAAGTACGGCGGGAGGTCGGCGCCGTTCTCGGTCCAGCTCAGCGGCCGGCGGCCGGCGTCGAGGAGGTGGCGTCCGACCTGCTCCATGAACCAGCCGTGCAGGGCCGAGGGCCCCGGCAGCCCCTCTTCGGCGGCCCGTCGGCGCGCGGCGGGGGATGCGTGCCACTCGGTGGTGGGGCACTCCTCTCCGCCGATGTGGACGTACGGGGACGGGAAGACGTCCATCACCTCGTCCAGGACGGTCCGGCAGAAGTCGAGGGCCTTGTCGTGGACGCCGAGGATCGTGTCGCACACGCCCCACCGGTCCCACACGTCATAGGTGCGGCCCGGGTGGTTGCCCAGCTCGGGATAGGCGGCGAGGGCGGCACGGACATGGCCCGGCATCTCGATCTCGGGCACGACGGTGACGCCGCGCTCCGCCGCGTACGTCACCAGGCCGGTGAGCTCGGCCCGGGTGTAGGCGCCGCCGTGCGGTACGCCTCCGACCTCGGTGAGCCGGGGGAGCGCGGCGACCGGCATCCGCCAGCCCTGGTCGTCGGTGAGATGGAGGTGGAGGACGTTGAGTTTGTGGAGGGCGAGGAGGTCGACGTAGCGCCGGAGGTAGGAGACCGGCTGGAAGCGGCGGGCGACGTCGAGCATGGAGCCGCGCCAGGGGAACCGCGGGGTGTCGGTGATCTGTACGCAGGGGACGGACCACGCGACGCCGGCGACGGGCCCGGAGGCGAGGGCTTCGACGGGCAGGAGCTGACGGAGGGTCTGGATTCCGGCGAGGAGCCCCTGGGGGCGGGCGGCCCGCAGCAGCACCCCTTCGGGGCCGACGGTCAGGCCGTAGCCCTCCTCGCCCAGCCCGGTGAGGGCGTGGTCGAGGGCCAGGACGACGGAGCCGTCCGGGCGCGCGGGCAGCGGCAGACCGGTGGCCGGCCCGAGCAGGGTGCGCAGCAGCCGGGCCGCGCCTTCGGCGCCGGGCGAGACCCTGAGCGCGGTCGCGCCGTCGAAGGCGAACCTGTCGGCCAGAAGCTGGAGATGGGTGGGTTCGGGTACGAGTCGGGGGTGGGGCATCGTGGTGCGTTATCCCTTCACGGCTCCGCCGGTCATTCCGGCGGCGACCCGGCCCTGCAGGACCAGGAAGAGGACGAGGACGGGCAGGGCGAAGAGGGTGGAGGCGGCCATGGTGGCGCCCCAGTCGGTGCCGAAGACATTGGAGAAGGAGGAGAGCCACACGGGCAGCGTGCGGTCGTCCTGGTTCTTGATGATCAGCATGTTGGCGAAGGCGAACTCGTTCCAGGCGGTGATGAACCCGAACAGCGAGGTCGCGAGCAGCCCGGGGGTGAGCAGGGGGAGCGTCACCCGGCGGAAGGCGGCGGCGCGGGTGCAGCCGTCGACCTGCGCGGCCTCCTCGAGCTCGGCCGGGACGGCGGCCAGGAACGAACGGAGGGTGACGATGGTGAAGGGCAGCGTGATCATGAAGTAGACGAGGCTGAGGGTCGCGAGCCGGTCGAGCAGGTCGGCGTCCCGGGCGATCACGTACATCGGGATCAACAGCGCCTCCCAGGGCGCCATTTGGGCGAGGAAGACCATCAGGATGAAGCCCCGCCGGCCGCGCCATCGCATCCGGGCGACGGCGAACGCGGCCGCGAGCGCCACCACGAGCGCGAGCAGGACGCAGCCGGCGGTCACCAGCAGACTGTTGCGCCAGAAGATCCAGAAGCCGTCGGCGGCCACGGCGTTCCGGAAGTGCTCCAGGGTGACGGACCCGGGCAGGAACCGCGGCGTCTCCGACTGGATGTCCCGGGTCGGCCGGAAGGCCGTGAGGACCATCCAGTACACCGGGAAGACGGCCAGGACGAAGACGAGCGCCGCCGCGGTGTTCAGGGGGAGTCGGCGCAGGGCGCGCGGTGTCACCGGTCGGCCTCCTGTCGGAGCATCTGGCGGAAGTAGGCGATGAGTACGGCCACGAGGAGCAGGACGGTGAGGGTGGAGACGGCCGCCCCCAGGTCGTAGCGGTGCAGCGACTGGGCCACCCGGTAGGCGTAGACGGGCAGGGTGGTCGTCGCCTCGCCGGGCCCGCCCTTGGTCACGGCCCAGATCTGGGCGAAGCAGCGGAAGACCCAGATGACCTCCAGACAGAGGACGAGTCCGAAGATCGGCCGCAGCAGGGGCAGCGTCACCGAGCGGAAGATCCGCCAGCCTCCGGCGCCGTCGAGCCGGGCCGACTCGTACAGCTCGGCGGGGACGGTCAGCAGCGCGGAATGCAGGGTGATGGCGGCGAAGGGCACCGACTGCCAGACCACCAGCAGGACCAGGACCGTGAAGGCGGCGGGGCCGTCGGCCAGCCAGGAGTAGCCCTCGAAGGACTCGAACCCGAGCCGGACGAGCACCCAGTTGACCACTCCCAGGCGGGAGGCGAAGAGCCACTGGAAGACGGTCGTGGTCGCGATGACCGGGCTGGCCCACGCGAGCACGAGGCCGGTCGTCACCAGGATCCGCATCCGGCGGCCGAGCCGCTGCGTCATCAGGGCGACCAGAGTGCCGATCACCATGATCAGTACGACGTTGACCAGGGTCCACCAGAAGGTGCGGCGGACGACCTCCCAGAACTCGGGGTCGGCCAGCACGGTCCGGTAGTTCCGGAACCCCACGAACCCGGCGTCGCCGCGGATGAGCTCGCCCATGCCGTACTCCTGGAAGGAGATCAGCAGATTGCGGACGAGCGGGTATCCGAGGAGGAGCACACCGCCGAGGACGCTGGGGGCGACCAGGAGGTAGGGCCAGAGCGCCGCGCGCCGCGGGCGGCCCGGGCGGCCGGGCCCGCTCGGCCGGTCCACCGGACCGCTCGGCCGTCCCGCCCGCCCGTCCGGTCCTCCCGCCGGCCTCTTCGGTCGTCTCATCAGCGCGTTCGACCGGCTCACGAGCTTGTCCGGCTGCCTCGTCGGCGCGTTCGGCCGGTTCACGAGCCGAGGGTCTTGGTGATGCTCTGCGACGCGCTCGCGGCCGCCCGCGCGGCGTCGGTCCCGGTGAGCACGGCCGTCATGTACTGCTTGATCGGGTTGGTGGCCTCGACGGCCGCCCACTGCGGCGAGTTCGGCGTCGCCCGGCCCTGCGCCGCACCGGCGGCCATGGCGGCCGTTCCCTCGTCGTCCTGGATGACCCGGGCGAGGGACGTGCGGTTGGGGACGTAGCTCATCGTTCTCGCCATGTCCGTCTGCCACTTGTCGCCCGCCAGCGCCTTGACGACCTCGTAGGCGGCATCGGGATGGGTCGAGGCCTCCGGCACGATGAAGTCGGAGCCGCCGGTGAAGACCGCACCCGGCTTCTCCGCCGTCCTGCCGGGCACGGGGAAGAAGCCGAGCTTGCCCTTGAGCGCGGGGTTGATCTCCTCGACGATCCTCGCGCCGCCGGGTACGGCGATGATCTGCGCGATGTCTCCCTTGGCGAAGGCCTCGGCCTGCGGGGGCTTCGCCTCGTCGGCGTCCTTCGGTCCCTTGCCGAGGGCCTGGAGCCGGCGGTAGTAGTCCATGCCGGCGAGGGCCTGCGGGGTGTCGAGCGACCCCTTCCACCCCGCTCCGTCCTTCACCGCGAGGTCGCCGCCCGCCTCCCAGACGAAGCCGGACAGGGTGAACCAGTTCTGGCCGGGCAGATAGATGCCCTGGGTCGCGCCCCGGTTGAGCTTCGCGGTGACGGCGAGCCACTCGGCCTGCGTCTTCGGGGGAGCGGTGACGCCGGCGCGGGCGAAGAGGTCCTTGTGGTAGATCACGACGCGGTTGGCCGCGTACCAGGGAATGCCGTACTGCTTGCCGTCGACCTTCCCGGGCTCCGCGAGCCCGGGAAGCCAGTCGGCGCCCTTCAGTTCCGCCGTCTTCGCGCTGAGGTCCCGGACGCCGCCGCTCGCCGCGTACTGCGCGACCTGGGTGTTGCCGACCTCGATGACGTCAGGGGCGTCCTTGCTGGCGAGGGCGGCCGTGACCTTCTCGCCGATGCCGTCCCACTCCTGGATCTGGATGTCGAGGTCGATGTCCTTGTGCTCCGCCTCGAAACCGGTGCGGAAGCGGGTGAGGAAGGCGTCGGTGACGCTGTCCTTCATGATCCAGACAGTGACCTTCTCCGGCCCGCCGGAGGCTGCCGGGTCGCCCGCTCCGCCGCATGCCGTGGCGGTGAGGGCGACGGTCGCCGCGAGGGCGACGGGGCCGGCGAGGGAACGAGTCTTCACGGGCACCTCAAAGGGTGGTTGACCAATTGGTCAAGTGGTCAGGTGTGTGACCAGAAGGTGGCACGGACAGCTGTGGCCGTCAATCCCTTGAAAAACATGGGTTGTTCATCGAGCAGTAGGCCAAGTGATCCGGCTAGTATCGGATTTACCAGTTGACCAGTCAGGGAGACTGGCATGCAGGACGGGGCATGCGCGACGAGGAATGCGCGCCGAGGCACGCAGGAGTGGACAGCAGGACGAGGCATGAAGGACATGAGATGAGGGACGTGGGATGACGGACGGCATGAAGGGCGAGGCATGAAGGACGGCACGAAGGGCGGCTCCTCCAGCGGAGTACTGAAGCGCGAGCGGGTACGGGAACATCTGCTGGGCCTGATCGACGCCGGCGGCCCGGGCGACCCGATCCCGTCCGAGCGCACCCTCTGCGCCACCCTCGGCGTCTCCCGCCCCACCCTGCGCGCCGCCGTCGACGAACTCGTCGCCACCGGCGCCCTGGTGAGGGAACACGGCCGCGGCATGTTCGTCGCACCCGCCAAGATCACCCAGCGGCTCGCCCCGGACAACGCGGCCTTCACCGTCCCCCGCGCCTCCGGCACGTGGTCCAGCACCGTCCTGGAGTCCGCCACGATCCGGGCCGGAGCCCGCATCGGCCGCAGGCTCCGCCTCTCACCCGCCGCCGAACTCCTCTACGTGGCCCGCCTCCGCCTCGTCGACGGCTCGCCCATGGCCATCGAGCACCTGCACATCCCGGCGGACCTGGTGGGCGCCGCGCTCACCCCCGAGGAACTCGAGGCGGGCGACCTCTACGACCACCTGCGGGAGCACCACCGCGTCCACGTCCAGGAGGCCACGCAGTCGATCGAACCCACCGTCGTCAGCGAGGACGAGGCGGCCCTCCTGGACGTCCCCGTCCTCTCGCCCGCCCTGCTGATCGAACGCCTCACCCTCGACACCGGGGGCCGCCCCGTCGAGTACGTCCACTCCGTCTACCGCGGCGACCGCTACCGCATCGTCTCCCGCCTGGACTTCACCCGCGACGGCCTCGTGACCTCCTCCACCGAGGGAGATGCATACTGACCCGCAGCGGTCGGCACGGCGGGGAGGGCACAGGATGGAGCTCAAGCGGGAGCGGGTACGGGAGCACCTGCTCGGCGTGATCGACGGCCGGCGGCCCGGCGACGCCATTCCGTCCGAGCGCACCCTCTGCGCCACCCTCGGCGTGTCCCGCCCCACCCTGCGCGCCGCCGTCGACGAACTCGTCGCCACGGGCCTGCTGGTACGGGAGCACGGCCGCGGCATGTTCGTCGCACCCGAAAAGATCACCCAGGAACTGGTCGCCGAGCACCGGACGGCCGGTGCGCCGCGGAGCCGGGGGCGCTGGACGAGCACGGTGCTCGAACTCCGTACCGTACGGGCCGGTGCGCGGATCGGCCGCCGACTCGCGGTCTCCCCGGCGGCGGAACTGGTGCACGTGACCCGTCTGCGGCACGTCGACGGTGCCCCGATCGCCCTGGAGCACCTCCACATCCCGGCCGACCTGGTCCCCGGACTCACCGCCGCCGACATGGAGGGCGGCTTCTACGCCCACCTGCGCGAGCAACACGGTATCCGGACGGCGCACGCGGTCCAGTCGATCGAGCCGACCGTCCTGAGCGAGGAGGAGGCGGCCCTGCTGGACGTCCCCGTCCTGTCGCCCGCGCTGCTCTTCGACCGGACGACATCGGACACGAACGGCAGGCCGGTCGAATACGTCCGCTCCCTCTACCGGGGCGACCGCTACCGCATCGTCTCCCGCCTCGCCCTGGGCGAGGGCGCGACGAGTGATCCGGCGGCCGACGAGGGACGGGGCGGGGCGTGGTGGGGGACGGTGGAGTGACCGCCGTCGGCCCGGGGCCGAGGGGCTGACGGACCTCATCCGGCGCGCTTGGAGAAGAGGACCCTCGTGAGCAGGTCACGGGCGAGCGCGAGGTGGGACTCCTCGGGATGAGTGGTGAGGCGGATCTTCACCCAGGCTTCGTCGAGGCTCATTCCCGTGACCCTGGAGAGCCGTCTGGCCTGCCAGGAGGTGATGGGCGACCAGATCCAACGACGTTCTCCGAGCTGCTTCATGCGCTGATCAACGAGGGGAGGGCGTGGACGGCATGGAGCGAACCAGGTGATAGCGGATCGACTGGACGAGGAGGGCATCGATTGAGTCCGCCGGGCCCGCGGGGGAGCGGACCTCGGGCGTGCAGGGTGCGTGCGGGTCCGGGTGCGGGAGAGGCGGACTCAGGCGCGTGAGGTGCGGGCGCTGCCCATCCGCCTGCACCGGGTGGACCATGTGCCGACCGGCTCCACCCGCAACCCGCCCGCCGTGACGACGACGAGCGTGTCGCCGTCGAAGCGGATCCGGTCGCCGGCGGCCAGGAAGAGCGGGCGCAGCGGCTCGAAGGCGTAGCCGTCGTCGGTCTCGAGTTCGTCCCCCAGCACCAGACGTGAGACGGGAGTGCTGCCGTCGGCGAGGATGCGCATCCCGGGGATGCTGGCACGGAACCCCGGACAACTCCAACTGATGCGGCCCGCGGCCGGGGCCGTGGGCCGCGATGTGAGGATGAGGCCATGCGCGATGTGTACGACCCCGCCCCCCTCACCCCTGCCTCCCTCGCCGCCTGCCTGGCGCGAGGAGGTCACGGCAGCCCTGCACGCCGTGACCCGCGGCTTCGAGGAGAGGTACGGCTATGGCCCGGGGGAGAACGCGATCCACCCGCCAGAGGCGGGCGACCGGGCCGCCGCGAGCCGGCTCGCGGCGGAAAGCGCGGCCTTCGCCGATCTCGCTGTCTACTACGGTGAGATCGGCGCCGTGAACATGAGCGACGTCGGCAACGCCTACTTCCTGCACTCCGGAGCCCAGGCGCTTGACAGTCGTGACCCGTTGCACGGGATCGCCCGGGTATGCCCTGGGGGCGGCTTCGAAGTCGCCTGATGAGGGCCCGGTTTCCGCTTCCGTCGAGCCGGCGGGCCTACTCCGACGTGCGCGGGTGCCGACGTCCTCGCCTCCCGGAATCCTCACGGGCCGTGGCAGCCGCGGAGACGATGTCGCGGTTCTCCAGGACGTGGCGGGAGAAGCCGTGGCGGGCGAGGTGCAGTGCGACATGGCCGAGCTCCGAGGTGCTGGTCATGAGGACGGGCGAGAGCCGGAGCAGACGGAGCGGCGGGGCGACCAGGCCGGCGACGGCGCTGCCCCATCGGTGGGCCGGCGTCTTGGAGCGTGTGCCGCAGGAGGAGTACACGAAACCGGGGCGCAGCGCGTACCCGTTGGTCAGGTCCATGCCGCCTCGGGGCGGAGTCGATGCGAGCGCACGACACGGGCCACGACCGCGTGGCGGTGCGCTGAAACACCCCTCCCGGCACCGTACGCCGACTCGGAGGACCTGGCCGAGGAGTCGGTTCACCGTTCCTCGGTCTGCTCCTCCCGGCCCACTCCGGGGCGCTGACGCTTGGCGCGGTGCCCGTCCGCGCCCTCCACATCCGTGTCGCCCGCGCGGGCCGGTACGGGCTTGTGGGTGCCGTTCCGCGCCTCGCGGTCGTCGCTCTCGCCCTCGGCACCTGCCCTGCGGTGCCTTCGCTCGTGCTCGTTCATCGTGCGCTCCTTCCCTCGCGGTCCACGGGGTGCGACGCCCTCAGTGGACGATCTTGTGTACGTTCGCCGGGCCGCCGCAGTCCGAGTCGGCGTCGTACTTCCTAGTCTCACGACTCATGTCGCGGGGCGGGTGGGCACTCAGCGATCCGGCCGGTCCTCCGGCGTCGACCACGAATCCCGCCGTACCTCGGCCGCCGGTGGCTGTGTGACCGCGGCGGACGATCGTCTGCGGGCCACACGCCGGGATCCCCACCAGAAGGCGGCGATGAGCAGGACGGCGACCACCACCCCGATCAGAGTCAGCAGAAGTGCGGGAGACCCCTCGGCGGCCAGCTCGGAGGCGACTGCGGTCGGGATGCGCATGACGCGGCCCTCCTGTCGGGAAATCGAGCGAAACTGTCTGTTTTCCCCGGCTACCCCTCCCTCCGCGAAACAACCACCCCGCTCTCAGGCGACGCCCCTCCCGGTGGCCGTCGCGGTCAGCTACGGAGGTGCGATGCTCCGTTGAGGTCGAGGATCGTTCCGGACGACCACTCCGCGGCCGGCGACGCGAGCCACACGACGGCCGCCGCGATCTCGGCGGGCTCGGCCACCCGGTCGAAGGGGCTCTGGGCGCGGATCGCGGCTCCCTCGGAGCCCTCCAGGCGGGACGCGACCCGTTCCGTGGCGAAGAACCCGGGCGCCACCGAGGCGACGGCGATGCCGTACGGGGCCAGAGAGACCGCGAGCGACTGGCCGAGGGCGTGGACGGCGGCCTTGGTGGCGCCGTACGCCGGGTGGTCGGGCTCGCCGCGAAAGGCGCCACGGGAGCCGATGTTCACGATGCGGCCGCCCGTACCCTGATCGATCATCCGTCGGGCCGCCAGATGGCTCAGATGGGCGGTGGCGAGCAGGTTCACGGACACGTGCTGCTGCCAGACCGCCACCCACTCCTCGTACGGGGTCTCGGGGAGGGGGTGGCGTAGGTTCACCGCCGCGTTGTTGACCAGTACGTCGATCCCGCCGAGCGCCTCCGCCGCCGTGTCGACCACGGTCACTGCCCCCGACGGGTCCGCGAGGTCGCCTCCGACCAGTGTGTGGCCCGTTCCGTCGAGGGATTCCAGGGTGGCGCGGGCGTCGTCGCCACGCGAGGCGAAGTGGACGGCGACCCGGTCGCCGTTGGCCGCGAACGCCTGGGCGACCGCCCGGCCCAGGCCCCGGGAGGCCCCGCTGACGAGGACGCGACGGCCAGAAGCGGGCAGGTTCATGAGGGTGCCTTCCGGGTGGGGACGTACCGCCTGTCATTCGCCGGTCATTCTGCCCGGCGTGCTCACACGCGTCGGCGTGGCATTCGCCTTACGCTGCGTCTCCCCGAGCCTCTCCGAAGCTCCCCGAGCCTCCCCGGGCCCCTCCGGGCTTCTCCGGACCGCCCCGGGCCTCTCCGAAAGCGCCGAAGTCTTGCTTGCCGTCACCGTCATCGCGGGCATTCTGTTCACCTGGTGCGTCCTCTCGCGCAGGCTCGCGCTGTGGAGCATCACCGCACCGATCGCCATGATGGTGGCGGGCATCGCCCTCACCAGCGGATCGGACCCGCCGCTCGTCTTCGATTTCGGCGACATGGCCGGCTTCGAGCGCGTGGTGGAGGTCGTCCTCGCCCTGCTGCTCTTCGTCGACGCGACCGAGGTTCCCGCGGGAGCCATCCGACGGGAGCGGCGCCTCGTCGCCCGTCTCCTGGGCGCCGCGCTGCCACTGACCCTCGGGGCCGCTTTTCTCGCCGCGCTCGCCTTCTTCCCCGACCAGCCCGGATGGGTCCTGGCGGCGCTGGCGACGGTCGTCGTCCCGCTCGATCTGGCGCCCGCCGCGGCCGTCGTGCGGGACAAACGCATTCCGGCGCGCCTCCGGGAGGTGCTCACCGTCGAGGGCGGCCTCAGCGACGGGATCGTCTCGCCGGTGTTCCTGATCTGCGTCGCCGCCGCCGCCGAGTACCACACGGCCGGCGACGACTACGCCGCGGCCCTCCTCGACGCCGTCGGCGCGGCGGGCTGGGCCGTCGCGGCCGGATCGCTCGTCGGCTACGGGGCCGGACGGCTGCTGCGCCTGTCCTGGGCGAAGGGCTGGACCCTGCCTTCCGCGGCGAGGCTCGCGGTGCTGAGCGTGCCCATCGCCGCGTACTCCCTGTCCGTCGCCCTGGGCGGCAACGGCTTCGTCGCCTCGTTCGTCGCCGGTGTCTGCGTCGCCCCGGCGATGCGGCATCTCCCCGAGGGCACCGTGAAGATGACGGACGACCTGGTCACGCTGGCGACGCTCGCCCTGTGGTTCCTCTTCGGCCAGTTGGTCAGCGACGAGTTCTGGGACGGCTTCCACCTCTCCGTCATCCTGTACGCCGTCCTCGCCTGCACCCTGGTGCGCGTGGTGCCCGTGATACTCGCGCTCATCGGTACGGAGCTGTCCCTGTCCGACCGGCTGTTCCTGGGCTGGATGGGGCCCCGAGGCGTCGCCTCGGTGGTCTTCGGACTCCTCGCCGCGATCGAACTGCCCGCCGCCGGTGGTGGTGACTTCATCTCCCGGGTGATGGTGATCACCGTCATGGTCAGCATCGTGCTGCACGGTCTGAGCACCGAGCCCATCGGTCGCCGCTACGCCCGGGGGCGTGCACCCGCCAGGCCGGAGCCTCGGGGCGCGGGGTGAGGTGTGCGGCGGCGGCGACGCGGGACGCGATGGCCCGCAGGATCTCGTCCCGGTTCTTGGAGCGTTGGATCCATGCCGGAAGGCGGGCCACCAGGGTCATCTTCTGCCACCACGCCGCCCTCGGCGACCGCCGCCAACTCTTGTACCGCTTGACGACCACGAAGGAGCAGCCCGCCTCCAGGGACAGAGAGCCAGGCCCGCCTCCAGGGGGAGTGCCCCTGGCCCGCGCCCCGGCGTCAGTCCGTCGGCGCCGGGGCCCTCCGTGCGAAATGGCGGGCCGTGGGGACGAGGGCCGCCGCGGCCGGTACGAGGAAGCAGGCGGCCGCACACGCGGCGAGGACGGGGGTGACTCCGAAGAAGTCGATGGCCGGTGCGATCAGGGCGAGGCCGACGGGCGCGAGACCGTAGGACACCAGGAAGTCCATTGAGGAGACCCGGGCCAGTTTGTCCGGGGCGACCTCGCGCTGAGTCGCCGTGAACCAGGGCACGTTGAACAGCTCGATGCCGATCCCGGCGACGGCGTACGCGGCGACGACCACGCCCGGGTGCACCGGCAGCATCAGGCTCAGCGGTGCGAAGCCGTACGCGCCGAGTCCGGCGAACGCGGCCCACCCCTGGGAGCGGGGTCGCCAGCGGGCGATGACCAGGGCCCCGCCGAGTGCGCCGACGGTGTACGCGGTCATCGCCGCGGCCAGTACCCACTCGGTGCCGTAGCGGTCCCGGCTGATCAGGGGCAGCGCGACGCTGGTGGCGGAATAGCCGAGTGCGATGACGGCGACGAGGGCACCGAGTCCGGCGAGGAACCAGGGGTGGCGACGGGCCTCGCGTATGCCCTCCAGGAATTCGGCGCGGAACCCGGCGGGGCGCGGGGCGGTGGGTTCGGCGTCGCCTGCCGTGTCCCCGGCCGTACCGACGGCCGCGCCGCCGCCCGGGACCAACGCCGCGATCAGCCACAGCACCCCGATGCCGAGCAACAGCGTCCGGACGTCGAGAAAGGCCGCGAGGAGTGCGGTCAGGGCGGGGCCGCCGAGTGTGGAGCCGCGGACCGCCATGGTCATGGCGGCGTTGGCCTGCTGGCGGCGCCCCGGGTCGACGGTCTCGGCGGTGAGCGCCTGGAACGCCGGACGGCAGGCGCCCTGCCCGGCGCCGGCGAGGGCGGCGGCGGCCGTCATCAGTACGAGCGAGCGCCCGAGGCCCGCGGCGAGCAGGGGCGCGGCGGCACCGGCCGCGAGGGCCGACCAGAAGACGACCGCGCGGCGGGAGTGGCGGTCGGCGAGCACGCCCCCGACGGCGACGGCGGCGAGGAAGCCGGCGGTGCGGGCGGCGAGGACCAGGCCGAGGCCGACGGCGCCGAGGTCGCGGTGGAGTACGGCGAGGCCGAGGACGAAGGGCAGGGCCCAGGTCGCCAGGCCCGAGGCGGTGGTGCCCGCCCACAGTCGCAGGAACGCGGGGTCGCGGAGGACCGAACGCGGGCGCGAGGCAGGGGACTTGAGTGTGGTCGGTGGGGGTGTGGTGGACACGGTGAGGTGGCTCCTCGGACGTGGGGAGCGGGTCGGTGAACCGCCCCCGGGGTCGTTAATGAAAATGATTGCCATTACAGTACCCTTCGAACGCGGCACTCCTGCCCGGTGCACGACAACACCCATGCCCGCCCCTCCCAGACCGGAGAACCCATGCGCCACCCCGTCCGACTCGGCATCGCCCTGACCCTCGCCCTCGCCGCCGCGGGCTGTTCCACCACGGCCGGCGGAGGCTCCGGCGACGACGCCGGTCCCGCCACCGGCTCCCGCGTCGGCCCCGGCGAAAGCTCCACCGTCGGCCCCGGCGCCGCGAAGGCCGTCTCCGTCACCAGCTGCGGCCGCGAGCTCTCCGTCTCCGAGCCCCCGAAGCGGACCGTCGCCCTGGACCAGACCTCGACCGAGACCCTGCTCGAACTCGGCTTGCAGGACCGGATGGCAGGCACGGCCAACCTCAAGACGAAGATCCCCGCCGCGTACGAGGCCGCCTACGCCACCGTCCCTGTCATCGCCCCGAAGATCGCCACCGGCGAGCAACTTCGCTCCGCCACACCCGACTTCGTCGTCGCCGGCTCCACCGACCTCTACACCGAGGACCGCGCCGGCACCCGCGAGGAACTGGACGCCCTCAAGGTCCCCACCTTCGTCAGCGCCGTGGACTGCCCCGAGCAGAACCCGCCCGGCACGACCCCCTTCGAGCTGCTCTTCTCCGACTACGAGAACCTGGGCAAGCTCTTCGGCGCCGAGGAGCGGGCCGCCAAGCTCGCGGCCGACCAGCGCGCCGCCGTCGCGAGCGCGGGAAAGAACGCCCCCAAGGTGCCCCGGGGCGCCGACCGGCCGACCGTCGTCTACCTCTACTCCGTCTTCAACGGCATGCCGTACGTGGCCGGCGGGACGAGCCTCCCCAGCGAGATGAGCCGGATCGTCGGCGCGAAGAACGCCTTCGACGACGTCGCCGAGGACTGGCCGGAGGTCTCGTGGGAGGAAGTCGCCCGGCGCGACCCCGACTTCATCGTCGTCGGCGACCTGTCCGAGCGCGGCCGGCCCGGCGACAGCGCCGCCGAGAAGCGGGCCACGATGACCGGCCACCCGGTGATCTCCCGGCTGGCCGCCGTCCGCGACGACAAGATCCTCCAGGTGCCGGGCATCGAACTCGACCCCTCGGTCCGCTCCGTACACACCCTCGGGCTCCTCGCCCAGGGAATGAAGGACCTCGGTCATGTCCGCTGACCCACTGACCGGGAGGCAGCCGGCGGACCTCCTGCTCCCGTCGGCCCGTGGACGCGCGCCGGTGGTGGAGGAACCCCTCGTCGCCGCCCGGCCCGTGACGGCGAATGGTGTGGGGGAGCCCTTCGCGGCGACCCGGCCCGTGGTGGCGGGGCCGTCCCGCCGACCCCTCCTGCTCCTCACCGCGGCCGCCCTCGCGGCCTCCCTTGCCGCGGCCGTACGCATCGGCACCGCCGACATCGGCTGGACCGACCTGGCCCGCGCCCTCGGCACCCGGCTCGGCCTGGACGTGGAGCCGCTCCCCCCGCTGCTGGACTCGCTCATCTGGGACCTGCGGCTGCCGCGCGTCCTGATGGCCGCGCTGGTCGGCGCCTCGCTCGCCGTGTGCGGAGCGGTGCTCCAGGCGGTCACCCGGAACGCGCTCGCCGACCCCTATCTGCTGGGCGTCTCCTCCGGCGCGTCGACCGGGGCCGTCACCGTCGTCGTCCTCGGGATCGGCGCGAGCGCGCTCGGGGTCACCGGCGGTGCGCTCGTCGGCGCGCTGCTCGCCTTCGCTCTCCTCCTCCTCCTGCTGCGGCGCACCGGCCTCGACTCCGTCCGGATCGTCCTCACCGGCGTGGTCGTGGGCCAGCTCCTCACCGCGCTGACCTCACTGGTCCTGATGGCCTCGGCGGACGCGGACACCACGCGGGCCGTCACCCACTGGCTGCTCGGCTCGATGGCACCGGCCCGCTGGGACACCGTCATGGTCTGCGCGATCGTGACCCCGCTGGGGCTGGCGGTGGCATGGCTGTGCTCGAATGCCCTCGACGGACTCGCGTTCGGCGGCGACACCGCCGCCTCCCTCGGCATCGCGGTACGGCACACCAGGACGCTGCTGCTCGTGGTGACCGCCGCGCTGACGGCGGTCGCCGTGGCCACCGTCGGCGCCATCGGCTTCGTCGGGCTGATCGTCCCCCACGGGGTGCGGTTCCTCGTCGGCCCCCTGCACCGGGTGCTGCTGCCGTACGCGGCACTCGCGGGCGCGGTGTTCCTCGTGTGGACGGACGCGCTGGCGCGGGTCGCCTTCGCGCCCCGCGAGGTTCCCGTCGGAGTGATCACGGCCCTGCTCGGCGTACCCCTGTTCCTCCTGGTCCTGCGCAAGCGGGGTGAGCTGTGAGGATCACCGCGGAGAACCTGAGCTGGTCGGTGGCGGGCACCCCGGTCGTACGGGAGGTCAGCGCGGCGATCGCCCCCGGCGAGACGGTCGGACTGCTCGGCCCCAACGGCTCCGGGAAGTCGTCCCTGCTCCGCTGCCTGGCCGGCCTCCGCGCCCCCGACACGGGCACCGTCCGGTACGACGACGCGTCCGTACGGGGCTGGAGCGCGCGCCGGATCGCCCGTCACGTCGCCTTCGTCGCACAGGACTCGGGCGCCGACAGCGATCTGCGGGTCGCCGATGTCGTGGGCCTGGGACGTACCCCCTTCCGGGACCGCTGGCGCGGGCCCGACACCACGGACCGGGCGGTGATCGCCGCGGCCCTCGACGTCGTCGGCCTCACCGCGCTCGCCGACCGGTCCTGGAAGGCGCTGTCGGGCGGCGAGCGTCAGCGCGCCCACATCGCTCGGGCGCTCGCACAGCAGCCGTACGCCCTGCTGCTCGACGAACCCACCAACCACCTCGACGTCAAACACCAGCTGGAACTGATGGAGCTGCTGACCGGCACCGACCGGACGGTCCTGGTCGCCCTGCACGACCTCGCGCTCGCGGCCCGGTACTGCGACCGGCTGCTGCTCCTGCACCACGGCCGCCTCGTCGCCTCCGGCACCCCCGCCGCCGTTCTGACCGCCGAGCGGCTCGCGGAGGTGTTCGAGGTGGAGGCCGAGCTCACCACCGACACGCTGGGACGTCCGACGGTCACCTGCCGCGGGCCGCTCGGCACCCGGTTCCGAACACCGTCGCCGAACCCGATGCCCCGACCCACCGCTTCGTGACACGCGCCCCCAAGCCCCGGACGAACAGGAATCCGATGCCTCGGACCACTCCGACCACCTCGACCACCCCCACGACCCCGGCCACTACTTCCGCAGCCTCCGTCGACAGTCTCGTCGCGGCGGTCCTGGCGGGCGAACACGGCCCGCTCCCCTCCGAACTCGTCGCGACCAGCGTCTTCTGGATCCACCACGGCACCCGTCTCGCCGGCGGCGACACCACCTACCTCAACCAGTACATCCTGGTCCGTCTCGGCGGCTCCTTCGGCGGCTGTGCCTTCGAAGCCGGCGAGCTCGACCCGTCGATCTGCCGGGACTTCTCCGGAGCGCCGCTCGACCTCCTGCTGCGCGACGCCCCGCGTCCCCTGCGGATCGCGGCGCTCGATGCCTATCTCTCCCACACCCGCCCGCACCGGGTGGCCGCCGACGAGGGCGACGCCGAGCCCGTCACCCTGCCCACCGGCACGCCGGAGGTCCGGGCGAGGGCCCGCGATGCCGCCATCGCCGGTCTGCTCGACCTTACGGACGGCGCGAAGGTCGGCCTCATCGGCGTGGTCAACCCGCTCGTCGCGGCGATCCGCGACCGGGGCGGCGAACCCCTGCCCTGCGATCTCAACCTCAAGACCACGCAGTGGGGCGATCCCGTCACCGACGACATGCACGAGGTCCTCGACCGGGCCGAGGCGGTCGTCGCGACGGGAATGACCCTGAGCAACGGCTCGTTCGACACAATCCTGGAGCGCTGCCGCGCGCGTGGCATCCCGCTGATCGTCTACGCGCAGACCGGCAGCGCCGTCGCCCGCGCGTTCCTCGGCTCCGGCGTGACCGCCCTGTCCGCGGAACCATTCCCCTTCTCCCAGTTCAGCGCCGACGAGACGGTCCTGTACCGCTACCGCACGGCGGACGGCGCATGACCCGCACCACGCACCCGACCCGACTCGCCACCCACCGATCCGCCCCCGTACCCGACCCCGCATCCACACCCACGCCTGTATTCGCCTCCGCATCCACACCCACGCCTGCATTCGCCCCCGGACCCGCACCCACGACTGCACCCGCACCTGGTCGCGCACCCGCTCCGCGCGGCGAAGCCGACCCGGGTGCCGGCGGAGGCACCGGAACCGGGCACGCCCCCTGCCACCACGGTGAACTCCTCCAAGGCGTCTTCCTCGACGCCGACGGGCGCCGCTGCGCGGGCCTGGTCACCCTGCCCATGGCCGGCCCCGGCAGCCGCGCCGAGTTCGTCCGACGGCCCGGCACACCGGCCGACGCGGTCACCGTCGTTCCCGCCGACCGTACGAAGGCCGCGCACGCCGCGGCCCTGGCGGGCGTGGAGTGCGCGCGCCGCGCCGGACTGCCCTCCTGCGGAGGTGAGGTGAGGCTGGACGGTGACGTACCGGTGGGACTGGGCATGGGCAGCTCGACCAGCGACGTGATCGCGACCGTCCGCGCGGTCGCCGACTCGTACGGGCTGCGCCTGGCCCCCGACACCGTCGCCCGGCTCGCCGTCCGGGCGGAACGGGCCAGCGATCCGCTGATGCTCGACGCCCGCCCGGTCCTGTTCGCCCAGCGGGAGGGCCGGATCCTGGAAGTGCTCGGCCCGGCTCTGCCGCCTCTCGTCGTCGTGGGCTGCACCCTCGGCGGCGGAGCACCCGTCGACACCCTGGCCCTGCCCGTACAGGAGGTCTCCGACGCCGACCTCCGGGACTTCGAGCGCCTTCGCACCCTGCTGCGCCGCGCGACGGAGACCGGTGATGCTCGGCTCCTGGGCAAGGTGGCCACGGCCAGCGCCCGGCGCGGCCAACGAAGCCTGAACCACCCGGAGTTCGCCGACCTCATCACGGTCGCCCGGCGTTGCGGAGCGGCGGGCGTCCAGATCGCGCACAGCGGAGCCGTGGCGGGCGTCCTGTTCGACCCTGCGGCGCCGGGGGATCTGCGTCGTCGCGTACGGGGGTGCAGGCACGCCCTGAGGGCCCATGGCATCCCCACCACCCGCACCTTCACGACCTTCACGGGCCGCACGACTCTCGCCCCCACCAGCAAGGAGCTCCTCGATGGACCAGCACATCGCCGAGGCGATCGGCAGGCCCGACCTGATACGCCTCGACGAACGGCTCGTCTGCCTGCGCTTTGAGACGATGAAGGTGGTCTCCGCGCTCGCCGCCGTACGGCATCTCCTCGACACCGGGGTCGTACGGCGAGGGGACACCCTCCTCGACAGCTCCAGCGGCATCTACGCGTACGCCCTCGCCCTGGCCTGCCACCGGCACGGCATGCACTGCCACATCGTCGGCTCGACCACGGTCGACCACACCCTGCGCACCCAGCTCGCCGTACTCGGGGCCACGCTCGAACAGATGGAACCCTGCGACGACCTCAAACTCGACCAGAAGCGACGGGTCGAGCGCGTCCACGACATCCTCACCGCGCATCCCGACTACCACTGGATGCGCCAGTACCACGACGACATCCACTACCTCGGCTACCGTGCGATCGCCGACCGCGTCCGCGCGGAGACGGGCACGGACCGGCTCACCGTCGTCGGCGGAGTCGGCTCCGGCGCCTCCACCGGCGCGCTCACCCGCTATCTGCGCGCGACGGGCGACGGCCACGCCGACGTCGAACTCGTCGGCGTCCAGCCCTACGGCAGTCTCACCTTCGGCGCCCAGCACACCTCCGACCCCGACATCATCATCGCCGGCATCGGCAGCTCCATCCCCTTCGGGAACGTCTGCCACGAGCTGTACGACACCCTGCACTGGATCTCCTTCGACGCCGCCCTGTCCGGCACCGTCGACCTCCTGCGCCGCCACGCCGTCTTCGCGGGCCTGTCGACCGGCGCCTCCTACCTCGCCGCCCGCCACGAACACGGGCGCACGCCCGAACGGACCGTCCTCTTCATCGCGCCCGACACCGGCCATCGCTACATCGACACCGTGTACGCCCGCCACCGCGAAGCCCGACCCCTCACCCACCTCACACCCCGGGAGATCACCGACCAGACCGACCTGGCCCTCCCGTGGTCCCGGATGCCGTGGAACCGCACACCCGCTCCGCCCCGCAGCCCCTGAAGAACCGCCCCTGAAGGACCCGTGACACCAGCAGCCGCCCGCCTTGCGATCGCAGGGCAGGGCGGCGGCTGGTGTGCGACCCCGTTGTTCTTCATGGGTCTACGCATCCTGCGGGCACCGGTCCGGGGCCCGCCGGGTCAGCAGATGCCGGCCTGCGTGCGCGCAGGCAGGCCCCGTCCACTTCGCATCAGGACCAGGAGGCCACCACCAACGACCTTTCCGCGGCCGCGAGATGGACCGCCGAGGCCAGCCACGCGCGGGCGTAGCCGTCGGCCGAGGCGTCCGTGAGGCGGCCGAAGGCGTCGCGGGGGCGGCGGTCCGCCTCCGCGGTCAGCGCCTCCGCCAGCTGCGCGGCTCCGCCGAGCCCCGCGCGGCGCAGTGGCGCGACGAGGGCGGCCGTGTCCGTCCCGCGGCCCGACTCGGCCACGGCACGTCGCCCACCCGCGACCCCCGTCTCCAGAAGCCGCCGCACCCGCCACAGCGGCGCGTCCGCCAGCGGATCGGGTCCGGCACCCACCGGCCCAGCCGGTCCGGCGCCCACCGGCCGACCTGCTTCGTCGCCCACCGGCTCACCCGGGGCGGTGCGCGCCGGCCCGGTCGGGAAGTGGCTGCCCTGGAGACGGTCGTACCCCAGGTCTGCCCGCCCCAGCCACTCCTCCGGCAGCCGCAGCGTGTCGGACGCCCCCGGCACCGCGCCGACCGCGAGCGGCCGGAGGGTCGCCGCCCGCTCCAGATCAGGACGGCCCAGGACCCGCAGCATGAGTCCCGGGTACCGTGCGATCCTGCCGAGGCTGGCGGCGTGAGGCAGCTCCGGATGCGGATGGGCGGGGCGCAGCCGCAGCACCGGTCCGTCCCCGGCGACACGGACCACGAGGCACTCCCCGGCCGCGCCGATCACCTCCACGTCGCAGCCCAGCAGCGGCGCCTCCGTCCCGCCGGTTTCCTGAGGGCCGCCGTCGAGCACCGCGGCCATCGCCTCGTGCACCGGTCTGGCGAACAGCGCGGCCGCAGGCTCGTCGGACCAGTCCACGCCGCGCAGCGGGGTGGCGCTCACGCCCTTGCCCGCTCCCAGCCGTCCTTCGGAGGAGACGGTGGCGCCGACGATCCGCAGACCCCCGCGCGCCAGCCCGGCGTGGTCGAGGACGGCCCCGCCGAGCGCCACGGACGCGGTCCCCGCACCCTTGGCTCGGGCCAGTCCGCCGGGTCGTACGTCGGACACGGTGTAGAAGGAGCCGTCGGGCCCCAGCAGGTGCGTGGCCACACCCCCGTAACCCGTGGCAGACAGCACCGGCTCCCGGCACAGGCCGTACACCCGCAGGCTGCCGCCCTGTTCGTACGCCCGGCGTGTGGTGCCGGCCGAGCCCGGACCGGACGATCCGGAGGCGAGCAGGGCGGCACTGCCGAGCAGGTCACGGAAGGCGCCGGTGAGATCGCCGAGGCGCTGCCCCTGGCTTCGCTCCCGCGCGGCACGGAGACCCCGTACGACGCGCAGCGCGGCAGCCTCGGCGCGGGGCAGCCCGGCCAGCCGCGCGGTATGCGCGGCGCGCAGCAACTCGGCCTGGACCACCGCCCCGCCTGCCGTGACACCCGCGGACAGGGCCTCGGCGGCCGCCTCCCACAGCGCGGTCGCGGCCCGGACCTGAGCGGCGGTGAGCGCGGGCGCGGGGCCTTCGGAGACTTCGACGCCGATGCCGGCCGTGTCGTGCGCCTCCCCGGGCCCCGCGGCCGGTGCGGCTGCGGTGCCCTTCGGGCCGCCGTCCTCCGATCCGGAAGAGACGGAGAGAGGTACGGACAGCGGTGCGGAACCCGCTTCGGGCGACGTTTCGTCGGGCATCCCAGCGTCCGCGATCGGTGAGGCGCCCAGCACCGCGGCCCGGTGGAGACAGCGCGGGGCCAGCAGACACGTACAGGCCGCCTGGCCGGCGCCGGCCACCACCCCCGAGGCGTCGGGGCGCAGGGTGACCACCGCGTCCTCGCCGAAGCGCACGGACACCGACCCGTCGGCGGCCGGCTCGGCAAGTGCGCCGAACTCCGCGATGGCCGCGTCGAGCTTCTTGCGCAGCCGTGCGCTGAGCTGCTCCACGGCCTCGGCGAGGACATCGGGGGCGACGGGAGGCAGGACTTCGGTGCTCAACGGGGTTCTCCACGGAGGCGGTCGCCCACCCAGCGGGCGAGGGCGAGCGGACTGAGAGCGGCCACCGGCATACCGGCGGCGACGAGTTGCCGCGCCACCGGCACCGAGTAGCGAGGTGTGCCGGCATCGTCGAGCGCCGCACAGCCCAGCAGATGCGCGCCGGAGGAGGCGAGGGCACGCACCTCTCCCAGCAGCCCGCCGAGCGGTGCGCCCTCCTCGAAGTCGCTGACCACGACGACGAGGGTGCGGCTCGGCACGGTGATCAGGGACCGGGCGTGCGCGAGGCCCGCCGCGATGTGCGTACCGCCGCCGACCCGCACTTCCAGGAGCAGCGACAGGGGGTCCTCCACCCGGTCGGTCAGGTCCACCACCTGGGTGGAGAAGGCGAGGAAGTGCGTGGACAGGGTCGGCACGCCGCCCAGGACCGCCGCGGTGAGCGCCGACCAGATCACCGAGGCCTCCATCGAGCCGGAGACGTCGACCACCAGGATCAGCCGCCAGTCCGACTCCCTGCTCGCCCGAGTGCTGAACACCGGACGCTCCGGTACGACCACGACCCGGCCGTCGTCCGTGCGCCGCGTGTGGGCGAGGTTGGCGCGCAGGGTACGGGCGAGGTCGAGGCGACCGCCGGGACGCCGGGTGGGGCGCGGGGTGGCCAGTCCGGAGAGGGCCGGCCGCAGGCGGGTCGCCAGCTCCCGGGCCAGCTCGTCGACGAGCCGCTTCACCAGCGGCCGGAGCCGCGCGAGCTGCGCCTCGGGCATACCCCCGGCCAGGGACAGCACCGAACTCAGGAGCTCGACCGACGGACGAACCGCCGCCGGGTCCAGCTGAGCGAGTACGTCGGAGCGCCCCGCGTCCGCCGCCTCGGCGAGGACCTCCTCGCGCACGTCCGCGCCGAAGAGGGACTCCAGCTCCTGCGACCACTCCCGGGCGGTGGGGAAGGAGGGATCCTGCCCTCCGCCCCCACCGGATCCGCCGTCGAGGGCGTCGGCTCCCTCGCCGCGACCTCCGCCGTACAGCTCGTCCAGGGCGTGGGCGTAGCGGCGGGCGTCGGCGCTGAGCCGCTCCTTGTGGCGGCCGAGGAGAAGCCGCCACCGGTCGGCGTGGCCGATCCGCAGGTCGGACGACCCGGACGAGAACGCGTCCGTCGGCACGGTGCCGCTCGGCTCACCGACGCCCCGATCGGTCGGGGCGATGTCCGCGTCGGTCGCGACGGCGTCTGCCTCGACGGCGTCGGTGCCGGTTGCCTCGGTACGGGCGGGCTCGGTTCTGGCGGCTCCGATGCCGGGAGACCCGGACACGGGCCGCGCCTCTCGGGACGCGTCCGGGCCCGGCAGCGCCAGGGTCTTCAGCGCGGCGAGCCCGGCCGCGTCGGCCGCCGCCCACAGGGCGAGCAGCTCGGGCGGCGCGTCGAGCGAGAGGTCGAGCCGGTCGCCGAGCCGCTCGGTCACCGTGGCGAGCAGCCGGTCGCGGGCGGCGGGTGCCAGCACGTCGAAACCGCCCCGCAGGGCGGGCAGCCGGTCGAGGAACTCCTGGTCGGCCAGGGATTCGATCCGCTCGAGGAGAGGGGTGAGCGCCTCCGGGGACGCCTGGAGCAGCGGACCGGCGGCGGTGAGCAGCCCCGCGAGGCGCTTCGTCAGCGCCCGTCGCGCAGGGGGAGCGGTCGCTCCGTCGATCCAGCCGGCCACCCGCTCGCCGAGCCCGACGGCAGGGTCGACGTCGAGCATCACCTGTACGGCGAGGGCCGCACCCTGCATCAAGGGCGAGGCCTCGGAGGCGAGTTCGGCAAGTGCCTGATCCAGCCGGAGGCCCAGGTGCCGGGCGGCCGTCCGGTCCGCCAGTGCCACCAGCGCTCTCGCGTCCGTGGCACTGTCGCTCCCCGCCAGACCCGGCAGCGAGCGGACGGCGGCCTCCAGGAGTTCGCCCGAGAGCGCGTCGGCCATCGCGCGGGCGTCCTGCGTGGTGCCCGGGTGATGGCCACGCCGCACGCCCTCCAGGAGATCCAGCGCTTCGAGGAGTTCGGGGAGCTCGGCGGTGCCGGGCAGTACCGCGCCGGCCTCCTGGAGCCGTGCGTCGACCAGCTCGGGCAGGTCGCAGCGGACGGCGGCGGTGAGCCCGGCCAGGATCTGCGCCGGGGTGGGACCGCCCTCGGCCGCCTCACGCCGGGCCGTCTCGCCCAGGGTGCCGGCGGCGGCCTGGGCCGCGGTGACCCCGCGGACCCCGGCGAGGTCGAGCCGCGCGGACACGGAAGGCGTCCACTTGAGGCGCCACTTGGTGCCGAGCGCCGTACCGTCGCCGGTGGCGGAGACCGCGACGGGCTCGCCGTAGGACGCGCCGATGACCAGCAGACGGTTGAGCAGGACCTCGCGGCGGCCGTCGAGCGGGGAACGGAGCGGATCCAGACGCGTCTCCCGGGGCTCGGGGTCGCCCTCGCCGGGCAGCCGCAGCCGGGTGAGCTCGTCCTCGACGGAGGGGCCCAGACCGGAACGGGGCGCGCGCGGGCTGATCCGGCCGCGCGCGGTGCCGACGAACACGGCTTCCAGTGCGCGGGCCAGCGCGCGGCCACGGCCCAGGGGTTCGCCCTGCCCGAGGACGGTGGTGACCGCTTCGAGGAGTTCACCGCGCCCGGGCGCGGGCAGTCCGCGCAAGGTGGCGAGGTCACAGGCCAGCCGCAGTGTCTCGGCGGCCTCGCCGGTACCGGCGGTGTGTCCCGCGCTCCGCATCTCCCGGCACACACCGGTCACCGAGGCGGCGGCAGCCTCCCGGATCCGGTCGGCGTCGCCGGCCGCGGTGAGGACGGCCTGCTGCCAGAGCGGGTCGCGGATTCCGGCCGGATAGCCGGACCGGGAGTCGAGCAGGTCGAAGGAGTAGGGGACGAGGGAGGTCACGGCGTCGGCCGCGCCCGTGCCGGGGCCGCTGCCCGGGCCCGTACCCGACCCCGCGGGCGTGGGCACGCCCGCGCCCGGGCCGGTACCTGCACCTGTACCCGAGCCGGTACCTGCGCCCGAGCCCTGACCCGTACTCGACCCGGCAGCCGTGCCCGATCCGATATCCGTCCCCGTGGAGGTGAGCAGGCCGGGTGCGTGAAAGGCGCCGATCACGGCGGCGACCCGGCGTCCGCCGGCCGAAGCCGCCGCGACCACGTCCCGCATCCGGGCCTCGCGGGCCAGGTCGGTGGCGGGCACGGCGGCGTCGGAACGCAGGGCCCAGCCCACACCCAGGGCCGCCCTGCGCACCGCGTCGGGGGAGCATCCGGGAGCGAGCACCTCCACGGCGCGGTCCCACATGTCCTCACGGTCCCGGCCGGTCCCGGCGGCGGAGAGTGCCCGGGCGAAGGAACCCTGCCGGCCCCTCGCCTCGTCGTCGAGGTCCGGACCGGTCCGACCCTGACTCTCCTCGGTGTGGGAGCCGGGTCCCGCGGGGCCCGCGTCTGCGGGGTCCGTGTCGGTGGGTCCCGTGTCCGGGAGGACGACTCCGGCAGGACCCGTGTCGGGCAGCGACCAACCGGAGTCGCACAGCGGCAGGTCGCAGCAGACGACCTCCACTCCACGCGCCCGCGCCCATCGCACCGCCGCGAGTTCCGGCGAGAAGTCCGCGAAGGGGTAGAACGACAGCCGGCCGTCCACGCCCGCCCCGGCCAACGCGACCGGGGCGACGGTCTCGGGGTCCCCAAGGTGTTCCAGCCACGGCTGGAAGTCGGCGGGAAGCTCCACGCAGACCACCTCGGCGCCCGCCTCCTCCAGGAGGGCCGGCACCACGGCGGCCAACGCCGGACTGTGGTGGCGCACCCCCAGGAGGTACGGTGCGCGCGACGCGGCCAGCGCGTCCACGGCCGCCCTGGGGTCGAGTGGTTCGACGGTCGTCACCGGAGGCTCCCGCGCAGGTCCCAGAGCCGACGCCACATCGCGGAGCCGCTCTCGGCCCGGCGGCGGACCGGGCCGTCCCAGTAGCCGAGCAGTCGGGCGTGGTCGGCCGGGTCGTCCTTGCGGACGACGCCGAGGAGATGGCCCGGCAGCAGGTCCAGCACGTCGCCACCCGGCAGGTACGCGGCCGCGACCCCCAGCGACGCCGCGACCTGCACGGCCTCGGCGGTGGACATGACCGTGCCCGGCCGTTCCACGTCCCAGCCCTCGGTGGAGCGCCCGGAGCGCAGGTCCCGGAAGACCGTGACGAGCGCGTCGAGGACGGCGTCGTCGACCGCGAAGGAGGCACCCGCCCGCTGCACCACCGCGACGGCCTGGCGGCGGATCAGGACGGCCTCGGCGTCGGCGTCGGCGATCGGGCCCACCGTCTCGAAGTTGAACCGGCGCTTCAGCGCTGCGGACATCTCGGAGACTCCGCGGTCCCGGAGGTTGGCGGTGGCGATCACGGTGAAGCCGGGGGCCGCGCCCACCACCGCGTCCTCGGTGGCGGTCAGTTCCGGCACGGTGATCCGGCGGTCGGACAGGATCGAGACCAGGGCGTCCTGCACCTCCGGGAGACAGCGGGTGATCTCCTCGACCCGCACCACGCGCCCGGTGCGCATGGCGGAGAGCACGGGGGAGTCGACGAGGGCCCCCGGGGTGGGGCCCTGGGCGAGGAGCAGCGCGTAGTTCCAGCCGTAGCGGAACGCGTCCTCGGTCGTGCCCGCCGTGCCCTGCACGGTCAGGGCGCTGGTACCGCTGACGGCGGCCGCGAGCAGCTCCGACAGCATCGACTTGGCGGTACCGGGCTCACCGGTGAGCAGCAGCCCGCGCTCTCCGGCGAGGGTGACCACACAGCGTTCGACCAGGGCGCGCTCACCGACGAACTTCGGGGCGATCTCCAGCTTCGACGGCAGCCCGGCGCGGCGCTTGGGCAGGGCCAGCTCCACGCCGTCGCTGCCGCAGACGAACGTGACGACCGCGCGCGGGGTCAGCGCCCAGCCGGGCGGACGCGGGCCGGGGTCCTGGGCGGCGAGGAAGGCGAGCTCGGCGGCGTGCCGCTCCTCGGCGGGCTGGACCTGCCGGGCGGGGGCGGCCTGTTCGGTGACGGTCATACGGGGATTCCTTCGGGGCGGTACGGATGAGAGGCAGGTGTAGGGGTGGGCGGCGCGGCGCATCCGTGAGGGGATGCGCCGCGCCGTACGGGAAACGGCGGGGCCGGCAGGCGACTGCCCGGGCGACCAGGCGGACCAGGTCGACCAGGTCGACCGGGCCGACCATGTCGATCGGGCCGACCATGTCGACCGGGCCGACCGCGACGGCAGCCACGACGGCCAGGACGGCCGACGGCTGAGGGGACGACCGGTGAACCCCGGCCTCCGCTCAGCGGCGGCGCCTGGTGCGCCGCACCTTCAGTTCCTCGAAGCGCGGGACGTCACCGTCGAGGATCCGCTGCCAAGCACGGGCGAAGAGCTCCGCCGCGGGCTCGGTCGGCACCAGCGTGCCCAGGACCGGACGCGTGCCCGCCATCGGCCCGTACATCGGCAGCTTCCACTGCTCGACCGGCAGAACCGGGGCCGACTGCTCGGCCCAGGCGCCGGGCAGGAAGAGCGAGCGCCCGGCCCGGGCCCGTACGGCCGTCACCACCAGGTCGCCGGCCGCCAGTTCCGCGCGGGCCGCCTTGAGCCGGGCCGGCTTCCACCCGGTCCACCGCGCGGTGTTGCGGTCGGTCGGGTCGGGCATGGCCAGCAGCATCAGGTAGAGCGTCGCCGCGTCGGCACCCAGACCATGGGTCCCGGCGACCTCCGCCACCAGCGCGGGCACCGAGCGGGACGGATCCTGCGGCCACCAGGTGCCCTCCTGGTCCGTCTCGCCCGCCACCGGCGCGCCCGGGTCGGCCAGCAGCCGCGCGAACACCGGATCGTGCGCACGGCGCAGCGCCGCCTCGACCGCGGTCGGATGCTGGTCCGGGCCGCGCAGCGCCACCAGGTACGGGTCGGACCCGGTGGAGTCCAGCAGGGCGGGCCGCAGCGCCGGCTGGGGCTGGCCGTCGTGCGTCGCCATGAGGACGGCGCCGTACCGCTCGTGCCCCGGTACCGTCTCGGTCGGGGCGCCCGCCACCTTGCGGAAGTCCGCCAGGCTCGTGAAGTGGCCCACGGACAGCAGCAGCTCGGGCGCGGCCAGCCGTTGGCGTACGGCGGTGAGCGCACTGGGCAGCGTCGCCCGCACGGGATCGCCGGCGGGCAGCCGGTGGGCCAGCCAGGCCGTCAGGCTCATCGTGCCCGCCAGCACCGACACGTCGAACGGGGTATCGGTCGGGGTCACGGTCGACGGCCGGTCGCCCTCGATGTGCCATGGCACGTCGACGCCGAGCTCCGGGGACGACGCCGGGTCGAGGAGCGCCGGGAGGGCCCGGTGAACGGCCCAGCCGCTGCGCGCGGCGCGCGCGGCCTCCGCGGTCAGCCAGTCGGGCACCTGCGCGCGCCGGCCCACCCGCGCGTTCCACACGGCCGCGGCCGATGCCGCATCGGGACCCTCGCTCCACAACCGCGCCGGGTCCTCGGGCAGGAGCGCCGCGATCACGGCCCTCCGCACCTCGATGGAGAGTGCCCGCAGCTCCTGGCGGGCGTGCCCCGCCTCGGCCACCTTCAGACCGAGGGTCTTGCGCAGCTCCGAGGGCAGGAAGTTGTTCTCCCAGCTGTCGATCTCGGGCATGCCCACGAGGACGAGCCGGGCGAGCGCCCCGGAGACCCCGGTGAGCCGGCTGAACTCCTCGGCCGCCTCCGGCAGGAAGGGGACCTCCCCACGGGAGTTCGCCTCCCGCAGGAAGGAGGTCAGCCAGTCGGCGCCGCGTGTCCGGTCGCCCACCGGAGCGTCACCGCGCACCGTGTAGGGGCCGGGCACCTCGAAGCGGCCGCTCGGGTCGTGGAGCAGCGCCCCGAACTCCCGCCCGTCGGGGACGTTCTCGTTGTGCTCGGTGATGCCGAGCGCCGCACCGCCGCCCAGCGGCAGGACGGAGCGGTGCCAGGAACTGTGCTCCAGGCCGTCCGGGGTGCGCAGATGCGACGCGCCGAGGTGGACCAGGACCCGGCGCCAGTGGCCGGCCGAACCGGCCGTCGAGGCCAGCCCCAGCGCGTCGACCTGGCCGAGTACGCCGAGGAGCGCCGCCCGGTGGTCGGCCGTGCTGCCGGGCGCGACGGCTCGGTAGGCGACCGCGGCGGGCTCGTCCAGGAGCGAGGTGAAGGGGAGCCCCGAGTACGGCAGCGACGGCAGATCGAAGTGCACCCGGCCCGGCAGCGACTCCCCGCCGGCGTCGGCCCGTACGGTCGCCAGCCCGTCCAGGAAGCGATGGGCCACGTCCTCGTCGGCGCCCGACCGGTAGTACCCGGAGCCGGCGATCCCGTTCAGCGCAGTGGCGAGCAGACGGTCGGCCGGTCCCTGGGCGCGTTCCTCGGCGGGTTCGGCAGCCGGGTCGAGCCGTGCGGCGACGGCGTCGAGGGACTCCTGCTGCCGTACGGCGAAGCGCAGCACCCGTACCACTCCCGCGATCAGTTCCGGCGAAGAGATCCCCGGCAGCAGGGTGCTCACCAGCTCGGGAAGATCCGCCGCCCGCTCCGCGAGGACGGCCGCCTTCAGCAGGGCACCGGCCGACTCCGCGTCGGCGGCGCGCAGCACGGCCGAACCCTCCGGGTCCCGCGCGCGCAGGGCGTAAAGATAGGACGACGGCGGCAGGGTCGTACTCGCGGTGCCGTACAGCTCGTTCCGGTCGCCGTCGGCCGTCGTCGTGACGACGCCGTCCGGGTCGGTGAGCGACAGCTCCCGCCACGCGTGGGTCAGCGCCCGGGGCCGGTCGTCGCCGGGGAACGTCAACGCCGCGAGCGGCATCGACGAGTCCTTCGGCAGGGTGACGACGCGCCCCGCGGTGTCCTCGGCATGCCAGGCGTCGCCGGGCAGCCGTACGACGCGCCAGCCCAGCAGACCGTCCACGGACGTGCCCAGCACCGAGCCGTCCACCGCGGGCGCGGGCCGCAGCCACGACGAGCGCGCGACCAGCTCGGCCCCGGCGCCGTGCGGGCGCAGCGCGTCGGCGAGGAAACCGGGCTGGGAGCGCCGCCCGTAGGCGCCCGCGGCGGGGTCGTACTCGGCCCAGCCGCCGTCGGCCTGCCCCTCACCCGCTTCCCACACCCAGTACGAGGTGCCGTCGGACAGCAGCGGACGTTCCTTGGGCAGCTTCGTGTCGCCGTGGTGCAGGACCCCGCCGCCTGTGGTGCGCCCGCCTCCGGGCAGCGGCAGGCTGAGGTACTCCGAGCGGAGCGACCAGTAGTCGGCTCCACCGTCCAGGGTGAACACCTTGTCGGGCGCGGTGTGCCAGTAGGCCTGCGCCTCGCTGCCGCGGCCGTAGGTGCTCCAGAACACCAGCAGGGCGCCGTCCACGTAGTGGAACCCGTACCGGTACGAGTGCCCCGACGGCACGCGCAGATCGTGTGTGAGCACCGTGGAGTCGGCGTCGATGACCCGCACCTGAACGGCACTGGCCACGATCAGGTACGGCCAGGCCTCGACGACGGTCAGTCCGTCGACCTTGTCGCGCCCCGGAGCCAGCTCCGTGAGCGCCTCCTCCCACGCCGGCCACCGGAGCTCCTCCCACAGGCCACCGCGCAGGGTGCGTGCGAGGGTCGCGCCGAGGTCGGCGCCGGCGGCGGCGGCGACCTCCTCCGGCGCGAGAGCGAGTGCCTCCGAAGGCAGCCACGACAGGCGCGCGATCGCGCTCGGCAGTCCGGGCAGCCCGGCGGCCACCGAGTCGCGGGCGACCTCGCGCATCCACTCCGCGAGCATCGGGCGACCACCGGCCGAGTCGGCGAGCCGCCGCATGACATCGGTCCCCGACGAAGCACTGGAGTAACTGTTCGCGCCGTTGCGGAAGGCGGGGCGGAAGCGCGGGTCGGCGGCGAGCGCGGCCAGGTCCCGGGGCTGCTCCCCGCGCGCCCAGTCCGACAGGTTCAGGGCGTCGTGGCGCCTGTTGCGGCGGTTCGCCGTCGGGTCGGCGACCGCGATCTCCAGCGAGAGCAGCAGGTCCAGCAGGTTGGCGTCCTCGACGCCGATCCGCAGGAAGCCCTCGCCCTCGCGCCGTGCCGCCAGGTCGCTGCGCAGCGTTCCGGCCGCGCGCTCCACGAGGCCCAGCAGGGCCGGCGGGGTGGGACGCGGGCCCCAGCCCCGGTGGCGCGCGGTGTGGAAGCGTTCGAGCCAGCCGGCGGCGCCGTCGGCGCACCGCTCCTCCGCCGGCAGCCCGGCGTCGGCCAGCCCGGCGTCCGCCCCGGAATCCGCCAGAATCCCCAGCCACGTCTCGCTGAACTCGCCGTTGTCACCGGGCGGCGTCATCGACAGCAGCGTGCCCCGCACGGACGGTACGCGGCGGGCCAGCGCGATGAGGGCGGCACGGTGCGACTTCCACCAGCCGTCGGCCGCCCGCAGGGTGGCGGGCAGCGGCAGGAGCTCGGCGAGGTAGTCCTGCTCCGCCTCGCTCCCGGACAGACCCGCCGCGCGGGCCAGGCGCCGCAGCTCGACGGCCGCCTGGGCGGACGGCGCGAGCCCGCCGGCGGTCCGGCGCACGCACAGCCGGCGGAAGCGCTCGTAGGCCTCGGCGGGGGCGAGCCGGGCGGCGAGCTCCTTGCCGTAGCCGGTCAGGACCTTCACCGGCAGCGCGCCGGCCAGGGCGAACTCCAGGAAGACGGCGTCGAGCCGGTCCTCGTCGACCGGAAGGCCGTGCTGGGCCTCGCTGGTGCGGGCACGGCCGAACAACTGGGCCGCGTACGTGGTGTTCTCGACTCCGAGGAAGACCCGCGCGGCCTGCTCGTAGAAGACGGGCAGGAAGTGCGGGACGGACGAGCCGAGGCGCCCGGCCAGTTCGTGGCAGGCGTCCAGGGCGGCCTTGGGCTTGGTCTTCGCCTGCCGTGCCAGCCGGTCCAGCTCCGGCACGACCGCCAGCGCGTGATGGCCGTCCTCCGGGTGGTGCACGAGGACCCACTCCGGGAAGCCCAGCTCCTGTCGCTGTCCGAGACCCACCACGACCGGTTCCCCGTGGGGTTCGAGTCCGAGGAATCCGGCGGCGAGGTCCTCGGCGGGGCCGAGTTCGGCGGCGGCGAGCCGGATCACGACCCGCTCCTCGCCGAGCACCGGATGGCGGTAGCTTCGCGCGGTCAGTTCGACCGCCGAGGCGCCCGCGCCCTCGGCGTCGGCCGGGAGTACCGCTCCGGCCTTGATCAGCTCCGCATTGGCGGAAGCGGTCGTGCTGGTCACTTGTCCCCACCCTCTTCGATCGTGCGGCCGGCGTACAGAGCCGCGGCCATGCGCATTCCCTCGGACCAGGCCACCGGCCCGACCTCGCTCAGCCGTACCGCGCGGCCGTCCTCGTCGTGCCAGCCGAGCGCCCCGGTCTCCGACTCCCCGTCCCAGTACGGTTCGCCGATCCACACGGACGCCTCCGTGCCGCGGCCGGCGTCGCGGACCTTGCATGTGGCGTAGCCACCGGACACCCGGTATCCGAGCCCCGTGGCCCGCGCGGCCAGACCGAAGCGCGAGGCGAACTTCCCGCCGGCGTAGTCCCGTACTTCCGTCGCGGTCGCGGTCGCGGTCGCGGTGGTTGTGGCGGTGGCTGTCGCTGTCGCCGTCGCGGGGGGCCCGAAGGCCGGCTTGGCCCAGGTGGCCCGGTGGATCTGCTCCACGCGCTGGGTGATGCCGAGTTCGGCGGCGAAGTCCCGTACGTCGTCCAGGTCCGGCAGGAGGACGGGGTGCGGGAGGGTCACGGTGCGCGGGGACAGCCGGACGGTCTCGCCGTCGAGATCGACCACCTTCAGCTCACCGTCGGCGGTGGCGTCCCGCAGGAAGCCGACCTCGTCCGGGTCGTCGCCCACCACGGCCATGTCACGCAGGGCGGACTGCCATGCCTCGTCCGGCCACACCCGGGCGATGAGCTCGGTGGGCACCGGGAGCGAGGACACCATCCAGGTGTCCACCTGGGCCACGCACGAGGCCGCGTGCCGGTCGAGCCACTCGGCGAGCCGCCGCAGCCGATCGGCCTCGGGATGGTCGCGCAACGCCTTCGGCAGGGTCTTCAACTGCCGTCCCCCGGCGCGCCGTGCCACCACACGCCCGTCCTCGAGGGAGATCTCGTATCCCTCACCCGCTGCCAGCCATGCCATCAGCCGCACCCCTCCGCCTGTCCCGTCAGAATCCGCGCAGCTCGAACCAAGGGGCCGATGCCCCTGAGCTGCGGTATGCGGGGAGACTATCCAGAGCCACTGACAACGGGTGTACGGGCATCCGCACGGCGGCGGACGAAGGGTCAGGGCAGGGGTTCCGCGCGCTGGATGACGGGTCGGCGCGAGCGCGAGAGCGCCGTGGAGCGAGGCCCGCGAGACGGTATCGGCAGAGGGAACCGGTACGGCTCGTGACCGGGACCCGCGGCGGCCCGCCCGGCGGGAGGGGGCGGGCCGCCGAGGTGTCAGATGCCGCAGCCGGAAGCGGACCAGTAGCGGCTGTCGCGGTGGTCGAGGTGGGTGTGGTCGCTGTGCCCGGGGTAGCCCGGGCCGAGGATCCCGTTGAAACCGTGGTTACGGGCCTGCTGGGCCAGCAGACACAGCGAATGCGGACTGACGCCGAGGTCGGCCGCGTCACCGTACAGATGGCGGCTCGACGCGGCGCCGCCGACGGCGTCGTTGCAGGTGTGACTGCGGAAGCCACTGGTGACCCGGATGCTCTGGTCACCGAGGGCGTGCCGCAGGGCCTCCAGCTTCCACATGGTGCGCAGGGCGTTGGACTTGGCCCTGGCCGCGCTCACCGCACCTCCGGCCCAGGTGGAGTTGCAGTTGTTCAGCTCGGCGTACGAGAAGTGGACGGGGGTGCAGTCGTCGTCCTGGAGCGCGTAGATCTTGCTGAACGTCGCCGGGCCCGCCACACCGTCGGCGGCCAATCCGTAGGCGGCCTGGAAGCGCTTGACGGCCGCCGCCGTTCCGGGACCGTAGGCCCCGTCGATGGCGAGCACCCCTCCGTAGCCGGGGTAGCCGGCCACCCGGATCTGCAAGGCGGTGACATCGGCGCCGGAGGCACCTTGGGAGAGGGTGCGCGACCAGGTGTAGCAGCCGTCGGCCTGGGCGGTGCCGGCGGTGACCACCACCCCGGTCAACGAAGCGGTCGCGATCATGAGAATCGACAGGAGAAGGCGAAAGGGCAGCGAACGGTGGGTGCGTCTGGACATCGAACCTCCATGGCCTCACGAGTTCAAGGGTGACCCAGGGACAAGGGTCCCCCCGAGGTTGACGCCCCGGTCGACGCGCGTCAACCACGCCAGAACGAGCGCCATTTGTCGGCCCAATGACGCTTGGGTGACCGCCGACCGACGCCCTTCCCGGCTGTGCCCCTGATCCGTGGGCGACCGATCCGTGGGCGACCGATCCGTGGGCGACGCGCGGCCGGACCGGAACCGGCCCCGAGAGAAGTGTCGGTCCGCAGGTGGACACGCAGGTCCGATTGCGCCCTGTCATGCGGCGGAACCTCAGGCCAGACAGGCAGATTTCTGTTTGACCAGGATTCCGGTTCAGGTGATAGTGACGCTCGCGGTCGCGTTCGTTCGACCTGCTGCACACCAGGGGTGGGGACTCTTGAACGACAACAAGGACAACGTGCGTGACGACGTACGAGGGCGGGTCGATGCGCTCGTCGCCGCGGGCCGGCCGGCCGACGCGCGAGCCGCGGGGCGGAGCGCGCTCGACGCGGACGGGCCTGACGCCGGGATCCTCCTCGCACTGGCCCGCGCCCACATGGCCGAGGACGACGACGACCACGACGACGCCGCCGAGCGGGTCTTCCGCGAGGGCCTGGACACCTTCCCGGACGACATAGGCCTGCTTGCCGGGTACGCGGAGCTCTGCGCCCGCACCGACGCTCTGGACCGGCCGGGGCGACACGCCCGCGGCCCCGTGCTCCTGGCCCGATTGCGAGAACTCGCCCCGCTTTCGCCGGAGTTGATGCGAGCCGAGGCCTCGGGGACCTCCGTTTCCACGAGCGCCAAGAACAGTGTCTCGGTGCGCCGGGTGCAGTCGTTCGACGCGGCCCGTGCCTTCGCCGACGCGCCCACGCCTCAGGCCGCCGCCGCCCAGGCCGCGCAGTGGGCCGCCGAGGCCCCGCACGATCTGCGGCTCGCCGTGCTCGCCGAGACGACCGGCGCGCTCGCCGCCGCCGGCGGGGCCTGGCCGCGCCTGCTGCTGCGCCGCGGCCTCGAATACCGCTTCGCCGTCGGCGTGGTCGTCGCTGTGCTGGTGGTCCTGCGCCTCACGGTCCTGCCGGCGGTGCCGTACGGCGTGGCGACGGGGGTGGGCCTGTTGCTGGGGCTGCCGTTCCTCAGTCTTCGCAAGCAGCTGCGGACCGCCCGTGAGCGGGCTGCCGAGCGGATGGCCGCGACCGTCACCGAGGCTGTACCCGGTGACGAGGCAGGTGCCGGGGGCGACGGGTCCGGGGCGCCGGAGCTGCCGCCGGTGCCGCGAGCGACTCCTCGTGAGTACGCGTTCGCCGGAGCCGGACTCGCGCTCCTGCTGGTCATCGGCATCACGGCGTACGCCGCCTCCCTCACGTACCCCCGCTACGACATCGTCTCCCATGACACCTTCCGGGGTCTGCAAGGCTTCGATCTGCGTGAGGAGTTCGACCCCTTCGGCGCCCTCCCCGACAGCGAGAAGGAGGAGTGGAGCGCCCGGGTGTACGTCGCCCAGGACGCCGGTCCGGACGCCGCCGCCGAGTACCTGGTGGCCGTGGCGACCGGGGACTTCCACGAGATGCGGGAGTCGTACGTGTACGACGGCGGGCTCCTCCCCGAAGAGACCGAGCAGTTCGGCATCGTCCATGACACCTGGCGGGCCGGGGCCGGCCCGCACGGCTCCTGGATGCGATGCCTCCGGTACACCGAGGTGGCCGGCGGCACGCTGCGGGCGATGTGCGTGTGGGGCGACAAGGGCAGCATCGGCATGGTCCTGTTCACGGCTGCGGACAAGAACCGCGACGCGGTCGAGGACACGGCCCGGTCCGTCGGCGCCGACTTCCTCCGGCCGGCTCGGGACTGACCGGACACGACAGGAACGGAGCGCCGAAACAGCCGACGCCCCGTCCCCCGCACACAAGCGCCTGCCCCTTCATGGACGAGTCCTAGCGGTAGTGCTGTCCCGAGGCCGAGAGCAGAGCGACGGTGCCGACGTTGACCAGGGCCGTCGCGAGGAAGTACCCGATGTGTGCCTGGGCTTTGACGCCGGACGGTGACGCCAGGGGGTCGGTCGTTCTGGTCTGCCACCACACGAAGGCGGCGACGAGGATGCCTGCGGTCGGAAGCAGCATGACCTCGCCCGTGAAGTGCGGAACAGCACCGCTCATTCCGAGGATCCCGGCAGCGCCGAGCAGCACCCCACGCCCGTCGAAGGGCACGCCGACGCGACCCGGGCGGTCGTGCACCAGGGTTGCCACTCCGATGACGGCGACCAGGGCGAAGGGGATTCCCGCGAACAGGCACCCCCGCCAGTCCAGGCTCATGAGGAGCAGCCAGGACGCCAGCAGTCCGAGCGCCGGGCCGCCGCCCGCGATCGCGACGTAGATTCCGAAAGCCTTTCGGCGTTCCCTCGGGTCGGTGAAGGAGGTGGCCACCAGGACCGGCGCGGACGACGAGACCAGCGCGGCGAAGGCGCCCTGCAGGGCGCGCCCCGCGGTCAGCATGCCGGAAGAGGCCGCCATACCGCCGAGGGCGGCGGCCGCCGCGAAGCCCACCAGGCCGAACACCAGCATCCTCTTACGTCCCATGAGGCCCGCGATGCGGGCGCCGAACAGCAGCACTCCGACGAAGGCCAGGACAAAGACGACGGGCGTCACGTCGAGGTAGACGGTGGACGTCACCTTCAGGCCGCCCAGGGTAAGCCCCAGGTCCCTCTCGGCGTCGCCCCGGATCAACGCCATGTTGGAGAACGTCGCATCGGTCAGCACGACCAGTTGAGCCAGCGCGAGCGCCAGAAGGCCCCACCAGCGCCGGGGGAGAGGAACCTCCGGGTCCGGGAGGCGGGCTGGAGACGTGGGCGCGCCCCGGAGTCCGGGCGGTGTGGTCGAGGGTGCCCCGAAGCCCGGGGCGGCGCCGGAGTGGGCGGGGGCCGTCGGGACGTACGCGGCGGGCGTGGGCGTCGGCCGGGCGGAGGGGACGTGGGGGGCCGGCCGCGCGGCGACGGCATCGGCGGGCGCGGCGGGGGCGTAGTCCAGCAGATGTGCGGCGCGGCGTCCGAGCTGGGCCAGTACCGTCCCCGGCAGCCACTCACCCGCCTGTTCGGTCGCCGTGCGCGAGGCCACCTCGTGAGGGGTGGGGCGTTCGGCAGGGTCCTTCCGCAGACACGCGCCCACGAGATCGACGAGCGAATCCGGAACGCCCGTCAGGTCCGCCTCCTCCTCGGCGATCCGGAACAGGTGGGCGTTCAGACCGGTGTCCGTGGCGCCGAAGAGGAGACGTCCGGTGGCGGCGTAGACAAGGAGCGCGCCCAGACAGAACACGTCCGAGGCAGGGGTGAGTTCGAGGCCACGCACCTGCTCCGGCGACATGAAGCCGGGTGAGCCGATCAGCATGCCGGTGCGCGTGTGCAGACTGTCCCCGGCCAGGCTGTCCATCGCCCGCGCGATGCCGAAGTCGATGACACGGGGCCCGTCCACGGTCACCAGGACATTGGACGGCTTGAGGTCACGATGGATCAGGCCCGCCTCGTGCACGGCCTGCAGCGCGAGGGCGAGGCGGTTGGCGAGGGTGCGCACCGACTCCTCGGGCAGGGGCCCGAAGTCCTGGGCCACGACGGTGGTCAGGTCGGGCCCCGGTATGTACTGGGTCGCCACCCACGGCACGGCGGCCTCGGTGTCGGCGTCCAGGACGTCGGCGGTCCAGGCTCCGCCCACGCGCCGGGCCGCGGCCACCTCGCGTGAGAACCGCCTGCGGAACTCGGTGTGCTGGGCGTGTTCGGCCTGGACGACCTTGACCGCGACCGTACGTCCCAGGTCGGAGCGGCCCAGGTAGACCAGCCCCATCCCACCCGCGCCGAGGCGGGCGATCAGACGGTACGGGCCGATGTACGCGGGGTCCTCGCCAGTCAGCTGTTCCACGGTGGACGTCAGCCCTTCGGGTTCAGGTCGTCCAAGCCGCGCCGTGTGGCGCGTGCGGCGGAGGCGATCGGTACCTCGGAGAGGAGTTCGTCGTGGCCCATGCGGTGATCCCCCTGGAGTCGCTGCGGAGATCTCACGGTAGAACAAAGTCGAAGGCACCGAGATGGATTGCCGGCGAGAGGCCGGATCCTCGGAGTGCGACGACCGGCGGGAAACGCCGTGCTCAGGCCGCCGTGACGAATTCCTCCACGGCGTTCGCCCGCACCCACAGGTCGAGCAGACGCCGGTACTCCACCGCGCGCCGGTCGCTGTCCGGCTGACCCATGAGGTGTCGGATACGTTCGTTGACCCACTCCGCCGAGGGGGAGGGGGTCTGAGGCGATGGGCGGGAAGACATGACCACTACCGTACGGGTCGGGTCTGACAAGCCGACACCATTCCCACCGCGCCTGGCCCGAAGCGGACCGCACACGTCTCGTCGGCGACGCGATCCCCGGGGCCGGGATGGCGGTGGGCCATGGAGGGTGGGGGAGGTCACGGCAGTGCCCTGCTGCTCCCGCAGCAGTGCTTGAACTTGCGGCCGGCCCGCATCATGCAGGGGCAGGGACTGTTCCTGCGGGGGCGTACCACTGTCAGCGGCACGGTGGCGCCGACCGCCTGCCCCAGGATCAGGGCGCGCAGAAGGTAGGAGACGTCGTCGGCCGCCAAACCCTGCAGGTTCCTGCCGAAGACGATGATCAAGGATCCGTCCAGGGCCTTCCGGTACCAGTGGGGGTAGAAGTTCAGAGGCGTCGGCGACAGCAGCTCCTGACCACGAGGCCCGGTGATGGAGAGTCTGTTGCCCTCCAGGCGTGCCTCGACGCCGCCGCCCTCGACAGCCGGAGTGTTCCGGAAGTCCAGCGGCCGGCCTTCCTCGAGGTCGAGCATGCTCCTCAGGTTGGTGAAGCCCCCTTCGGTGAAGCTTCGAAGGATGAGGTCCTCGACGGTGTCGCCGTCGTCGGGCAGGCCCCAGCCGCCGTAGCAGTCGGCGATGACGCCGGCACGGTCCTGGCCGAAGAGGATGCACTCGATCTCGGTGTTCATCTCCGGCTGGGTGGGCAGGGGATCGTCCAGGTGGAGCACCTGTGAGCGGGCGCAGTGGGGGTGCGTCAGGCGGAGGGGGACGTGCTTCATCCCCGGGTGGTGAAGCAGCAGGAGTTCGGCTTCACCCGTCTCGTCGATGAGGAGGTTGCAGGCGGCACAGCGCTGCCGGGAGTTTCCGAGCCGGTGGATGACCGCTCTGACATCGAGCCGTGCCAGTGCGTCCCGCACCGTGGCGGCGACATGGATCCTCCTGCCCCCGGTCGTGGACCCGCTCGTGTCGACGCCGGGTTCCGCGGGGGCTTCCTCCGTTGCTCGGGGGACACGGGCGTGGAGCGATTGGATGACACGGTCGTCGACGTGCCGACCGTCGCCGAGGAGTTCCGCGAAGGTCGGCAGGTCGAGTGTCCCGGTCGTCTCCTGATGCAGTGCGCCGAGGTGGAGCAGTGCATCACCGGCCTCGGGCCAGTTGCCGAGTTCGTGGTGGAGCGCGAAGGACTGGCGTCCGTACGCGCGGGAGCCGTCGGTGTCGCCGAGGGCGCCGACGGCGCGGGCCAGGTTGAGGAGGCACGTGGCCCGCAAGGGTTTGTTGTCGAGCTGCTCGGCGAGTGACAGGGCGTTGCGGAACTCGTCTGCCGCGGTGTCGTACGCACGAAGGCGGGCGTAATGAGTTCCCAGGTTGCCGTGCAGCGCAGCCCCGGCCGTTCCCATGCCCCATCGCGCCGTCAGGGGGATCAGCTCGGTGATCATGGAAATGGCCTTGTCCGTCTCGCCGGTGTTGAGCAGGCAGACGGCGGCCTGGCTGCGGGCGGTGAGGGACACGTGAACGTCCGAGCGCCGCTGGGCGAGTTCGGCAGCCCTGCCGTACTCGTCGAGCGCCGCGGACCACTCCCCGTTCCTCGCGTGCACACTGCCCAGCGCCATACGGCACTGCAGGACCCCCGAGGTGTCACCGGCCTTGTCGCACCGCTCCAGGGCCTCCGTCGCGGCGGTCATCGCTTCCGTGTGAAGTCCGCGCAGCGAGTACAGGACGGCCAGCCCACGGGCGGCACGCGCTTTGGTGGACGGTGACGCGTGAGGAGACAGATCCGAGGTGACGGAGTGCAGCTCCTTCGCTCCTTCGCGCCAACGCCCGGCGGCGATCAGAGCCTCCCCCAGACTCGCCTTGATCTGCGCCTGTGCCTTTCGCTCCTCGGTGGTCTCCAGATGGCGGGCCGCCTCGGTCAGATGGTCGACGGCTTCACCGATGCGACCGAGATGCCAGAGGTACTCGGCCCTCTTCTGCAGTGTGAGGGCGAGGACGCCCGGATTGCCGACGTGGCGAGCCATCTCCAGCGCGTCGGCGAAGTACGTCTCCGCCTCGTCCGATCTCCCGATCCCGCCGTGGTACGACGCCAGATAGACCGATGAGCGTGCTCCGTGCTCGAAGTCCCCGATCCGGGCCGCGAGGACGGCGCACTCTCCGAGGAACCGGGCCGCCAGATGAACGTCCGCCCGGTCCGCCGCCCGGTCGCCGAGCCGGAACAGCGCCCGGACCTGCCCCTGGGCGTCACCGGTGTCCCGGTAGATGGCCAGTGCCTCCTCCAGGGGCCGCGCGGGGGCCGACACCGGTCGTTCCTCGACGGGCGTCTCCGCGAGCTCCATGAGGGCCTTGGCCTCCCATTCCCGGCTCCCCACCGCACGGGCCCGGGCGATGTCCTGCGAGGCGTCCTGGGCGGCTTGTGCCATGCGCCCCGTCCTCCGAAGGAGCGCGGAGATGGCGCCACGGTTCGAGAGGTCGGCGGGACTGCCGTCCCGGGACAGGTTCCGGCTGGCGCGGAGGTACTCCTCGGCGCGGTGCAGGCGACCGATCGCCATGTGGGCGAGGCCCAGGTTCCCCAGCGCCTGTGCCAGGATCTGGCGCTCTTCGACGACACGCCAGAACCGCAGACCGTCACGGAGGATCGGGATCGCCTCCCGGCCGCGGCCGAGGTTGATGAGCAGCGACCCCAGCGCCAGCTCGGCCAGGTACATCTGGTGGGGATCGTCCGCCCGGTGCGCCATCTCCGCACTCGACCGGTACAGGTCGACGGAGCGTCGACTCTCGCCCAGATGACTGGCGACCATGGCCAGATTGTGGTGGGCCGTGGCGGTCCAGCCGGGGTTCTCCGACCGGGCGCCGGCCTCGGCCACACTCCTGTAGACGCGCTCCAGATCGATCCAGTGACTCCCGTGCCACAGGAAGGCCGTGATGTCCGAGGCGAGGAGCACCAATGGTTCCCACTGCCCGTACTGCCGTGCCATCTCGGTCACGGCGACAGCACCCGGGCGGTCCGCGTTCAGGATGTGCAGGGCGTCCGCGTTGCTCAGGGCGGGAACCGTCGCCTCCGGATCCGTGAAGCCGATCGACTCCGTGGCGGCACGCGCCCGGACGGCCAGCATGAGACAGGCCTGCCGGACGACGGTCTCACGGGCTTCCGCAGGGCGGGCGGCGGACTTCAGCCGTGCGAAGCGATGCAGAATCTCATGCAGGACGTAGCGGTCCTCGTCGATCTGCTCGATGAGACTGAGCTCGAACAGGGAGTCCAGCAGATCCGACACCCGGTCCATGTGCTCGTCGTCGAGCTCGCCCGGACGGGCACTGACCGCGGCGACGACATCCGTCGTCAGCGACATATGAGGCAGGACACCGAGCGCCGCGAAGAGCTCCGCCTGCTCTCGGCCGAGGTCCGCGAAGCTTCGTTCGAGCACGGGCACCAGCGCGGTCTGCCCGGCCTTGAGAGCCTGCACCCCGCGGTCGGGGTCGGTGATGTCGCCGAGGAACCGGTCGACGTCGACCTTGGGGCGGCGCGCCAGATAGGCGCCTGCGATGTGCAGCGCCAGGGGATGCCCGGCGCACGCCTCCGCCAGCGAGGTGACCTGTCCGTCCGTGAGCCGATCGACGCCGGCGACCTCCCGGACCATCTCCTCGCTGTGCCGCGTGGACAAGGGAGCCAGGTCGATCACGGGGACGAGGCCGGCGAGCCCACTGAGCTTCGCGCGGCTCGTACACAGGACAGCGAAGGGACCGTCGATGCGCAGCACTTCGAGGAGGGAGTCCTCCGATGTGACGTCGTCGACCAGTAAGAGGACTCGGCTCTCGGAGAGTGCGCTGCTCAGCAGTGCCAATTGCTGTGCCCGGCCTTCGGGGAACTGGTCCCCGCCCGGACGCAGGGTGTGCAGGAGTGACGCCACCAGGTCCACGGGCTCACCCTCGCCCGCGGACAGCGCGAGGTCGATGTGGAACTGCCCGTCCGGGTATGCGTCGGAGACGAGGTGTGCCAGGCCCAGGGCGACAGCACTCTTTCCGATACCCGGTGGCCCGGTCACCACGACCGCCCGGATCCCCTCCTCGCCGGACCGCTCGAGCAGCCTCCGCCCTTTCGCGATCTCCGCCTCGCGCCCGAACAACGCCCGGAGCCTTCTGGGCAGGTTCCTTCCTGGCAGCTGCGGAGCAGTCTCCGGCGCGGGGGCCGACCGGGCCGTCTCCGCCTGCTTGACGTGCTCGTACAGCAAGGCCAGTACGTCCCCGGGCAGCACCGCGTCGGCGTTGGCATGCCGGATGTCCCGGCTGTCGTCCAGGAGCCGGCACATCGTGGAGTAGTGCCAGACGACCCAGCCCTTGAGCGGAAGTGCGAGCTCCCGAACCCGCTCACTCACGGCGCGGTGGACGCGATCGATACCCCCGCTGCCGGGTACGGAGGAGAGGGCCACGTTGCTGGCGATGAGCAGGTACTCGGGCACGCGTCCCTTGCGGACACGATTCGAGTCCGGCCTGGCCCACGCCTTCAGCTCCGAGTCGATCTGCCTGATGAGCCAGTCGGCGTCCTTGCCCGCACCCTCCGGACGCCCGCGGAACTTGGCCTGCAGGATCCCGTAGCCCGTCCAGGGATCCTCGGGTGTCGGATACCGACGCAGGCCCTCGAAGGAGGCCTCGCGCCCGCCGTCGGGACCCTCGCCGAAGATCTCCACGGACGGCCCGAGCACCTTGAGGGCCAAGGCTTGGGACAGCTCTTCGAACCGCTGGGGCCCGAGCCGGGTGAGGGCGTAGTCAGTCACAGCCCCATGGTCGTGCACGACACTGACAACGGACCTTCCACCGGCGATCGGCTGGTGGACCGCCGGGCCTGATCGGGCATCGAGTGCCGCGCTCAACGTGCTGGGAGGGCCGAGCCGGCCGCGTGCTGCAACGGCAGAGGGGACCTCGCGACACGCGGCCACGCCCGCTACCTCTTCCGGGAGCGGCCCGGACGCTTCCGGCCGCACGGCGGTCCGGCGGACATCCACCGCCTCGCTCCGCCCGGGCGGTGCTCACGACGTGCGACGTGACCGGCGGGCGAGGGCGGTGACGCGGCGGCGGCGTTCCTCGCGGGCCTGGGTGTGGCGGTCCAGTTCCTCCATGAGCCGGCGCCCCCGGTGGTCCGGGTCGAGTTCGTCGAGGATGCGGTCGATCTCGGCCAGCAGTGCCCCGTGCAGCTGCCAGTGGCCGGGATCGTCCGCGGCCTTGTTCCTCAGCAGCCCGGCGGCGCGGTCGCGGGCGGTACGGGCCGCCGCGAGTTCGTCGCCGAGGTTGTCCTCCGCCCGCTCGGCGCCGCTGCTCGAGTGGGAGGTGACGAGGACGGCGAAGCACACGAGGACGTCCCCGAGGTGCCGGACGGTCTCCTGGAGGGCCTGGGCCGTCTCCCCGCGGAACAGGACCGTGCCGCGCCGTTCCTTGGAGAGGTCCCGCAGCGTACGGGTGAGGACGCGCAGCACGACGGCGCAGATCTCCAGGGTGTCGAGCCCGGTGCGCAGCACGATGCGGTGCAGGAGCCCTTCCTTGACGCGTGGGTTCATCCGGAGGCTGTCCTCCGCCTGGCGCAGGGCCGCGTCGACGTCGGCGACGTCGTTGTCGAGGACCCTTGCCTCGTGGAGACGGGCAACGGCCCGTTCCACCGAGGCCGCCGAGGCGGCCGCCTCAGCGGTACGGGCGGGTTCCGGTCGGTCGTGGGGATCGGCGAGCTCCTCGCCGATGTCGAGCAGTAGTCTCCGCATCCTCCGGGACAGGTCCACGATCGAGTCGCCGGCGGTGTCCACCCAGACCGGCGGGACGAGCACGACATTGAAGAGCAGACCGACGACCGCGCCGATCAGCGTCTCCAGGACGCGGTCCCACGCCCGGTCGGCGACCTGGGTGACGCCGAGGACCAGCATCGCGCTGATGGCCACTTCGGGGATGAACTCCCCGACGCGGACGAACCGGCCCACGACCAGCGACGCGAGGATGACCAGGCCGAGGCTCCACCACGTCAGCCCGACGAGCGCGCTGAAAGCGATGGCGATGAGGACGCCGACGACGACGGAGGTGACCCGTCGCATGCTCGTCGTCAACGTCGAGTAGAGCGTCACCTGGACGACGAGCAGCGCGGTCAGAGGAGCCGTCAGAGGCGCGGGCTCGGCGCTGAGATTGAGGGCGACGACATAGGACAGCGTCGCCGCCGCCGTGGAACGCACGGTCTGGACCATGAAGGGGTCCCGCCGCCACCGCTGCCACCACTGCCACCGGCGGGGGTGGGCGAACAGATCGGAGGGGTGCGGCATGCGTACTCCTTCTCCGGCGGGCATCGGAACGTGCCGGATGCGCCTGCCCGCCCCGACACCGTCGAATCGCGATGGTTCGTGGTGCCGCCCGCGGGCGCGCGCCGACACGCCGACGGCCGGTCGCCGATTCATCAGGTCTCCGGATGTATCCACCGACCGGCGGACGCGCCCGGTCATCCACGGGCCGTCTGCCTACCCGGGCGTGTCCCACTGCCCGACCACACCCGAGAGTTCGACGCGGGACCGGATGCCCAGCCGGGCGAAGACGCTCCGGAGATGGTGATCGACCGTGCGGGGACTCAGGGCGAGACGGTCGGCGATCTCCCGGTTGGTGGCACCCTGTGCGACAAGGCGGGCGATCCGCTGCTGCTGCGGGGTCAGTCGTGCCCACGCACCGGGGGATACGACGCCGCCGGTCGCGCCGCCGGTGGCGCGCAGCTCCGACCGGGCGTGCTCGGCCCAGCCGTCCGCCGCGGCCCGTTCGAAGGTGACGAGCGCGTCGCGCAGCGGCCCGCGCGCGTCCCCGGGGCGTCGACGGCGTCTCAGCCACGTGCCGTAGGCGAGCAGGGTGCGGGCGCGTTCGAAGTCGTTGCCGCAGTTGTCGTGGTGGCGGACGGCCTCGTCGAACCAGTACGCCGGTTCCTCGCCCTTCGCGAGCAGGGCCCGGCAGCGGGCCAGGTGCGCCGGGGCCGCGCTGTCGACGCCCTGGACGGCCCAGACGGCGTACTCGTCGGCCGCCGCTCGGGCCTCGGCCCTCCGGTCGCCGGCGACGGCCGCCTCCACGAAGCAGGGCACGACCAGCATCCGCAGCGCGAAGTGACCGCCCCGCGGGCCGACGCGGACGAGCGGAACGAGCCGCGCCGCCGCCTGTGCGGCCAGTCCCCGGCCCAGTTCGCTCCGGGCCAGCGCCCACTCGGCGAGTGTCGCGGCCTGCGCGAGGCCGTGGGGGCGCGCCGTCTCCAGCGCCCGCCCGGCGTGCTCCGTCACCGCCCCCTCGTCGCCGACCACCGAGGCCACCAGAGCGAGGACGGCGTGCTGGTGGGCGGCGACGTTGCGCTGCCCGGTCAGCTCCGCCGCCCGCAGCCCCTCCCGGGCGGTGCGCGCGGCCCGGCTGTACCGGCCGGCCCGGAGTTCGGCGTACGCCAGGTGTTCGAGGACACGGGGCAGCAGGGAGGTACGGCGCTCCGCGCGGGCGCGGGCGAGCGCGCGGGCGTGAACCCGGGCCGCCGCCGTGGTGTCGCCGAGGACGAGCGCGGCCGAACCGGCCCGCAGCAGCAGCCTCGGATCGTCCTCGCAACCGTCCCGCGCGACCACACGCGCCAGCGAGGGCCGGGCATGGTCCAGCCGTACGCTCAGGGCGGCGCTCAGGCCCTCGGCGAAATCACGCTCGGAGCCCCGGGCGTCCCTGCCGCCGTCGAGGGCCGTCAGACAGGCGGGAACATCACCGCCCGCCCAGGCGGCCTCCATCGCGAGGAACCGGGCGTCGGACGCCTCGGCCGGCGCCCGGTCGCGCAACAGCTCCGCCGCCTGGAGAAGCGACTCGTACGCGTCCATGACAGGGCCGCCCGCGAGGGCGGCCAGCCCGCGGACGAGCTGGGAACGGCCGCGTACCACCGGCGCGAGGACCCGTCCGGCGGGGAAGGAGCCGAGGCGGTCGGCGCGGTGCTCCTCGCTCCACGTGAGCAATGCGCTCGTCGGCCCGGCCCCGGCCCCGGCCCCGGTGGTACGCGCCGGATCGGACCCGGTGGCCTCCTGGACACACGGGTGCCAGGCCTCCGGCGCAGAGGCACGGGCGGCCCGCGCGAGGAAGGCGTCCTCGAACCGGAGGAGGTCCCCCCTGCGGCACAGCAGTCCGTCCGCGAGAAGACCGTCGAGGGCTTCGACATGGGTACGGGTGGCCCGGGCGGCGGCGAGGACGGCGCCGATGTCCACCTCGTACGCGGCACTCGCACCGGCACCCCCGGTACGGTCCGCCAGAGCCACCAGGGAGAGCAGCCGACGGGAGTCCGCGGGAAGGTGGCCCAGCAGCCCGCCGTACACCTCGGCGAGGACGGCGCCGTCGGCCACCGGCCGTGGCAGGGGTGCGCCTCCGGCGAGTTGGGCGGCTGTGAGGCGCCGTGCCACCGAGGCGAGGAGCCCGGGGTGGCCTGCGATGTCGTCGAGCAACCGCCCCGCGACCGCGGGCGCCGGGGGCACGGCGCACAGCTCGCCCAGCAGGGCCCGTGCTCCGTCCGGCGTCAACCGCCCCAGGCGTACGGTCTCCGCCCCGGGCACCTCGGGAAGCCGGTGGTGTCGCGCGGCCGATACGACCCAACCGGTTCGTCCCTGCCTGCTCAGCTCGGACCGACCGGCCTCGGACCGGCCGCCTTCGTGACGACCTGCACCGTCGTGACGACCGGCGTCGTGGCGACCGGCCTTCTGGCGACCTGCGTCCTGCCAGGCCGCGGTGAGCGCGGCGCGCGAATGGGCGTCCCAGAGGTGCAGGTCGTCGAGACAGATCAGCGCCGGACGGCCGCCGAGGAGCTCGGCCACCGCCGCGGCGAGGCCGCTCTCGCCACGCGCCAGCCGCAGGGCCCGGCGTGCGGCCGACGGCGTGGGTGCGAGGGCGGCGAACAGGGCCCGGGCTCCGCTCCACGGCCCTCGGTGTTCCGGTGCGCCGACCAGATGGCCGGTGCTGCCGGGCCATGTGCCTGATGCCCCGGGGGATCCCGTACGGGCGAAGTCGTCGGCCGCGCGCGAGAGAACCGCGGTACGCCCCTCGCCCGGGTCGCCGGTGAAGAACAGCACACCGCCGAGTCCGGCCTCGATGCGGGCCGACAGACGGTCCACGGCGGCGAGTTCGGCTGTCCGGTCGTACAACCGCCGACGCGGGGCCACGGTGTGCATCGCTCCGCTCACGCCGCCAAGCTACCGACCCGTAAGGGACGGCGGAAGGCTCCCGGGTCCGGGCGGAGCCCGGGTCTGGACTGTGGCCCAGACCCGGGCTCCGTGCTCTGTGACGGTGCACAGGGCGTCAGGAACCGAGCGGGCAGCTGCCCCGGTACTCCGCGATCGTCAGGCTGGGCCGGGGAATCGGGCAGAGGAACTGCTCGTAGCGGGTGTCGTCGTCGATGAAGCGCTTCAGCCACGCGATGCTGTACTTCGCGATCGTCGTGTTCGAGGCGTTGGGGGTGAAGTGCGTGGCGCCGTTGAGCTCCAAGTACGCCTTGTCGAGCGAGGCGGGCAGGGTCTCGTAGAAGGGCTCGGAGTGGGTGGCGACGGGCGCGACCGTGTCGCCGTCGGCGCCGATGACGAGGGTGGGCGTGGTGATCTCGGGCCAGGTCTTGTCCGTGTTCCACGCGGTGAGGGGAACGGCGGCCTTGAGGGAGGGCCGGCTCTTCGCGGCTTCCAGGGTTCCGCCACCGCCCATGGAGTGCCCCATGACACCGAGCCGGGTCGCGTCCACACGGCCCCGCACGGTGCTGCGCTGGGTCAGATAGTCCAGTGCGGCGAGGAGCTGCCGTCCGCGACTGTCGGGCTGGTCGAGGGTGGTGTTCGTATCGATGGTGAACACCACGAAGCCCTGCGAGGCGAGCCGCGGCCCCAGCCAGGCGATGGAGGACTGCAGGGCGGTGAACCCGGGGGAGATGACCACGGCGCCGAACGTGCCGTCGCTCGTGGACGTGGGGTAGTAGATGGTGCCGCCGCCGAAGCCCGTGACGGCGAGGGAGGAGACGGAGGTCTCGGAGACGGCGTACGGGCCGCGGAGCGCCTCGATGCTCGCCGTGCTCGGCGCGGGACCGCGCTCGTACGGATTGGCCGCGGCGGCGGCGTCGACGGCGGATGTCCGGGCGTCGGCGGCGTGGACGCCGGGGGCGAGGAGCAGGGCGAGGCATGCGGCGGCGGAGACTGCGACAAGGTGTCGTTTCACGACTGAGTCGTCCTCTCGTGTCGTGGGGGCGACCGCCCGCCGGAGGAACAGGCCGGCGGTCGCACTGAGCTGGCCCGGCCACTGTCGGGCCGCCACGACACACAGACATCGGCAGAATCACCGGCCACGGAGACGGAGCCGTAGTCCCGCACCGAGACATGCACGGCCCCACACCTCGTCAGGGGTACGCCGGGACGCACCTCGTCAGGGGTACGCCCGGACCGGCGGACCGGCGGACCGTACCGGCCGCTCGTCGGCCGTACGCGAGAGGCCGAGCTCAGTAGGTGTACCCCACGTGCGCGATGGCCTGCTTCAGCAGAGCCCCGTGGCCGCCCGGCATCTCCCCCTGTACGGCCTGGGAGGCCGCTTCCCTCGGGCTGAACCAGACGAGGTCCAGCGCGTCCTGCCGCGGGCGGCAGTCACCGCTCACCGGCACGATGTACGCCAGGGACACCGCGTGCTGGCGAGGGTCGTGGAACGGGGTGATGCCGGCCGTGGGGAAGTACTCGGCGACGGTGAAGGGCTGCAGGGCAGGAGGGACACGGGGGAGGGCCACGGGACCGAGGTCCTTCTCCAGATGGCGCAGCAGTGCGTCGCGGACCCGCTCGTGGTGCATGACACGGCCGGAGACCAGCGTGCGGCTGATCGTTCCCTCCGCGCCGATCCGCAGGAGCAGCCCGATGCTCGTGACTTCGCCGCTGTCGTCCACGCGCACGGGCACGGCCTCGACGTACAGGATCGGCATCTGGGCCCTGGCCGCGTTCAGTTCGTCCGTGGTCAGCCAGCCGGGCGTGGTCTCAGTCATGTCAGACATCGCTTGATCATACTTTCCAGGCCGTGCCTTGGCCCAGATGGCGTGTCTGCCACCCGGGTGGGAAACGGGTGGACCCGCCGAGGGCCGCGCAAAGGCGCGTCCCGCCCCGGTCCCCGGCCGCACCAGGACGGCGGGGCGGCGATGCCGAGCCTCTCCGGGCGAAGGCCACCCGCCCGCCCGGACCTCCGCACCTTCTCGCCGAGCGCTCGTAGGGGGCGGCCTCTACGGCGAGGCCGCCCCCTACAGCCGAATCTCACCCCCTACGGCGCCGGCCCCGGCGCGAGCGGTGCATGGCCGCGAAGGCCAGGGCCCGTTCACGCGGGGTGCAGCCCCGGGTCATCCACAGCAGCGTGCCGTAGCGGACGAGTTCCCGGGCGAGGCGCAGGCCCTGGCTGACGCCCATCCACGGGGCGGCGGTGTCCGCCCACTCCGCCGCGTGGTCGAACAGCTCTTCGAGGTTCATCGTTCCTCCTGGTCGTGTCGGTCGTGTCGGACACGAACGAGGCTTCTCGACGCGGGAGTTGTTCAGAAGGGAGCCGATCGACGCCCGCGGCTCGCGCACTTCACGTACGCTGTCGACCTGGTCGAATAACGGTGTGTGGTTGTTTTTCAGTTGTGCCGAGGGATGAAGAATTGGCCGGTGAAGAAGAGCGTTGGCACCCCGCGGGTACGGGCCGGCGAGTCGGGTGGCCCGAGGACACGGCGGACTGGAGCAAGGACCGCCTGTGGGTCCTCGAGGCCGTGCGGCACTGGATGACGAGCGTCACCCACGGCTACGACGGGCGCCGCATGCGTACGGGGGAACTGGCCACGTGGTGTGAGGTGACCCCCGGGACCATCTCGACCTGGATCGGCAAGGGCGGGGTCTGGGCCGAGGCGGGCCTGGGGTACTGCGAGGTGGCGCGGGCGCGAACGGACTGCTCGCCCGCGTGCGGCAGCGGCTACGGAGACCTCGCCGAGCTGCGCCATCGTTACGCGGCGGCCCTGCGGGGGAGTGACGAGCAGCGGAAAGCGGCCCGGCTGCAGTCCCTGCGACAAGCGGCGATCCCCGCCGGGTACGTCCTCACCCCGAAAGAGGTCGACCGAAGGCTGCCGGCCCTGGTGCGGGCCCAGGAGGGGGCGCTGCGGTCCCTCGACGCGGTGACCGTGAACGACTTCGGGCCGGCCGTCGACCGAGTGACGCTGGCCGAGGTCCGTGTCGAACGGACCGCCGAGGCGCAGGTGCTCAAGCACATCGGCCGTCAACTGGCCGGCGCGGCACCGGGACAGGCCGCGGCCCTCGTCGGTGACCCCGGCGTCGGCAAGAGCTGCTCGCTGTGGGGGGTGCACCGAGCTCTGGCCGGACGCGAGGACGTCTGCCTGGTCCTGCTGTCCGCGACCTCGCTCCTCGACGCGGGCGGAGGCGCGGACCTCCGTACGCGCGAGCTGCCCGCGCTGCTGGAGGCGCACCGCAAGCGGACCTCTCGCGGTGCCGGCGGCGCCACGCGCCGGATCGTCCTGCTCCTCGACACCGCCGATCTGCTGCTCCACCGGCCAGAGACCGTGAACGACTTCGTCGAACTCATCACCGTCCTGCGATCCAGGCAGACCGCCGTGGCCCTGGCGTGTCGTGCCGGCGAGGCCGGGCTGCTGAAGGAGCGCCGGGACAAGGAGCGCGAGTCCGGCGCCTACACGTCGATCCTCGCGGACATCCGCCTCGGCGAGTACGACGACGGCCCCGCGGGCGACCACCGGCACGGCTGGGCGCCCGGCTCCGAACTCGCCCGAGCGATCGACGCCTACGCCCGCGCGTACGCACCGTCCCGCAACGATCGCGAGGGCAGCCTCCCGGATATGAGGCAGGCCCTGGCCGACGCCGCCGCCCGCGGACTGTCTCTCGGCACGCTCATCCGCCACCCCCTCCACCTGCGCATGGTCTTCGACCTCTACGCCCCCACGGGGCCGAGCGGATTCGACCTCGATGCGGCAGGCCTCTTCCACGACTACTGGCGATGGCGCGTCGACCGCGACAAGCGGCACGCCGTGGCGGCCCCCGGCACGGACCCGGAGGACCAGACCGAACCGCTGGGCCCGGTCGCCGCCGAACTCGGCCTGGCCACCCTGCTCGAAGGCACCATCGAACTCCGCCGGGACACCGCCCGCGACCTCGTGGCGTCCCGCCTCGCCGTGTCCGGGGCCAAGGCGGCCCATTGGATCGGACTCCTGCTGCGCCGGGGCGTCCTCAGCGAACCCTTCGCGGGCCGGCTGCGTTTCCACCACCAGGCGATCGGCGAGCACGCGGCAGGCAGAGGTCTCGCCGAAGCCCCCGCGGGACTCGAGGCGGCGGTGGGCCGCATCGCCGAGCACCCCCAGGATCTGTACCTCGCCGAGGCGACCCGACACGCCTTCCACCACAGCGACCGGGCGCACGCCCACAGGTCGAGCCGTAGATACTCCCTGCTGGCTCCCCTGGCCAAGGCTTCTTCCCCGGTCGCGCGGGAGACGTTCGTCCGCATCCTGGCCGGCCTGCGCAACGCCCCCACCCAGGCCCTCACCGACATCGTCCCCCTCCTGGAGGAGCCGGACAACGGCCGGGTGTTCGCCGAGCGGTACCTGGAGGTACTCGACGCCACCTGCGAGCCGGCCGAGGGCATCTGGCCCCCATTGCTGCGGACGATCTGGGACGCGGCCGACGGAACTCGGCGCCGGGAGGTCCTTCGGTCGCTGACGGTGCGCATCCGGCAGCAGCGCCCCACCGCCGCGGCAGTCCTCTGCGCCCTGCCCGCCGAGGACCTGCCGCGGCACGGTCTCGTATTCCACCTGACCACCCTGATGCGTCATCTGCACGAGGAAGGCGAAGCGGTCTCGAACACTCGACGGAAGGGTCGGGAACGAGGTGACGGGTGGGACGGACAGAGCGGGAGGGATGGACGGGAAGGGCGGGACGGACGGCAGCGTACGGCCGTCACGCTCATGAACGAGATGCTCGACGGCGCCTTGCGGCAACGCGGCGCATCCCTGGAACACGCCCTCGCCACGCTCGCCGATCTGGCCGCCGAATGGCCCGACTCGTACGGCGACATCTGTCGCGAGCTCCCCGAACGCCTCGCCGGGGTACCGGGGAAGGTCCCCAAGGACATCGACAGGATCGTCGCCTCGGCCGCGGCCTGCTGGGCCGCCGCACAGGCCCATGAGCGCACGGCCGACACCTTCCGGGCCCTCCGGACCTGCCTGGACGAACTGGCGCGGGGCGACCTGCCCGTCGCCACGCACCACGTCGTACTCCACGGTGTGGCCACCACCCTGTGCCGTCCCGGCATCCGTGTCGCAGCCCCGACGCTGCGCGGGGAGTTGGATGCGGCCGCGGCCTCGGCACCGAGCGACAACACACGGAAGAGCATCGCCCGCTACTTCCTCCGTCCCCTGCTCATGGCCGACGACCCACCTGCCGGCCGTACGGCACGGGAGTGGTGCCGCGCCAGGACGACCGTCGACCAGGTGCGACGGGATCCGCAGCCGCCCGGCACGGCGCTGGCCCTGACCGCCCTGGGAGTGGTCGGAGGCCAGAGACTCCCCGCCCGGGTGATCGCCGCGTCACTGCCCGACACGACCCGGTCGGTCACACCACGGGCCGCCACCCTCCAGCCGTGGACCACGGCCCCCTGGGACACCGACCTGACCATCGCCGCAGCGGCCGGCGGCCACCACCTCGCGACGCACGCCCTCGAACGACTCGTCGGCCTCGTCCCCGAGAACGACGGTGCGGCTCCGGAGACAGCGGAGCATGCGCGGAGCGAGCAGAGCTCCGACGAGAACCCGCAGGGGAGGAACTCGGACGTATGCGGGCAGAACGCGGACGTCGACACTCAGAGCCCGCACGCCGAAGCGCAGGACGAGGACACGGGCGCGGACGCGGACAGGCAGGACGAGGACCCGGACGCCACGAAGGTCACCGGAAAGCGCCGCCGCAGAGGACGCCAGCTGCGCAAGCGGCTCCCCGCGCCCCGCGAGGAGGTCATCGCCCGCGTACCCGAAGCCCCGGGACTGCTCCTGCCCTGGCTGCTCCATGACGCGCAACGCCGCCAGGACACCGATGCACTGATCGGCTTCGCCCGGGCCGGTGAGAGGTCCCTGCCCGACGACCAGGCCGAACAACTGCACCTCATCGCCGCTCACCTCGGGGGACAGCCGACCAAGGAGGCGACAGCGGCCGCGAACCGGCTGACCGCCCGAATGATCAGCCGCGGCCTCACTCCTCCGGGCACCCCACACAGCCTGCGGGCACAACTGGAGGCACTGCGCTCGAGTGCCATCGCCCAGACGGAGCTGCTGGAGGCAGTGACCCAGGCCCTCACCGCCAACCCCACCCTCTGGGACCTGAACACCGCGCGTACGGTCCTGACCCCCGTCCTCGACGAACTGGTCGAACGGGCCGCGACCATGGCCGCCACCATCACCCGGCCCCAGCAGGGGCAGGAGGCCTATATGCGGACCGGGAACGCCGCGCACCTCCTGAGGGTCCGGCTCGCCGTCCTCGACGCACGCGGCAGGCTCGCCTCAGGCGCCCAGGACATCGGCCTCGCGGACGTCCACGCGCTGGCCTTCGAACCGGGAGACCTCTGCGTACCCGGCGGCCACAGCCTCGCGCAGCCGGGCAACGTGTGGCCGCACCGGTTCGAGTCCATGCCCCGCCTCTGCGTCGACCTCCACGAGGCGGGCCGCCCCGGGGACGCGGAAGAACTCCTGGAGGCGGCCGTCACCGCCGCGACCTCCGCATCCGGCCCGTCCGCCCGATGGCGGAGCCTCGCCTGGAACCCCTGGCGCCCCTACCTGCGCCTCCTGGTCAGCGAGCGTTCCCACCTGTACGACCTGCTCATCGGCTACGGCCCCCGTGACCACCAGCTGGCCCGGCACCTGCTGGAGGTCGCGGGGCAGACCATCAGCAACATCTCGGAGGAACTGCACCGGCTCCTGGCGGACCCGGCATGGCCCGCCGAACTCCGCGAGGCGGCCCGCCGCACCGCCTCCTGGGCGGGCCGTGACGGCGCCAATCTGAGCTGGGAGACGGTCTACGAAGACATCGAAGAAGGAGCGGCCGCGGGGCGTGACCTCAGCGTGGAAGGATCACGGCCGGATGCCGTCAGCCGATGATGGCGACGGGGGCGTCCCAGGCGTTGCGGTCGACGGTGATGGTGTAGCCGCCCCGCGTCTCCCTGCTGTTGGCCTTGTACTGGTGGGCGCGGCTGTGGTCGGTGTACAGCTTCGGATCCCACGGCCAGTCCTTGGTGGTGGTCTCCTGGCCGTTCCACAGGGCGTACCAGAGGTTGCCCGGGAGGTCCTTGCGGTCCTTGGCCGTGGCGATCGCCTTGGCGCTCGAGCTGCTGAAGCCGTAGAGGCCGGCCCGGTAGGTCTTGGCGCGCAGGGTCTTGGTGAAGGAACGCACATAGGTCAGGGTCGCGTCGTTGCACGCCTTGTCGGCGATGTCGTACGACTCCATGTTGAGGTAGATCGGGCTGCCGGCCTTCATGCCGAGTGCCGAGGCCTTGGCGACCGCGTCGTTGGCGTTGCTCACCCCGACCGACGCCGCGGTGGCGGTGCTGAAACGCTCCTTGTTCCCGCTCTTCTGGCAGGGCGGCTGGGCGCCGACGTAGAGCGGGACGACTCGCCAGCCGAGCGTGTCGACCGACTTCACCCAGGGCTTCGTCAGATTGGGCTGGGCGCAGCCGCGGTTCCTGCCGCCGATGTAGACAGCCACCCCGCTGTAGTAGCCGTCCTTCTTCCACGCCTTCATCGCGGTGAGCGAGGGCGCCGTGCAGGCGTCGAACGCCCTGCCCGAAAAGGTCTTCTGCGCCGGCCACGCCGTGGCCGCCATCGAGGTCTGCGCCGCGACCCCGGCACCGGCCACGACGACGACACCGGTTGTCGCCAAGGCTATGTAGCGGCCTCTTCGGGACAGTCTGTGCTTCGCCATTCCCCACCCATCCGAATTTCGTGCCCCGGACCTCCGGAACCCGTCCACCCTAACCGGCGGCATCGCGTCGTGATCAGTCACCGGAGACCCTCTCCTCGGCCTCGCGGACGGCTGCTAGTCGCCGGTCGTGCCGTCGAGCAGCTCGCGCAGGATGTCCAGGTGGCCGTTGTGGCGGGCCGTCTCCTCGGTGAGGTGGAGGAGGATCCAGCGCAGGTCGACGTGGAGGCCGTTGCGGACGGCCCGCTTCGCCTTGTCGTCCAGGTCGTTCGCCGCGACCAGCTCGCGGTAGCGGGCGCTCTGCGCGGCGTACTCGTCGAGCAGCTGCGCGAGCGGGAAGTCCACGGCGATGCGCATCTCGCGGTCGGGGTCCTCGTCGGTCCAGGGGCCCTGGTCCTCCTCACCGAGGAAGACCACCTGGAACCAGTAGTACTCGACCCAGCGGAGGTGGTTGATCAGTCCGCTCAGGGTCATCAGCGGCGAGCCCGGCAGGAGTGCCCTGCGCGCGTTCTCCGCGGAGACGCCGTCGCACTTGGCGCGGGCGGTGTCACGGGTGTAGTCGAGGAACGTGGTGAGCTGGCTGCGCTCGTCCCACGCGGTCGGCGTGTCGTCGATTCTTGTCATCGCGCGAAGCGTCCCCGATCCCCGCGACCCGTGTCGAGGCAATTATCGACGGACTCGACGCTGGTGGTCACCGGTGCGGGTGCGGGCGCGGGTGCCGGTACGGGGCCGGGTCCTGGTTCGGCTCCGGGTTCAGTGAGGGTCCGGAGAGGGGGCTACTGCTCCGCCGATGGCTGCTGATCGTCGTGGGCGTCCGACTGTGTCGGCCGAGCCGCCCGGCCCGGGACGTAGTACGCGCTCTGCGGGACCTCACGGCCCGACACCGCGTCGAGGATCCGAAGTCCCGCCCCGTCCTTCACGATCTGCAGGTCCGACCCGACCGGGAAGTCGTAGACGGCGATGAGGGCCGGCTCGATCGCACACAGCTCGTTGAAGTCGGTGACGGCCCAATTCCCCGCGTCCGAGAGGTACTCACTCGAATCGACATCGCTCATGACACGCCATCCGTTGTCGGCCGCGTGCCGCGACGGCTTGCGGTGCGCCCACCGGATCCGACCCGCGCCCGAGAGCACGCTCCGTGTGGCCAGACTCGCGCCGGCACCCTGGATGAACTCAGGGTAGGAACGGGACATGCGGATACCTCCGGCAGGTCGACTGCGTGTGGGGGAGTCTTCCACACCGCCCGGACACCGGTACCGGTATGGACCGGATGCGGGAACGGCGGGCGTCGCACCTCGCGGCAGCGCGGGTCAGTACCCTGACCCGGTTTCCGCGAGACGGAACATCTACCCTCGATGCCCGGGCGGTGCCGCTGGTTCGCCCGACACATCCAGCAGCACGGGCAGGGCCGGCTGCCCGACCGCGCCCTCGCGACACCTGCCCTGGACGCGTCCCCCGTCGAAAGCTGCCTTCTGGCGGTCGGCCCCGACCAGGTGGGCCGCTTCCGTGCTCCCTGAGTACCACTCGTAGCCATGTGCGTTGTGGAGTGAAGCCGAAGCCGCGTCGGCCGAGGAGGTCCTGTCCGGGGCCGACGGGTCGCGGACGCCTCAGACAGGAGCCACGTCGGCCCGGCGGGCAGTCGTCGTGCGTGCCGGGTCGTAGGCCCACAGGGCGACGCCGATGAAGACCACCTGCTCGGGGATCCTGAACCACAGAGGCGTGGCAGGCTCCCCGTCGAACGGGAGCTGCTCGACGGCCGCGTAGATGTTGGCCGGGAGCATCAGGACGAACAGTGCGGCGAGGCCGAGCCCGGCCGTCGGCCGGGTGGCCTCCCGGACGAGTCCGGCGGCGCCGAGGAGTTCCAGGACACCCGTCGCGTAGACCGCGAGGCTGGGGAACGGCACGAACGGCGGGACCATCGCGACCAGGTCGTGCCGTCCGGGTATCGGGCCGAGGGCGGACGGGAGGAAGTGGGCACTCGCCGTGAAGGCCAGCATGACCGCGAGGCCGTGCAGGACGGACACCCGCCAGGTCGCGAACCGTCCGACGCCGAACGCGCCGAGCAGCCGGAACAGCACGGTGGGAACGGCGATGAGCATGAGTGTGCCGAACATGAGCGGATCCTTTCGGTAGGTCGTGCGCCCCGGCGGGCGGGACACGAAGAAGCCGTCCGACTCGGCCGACTCGCCGTCCTCGACGACCTGCGACGCGCTGGGACCGGTTTCATCGGTGCATGGGCCCTGCGGTGTCGGGCATCACGGGTATCAGGCGGGTCGGTCGTCAGGGCCGGCGGCTTCGGACCTCGCCTTCTCGGCGAGGCGGCGTTCGGCCTCTTCCCAGGTGATCGGCAGGTGCTCGGCGTCGGTTTCCCAGAAGACGAAGGTCGAGGGTCGCATCCGGGGCCGCATGGCACGCATGGCATCGCCGTGCGGGTCGGAACGGGCGTACGCGGAGAGCGCGGCGCGGTCCTGCCAGGCGGAGAGGGTGTAGAAGACCCTCCCGAGAGGTCGGGCGATCAGCGAGGCGCCGTACGCGCCGGGTGCGGTCCTGACCTGGCGCCAGGACGCCGTGGAAAGCAACAGGAAGCGGGGGACGTCTCTGAGGGACCGCAGTTCGAAACGGGACGCCATGACGAGCACCGGCGCCTGCGGCGGCGCGGGGTTGAGGGTGTTCCAACCTAATGTGGGCACGGCGGAGAGCCCCTTCCAGAGGGTTGTGTGGATGGGCGCGGCTACAGAATGGATAATAGCGCTATCCGCTATCCATTGCAGAGAGAGTGAGTGGATGAAGGTCTCCGAGCTCAGTCGACGCACGGGCGTGCAAGTGCCGCTGATCAAGCACTACTTGCGCGAAGGGCTGCTGCCTCCTGGGCGGGCCACCGCGTCCAACCAGGCCGAATACGGCGAAGACCACGTGCACCGCCTCCGGTTCATCCGCACTCTGATCGGGACCCGAGGTCTGTCGACCGGCGCGACGAAGGAGATCCTGGACGCGATCACCGCCGAACAGGAGGACCTGCACCAGGTCTTCGGGATCGTGCTGGGTGTGCGACCGGCCGGGAACGAGGAGAACGCCGACGCCGAAGAGCCCCTGAAGGAGCCGGAGCAGCCAGGCCTGACCGACGCGCGCATGCTGATCTCCGAGATGGGCTGGGACGTGTCCCGCGGCAACCCGGCCGCACACACCCTGGCGGAGGTCCTCACCGCCCTCGCGGGCCTCGGCGCGGACATCGACTGGCGCGACCTGCTGCCCTACGCCCGACTCGCCGACGGCATCGCGGACGTGGACATGCGGCAGATGGGCGGCGATCGCGACCTGCTGGCCCAGGCCGAACGGGCCGTGCTGATCACGGTCCTCCTCGAACCCGCCCTACTGGCCCTTCGCCGACTCGCCCAGGAGGGCAAGTCGGCCCGGCACTTCGGCAGCCCCGGCCCCGGCGAATCGACGCCATGACCGTATGAGCGCTCGCACCCACATCGCGATGGCTGCTCGGTGGATCGGTTCGGTGTTCATGCGGCCTCTGGCGGCGGGCCGAGCGGACGGCTCGGGCCTGCGCCCCCGGGCAGCCCTGCCGCCCTGAACCGAAGGCGGACGGGAAGGGGGCGGGGTTAGCCTGGAGGCTTCGCACGTCGCGAAGGGGAGGGTTGCGGTGCTTGTCATGCCTGGGCGGCGGACGTCGACGATGGAGCTTCTGGCCGTCGAGGCGGCGGGGCGGGGGATGGAGGTCCTGGCCGCGGAGGCGGCCTCTGCGACGGCTGGACCGGCGTACTGGTACGGGGGCCCGGTGGCAGGCGCACGGTTGGCGGGACAGCTGGGCTTCGCGTTGCTCGAACCGGCGGACGACTGGCTTGCCGGTCTGCCGGAGGAGTTCACCGGGCGGGAGGTCCGTGCGGCAACCGTCCTGGACGCATGGGCGATCGAGCGGCCGACGTTCGTCAAGCCGCCGCGGGACAAGTCCTTCCCGGCTGACATCTACACGGACGGTTCCCGGCTGCCCGCGGATCTGGACCCGGCGACGCCGGTGCTGCTCTCCGATGTGGTGACCTTCGCTGCCGAGTACCGGCTGTTCCTGCTCGACGGACAGATCGCCGCAGGCAGTCGATACGCGGTGTTCGGCCGGCTCGACCCGCACCCGCTCGACAGGCACGGGCCCATCGCCGCGGAGATCGCCGAATTCGTCGGCCGCCTGATCGCCGCAGCCGGGCCCGCACTGCCGAGCGCCGTCGTGGTGGATGTCGGGCAGCTGCTCGACACCTGCCGCCCGGGTCACCGGTGGGCCGTGGTGGAAGCCAATATGGCGTGGTTCTCCCACGCGTACGCCGCGGACCCGGCTCGGGTGCTGGACGTAGTGCTGCAAGCAGCGGGGCCGCGCGAGCACGTGAAACCGGCGGATCTGCCGTTCGTGCGGCACTGGATCTCTCCGGCCTCGTGAGTCCCGTCCCTCCGGGGTCCCGTACGGCCGACACCAGCCGACCGACCCGCCGGAGTCGACGGGCTGCTACACCGTGTTGAAGAGAAGCCGGGCCGCGGCCTTGGCGGCTTCCGCAGCTTCGAGCACGTGTGCGGGGAAGTCCGTAGTGGCCTTCAGCTCTGCCCGGAGCTGCTGCAGTGCCGTGAGCAGGGCGTCCTGGGCCTCGCTGGACATGTGCATCTGGCTGCGTCGCATGTCTCGAGCGTAGGGCGGCGACCACGGAGCGGCGCAGTGAGCGGGTCCGGGCGGGGGACAGGACCAGCGACCAGAGGCCGGTCCCGCCACGTGGGAAGGTCGGGCCACCCGCCACTCCCGCCGTACGGGAGCGACGGGCGGGTGGCCTCGTGTGCAGGTGTCAGGTGACTGTGGGGGCGGCCTTGCTCGTCGTGGTGCCGCCTTCGTCCTGAGTCTCCGGCGCTGCCGGCCGCGGCGGAACAGGCGGGGTACGGACCAGCAGCGCGACCAGCACCGCCAGGGTGCCGATCACGGCGCCGACGCCGAATCCCCATCGGATGCCCGTGGCCAGGGCGCCGGTCGCGTCGGCGCCGTCCATTGCCGCCGTGGCGGCGTGTCCCGACATGACACTGATGATCAGTGCGGTGCCTGCGGCGGCCGCGACCTGCTGGAGCGAGCCGAGGATGGCCGAGCCGTGGGGGTAGAGGTGCGGTGGCAGCACGGACAGACCGGAAGTGAACACGGGGGTGAACACGAACGCCATCCCGGCGCTCAGGGCCACGTGAAGGGCGAGCACCAGCCACGGTGAGGTCTGTTCGCCCGTGAAGGCGAACAGCGCGAGGCAGAGCGCCGTGAGGGCGGCTCCGGGTACGACCAGGCGCGGTGCACCGAGTCGGTCGTAGAGCTTGCCGACCTGTGGCCCGAGCAGACCCATGGTCAAACCGCCCGGGATGAGGAGCAGCCCGGTCTGCAATGACGAGAGACCACGTACCTCCTGCAGATAGATCGGCAGCAGGATGAACGCGCCCATGAGCGCCATGAAGGACAGGCACATCAGGCCGAGTGCCACGGAGAAGTGACGGAACGCCAGGGCGCGCAGGTCCAGGAGCGGCGTGGACGAGCGCTGAAGCGCCAGCTGACGCCATACGAACAGACCGACCAGCACGGCGCCGGCCAGGGTCATGGCCGCCGGGGGGACGGGGGCGTGGCTCGCGTTCCCGGCTCCGAGCTCGCTCAGGCCGTAGATCAGGGAGCCGAAGCCCGCTGCGGCCAGGGGGACGGACAACCAGTCGATCGGGCCGGCCTGCGGCTCGCCGATGTTGACCAGTTTGCTCCGGCCGAAGAGGGTCATCGCTCCGGCGATCGGCAGCACGGCCAAGAAGAGCAGGCGCCACGTCCCCAACTGCAGGAGTACACCGGAGACCGCGGGACCGAGCGCGGGTGCGACGGAGATGACGAGGGTGATGTTGCCCATCACACGTCCGCGTTCGTGCGGGGGTACGAGGGTCATCAGCGTCGTCATGAGCAGCGGCATCATGACGGCGGTGCCGCTGGCCTGGATGACGCGGGCGGCCAGCAGTACGGGGAACGCGGGCGCGGCCGCGGCCAGCGTCGTACCGGCCAGGAACAGTGCCATGGCCAGGCTGAACGCCGTCCGGGTCGTCACGCGCTGCAGGAACCAGCCCGTCACCGGGATGACGACGGCCATGGTGAGCATGAAGGCCGTGGACAGCCATCCTGCGGCGGCCGCGGTGACCTCGAACTCGCGCATGAGCCGCGGGATCGCGTTGACCATGATCGTCTCGTTGAGGAGGACGACGAACGTGGACAGTACGAGAATCCGCAGCACGGCGGTGACGTGGGCGGGCGGGAGGGTGGGAGTCGTGTGTGGTGCGGGCATGGCGCCTTCCGTCATGTGAGTGTCCTCCGCACGTGGCGGCTCACGCAGACAGACGGCGGCGCCGGGAAGAACTCATCGGTGCTCCCGATCCTGACGGCGGCGCCACCCGAGCACAAACCAATTTTCCGACCCGGCCGGAACGCGGGCTCGGCGACCGCTGGATCCGCAGGCGATCCGCCTCACGATCCATCGGCTCAAGACCCAATCTCCGCCCCGTCGCAGCGAGTAGGCCGGAGCATGGAACCGAGGGAATCTCAGGAAGCGCTTACCCCACGGTGCTTCCTGCGGGGTCAACAAGTTCGGACCTTCTTGGGCGCAGTACCGGAAAAGTCTTCCCTTCAACGAATGCCGATCCGATCACAAGAGTTCCGAACTGATCAACAACGCATCTATAGTGCCGTCGTTACGACTCCCTTCCCCGCGTGCCCGCTCCCGAGAGTCTGGTTGATGTCGGCGTCACCCACCCCCTTCCGTCCTGCCCTGACCGCCTCGCTGCTGACCGCCGCCGCGGGCGGCGCCCTCGCCGTCGCCGCCGTGGCCGCGGCACCGGGCGAAGTCCGCGCCCCGCTCGGCTGGTTCGCCGCCTGTGGCGTCCTGCTGCTCTCGGCCGCGGCCTTCGCCGTGACCTGGTACGGGCGGACCTCGCGCGTACTCGCCCGGCGGGCCGAGACCCTCGCCGCCGAAGTCGCCTCCAAGGACGCGTACGTCGCCCGGTTCGCGGCCACCGCCGAGCGCGAGACGACCACCCTCCGGGACCGCCAGGAGGCGGAGACCGCCGCCGCCCGAGCGGCCCACGCGGCCCAGACCGAGGAACTCGTCCGGTCCCACGCGGCCGAGATCGCCGAACTGGGCCGGGAACGCGCCGCCGAGACCGCGCGGCTCCAGACCCGTCTGCGCCGCGCCGAGTCCGGCCGGTCCGCCGCCATGGCCGCCGCGGCCAACGCCGCCGGCCGTATGCAGGCCCTCGCGACGAGCATGCTCGCCGACCTCCGGGAAATGGAGAACCGGCACGCCGACGAGGACGTCCTGACCGACCTGCTCCACCTCGACCACCGCACCGCGCAGGCGGGCCGGCTCGCCGACTCCGTCGCGGTGCTCAGCGGGGCCAGGTCCGGCCGGCGCTGGGCCCGCCCCATCGTCATGGAGTCGATACTCCGCGGCGCCATGGGCCGTATCAGCGGATACCAGCGGGTGCGGCTGCACTCCAGCAGCGGCGCGGCCGTCGCCGGCCACGCGGCCGAGGGCGTCATGCACGCCCTGGCCGAACTCATGGACAACGCGGCGAACTTCTCGCCGCCCACCGCCGAGGTGCATGTCTACGTCGAGGAGGTCCCGGCCGGCGTCATCATCGTCATCGAGGACAGCGGCCTCGTGATGAGCGACGTGCAGCAGCGCCGCGCGGAGGCCGCCGTCGGCTCCGCACCGCAGGACCTGGCCGGCCTCTCGGGCACCCGCCTCGGCCTCGCGGTCGTCGGCCGACTGGCCCGTAAGCACGGACTCACCGTGTCGTTCCGCCCCTCCGCGCGCGGCGGCACCGGCGCCCTGCTGATGCTGCCGCAGGAGCTGATCAGCCACGCACCCGCGGAGCCGGCGGCCTCGCCCGCCGACACCCTGCCGCCGGTCTCGGGCCGCGGTCTGTCCGTGCCCGCCGCGCCCGCCACGACCGGCACCCCGGCCGCTGCCCCGGCCCCCGAGCCCGAGACCGTGCACGAGAGCGTGGCCGAGACCACCGGCGAGCACGCGCGGTTCGGCGAGAGCGGCCTGCCCCAGCGCCGCCGCGGCCGGGCCATGGCCGCCGCCCACCCCGAGGGGCCGCAAGCCGCCGGGAAGACGCCCGCCGAAGGGCCGCGCACCGGTGCGGCCGCCGGTGCGGCGAACCGCTTCGGCACGTTCCGCCGCGCGGTCCGCGGCACCACCGCCCTGCCGGACGGCGAGCCCGAGGGCGGCTCCGCCCCGGAGACCGTGTCCGCCCCCGCCGCGTCCGCCGACGACGACCGTCCCGGCTCCCCCTCCGTACCCACCGATCCGGCCGGCCCGACGTCCGCTCCGCAGACGCAGACGCAGGCGCCGTCGCCGACCTCGAACCCCCCGTACCCGGAAGGCACCTCGTAATGACCGGCTCCACCACCGACGAGAAGCTCAGCTGGCTCCTGGAGGGCCTGCTGGAACGCACCCCGGGCACCCGGCACGCCCTGGTGCTCTCCCGTGACGGCCTCAAGCTCTGCCGCACCCCCGAGCTCTCCGTCGACCAGGCCGACCAGCTCGCCGCGATCGCCGCCGGCATCCAGAGCCTGTCGCACGGTGCCTCCGTGGAGTTCGGCGACGGCACCGGCGGGGTCCGCTCCGCGATCGCCGAGTTCTACGGCGGCATCCTCTTCATCGTGGAGGCCGGCGAGGGTGCCCACCTCGCGGTCGTCGCCGACGAGGACGCCGACGCCGGCCTCGTGGGCCACAACATGTCGGAGCTGGTGGAACAGTTGGGCGAGCACCTGGTCGCGAGGCCCCGGGGATGAGTCGCGGCAGGCCGGGCCGGGACGATTCCCCCGACCGGCTCTACACCCTGACCGGCGGCCGCAGCCGCGCCGGGTCCGACGCCTTCGACCTGGTGACCCTGGTGGTCTCCGAGAGCGACCCGGCCCCCGGCATGCAGTCCGAGCACGCCGCGATCCTGCGCATGTGCCGGTACCCCACCGCGGTGGTGGAGGTCGCGGCCGGGCTCGGTCTGCCGGTGTCGATCGCCCGGATCCTCCTGGCCGACCTCCACGACACCGGCCGGATCAGCGCCCGGCACCCCCGTGCGTCGTACCGCCTTCCCGATCACGACATCCTGGAGCAGGTGCTCGTTGGACTCCGTAACCTCTGAACAGCGCCAGACCCTGCACAGCACCGCCGACAACGGACTGAAGATCGTCGTCGTCGGCGGATTCGGAGTCGGCAAGACCACCCTCGTCCGCTCGGTCAGCGAGATCCGTCCGCTGAACACCGAGGAGACGATGACGCAGGCGGGCGAGGGCGTCGACGACACCGCCGGGGTCGCCGCCAAGTCGGCCACCACGGTGGCCTTCGACTTCGGCCGGATCTCGCTCGACACCCACAACGTCCTGTACCTGTTCGGGGCGCCCGGCCAGGAGCGGTTCTGGTTCCTGTGGGACCGGCTGTTCTCCGGGACGCTCGGCGCGGTCGTGCTCGTCGACACCCGCCGGCTCGCCGACTCCTGGTACGCCATCGACCGCCTGGAGCACCACGGGACGCCGTTCGTCGTCGCCTGCAACGACTTCGGCGGCCCCGCCCACACCCCCGCCCAGATCCGCGGGGCCCTCGACCTCGCCGACGAGGTTCCGCTGGTCTTCTGCGACGCCCGGTCGCGCGAGTCCAGCAAGCAGGTCCTCATCTCGCTCGTCGAGCACCTGCGGACCGTCGTCGCCCCGGCCACGCCGCCGGTCCCGCAGCCGATCCCGGAGCACGCCCCGTGACCCTCCCCGAGCACCCGCCCGTCCCCCTGAGCGGGCCGCGCTTCCAGACCGACCCCACCGAGCTGTACCGGCAGATCCGGCGCGACCACGGGGCCGTCGCCCCCGTCGTGCTGGACGGCGACGTACCGGCCTGGCTGGTACTCGGCTACCGCGAACTCCACCAGGTCACCAGCGACCCCGGCCTCTTCTCCCGCGACTCCGAGCTGTGGAACCAGTGGGACGCCATCCCGGCGGACTGGCCGCTGCTGCCGATGATCGGCCGCAAGCAGCCGTCCATCCTCTACACCGTCGGGGAGCGGCACCGCGAGCGCGCGAACGTCATCTCCACGGCCCTGGAGGGGATCGACCCCTTCGTGCTGAAGGAGCGGGCCGAGCGCTTCGCCGACGAGCTGATCGACGCCCTGTGCGGCAAGGGGTCCTGCGACATCATCGCCGAGTACGCGATGCTGCTGCCGGTACGCGTCCTCGCCAGCGTCTACGGCTTCTCCGAAGAACAGGGACCAGGGCTCGTCACCGCCCTGAACGACATGATCAACGGCCAGGAGGGCGCGCTGGAGGGCCAGCGCCACCTGGCGGAGTCCATGGTCGCCCTGCTCACCGCCAAGGCGGAGGAGCCGGGCGACGACGTCGCCTCCCGGATGCTGGGCAACACCGCCGGCTTCACGGTCGAGGAGGTCGCCCAGGACCTCATGGTGATGCTGGCCGCCGGCCATCAGCCCACCGCCGACTGGATCGGCAACTCGCTGCGGCTGATGCTCACCGACGACCGGTTCGCCGCCTCGCTGTCCGGCGGCAGGCACAGCGTCGGCGAGGCGATGAACGAGGTCCTGTGGGAGGACACCCCCACCCAGAACGTCGCCGGCCGCTGGGCCTCGCGCGACACCCACCTCGGTGGGCGCCGGATCGGCCGCGGAGACCTGCTGCTGCTCGGCCTGGCCGCCGCCAACTCCGACCCGCACGTGCGCGCCGACGCCGGCCGGCTCACCGGCGGCAACAACGCCTACCTCTCCTTCGGCCACGGCGAGCACCGCTGCCCCTTCCCCGCGCAGGAGGTCGCCGAGACCATCGCCCGCACCGGGATCGAGGTACTGCTCGACCGGCTGCCGGACGTCGACCTCGCCGTCCCCGCGGCCGACCTCGCCCGCCGCCCCTCACCCTGGCTGCGCGGACTCACCGCGCTCCCCGTGACCTTCACCCCGACCCCCGCCCTTGGAGCCCTCGGATGACCTGCCCGCACGCCCACGCCGCGTCCGCCGCCGACGCCATCGCCCTGGACCCCTTCGTCGCCGACCTCGACGGCGAGAGCGCCCGGCTGCGGGCCGCCGGCCCGCTGGCCCGTGTCGTCCTGCCCGGCGGGGTGGCCTGCTGGGCTGTCACCCACCACGCCGAGGCACGCCGACTGCTCACCGACGCCCGCCTGGTCAAGGACATCGACGTCTGGGGGGCCTGGCAGCGCGGCGAGATACCCATGGACTGGCCGCTGATCGGCCTCGCCAACCCCGGCAAGTCGATGCTGACCGTCGACGGCGACGAGCACCGGCGGCTGCGCACACTGGTCGCGCAGGCGCTGACCGCGCGCCGGGTGGAGCGGCTGCGCGAGGGCATCGAGGCCCTGACCACGGGCATGCTGGACCGGCTCGCGGAGCGTCCGGCGGGTGAGACCGTCGACCTGAAGGCGGAGTTCGCCTACCCGCTGCCGATGAACGTGGTCAGCGACCTCATGGGCGTCGACCCGGTCGACCACCCGCGGATGAAGGCCCTGTTCGAGAAGTTCTTCTCGACGCAGACACCGCCCGAGGAGGTGCCGCAGATGATGGCGGACCTGGGCACGCTGTTCGCGGGGATCGTGGCGGGCAAGGTCGAGAAGCCCGGTGACGACCTGACGAGCGCGCTGATCGAGGCGTCGGAGGGCGGCGACCGCCTCACCACGGAGGAGATCACCAACACCCTCCAGCTGATGGTGGCGGCCGGGCACGAGACGACGATCAGCCTCATCGTGAACGCCGTCGTGGCCCTGGAGACCCACCCCGAGCAGCGTGCCCTGGTCCTCTCCGGGGAGGTGCCGTGGGCGAACGTCATCGAGGAGACCCTGCGCTGGTCGACGCCGACCTCGCACGTCCTCATCCGCTTCGCCACCGAGGACATCGAGGTGGGCGACCGCATCCTGCCCAAGGGCGAGGCCCTGATCGTCTCGTTCGGCGCGATCGGCCGCGACGAGGAGCAGTACGGCCCGACGGCGGGCTCGTTCGACGTGACCCGCACGCCGAACCGCCACATCTCCTTCGGTCACGGCCCGCACGTCTGCCCGGGCGCCGCTCTCTCCCGTCTGGAGGCGTCGGTGGCCCTGCCCGCCCTGTACGCGCGCTTCCCTGAGCTGCGTCTCGCCGTCGCGCCCGAGGAGCTGCGGAACAAGCCGGTCGTTACGCAGAACGACCTGTTCGACCTCCCGGTCGTACTGGCCTGACGAACACACCGAGGGGAGGGAGCCCGGCGCAGGGTTCCCTCCCCTCGGTGCGGGCCGATCTCTCCGGCTTCGGCCTGTGACCGAGCGACTGCCCATGGCCCGCGGCCTTCGCGAGGCCTGTGGTCAGTCGAGTTCCCTGGGACCGTAGTGAGCGACGGCTGCGCCTGCCCGCAGAGCCCAGTAGCGGTCTCCGTACGACCAGTGCCACCACTCTGTGGGGTAGTTGACCAGGCCGGCAGCGGTCAGCGCAGTACTGAGGACGTCCCGATGGGACCTCGCCTCGTCGCTGATGTTGTCGGCCTGCGTGTAGCAAGGGCCCGCGCTCTCCTCGGGAGAAGCGTTCATACGAGTTCCCATGTCGAGCTCGCGCCCGTCGTCGTCGGCGAGCGTCAGGTCGACAGCCGCGCCGGCGCTGTGCGGTGCGATCTCGGGCGGAGACACATAGCGGCTGGCTGCCGACCGGACTTGCTCAGCAGCCCATTCCGGATGCTCGGCCCGCAGTTGGGCCGCGTACTCGTCGAAGTAGCGACGTTGCAGCCACTTGCGCTCGTCGACCAGCGGGGGACTGCCTTGTCGCACATCCACGAGCCGCTCACCGCACACCCGCAGGCACGGCTGCGACCTTCGCGTCGGACATCAGAACGATCTCATTCATGAAGTGATCATCTCCTGGCCCGAGCCCGTCCCGCCGGGCCGAAGGACGGCACTGGTGAGGGCTCCGCGCCGCGCACCCCCACTCACCGGTAGACCGCCCCGTCACCTCGTCCACTGCGCGGCCGGCCGGGCGGGCGTACGGTCGTCCAGACGGCCCCTGCGGGGTGAGCTGTTGAGCAGCGCCGCCCTGTACGCCGTGACATCGTGGCGCCATGACCATCGCAGTTCGCCCGGCTTCCGTGTTCGAGGATGTCCGCACCCTGGTCGGTCCGAAGTCGCCGGAGGCCAACGTCTGCTGGTGCCTGAGCTACCGGATCCCGTCCAAGCTCAACAACGAGCTCCGTGGACCGGACCGCGGTGAGTACGTGGCCGAGCTGTGCCGGTCGGAACCCCCTCCGGGGGTGCTCGCCTACGACGGTGACGAGCCGATCGGATGGGCCGCCGTGGCACCGCGCTCGGACACCTCCTTCGCGCGGAGCCGTAAGATCCCGCATGTCGACGACCTGCCGGTCTGGTCGCTGTGGTGCATCCGCGTACGCCCCGGTCATCGCAAGAGGGGGATCTCGCACGCCCTCATCACCGGTGCGGTCGAGTTCGCCCGCGCCCACGGCGCACCGGCGATCGAGGCGTACCCGCTCGACAGCGGTGACGCCAAGGTCGACATCACGATGGCATACGCAGGGATCCGGAAGAACTTCGAACGCGCCGGGTTCACCCACGCCGCCGACACCACTTCGGTGCTGGCCGGTCATCCCCGGGTCCTGATGCGGCTCGACCTGCGCTGACAGAACCGGCCTGAGGCCCCTACGGCCAACAGGGACAGTGGCCAGTGATCGAACGCGGCCGGCGACCGCGGTTCCAGTGCGGCGGACTTGTGGTTCCGGGAGGCGGGCAGGATCGTGCCCGGACTGCCTGTTGTCGCCGTCAGTGCAGTCCGCTGTAGGCGGCCATCACGATCTCCATGCCGCGGTTGTCCTCCTGCTGGTCCCGGTCGATCATCTGGTTCATGACATAGGCCACCGTCATGCGTGAGCCGGGATCACTGACGACGAGCGAACCGCCCCAGCCGCCCCAGCCGAAGGCGTTGCCGAACCTGCCGAAGCCCATCGTCCAGGACATCGGCGTCCGCAGGACCCGATCGTCGCCGCGGAACGCCTCCTGCCACGCGGGCTCGCAACCCTCGGGGGACAGCAGTCGTACGCCGCCGGCGATGCCCCGGTTGGCCAGTGCCGACTGGACACGGGCGACGGACCGGGCGTTCCCGAAGCCGTTCACCGCAGGGATATGCGCACGGCGCCAGTCCACGGAGTTGGTGTCCTTGACCCGTATCGCGGCACCGGTGTGCTCTCGGCGTACACCATCCGGTCCGAGCGGCGCGTCCGCGGCGTACTCGTCGGTCAGCGACGGCGGCGGGATGAGCGGTACGACCCGGTGGTCGTGCTCGGCGGCGAGCCCGATGTGGAAGTCCGCGCCCAGCGGCTCGGCCACCTCCTCGGCGAAGAACTCGCCGAGGCTGCGGCCGGTGACGCGGCGGACGATCTCACCGACAAGGAACCCGAAGGTGAGCGCGTGATAGCCCGCGGCCGTGCCGGGTTCCCATTCGGGCGCCTGCGCGGCCAGCCCCGCCGTCATGCTCTCCCAGTCGTAGAGGTCCTCGACCGCTGTCAGCCCGGACAGGTCGGGCAGCCCCGCGGTGTGCGACAGCACGTGCCGCACCAGCACGCCTTCCTTGCCGGCGGAGGCGAACCCGGGCCAGTAGGCGGCGACCGGCGCGGACAGGTCGAGCAGACCCCGGTCGGCCAGGATCAGCGCGCACAGAGCGGTCATGTTCTTGGTCGTCGAGTTCACGCCGGCGAGGGTGTCGCGCTCCCAGTCGGTGGAACGGTCCGCGTCGGCGTACCCGCCCCAGATGTCGACCACCGGCTCGCCGTCGAGGTAGACGGCCGCCGAGGCGCCCACGTCGTCCTTGCCGAGCGAAGCCGCGAGTGCCTCGCGGACAGCGCCAAACCGAGGCTCACAAAATCCCTTAATATCGGTCATAGGTGTAATCCTTGGTAATGCCAGAGCCTCCGGCCCAACAATTCCCGCACTGGTTTTGTCGGGCGGCGCGCGATCGAATTCTCTCTACTCGAGCGAGGCGGCTGACGGCTGCGGGGCCGTCCCGTCGGCCGACCGACTCCGGCTTGGGCCCGGGCGCCGATCGCTGTGGCTGGTCGGCAGGGTGGGCGTTCCCGCAGTGCAGGCGCAGGAAGAAAGGACCGATCCGCGTGTTGGAGCGGATGAATCAGGCGTTGGACCACCTGGAGGCCTCCCTCGACCAGGAGGTCGACATCGCCGAGGCGGCCCGGATCGCCGCGGTGTCGGAGTACCACTTCCGACGGCTGTTCTCCGCGCTCGCCGGAATGCCGCTCCCGGTCTATGTGCGGCGTCGGCGCATGACGCTCGCAGGGGCCGAGGTGCTGGCCGGGGAGATGACCCTGCTCGATGTCGCGGTGCGGTACGGGTACGGCTCGGGCGAGGCGTTCGCCCGAGCGTTCCGGTCGGTGCACGGCATCGGGCCGGGCGAGGCACGGCGCACGGGTGCGGTGCTCACGGCGCAGCCACGCATGTCCTTCCGTGTCGTCGTCGAAGGAAATACGACCATGCGGTATCGGATCGTGGAGAAGGAGCCGTTTCGGGTCGTCGGCAGGAAGGCCCGGGTCCCGCTTGTGCACGAGGGGACCAACGCGGCCGCCGAGGCGCACCTGGCGAGCCTGGACAAGCAGGCGATCGTCCGGATGAAGGAGCTGGGCGACCGGGAGCCGGAGGGGGTCCTGTCGGCGGTGGTGCACCTGACCGACAGTCGGGAGGAGGGCGCCGAGGTGGAGTACTGGATCGGCGTGGCGACGGGAAGGGAGGTGACGGGTCCCGAGGCGACCGGTCCTGAGACGGCCGGTACCGAGGCGACTGATCCTGAGGTGGCCACCGAAGAGCTGGACGCCCTCGACGTGCCGGCCGGGACCTGGGCGGTCTTCGACAACCGCGGGCCCTATCCGGGTGCCCTGCAGGAGCTGTGGCGAGACGTGTTCACGCACTGGTTCCCCTCGAACCCGTACACGAGCAGGCCAGGCCCGGAGCTCCTGCTGACGCGACCGGTGGAGATCGGAGCGGAGACCGACTCCCAGCTGTGGATCCCGGTCGAACGGGTCAGCGGGAGCGCCGGGGCGTGAACACACCAGTACCGGTATGGGGTGGCCGTGGGCGGCCTCCGAACCAGTTCCCCGTCATCTACCTGAAGAAACGACGCCTTCCAGCATCTGCGGAATTGGGTAGGTGCGCTCGACAGGAAACAGCCGATGTGCCTTGGTGGCGTGCCCCGTCCGTATCAGTGTCGCGGCTTTGCGGACCTGGGGGGTGAGGTCGGTGAGACTGACGATCCAGTCGTCGGTGAACGTGCGGATCAGGTGGCGACCGATGCCGACCTGAATGCTGTAGTGATTCAGCGCCGCTCCGCGCGGTGAGCGCTCCGGGTCCCACTGGATATGCACGGCTGCCTGGGCCACCGCCACCGGGTCGGCAGTCGTCAACACGGCCTGGGACAGCGCCTCTTCCCAGCCCTCCCGGGTGATCCGCACCGCGAGAACACGTTCCTGGCCGGGCTTGCGGGCCCAGTCGCTGCGGTGCATCAGCCACATGAACGACGGCTTGATCCATGTCATCCGGTGGAACGAGAACGGCGCGACGAATCGGCCCGCCCGCAGTGCCACGTCAGCGATCGCAGGCGAGTACGCCTGATAGACCACGATCGTGCGAGCGTCGTAGTCGGCACGGATCTGATACTGGGGCGTCGTTGGCGACGACGTACGGACAAGGACCGGAGCCGCACCCCTCCGCAGGGCACTCGCCGAGCACGAGGAGCCCGGACGTGTCCCGAGGCCGTCGTCGCCTGCGCTGCTGTGCTCTGTGCGCGCACACAGTCAGCGGGGTGGTGCGAGGGCCGGGCGGCGCAGCCGTAGGCCTCCGAGGCTTCCTGATTTGATCTGACCTGATCCGACCGCACCGTGCGGATGTGGTTGCTGCGCTAGCCTCGGGCTGTACCCGACCACCGGAGGATCCGATGGCCCACCTCACCTTCGACGGAGCCGAGCAGCGCGAGCTGCGCGAGGCCGCGCGCGCGGAGTTCCTGGGGAACCCGGCTCTCGCCTACGTCCTGGAGTCCCTGGCCGCCGAGGGCATCGACCTCGACTCGTGCCGGGACTGGGACGACATCCGGGCCGACAAGGGGCTGCCCGAGAAGAGCGACGAGGCGCCGCACGTTGCCTAGGCACTCCCGCAACGGCCGACGGCCCCGGATCGTGTTCATCGAGCCGGCCGAGACCCAGGTCAGTGTGCTGGCCGTCGAGCAGACCGTACGCCTGGACTCGGCGTTGAACACGATCGCCGTCGACCCCACCGGCGTGAAGGCCCACGCGACGGCCTCCGCGCTGCGGGACTACCACCAGGACCGCGTCCGCGTGATCTTCTACGCCACCGCGCTCGGGAGCATCCTGATCGTCACGTACGTAGAAGTGGACTGACGCAGGCGCGCTCATGGGGGAGGGCCAGTCTCGGCAGAGTGTTCGAACAACCCTCCACTCCACCAGAGACGCATTGCACCTGGCCGTCGGTCAACCCGACGGCCCTGCAACCTGCAACCTCCTAGCCCTACGACCAGCCCCATGACCCGACCGTCCGGCGCGGCGTCGGCGCGGCGTGTGTGACGCGAGCGCCGCTCCGTGCCGACATGTGCCTACGCGGCGTCCTCGGCGAGGCCGCCTTCGAGGCCTTCGTCGGGGAAGTCGCCCTCACCGAGGCCGTCGTCCTGCGTCATGGCGCCGAAGAAGCCGCCCATGAGCTCCTCCAGATCCAGCTCGGTGGCTCCGGCAGGGGCCGTGGGCTTGGTGCCCCCGCTCATCTTCAGCACCAGACCGAACTTGGTGACCTTCGCGTTCTCGGTCAGCTTGGCGAGATCGACGTAGACCTCGGTCAGCTCACCGTTCTTCAGGGTGAAGTCGGCCGTGGCCTTGGTGTCGGGGGCGTCCTTCAGATCCTTGTCCGACGGCAGGTCCATACCGGGCGGCAGGTCCTTGGCGAGGGGACGGATCTCGCCGATCAGCTCCGTGACCAGGGTGCGGAAGGGGGCCGTGGCGGTGATGTGCTCGGTACCGTCCTCGCCACCGGCGGTCTTGAAGTCGACCTCACGGGCGATGACCTTGCGGAGGGCGTCCGTGAGCTTCTTCTGCGTCTTGGCGTCCAAGGAGGGCTCCGGCGACGGCTTGGCGTCGGGCTCCTGGCCCATGTCCCGGCCGGCCTTCTCCAGCTCCTTGGTGTTGAACTTGACCCACTCGCCCTCCAGCGCCTTCTTGATGCCCTTGGCCTCCTCGGGCAGTTCGTCGGCGCGCGGCAGGGGAATGTCTATCGACTTGGTGAGGGTGGCGATGTCGGACCGGACGTAGGTGTAGTCGCCGACCATCCGGTACTCGAAGAGGTCTCCGTCGGGGGTGCTGACCTTCATGGCCATCCCGACGAAGTCCTTCTCGTCGGACTCGTCGATCGGCTTCTTCGACTCCACGGTGACGCTGATCTTCGCGCCGCTGATCAGCTTCGCCGCGTCGTCGGGGATCTCCTCGCCCGGCTCCGGTTCCGACTCGGCGTCCAGCAGCTTGAGAGTCTTGGTGTCGACGTCCAGGTCGAGCTCGAAGGAGATCGACTTCTCCTTGCCCAGCTTCTCGAATGCCTGGTCCAGCTTCTTCCCGGCGGACAGCTGCTCAACGGTGCCGCAGGCGGCCGAACCCACCAGGACGGCGCCGACGACTGCGGTGGCGGTGAGGGTCTTGCGTATGGCGGTGATGGTCTTCTCCTCGTAGATGCGATCACTGTGTGACCGATCAGGAGACTCGCGACCCCCGTGCATGGTTGCCCTGCTCCGCCGAATTCGCTGTCATCCCCTCGAACAGCCGGCGGAACCGACTGACGCGCCGTCGCACTCCGACCGGCGCCACCGTGAGTCACGAAGGGGTCGGCCCACCTGTGGCGCCGTCCCGTGTTCCCTTCCCGGTCGCTCGGATCCGGTCCCGTTGGGGCCACCTGTGTCAGTGTCTGGTGACAGGGTTACGGAGTGCTGATCAAGGGATACGACGACAACCCGCTGATTGCGGGGGAGCCACTGCTGCGCCGCCCCGGCTTCTGGTCGAACCACCTCATGGCGATGTGTGGCGACGGTGCTGGGCGGCCGGTTCCCGAGTGGTTCGGTGATGACGGAGCCGATGTCGATGCGCTGTCCGAGGCGCTCTTCGACCCGGGACACTGGCCGGTGTTCCGGATACCCGCAGCCGCAGGCCACGGGGTCGCGGTGGTGTACCGCAACCTGCCCGGCGACTACGGCATCGACTACCCCCTCACCGCTCCAGTCCGGAGCTGCGCAGACCAGACCGCCAGGTGGGAGGGAGACCTCGCGGGGAACGGGCTGACGTGGCTCGAACTGGTGCGCATCGCGGACGACCTCGTACCCACGGCCGATGGCACCGAGGATCCGGCCGTTCGTCTCCTGCTGCTCCTTCCCCTGCTGAACGACCTGGACGTCCCAGAGGCGGCACCAGCGCGGGTCAGTGCAGCACTGGCGGCGACAGGAGCTCCGCAAGACACGGCCACGACCACGGCGGAGCGCTTGCTCACCCACCTGATGGGCCGATCGCGACACGATCCCACCTGGGGTTCGCCACTGAGCGGCGGCCAAGGCTTGTCGCGTATAGGGGCTGATCGATGACGAGAAGGTCGCCATACACATCACCACCGGATCGGATCGGTGTCTGATCGTCGAGGCGTCGGAGCCACAGGCCGGCTACGACATGGGCGACTCGGGCCTCACTGCAATGCAAGCGATAGGCGACAGGGCGCCGTTCGCAGCCCACATGGGGCAGACCATTCTCGCGGCGCGGGAGGACCACGAACCGGCGACCGGGCGCAGCGCCCTGGAGCTCTCCTCCTCCACTGGCCGGGTCTGTTGCGAGAGCTGGGCTGGGGACCTTCGCCTGACCGTGGTGCATTGATCACTCGAGGGTGCCGGTCGTGAGGTTCGGCGACGACGGCCGGCGGATGACCGTCTACCAGGCCGAGCCCGGCGGCGCCGACCAGGCAGCGCTCGGGAAGCTCACCGTGCGCTGACCGGGTCCACTGATGCCGCCGTCATCGGATGGCCGGCCGCCCAAGCGAGCCAACAACCCGGCCCAGGGGCTGTCGCCGAGAGTGACCAGGACGAAGCGTTCGCGCGGAGGGTCGGACACGAACGGTCGCCATGCCATCCCGCCATCCGCCGCGACGGCGCTCCGGGCTCGCAGGGTGACCAGGTTCTGGCTGTTGCGCAGGTGGTGGCGGTACAGGGCCCGACTGTGCGCGTCGACGGTACGTAGCCGGGGCGACCAACCGTGGCCGGCGAGGTGGGCCAGGACCCCTTCGGCGAAGTGCGGGTAGCGCTCGGCCGGGAACCACAGCAGTTCCTGGCCCTCGAGGTCGGCACAGGACAGAGCCGCGTGGTCGGCCAGCGGGTGGTCGGGGCGGAGCAGCACGCCGAGCGGCTCGTCGGCCAGGGTCAGCGTGGCCAGGTCGTTGATGTCGTGGAAGACGCGCATCACCCCGAAGGCCAGGGTGCCGGTCCGCAACAGGTCGAGCTGCTGCCGGGAGTCGGCCTCGGCGAACTCGACGTCCGGGGATCCGTCTTCGGCCAGGACCCGTTCGACCCGCGCCAGCAGGTGCTCCGGAACGGTGCCGCAGACCCCGACGTGCACCGGGCTGCGCGCGTCGCGCGCCTGCACCAGCGACGACTCGATCTCGGCCAGGGTACGACTGGCGCTCGCGTACAGGATCCGGCCGCCCTCGGTCAGCTCCATCCCCTTGGGCCTGCGGTGGAACAGCTTGGCCCCGACTCGGCGTTCCAGGGCGCTGATCTGCTGGCTCAGGCTGGGCTGCGCGATCCGCAGCACCCGTGCGGCCTCCGTCATCGTGCCCTCCTGGGCGACGGTGACGAAGTAGCGGAGATGACGAAGTTCGACGCCTTGGTGGTCGTGCATGTCCGCTCCTTGCTCCCGCGATAGGTCCGAGCCTATGGGGAGGTCCTGTGGGGCTATTGGCGTGGCCCGGATCGAGGGGGTTTTGATGGGGCCGAACCATCGATCCGGTGCTGTTGAACGGAGCGACACGTCATGGAGGATGCCATCTCCCGCGCTGGCGTCGGGTTCGTTGCCGCCGCTCGGCGACGCCGAGCGCGGTGAGTTGCCGGGCGCCCATCTGATCGGGCCGGAGGTCACCGGGCTCCTGCCCGAGCTGACACCGGCACGGAGGCGGGAGCTCACAGCGCACGAGATCGCCAGGAACATCCCTGCCCACCCGATGCTCGGGGAAGCCGTGAAGGAAGCAGTCCACGGCCTCGTCGGCCCGATGCTCGATCTCTGAGAGCCGAGGAATCATCCATGAAGATCGCAGATTTCCCCGCGTCGGCAGCGCGGGCCAGTGTGGCCGCCGCCTTGACGGCGGACAGGGCCGTCGACGAGATCACCACCTTGTGGAGCGTCCCGGCCGATCTGATCGCCACTGCCGAGATCAGCACCCGCCGGCCCGGTGTCGTCGCCGGAATCCCCGTGGTCCACGAAGTCTTCGCCCAGACCGCCCCGGAGGTCGAGGTCGAGACTCTGGTCGCGGACGGCGAGCGGGTGCAGGCCGGGGACGTCCTGGTGCGGCTGACCGGATCGGCTCGCAGCCTGATCACCGCCGAGCGTACGGTGCTGAACTTCCTGCAGCGCCTGTGCGGCATCGCCACTGTCACCGACGGCTTCGTCCAAGCCGTGGCCGGAACCCCGGCGCGGATCCTGGACACCCGCAAGACCGCCCCGGGGCTTCGGGCCCTGGACAAGTACGCCGTCACGGCCGGCGGCGGCAGCAACCACCGGCTCACTCTGGCGGCGATGGCCCTGCTGAAGGAGAACCACATCACCGCGGCGGGCGGGGTGATCGCCGCGATTCATGCGGTCCGGAAGGGAATGGTCGATTCCGGGACGAGTCTGCCGATCGACGTCGAAGTGCAGACGGTCGCTCAGGCCCGCGAAGCCGTGGAAGCGGGAGCTGGCTGGCTCATGCTCGACAACATGGAGGTGGCCGACGTCGAAGAAGTGGTGCGAATGAGGACCGGGCGTTCCGGCGGTTCGGAGATCCTCCTGGAGGTCTCCGGCAACGTCACCCTGGACCGGGTTCGCGCCCTTGCCGATGCCGGCGTCGACCTCATCTCGATCGGCGCTCTGACACACAGCGCACCCGCGCTCGACCTGACGATGCTGATCACGATGGACGCGGCGCCATGCCCGAGGTGACGATCGTCGACGCGTGCCGGCGGCAGGGCCGGGGCGGCAGTCCGACCGCCGTTCTCGACGACGCGCCCTTCACCGATGCCGAGCGACGGCGCATTCCCGCTGAGACAGGCACCTCGCACGCGGTCTTCATCGCTGCGGTGGACGGCGAGGATCAGGCTCGACCGTCCTATCGACTCCGGTTCTTCACCGGCGAAGGCGAGTTGCCCGCCTGCGGTCACGGCACAGTCGCCGCACTGGCGCTGCTCGCTCAGCGCAACAGCGGCGACGCCGACTACCGGGCCACGTTGCACACCACAAGTCGCGTATTCGAAGGCTGGGCGACGCGAGAACACGACGTCCTGACGGCCACTTTCGACCCGGGCCCGATCAGCTCGCGGGACACCGGGGAATCCGAACTCCGGTCCACGATCATCGCCAACGCACAACGCGGCGCGTCCGGCACCTTGATCCGCCTGGGCGGCGCCGCAGAAATCGCGCGCGCCGTCCGCCTTCCCCGGCTCGGCTGACACGAAGGCGACTCGCGGTGGTCAGCAGACCGACAAAGGACCGGCCGCCGATCGCGTCCGAGACCAACCCGTAAGTCAGAAGCACTCATCCCCACTCTGGAGGTTCCATGCCCAAGGGCTACTGGGTCAGCGTCTACCGCACCATTTCAGACCCTCAGAAACTGGCCGCCTACAACAAGCTGGCGGGTCCGGCCGTCAAGGCCGGGGGCGGTCGGGTCCTCGTCCGTGGCAGTCGGGTCGTGGCACATGACGCCGGGATCGCCGAGCGCACCGTCCTGATCGAGTTCGACAGCTTCGAGCAGGCGGTCGCTGCGCACGGGAGTGCGGCCTACCAGGAGGCGCTGGTCGTCCTCTCCGACGCCGTCGAGCGCGACTTCCGCATCGTGGAAGGCATCGACTGACTGAGGCCCGGTCGGATCTTCGCTGAATCAGCAGGATTCGGGGGGTATCCCGGACCGCCCCCCGCGAAGGGCGTCACCAGCCAGTTCCCTCACGGCTCAGGCGGCCTGGCCGAGACCGGCGGCGAGCAGGTCCTACTCGCGCAGCGGGGTGAAGTCGACGCCGAGTTTCGGGTCGTACGCCTCGGGCCGGATGCCGAGTTCGTAGGTGCTGTACTCGCCAAGCCCTCGCCGACCGGTGGCACGGGAATGCATAAAGGATTCATATAAAGTTGCTATGCTTCAGACATGAGTCGCCGAGACGCCGCGCACGGCGCTTCCGATGCCATCGGGTCAGCCCTCTACGGTCTGGCCACCAGGGCCGTGAGGCGCCTTCCCCGTGACATGAGCCTGACGTCCGCCGCCACCTTGGCCACCCTGGACAAGACCGGCCCGCGACGGATCACCGATCTGGCGGTGGCCGAGGGCGTCACCCAGCCCGCGATGACCGTCCTGGTCCGGGTCATGGAGAAATCCGGGCTGGTCGAGCGGAAGGGCGATCCCTCCGACAAGCGGGTCACGCTGGTGTGCCTGACCGAGGCCGGCGCGTCGTACGTCCGGACGCGACGCCAGGCAGGCGTCGACGCGTACGCGCGGTTGATCGACGAACTCACCGATGACGAGGTCGAGGCCCTGGCAGCAGCCCTTCCGGCGCTGCTGCATCTGGCGGAGCTCGAAAGCCACGCCCGAGAGGAGTCGGAACGGTGACCGCGTCCCAGGCTCATGACCAACCCATGAGCACTGCCCTGAGAAGTTCCGAGGCACGTCTGCTGGTCCCCGCCCTGACGTTCATCGCCCTGGTCGTGGCGGCGGTCGCCAGCCTCGGGACGCCGCTCATCACCAGCGTGGCGACCACGTTCCACGTCTCCCTCGACAGCGCGCAGTGGACGCTGACCATCGCCCTGCTCAGCGGCGCCGTCGCCACACCCGTCCTCGGCCGGCTCGGAGCCGGTCCGCACCGGCGGGCCACGATCCTCGCCACGCTGGCGGTCGTCGTCGTCGGCAGCGCGCTCACCGTGCTGCCGCTGCCGTTCGCCTGGCTACTCGTGGGCAGAGCCGCCCAAGGCGTCGGACTCGGTCTTACGGCGCTGATGATGGGCGTGGCCCGCGACCATCTTCCCGAGGAGCGCAGCACGGCCACGATCGCCCTGATCTCCGTGGTCTCCATCATCGGAGCCGGCGTCGGCTACCCGCTGGCCGCGCTGCTCGCCGAGTTCGGCGGACTGCGGGCCGCCTACGGCCTCGGCCTCCTCGTCACCACCATCGCCTTCGTGACCGCGTGGCGCTCCATGCCCGCCGCTCCCGAAGGCCGCTCCGCTCATGTGAACGTGGCCGGTGCGCTCGTCCTGGCAGGTGGACTGCTCCTCGTCCTGCTCCTGGCCGGCGAGCGGAGCCTGTGGAGCCGACACCTCGCCGTGGCGGCGACCCTCGCCGTCGCCGCCGTACTCCTGCTCTGCGCCTGGGCCGTTTCCGAACTGCGAACCAAGACGCCCCTGGTCGATGTCCGGGCGGTACGGCACCCGGCGGTCGCCGGGGCGAACATCGCCATGTTCGTCGGCGGGAGCGGCATGTACCTCCTGCTCACGCTCATCACCCGCTACGCGCAGACACCGCACAGCGCCGGCTACGGCTTCGGACTGACCACCTTCGTGGCGGGGCTGGTCCTCATCCCGTTCTCCGTGCTGGGTTTCGTCGCCGGCAAGCTCACGCCGCGAGTCCGCGAACGGATCGACGGCCCCATGCTCCTGGCCGGCAGCGCCGCCATCGTCGGCGGCGGGTTCGTCCTGTTCGCCACCGCCCGGTCCAACCTGGCCGAACTGCTCGCGGCCATGGGAGTGCTGGGCTTCGGCGTCGGCAGCTTCTCGGCCGCCATGCCCGGCGTCATCCTGGCCGTCACCCCCAAGAGCGAGACGTCGAGCGCCATGAGCTTCAACTACGTCGTCCGCAGCGTCGGGTACTCCCTGGGCAGCGCCATCGGCGGTCTGGTCCTGGCCGCCGGCACCGCCACGGGCCGCCTCTTCCCGAACGAAGACGCCTACACGACCGCGGCGCTGGTCGGCGTCGCCGCGATGGCGATCACGACGATGGCCAGCCTCACCCTCGCCCGCCGACGCTCACCCAAGACCCATGCCGGGTCGTCCCACACGACGCCAGAATCGCCGAGAGCACCGTCCTGATCGAGTGCGACAGCCTCGAACAGGAGGACGCCGCACATGCGAGTGCGGCCTACCAGGAGGCGCTGGCCGCACTTGCTGACGGTGTCGAACGCGACTTCCGCCTCATCGAAGGCCTCGACTGACGATCGAGGCTGCGTCGGCGACGAACACGAAGCCAACTGCGGGGATCACCCCGACTCGTCAGCGCGGGGGCACGGACGTCGACCTCGATGGCGGCGGGGGTGCGGTCGACGAGGTTCCAGCGGCCGATGTGGGCGGTACCGGTCGGTGATGGGAGCGTGCAGGAGGTAGTCGTCGAAGTGGTGGCCCCACGTGCCGGGGACGCCTCCGGGCTGATCGCGCAGGACGTACTCGATGATCTCGAAGTCGCCGGCCCGGCCGCGAGCCTGCTCACGGCTCAGCTGGACCATGCCGCCGGCGTCGGCGAACGTCTCGGCCAGCGGTGCCGTGGCCGCCGTGACGGTGTCCTGACGGGCCGTGGCGAACGCGGCGGGGAGTCGGCGGAGGGCGAAGTCGTAGAAGTAGCGGAGTGCGGTCGGCGCCAGCGATCGCAAAGTGCTGGCCGCGACTATCTCCGTGGCCACGACAGGCTGTACATGGCGGCAGTTGCCGCAGGTTTTTGGATCGTCGGGGTCGACCGCACACCGGCGCTTCACTGAGTGGAGCACTGCCCGGGTCGGGGTCAAGTAGCACCGCGTCATCCTCGACGAACTGCGCCCGCGCGGCGGCCTGGACTGGTCGGGCTGCGCTGTCGACTCGGTGCACATGCGGGCCCTGAAAGGGGGAGCTGGCAGGTCCGAATCCTGTCGACCGGGGCAAGAAAGGCTCGACGATCCACTTGATCACCGAGCGGACGGGTCTGCCCATTTCCGTCGGGATGTCCGGCGCGAACCTTCACGACAGTCAGCCCTTTGAGCCGCTGGTACCCGGCGTTTGAAGACGTGAACGCGGGCCCACACATTAGCTGCGGCAACATGGTTCGGGTGAGCGAATCATCTGAACAGGCGCAGAACGCCGCCCGTCTCTGGCACGAACACCGCCATGCGTCATTCCCTGCCACCCTACGACGCGCCGAGTTCGGGGGAACAGACATGGTGTTGATCGACGCGGACACCGCCGGCTGCGTCCTTACACGGCTCAACAACGACGGCACCCTCGACCCCAAGCGCACCCGCATCTTGCAAACCTGCTTCGAGGACATGGACTGAGTCATCCCTGAGCGCACCGAACCCGCAGCAACCCAGCACTGCCAGCACTTGCGCCAGCTTGCCGTACTCGCATCGAGGACCCTCTCGAGCGCCAAATAGGACGATATCTAACCTCGCGCTTTCATGAAGCGGGCTGTCCGACGGGTGGTCAGGTAAGCGAAAAGTGCCTCTGACCAGCAAGAATGAGGATTGTCGAGGTCCTTGTT
>NZ_JBIRMW010000012.1:0-279692 GCF_044331325.1 Streptomyces sp. NPDC017246 | reverse complement strand
GCCGGCGACCGACTCGTCTCCGATCTCCGCGGCGGCCCGTCGGCCGCCGGGATCGCCGCCGTGACACCGCTGCTCAACGCCACAGGGCGGGCCACCGATCCGGGACACCGCAGCCCCCAACCGCTCGACACCGCCGTCGTCGGCGTGCCGGACGGGGCGATCACCGGCATCACCTTCCGGGAGCGGCTGCCCGGCCTGAACAACGACCCCGCGGTATGGCGTGCTCTCGCCTCCGACCCCCGCTACGTCGTGCTCGACGCCTTCTTCGGCAGCACCGGCGGCCCGGCCGGCGACTACTACGATCCCGGCGACACCCTCACCCTGACCGACCCCCGCACGGGCCGAAGCGAACAGAAGATCATCGCCGGGGTACTCAGCAACGGGTTGGTCTTCTACCCTGGCACCGGCGCCAGTTCGACCACCTACCCCGTGGTGTCGAGCGAGCAGGCGACGCGCGAGCTCTTCGGCGCCCAGGCCCAGAACGCCTCCGCACTGGTCAGAACCAGCCCCGGAACATCCCCCGACGCCCTGGCGACCCGACTGCAGGGCGAGCAGCTCTCGTCCAGCCTGGTCGCCACACCCATCGAGTCGGACATCCGCCAACAGTTCGACTCCAGCACCGCCTTCTTCCGCCTCATGCAGGGCTTCCTCGCCCTGGGCCTCGGCGTGGGCATCACCGGCCTCGGCGTCGTCATGGTCCGATCCGTACGCGAACGCCGACGCACCATCGGCATCCTGCGAGCCCTCGGCTTCCGGGCGCGGACCGTCCAACGGTCCTTCCTCTGGGAGAGCACCTTCATCGCCATGGAAGGAATCGTGCTCGGCTCCCTCCTGGGCGTGCTCACCACCTGGCTGATGTACGCCAACAGCGCCGCGTTCGAGGGCCTCGAAGGAGGCTTCCCGGTCGAATGGACCAGCATCTGCGGCCTGGCCGCAGCCACCTTCGCCGCGTCCCTCCTCGCAACGATCGGGCCGGCCCGCCGCGCTGCCGCCATCCGCCCCGCGCTCGCGGTCCGCGTCACCGAATGACGAGCGACTCGGGAGGGCTCGTCTCACCCACCCCGGTGCTGAGGCAGCGCCGTCACGAGATCCGCTTCCCGGCGCACCGCCACCTCGTCACGCGTCGAGCTGCCGGGCGATGTCGTCCGCCCAGGCGTCGATCGCCGCCCAGTCTCGGTGGTCCCCGTAGCGGCAACCGAGCAGTCGGAACAGCAAGGCACCCTTCCGGTCGAGGTGTTCGCGCCGGATTACACCCGAGATACGCCGATGGTCCCGAGGGCGGACAAGCTCGACGAGAGCGGCGATGCGTGGCTGCACCATACGTTCGGCAAGCCGGCGCAACGGTCCCGGCAGGGCCGCGGCCATGCCGACGCTGAACATCCACGTCGGTTGATCACCCCAGCGATCGGCGTTGCTCCTGGTGAAGCCTTCCGCCACCGGCAGCCAGGCACCGTCGTGGACCGCGCTGCCCAGCACGAGCGCGTCGCCCGGCAAGGGCCCCTGCCCCTCGGAGGATGCGCGCAGCGCCTGGATCTCCACACGGTGTCCGTTGCTGGGCGCGTCGCTCGACCCCGCGTCCACGGTGATCGACGAGGCCGCGCTGCACTCCCCGGTCGAGCGGACCTTCAGGGCTGTGAGGGGCGCTCGGCGCACTCTCCGAGGCTCACCCGACCCTCGCCGACCAGCAGATCACGGGCAAACAGATCGCGGTGCCGCGGGACGCGACCCGGCTGGAGGTGAACATCGGCAACGCCTCCGACAGGAACGCCGACCTGGACCTGTACCTGATCGCTCCGTCCGGCGCGCTGATCGCCTCCTCCACCAACGGAGGCGCCCGCGAGTCGCTGAACGTGAAGAACCCGGCGCCCGGCTACTACCTGATCTACATCGCCGGTACGGACATCCCCTCCGGCAGCACCACGTTCGACGTCCAGGACACCCTGTTCTCGACGTCGCTCGGCTCGGTGACCGTGGACAGCGCGGAGCCCGTCCACCTCACCCCCGGCGAGTCCCTCCGGATCCGCGGCCGCATGGTCGCGGACATCGCCCCGCCGGCCGGGCGGCGGCTGGTGGGACGGTTCTCGCTGGCGACGGACGCGGGCACCGCACTGGGCGGTGCGGATGTCCTGCTCGGCAGGGTCACGCAGCCGCAGGCCGAGGTCACCGGCTCGTTCGGGCCCGCGCTCGGGTTCAGCCTGGACGACAGGGGACGGGTCTCGGGCTCCCAGCAGGTCGCCGGCGTCACCCGGCCGGTCCGCTGGGCTCCGGGCAGCGGTGTCACTCTGCTGGCCAACCCCGGTACCGGCACCGGCTACGCCCTGGCCCAGAGCCCGTCGCAGGGCTACGCCACCGGCCAGTTGACCGTCGCCAAGCAGACCCGCGCCATCCTCTGGAACGCGGAAGGTGAGCTCACCCCGCTGCCGCTGCCGGGCTGGGAGGCGTACACCTACGCCCGCGGCTTCGCCGTCACCGACGAGGGCACCGTGATCGGCAACGCCACGGGGCTGGTCAGGAACCCGGCGACGGGCCGCGACCAGACGGTGAACGACGGGTACATCTGGAACGCGAAGGACGGATACCGCAAGCTCGCCCACCTGACGGACAACCGCTCACTGACCGAACCGCTCGCCGTCAACGACGCCGGTGTGGTAGTCGGCCACTCCTCCAAGGACGGCAGGCGGCACGCGGTGCGGTGGGACGCCGACGGCAGGATCACCGACCTGGGCACGCTCCCTGGCATGACCGACAGTTTCGCCAGGTCGGTCAACTCCTCCGGAACGGTCGCCGGGAGCAGCGGTGACGACGCCTTCGTCCTCAAGCCGGGCGGCACGATGACCCGGCTGCCCGACTTCGGTTTCGACGCCGAGGCGAAGCAGGTGAACGACGCGGGGTGGATCATCGGCACCGCCGAGACCGCGCCCGACGTGACCACGGCCGTGGTGTGGAACCCCGAAGGCCGCATGCACGACCTGGGCTCGATGGTCGACTCCTCCCACTGGAGCCCGATGGAGGGCATCGGGATCCACGCCCGGGGCGAGGTCGCGTTCTACGCCATGGACCTGAAGGACGCGGGGAAGACGAAGATCGTCGTGGCCGGCCTGCCCGGCTGATCCCCCGCACGTCGCGGTTCGGCGGTCGCACGTCCGTGACCGCCGGCCGCGGCAGTGGGGGCACACCGTTGGCTGGCACGCCTTTGGCCGCCATGCCTTTCGAGCCGGGCAGGGTAGGGCATCCGGCCGCCCGGCACACGGTCCTCGGGCAACGCCGATCGGCTGCCGGCCCGTGGATACGGGCCGGCAGCCGACAGACTCGGAGGATCCTTCGGAATCACTTCAGACCGAAGGCAAGGATCACCTCCTGCTCGACGGTCAGCCCGTTCGCGGCCTCGGCGCCGGCCTTGAGCGACACGAAGCCGCCCGGCGTCCTCGGCAGCTTCAGCTCCGCCGACCAGGAGCCTCACCCGTCACGGTCCAGAGCGACCGGCTGCCAGGTGGCGCCGTCGTCGTACGACACCGACAGCGTCGCGGAATCCGCGTACGTGGTCGAGTCGAGCCACTGCTGAGTCGAGGCGGAGAGGGTGAGCTCGATGCGGCGTCCGGACTCGACGTCGCCCGCCAGGTCGGTGTCCACCTCGAAGTGCGGCTGAAGCAGTTTCACCGACTCCCGGCCCGAACCGGCGGCCATCGCCCCGGAGGTGAAGCCCCACTCGGAGTGGCTGCGCACGGCGGTGTGCCAGTCCGCCGCGTTGCGTGCGCTGTCCATGACGAGCCGGTACGGCAGAGCTTCGGCGGGTCGGTTGCGCGCGGTCACCGAGCGGCTCGAGGACTGCCCGACCAGGGATTCACCCTGGTACAACGCCATCTTGGTGGTGCTCTTGTCCAGGAAACCGGACCGGTCGACGGCGCCGCCGTCGGCGTACGGGGTGACGGCCAGCGACAGGGTGTTGTTGCCGTCGCGGTAGGGGCCCGCGTACGCGGAGCCGATGCCCGGGTGCTGGACCGGGGCGAGCCAACTGGTGGTGTAGTTCTTGCCGGCCGTGTGGTTCAGCCGCCCACCGGAGGTGTTCTGGACTCCGCGCGAGTCCCAGGTGGTGTGGTCCTCGAACCAGGAGGAGCCACCCTCCAGGTGGTCCACCCATTCGGTGCGGACCATCGGGTAGGACTCGTCCATGTTGTGGACGACGCCGGCGCCGTAGGTGGGAACGTCGTAGCGGTAGCCGTACCCGGTGGCGGCGCGGTCCGAGTAGAGGCGGTTGGCGAGCTGCGCCAGGTCACGGTCCGGGTCGGGCGCGTAGGTCAGCGAGCGGTCCGGAACCCGGTCGGGGTGGCGGGACACCAGGTCGTACAGGTAGCGGGGGGCACCCTGGGCGTCGATCACGAGTTCCTCGCCGCGCTCGTCGCGGTCGAGCAGGTCGGCCACCTGCGACTGGTGCACGGTCACTACGGGGATGCCGGTCAGGCCCGTCGTCGCGTAGGACTCGTTGAGTCTGCCCGGCCGGTCGCTGAGGACCATGAGCAGTTTGGCGCCGGCGGCCTCCGCGTTGGCGACCCGGGTGCGCGGCGGCACCGCGTCACTCCTGTCCACGATCACGGCCTTGCCCTTGACGTCCAGGCCCGCGTAGTCGGCGGCGGCACGCGTGTGGACGTACGCCGTGTGCAGCCGGTGCCTGCCGGTGAGCAGCATGCTGCGGGTCTGCACCATGGCGGGCACCGAGCCACCGCTCGCACGGTAGGTGAACCGGGGCTCCTGAAGGTTCCAGCGGGTGAGGAACTGGAAGTCGCCCTCGCTGACCTTGTCGGTGGGGCTCACCCACAGCTCGTCCACCACGATCGGCATGGTCACGACGCTACGGATGACGTTGCCGTCCTCCACGGTGCGGACCATCTCGTACTGCGTCTCGCGCGTCTCGGTCGACTTCGGTGTCCTGGCGCTGATCAGCCGGGCCTTCGAGGCGTCGAGAGTGACCGTGGCGTCATCGTTCAGCCTGGTCTCGGGGTCGATCAGCAGCGCCTGTGCCGCCGTGTTCCTGCCGGCGCTTCCACATCGATCCGCGACCACACGACGTAGTTGCCCGGAGGCATGCGCAGGGTCTTGGTACCCGCGACCTCGAAGTCCGTGGCTGTGGTCGATCCGAGCCGTGACAGGTGAACCCACCCCGTCGCGGGCTTGCCGTCCCGCCCCCGCACGTCGATCCTCAGGTCGTAGAGCTCACGCTCCTTGGCCAGGGCGAACCCGGTGTGGGCCACGACCGTCCCGGTGGCGTGGTCCTTGGCGACCACCTGTCCGGAGAAGGTGGTTCCCACGGCGGCCTTCGCCGGGTCCAGCGAGAGGACGGCCTCGGCGCTGCCGCCGGCCGGAACGGTGACCTGACCGGCGGAGAGCGTGTACGCGTCGGCCGAGGTGTCGGTGGCCAGGTCCAGGGTGACGGGCCGGTCGCCCTGGTCGCGGTAGGTCACGGTGCGCTCGGCGACCGGGTCGCCGGCGCTGTGCGGCCAGTCGTACGAGGCGGCGGCGACCGAACCCGTCGCGGTGATCTGCGCGTCGACGGCAGCGGGGACGTCGACCCGCCCGGTGCCCATCTCGTACGGGGTGTAGTCCGGCAGCTGCTTGGACGTGCTCATCAGCGCGTCCTTGAGCTGCTGACCGGTCCAGTCCGGGTGCCACTGCTTGAGGATCGCGGCCACACCCGCGACGTGCGGGGTGGCCATCGAGGTACCGGACATGGTGCGGTACATGCCGGTGGTCCCGGGGACCGCCTGCGATGCGGCGGCGGTGATGTTCACGCCGGGAGCGGAGATGTCCGGCTTGAGGCCGGAATTGCCGACAAGCGGTCCCTGGCCGGAGAAGGGAGCCCGCGCGTCGGACCTGTCCACGGCGGCGACGGTCAGCGCCTTCTCCGCGGAGCCGGGGGTGGAGATGGCCCCGGGGTCGTAGGCATTGCCCGCGGCGATCACGAACAGCGGTCCGCCGTCGGCCGACAGCGCGTTGACGGCCTGGGCCATCGGGTCGGTGCCGTCGTCGGGCGTGGTGTCGCCCAGGCTCATGGAGACGACCGAGGCGCCCTCGGCCTTGGCCCACTCCATGGCTTCGATGATCCCGGAGTTCTGCCCGTAGCCGTCGTTGCCGAGCACCTTGCCGACCAGCAGATCGGCGGCGGGGGCGACACCCTTGTCGGCGCCGCCCGAGGCGGCGCCGGAGCCGGCCACGGTCGAGGCGACATGGGTGCCGTGACCGTTCTCGTCGAGCACGGCCTGACCGGGGACGAAGCTCTTGGAGCCGACGATCCGGTCCTTCACGTCCGGATGACCGGGGTCGATGCCGGTGTCGAGCACCGCGACCTTGACACCCGTCCCGTCGAAACCCTCGGCCCAGGCCTTCGGCGCGCCGATCTGCGGCACCGAGTCCTTCAACGCGCCCTTGACCCGGGCGTCGAGCCACAGCTTCTTCACTCCGGTCGAGAGCGTACGGCTGGTGCCCGGAGTGGCGACGACCTCGTTCCAGAACGCCCCCTGCCCGGATCGCCGAACCGTCAGCGCGGCGCCGTGGATGCTGTCCAGGCGATGCGTCAGGGAGCTGCCGGTGGGGGCGGCGGGCACGGAGCGGGTCGCGGCGCCGTACGTGGCGATCACGGGAAGGCCGTCGACACGGGCGTCGTCGTAGCCCATCGCGATCAGCCCGGTGACGTCGAACAGGCGACGGTCCAGGGTGCCGGCGGCGATCAGCGGGGCGGCCTCGTCGGGAATGACGTAGTAGTCGTCGCCGAGCTGCTGCACCTCGACGCCGCCCGCGGTGCCGTCCGCACGGTCGACGGTGAGGGTGTCACGGGTGCCCGGCCCGTCCGTGTAGTGGACCACGTCACCGGTGATCAGGGTGACGTCGTAGGACCGGGTGTCGCTCGCCGGGGCGGGTTCACCGTAGACGACGGGCTGGGCGGTGGCCCGCAGGGGTATGAGCAGGCCGCCGGCCACGGCCGCCGCACAGGTGAGCGCCGCCATCTGGCCGCGCCACCTGCGCGTGGGCCCGGCGTAGCCGGGGATGTGGGTTACGGAGGTCATGCGGAGCATCATCAGCCCTGCCGGGCAGATGGTTGTCCCCTACACGGTGGCGGCAAGTCGCCTGGCCACTGACCGCCACATTCCGGTTCGGTCGCCACGCCACCGTCTTGCGGGGAGAACGGCGAGCACCCTGCCCTCCGTTCGCGGGGCGGCCGCCCGCCGCGCGGTTCATTCGGCGGTGACGTCCAGGAGCCGGCGGGTGCGGGCGCTCGCACCGCTGAGGGCGAGGGGGATGCCGAGGCTCGCGCACATGCGGTGGGCACGGGAGAGGGCGCTGAGGGTGGCCGGAGTGGGTTCGGCGCTCGGGACCTCGACGACGACGCGGGTGGGACGGTGCGTCTGGACCAGGGCCTGGACCTGGAGGGCGGCGGCGGCCCGGTTGGTGACGTCCAGGTCGCGGTGGAGCGTCACGTGCAGCACATGGTGACGTACGGCGTGGCTGATGAGCATGGTGTCCCTCCGCGCAGGACGACGAAGGCCCACAACTGGACACGCTGTGGGCGGTTCGTCCGAGGATGTCACGGGGACCGTCCAGGTGGCGTTCTCGTGGCATCGACGGCGCGGAGTGTCAGACCGGAGCGATCGGCATTCACGTACATGAATACGATCATCGTGCGGGCCGGGGTGAACCGGTCGACATATCGAACGTGACCCTCCCTCACCGGGCGACTCCCCAGGCGGTTCTCATGACCCAGTTCGACCTGCCCCTCGACCAGCTCCACGGCTATCGCAGCGCTTCCGTGGAGCCGGAGGACTTCGACTCCTTCTGGGCCGAGACCCTCGGCGAGGCACGCGCGCACGAGCTGGACGCACGCTTCGAGGCGGTCCCGACGGGGCTCTCCACGGTGGAGGCCTTCGACGTGACCTTCGCCGGTTTCGACGGACAGCCGGTCAAGGGCTGGTTCGTCCTCCCCGCTGGTACGACCGAACCGCTGCCGGTCGTGGTGGAGTTCCTCGGGTACGGCGGCGGGCGCGGCCTTCCGCACACACATCTGCTCTGGGCCTCGGCCGGGTTCGCCCACTTCGTGATGGACACCCGGGGGCAGGGCAGCGGCTGGGCGACCGGTGACACCCCGGACCCGGTGGGCAGCGCGCCGTCGTTCCCCGGCTTCATGACGCGCGGCGTCGAGGATCCGTACACCTACTACTACCGGCGGCTCTTCACCGACGCGGTCCGTGCCGTGGAGGCCGCCCGCTCGCACCCCCTGGTGGACGCGAGCCGTACGGCGGTGACCGGCGTCAGTCAGGGCGGCGGGATCACGATCGCCGTGGCGGGGCTGGTGAGCGACCTCGTGGCGGTGGCGCCGGACGTGCCGTTCCTGTGCGACTTCCCCCGTGCCACGACGATCACGGACCGCACCCCGTACCGCGAGATCGGCAACTACCTCAAGACGCACCGCGGCCGGGTGGAGCGGATCCGGGCGACGCTCGCCTACTTCGACGGGGTCCACTTCGCGGCCCGCGCCACGGCGCCGGCGCTGTTCTCGACGGCCCTGGAGGACCTGACCTGCCCGCCGTCGACGGTGTTCGCCGCCTTCAACGCGTACGCCGAGGACGAGAAGGCGATCGAGGTGTACGACTTCAACGACCACGAGGGCGGCGGCGCCTTCCAGCAGGCGGCCCAGCTGCGCTGGCTGCCGGGCAGACTGCGCGGCTGAGACCCCGCCCCGCTCGGCCGGCTCGGGTTCGGCCACCCGCGCCGGGGACGAAGGCCCGCGGGGACGGACCCGGCGGAGTCACGCCGCTCCACGGGTGACACGATTCCCGTCGTGGAGAGCACGCGCGTGTGGAACGACGGACCCGTGGGCGACGAGGCGGGGGACGGCGCCCTGGGGCGGCTGTTGGGCGGGGCCGCGCCCGGCGGGACGGACCGGCGGATCGTGACCGGTGCCCTCGCCTGCCGCTACTGCGACGCGGACCGGTTCGAGGTGACCCCGTGGGAGTGCTTCTGCGAGGGCTGCTGCCTGCCCATCGGCGTACAGGACGGGGATGTGCACGAGAGCCCGGACACCCCGCTCCGTCGGCTTGAGCCCTCCGCCGTTCCGGCTCCGGGGACAGACCCGAAGGTGCTCACATGCCCTGCGGGGCACGACCTGTTCCAGGTGGCCGCCGCGTACACGCTCGACACGGACGGCCGGGTCCTGCGTCTGTCGGTCGGCCTGCGGTGTCCCGTCGACGGCGCGCTGAACCTGTTCGTCGACGACGCCCGCGTGGTGCCGGTGGCCGGCTGACGGCCGGGCCCTCCCGTCGTCCCGGCCACGGGGCACGAGGCACTGCGGGTACGGTCCGGAGCCCGGACCGGGTCCCGGACATGGGCCGGAGCCCGAACCGCGCAGCGGGTTCGGGCTCCGGCGGGGTGCACGGGTGTCGTGCACCGGCGTGGTGCCCGCCTCCCGGACGGGCCGCACGCTCACTGGTTTCAGTGCCAGTACTTCATGGTCGTACCTCCTCCCCCGTCTCTGGACGCAAGGTGACCTCGAAGCGGTCGAGACCGCGAAGGGTCAGATTGCGCCGGTGGTCCGGTTCCGCGACCGCCCGTGCGTCGGGGTGGTCCTTGGCCAGGGTCCCGAGGACCGATCCGGTGAGCCGGATCGCCATGGACGCGCCCAGACAGGCGTGGGCCCCGCGGCCGAACCCGAGGTGTGGGTTCGGTGCGCGGTCGAGTCGCAGCTCTGTGGGGTGGTCGAAGCGGAGCGGGTCGTGGTTGGCCGCGCCCAGGAAGAGCGTGACCGGATCACCCGCTCTCATCGTGACGCCACCCAGTTCGGTGTCGGTGACGCAGACCCGGGCGTCCGCCTGGACCGGTGCGTCGTACCGGATGAGTTCGTCCACGGCCGCGGCCGGGGTCGCCCGGAACGAGGAGAGCGCGCCGGGGGTGGTGAGGAGGGCGGCCGCCGCGTTGCCGAGGAGCCGGGACGCGGATTCGTAGCCGGCGTGGAGAACGGCGCGCAGACTGTTGCGCAGAACCGTTTCTGCTACGCCACTGTCCGCCGCGTGCTCGGCGACGTACGCGATGAGGCCTTCCTTGGGCGGGTCGGCGAGCCACCCGCCCGCGTACTCCGCGAGCCGGGCGCGGGCGGCCACGGCGGGCTCGTGCTTCTCCGGCCACAGGCCGGCGTCCATGCCGTCGACGACGGTACGGGACATGGGCACGAACCAGTCGAGCTCGGGAGCCGGGACGCCCAGGAAGGCGGTGACGAAGCGGAGGGCCACCGGCTCGGCGAGCTCCCCGACGAAGTCGAAGGAGGGGCGCCGGGCCAACTCCGCGAGGAGATCGTCGATCTGCCCCTCCAGACCGTCGTGCAGCGCCTGGCGGTCCTGTGCCCGGAAACCGTCGAGCAGCAGATGCCGGATCGCGGTGTGCTCCGGCGGGTCGAGCGTCTGCACGCTCAGGAGCGGGGCGGGGATGTCCTCCCCGGCGCGCCGCCAGTCGGAGGCGAAACGGTTGCTGTCGGTGAGCACGGCGAGGCAGTCGGCATGCCTGGTCAAGACCCAGGAACCGAGCAGTTCGTGCCAGAAGACGGGGGAGGTCTCCCGCATCCGGTCGTACGACGGGTACGGGTTCCGCAGGATCGACGGACGGGCCAGATCCAGAATCGGGTCCACGGCTGCCGCTTGCTCCACGAAACGTCTCCCCCTGCGCATAGGGCCTGGTTGAGGCCTTGGCTGCTACCGAGTCGAGCTGTACGAGGCACCGGGCACCGGTGGGTGGAGCGCCTCGCTGATCTTTTCACCGACGGTTCGCCGGTCCTTCGCCGAACATCATCCGAGCCGAGCGCCGGTGACGCTACCACGCAACTGGGGTGGCTGGTATGACTACTTGCCAGAGATCTTTCACAAAACGTCGGGGAGTTACGGAAGATGACCGGTCAAGAGCAGACAATCGTTCACGATGTCCCGGTAAACGTGGCCCAACAGCCCAACCCCTACCCGCTCTTCGAGCGCATCCGCGAACACGGTGTCGTCCAGCGCGTGCGGCTGAATCCCACCCTTGAAGTCTGGATGGTCACCGGCTACGACGAGGCGGTGGCCGCGCTCACCGACCCCCGGCTCAGCAGCAGCCCCGTCGGTGTCAACGGCCTGGAGGAGGAGATGGCGCACCAGGAGCGCACCAACGTCCTGATGGCCAGCATGCTCGTCGCCAACGGCGAGGACCACACGCGCCTGCGCAACCTCGTCTCGAAGGCCTTCACGGCCCGCCGGGTGGAGCAGCTCGCACCCCGGGTCCAGGCACACACCGACGCCTACCTCGACGCGATCGCGGCACGCGGAACCGCCGACCTGGTCTCCGAGTTCGCCCTGCCGCTGCCGATGGCCGTGCTGAGCGAGCTCATCGGCATCCCGGCCGAGGGACAGCCGGACTTCGCCCGCCTCGCGGTCGGCCTGATCATGCCGCCCAACACTCCGGAGCGCCTCGCCAAGGGTGCCCGCGCACGGGCCGAACTCACCGAGTTCTTCGAGCCGTTGATCGCCGAGCGCAAGAAGGACCCGAAGGACGATCTGCTGAGCGCGCTGTGTGCCGCGCAGGCCGAGGAGCGGATCAGCGACCGCGAGCTGACGGCGATGACGATCCTGCTCACGCTCGCCGGACACGAGACGACGGCGAGCCTCATCGCCAACGGCGTCCACGCCCTGCTGCGCCACCCGGACCAGTTCGCCGCACTGCGCGACGACCCCTCGCTGCTGCCGGGCGCGATCGAGGAACTCCTGCGCTACGAGGGCCCGGTGAGCCGCGGCGTCGCGCGCTTCACCACCGGCGCGTACGAGATCGGCGGGGTCGTCGTCCCGGCGGGCGAGATGATCATCATCGGGCTCGCCGCCGCCAACCGCGACCCGGCCCGCTACGACCGTGCCGACATTCTCGACATCGCACGACGCGAAGTGCCGCAACAGCTCGCTTTCGGCCACGGTGTGCACTTCTGCCTGGGCGCGCCTCTCGCCCGCGCGGAGGCCAGGATCGCCATCGGCACCCTGCTGCGCCGCTTCCCCGACCTGCGGCTCTCCGACCCGGACGTGGACCTGAGCCGGCGCGAGGGCATCCTGCGCGGCATGGCGACGCTGCCCGTGACCTTCACGCCCGAGGGCTGACCCACCTCGTGCCGAGGACCGGAGCCGACCCGCCCGAGGGCGGGAGCGCATCTGTCCGCACCACCACCGGAGGAACCGTCCGCGGCGGACACACCCCGCCGCGGACAAGCAGTGCGCCGGAGAGCCCGTCCGGCGGAGAAGAGAAGGGAGACAGCAGGATGACATCGGCCTCCACCGTCCCGGAGTTCGACGCGATCGCCCCGGAGTACGACGCCTCGCGCGGCGGCACGGCCCGGGCCGCCGGCTTCGCCGAGCAGCTCGCACCACTCCTCGACCCGGCCCGGCCCGTGCTCGACATCGGGGTGGGCACGGGCATCGTGGCGGCCGAACTGACGGCGCGCGGGCACGTGGTGTACGGGCTCGACCTCTCGTCCGGGATGCTCGCCCGGGCCCTGGACCGCCTCGGTCCGCGGGTGGCGGTGGCCGACGCCTGCCGGCTTCCGGTACGGACGGCCTCGGTGGGCCAGGCGGTGTCCACCTGGCTGCTGCACACAGGGCCCGATCACGGCCGGGTCTTCGACGAGGTGGCCCGGGTGCTCCGGCCGGGCGGCCGCTATCTGGTGATCCCGGCCGGGGGCACCCGCCCCACGGACGACGTCGGGGTCGTGGTGGGCGAGCTGGAGGAACGGCTCGACCCCGGCCGGACCCGTCAGGACGGGCCGTGGACCCTCGCGCCGATCGCCGAGGCGCGCGGTCTCGTCTACCGGGGCACGGCCTCCGAACGCCCCGCGGTCTTCCGGGTGTCGCCGCGGTCGATGGCCGACTCCCTGGCGGGCGGGCTCTTCACCGGCGCCTGGTCGGTCACCGGCGAGGACACCCGCCTGGTGGGCGAGGCCCGGAAGCGGCTCCTGGCGCTCCCGGACCCGGACGTCCCCCGCGTGCGGGAGACGTCCGACTTCGTCATGGTGTTCGAGAAGCCGTGACGCCGGTGGCTCCGGCGCGGCCGCGCAGCGCCGCGGAGTAGGCCTCGTCGGGGTCGAGGCGGCGCAGTTCCTCGGCGATCAGCTCGGCGGTGGTCCGCACCTTCAGGGCGAGGACCCGGCTGGGCTGACCGGGGATGGAGAGCCGGGCCACCGGGCCCTCGGGCCGGTCGATGCGGATCTCGCCGTCCGCGGTGCCCATACGGACGGCGGTGACGACGGGGCCGTCGGTGACGATCCGGTCGACGGGGACTCCGAGGCGGACCTCGAACCAGCGGGCGAGGAGTTCGGCGCTGGGGTTCTCCGCCTCGCTCTCGACGGCGGCCGAGGTCACGGCCAACGGGGCCTGGTCGAGCGCTGCGGCCAGCATCGAGCGCCACGGCGTGAGCCGGGTCCAGGCGAGGTCCGTGTCACCGGGGGCGTACGAGGCGGCCCGGGCCTCCAGTGCGGCGAGGGGGTCCTCGACCGCGTACATGTCGGTGATACGGCGCTGGGCCAGGACGCCCAGCGGATCCCGGGACGGGACTTCGGGGGCGTCGACGGGCCACCAGACGACGACGGGCGCGTCCGGCAGGAGCAGGGGCAGGACCACGGAGTCGGCGCGGGCGCCGAGCTCGCCGTAGAGGCGGAGCAGGACCGTCTCGCCCGAACCCGCGTCGGTGCCGAGGCGGACCTCCGCGTCCAGCCGGGTCTCGTTGCGCTCGCGGGGCGTGCGGGCGTGGCGCTTGATGACGACGAGGGTGCGGGAGGGGTGTTCCCGGGAGGCGTCGTTGGCGGCCTTGACCGCGTCGTAGGCGTTCTCCTCGTCGGTGACGACGAGGAGGGTGAGCACGGCGCCGACGGCGGGTGTGCCGACGGCCCTGCGGCCTTCCAGGATCGCCTTGTTGATCTTGCTGGAGTTGGTGTCCGTCAGATCGATCTTCATGCGGGGCGGTCGTCCCTTCCTCTGCGGCGAGCCTATCCCTCCCGCACGGGGGACGCGTGCGGGCCCCCGTCACCGGTCGGCGCTCACGCCGATTCGGGGTCCGGCGCCGGGTCCGGGGCGGACTCCTCGGCGGCGGCCCGGTCGTCGGCGCGGCGGTTGACCACGGCCGCGGCGGCGATGGCGGTGCCGACGAAGGCGGTGGCCACCACCCAGGGACGGTCGAGGACGTGCCCCGTGGCGTGGTCGAGCGAGTACCGCCCGGCTCCCGTCACCCCGATCGCCGCGGCGACGAAGCCGAGGAACGCGGGGTACTCGTAGCCGCCGCTCTGGGCGAAGAAGCCGGCCGGGGCGTGGACGGCGACGGCGCCGGTCATGGCGCCGGCCGCGGCGGCGCCGGCGGCGGGAGTGGCGAGACCGAGGGCGAGCAGGGCGCCGCCGCCCGCCTCGCCGAGACCGGCGGCGACGGCGCTCTCCCGGCCGGGGTGGAAGCCCATGGCCTCCATCGCCTTGGTGGTTCCCTCGATGCCGCCCCCGCCGAACCAGCCGAAGAGCTTCTGGGTGCCGTGCGCGGCGAGTACGGCACCGGTGCCGACCCGCAGCACGAGGAGCCCGAGGTCGCGTCGGTTGAGGTGGCCCATGTGGTTCTCCAGATGCGGGAGGGGCGGACGGGGATCGGAGACGTACGCCGTCCACTGTCGTCGCCCTCGCGGGTCCGCGCCGCCCGGGACCCTGTCTTAATACTCCGTAAGAGTCATGTTTTGCGACGCTTGTCCACCGGTGCTTTGGTGGGAGTGTCGTTCGCCGTGCGGGGCCTCGCGCAGCACCACCCCGCACCGGCCCGAGGGAAGTGGGTACGCATGTCCGCAGAGTCCACCGCGACCGCAGCCCTGCGCGAGAAGGTCCGGGCGCTGATGCCCCGGGCCAAGGAGGACCTCGCCGAGCTCGTGGCGATGCGCTCCGTGGCCGACCCTCGCCAGTTCCCGCCCGAGGAGTGCGCGAAAGCCGCCGACTTCCTCGTGCGGGCCTTCACGGAGGCCGGGCTCCGTGACATGCGCCGGGTGACGACCCCCGACGGCACGGACGCGGTCGTGGGTCAGGCGCCGGGCCCCGAGGGGGCGCCCACCGTCCTCCTGTACTGCCACTACGACGTACAGCCACCGCTGGACGACGACGCCTGGGAGACACCTCCCTTCGAACTCACCGAACGCGACGGGCGCTGGTACGGGCGCGGCTCGGCCGACTGCAAGGGCAACATCGCCATGCACCTCACGGCGCTGCGCGCGCTCGGCGGCCCGGACGGCGGCGGATTCCCCGTGAACATCAAGTTCGTGGCGGAGGGTTCGGAGGAGCAGGGCACCGGGGGACTGGAGCAGCTCGTCCCCCTTCAGCCCGAACTCTTCTCCGCCGACACCCTGTTGATCTGCGACACCGGCAACTTCTCGCGCGGTCTGCCCACCACGACCACCTCGCTGCGCGGGCTCGCCAACGTCGTCGTCACCGTCTCCACCCTCAAGGGGGCGATGCACTCCGGCATGTTCGGCGGCCCGGCGCCCGACGCCCTGGCCGCGCTGGTCCGGATCCTCGACAGCCTCCGCGACGAACACGGCAACACCGTGATCAAGGGGCTGCCCGGCGACGGCGTCTGGGACGGGGTGGACTACCCGGCCGAACAGTTCCGGGCAGACGTGGGCGCCCTCGACGGAGTCTCCCTCGCCGGGACGGGCTCGGTCGCCGACGAGCTGTGGGCGCGACCCGCGGTCACCGTGCTCGGCATCGACTGCCCGCCGGTGGTGGGCTCCTCGGCCGCGGTGCAGGCGAAGGTACGGGCCAGGGTCAGCCTGCGGGTCCCGCCCGGGATCGACGCCGACGACGCCCTGCGCGCCCTCACCGACCATCTCGTCGCGGCCGCCCCGTGGGGTGCCCGGGTGGAGGTGGAGCCGGAGGGCGTCGGCCAGCCGTTCCGCGCGCAGACCGACGGCCCCGCGTACCGGGCGCTCGCGGCGGCGCTCCACGAGGCGTACGGGAAGGACATGGTCCAGTCGGGGCAGGGCGGTTCGATCCCGCTCTGCAACGTGCTCGCCGCCCGGTTCCCCACCGCCGAGATCGCCCTGATCGGCGTCGAGGAACCCGGCTGTCTCATCCACGCCCCCAACGAGAGCGTGGACCCCTCCGAGATCGAGTACATGGCGCTGGCCGAGGCGCTCTTCCTCAGTACCTACGCCACCCCGCTCTGAACCCCCCGCTCTGCCCATCCCCTCCACGGAAGGACGGGAACCGTCCATGGCACAGACTCAAGACGGCCCGAGGCACCAGGACATACCGCCCGGCCCGCTGAGCGCGCTCGCGGGCGCCGCCTGGCAGGCACTCCTCGTCGCCGGACTCGCGTCACTGGTCCTCGGCGTCATCGTGCTGGTCTGGCCGGACGCCTCACTGTTCGTGGCCGGCCTGCTCTTCGGTCTCTTTCTGCTGTTCAGCGGTATGCTGCAACTCGTCGCCGCCTTCGGTACGCACACCACGACCGCGCTGCGCGTCATGGCCTTCATCAGCGGCGCCCTGTCGATCCTGCTCGGTCTGCTCTGTTTCCGGGGAGCGACGCAGTCGATTCTGCTGCTCGCGCTCTGGATCGGGATCGGCTGGCTCTTCCGCGGCATCACCGAGACCGTCGCGGCGGCCTCCGACCCCGCGATGCCGGCGCGCGGCTGGCACGTCTTCCTCGGCATCGTCAACGCGCTCGCCGGTGTGGTCCTCATCGTCTCCCCGCTGGAGTCGGCGGCGGTGCTGATGGTCCTGGCAGGTATCTGGCTCCTCGTCGTCGGCGTGGTCGAGATCCTCACGGCCCTCCGGGTCCGTTCACGCGCCAAGAGCCTGCCGCCGGGCACCTGATCAGGGCCGTTCACCACTCTCCCGGCTCCCCGTCGCAGCGTCCGCCGCCCGCCCGATTCCCGGGCGGGCGGCGGGGGCTGTTGACGCGTGCGCTACATTTTGCCGGTCCTTGACCACCGATCCCCCGTGATCGCGACGTAGCGGAGACCGGCACACCATGAGCGACATCGTCAACGGCCTCGGCCGGGCCGGCGCCTACGGCGCCCTCGGCGTGGTTCTGCTGATCCTCGGCATCGTGCTCGTGGACCTGCTGACCCCGGGGAAGCTCGGGCGGCAGATCTGGGAGGACCGCAACCGCAACGCCGCGATCCTGCTGAGCTCGGCGCTCCTCGGCATAGGCGGCATCGTCTTCACGTCGATCTGGACGACGTACGACAACTTCGGCAAGGGTCTGGTCTCGACGGCCGCGTTCGGTCTTCTCGGCCTGGTGATGATGGCCGTGGCCTTCCTGGTCGTGGACCTGGTCACGCCGGGCAAGCTGGGCGCCACCCTGGTCGACCCCCAGCCGCACCCGGCGGTCTGGGTGACCGCCTCCTGCAACATCGCGGTCTCGGCGATCGTCTCCGCCTCGATCGCCTGAGCCCGGCCCGAGCCCCGCCGGGGTCCGCTCCGGCCCTGGCCTGCCCCTCCGGTCCTCGGTTCCTCGCTCCTCGCTCCTCGGTCCTTCGGGAATCAGCCGTTCATGGGTTCGACCTCCAGGAAGCGGCGGCCTCGCGGGCCCTTGTAGAGCAGGGCCTCCCAGCCGAGCCGCGCCAGGGCCGGTACACACGCGCCGAGGGCCGCCGTCTCCTCCTGGGCGGCGCCCGAGCCCGCCGGGCCCAGCCACTCCACCACCGCCGTCTCCGGCCGGTCCCCCGCCCTCACCCGGTACCCGGTGGTGATCCGGGCTCCGGTGGCGTCCACGGACGAGGGCGCGAGCCCGCCGGACTCCAGCGCGAGCGCCACCGCGCGGAGCGGCTGCCGGCGCTCCCAGTCGGCGGGTCCGGTCGTCGGGTCCCCGCCGTCCGGACGACGGGTCAGCCGTCTGATCTGGAGCAGCCCGTCGACGGCCGCCCGGACCTCCCGCGACCGCTGTTCGGCACCGGCCGGGGGCAACGGCGGGCCGTCCCCCGTGGCCGCGTCGAACGTGCCGCCTCCACCGTGACCCCCCGCCCCGTGACCCGCTGTCACTGAAGCCGCCGGATGTCACCGCGGACCCGGTAGAAGCCGCCCGCGGCGGCGTGCAGGGCGTCCACCACGTACCGCACGCCGGGCTCCCGGATCGCCCGGGGGAACTGCACGTTCCACGCGGAGTCGTAGCCCTGGGAGACGACCCGCACCCGGGTCCTGCCCGACTCGTTCACACATTCCACGACCACCGATCCGGCCGGGGCGTCGCTGACGGACGCCACGGCGGTGACGGTCGTCGCCGGCTCGTACACCGGCAGGGCCGCGGCGAGCTTGATGTCCCGGGCGACCGGGACCGTACCGCCCTGGGCGGCCTCGATCGCCGCCTCGCTCGCGTCGACGCACACCAGCGACCCGTCCGTGGTCACCAGGTAGAGCCGCTCGTCGCGGTACTGCATGGAGAGCGCCGAACCCCCTCCCGTACCGAGCTTCCAGAGTCGGGTCCCGTCCTCCGCGAAACAGTAGACGGAGGACGCCGAGTCGGCGGCGAAGACGAACCGGCCACCGGGCGAGGTGGCGCAGGAGTACACCGGGCTGTCGCAGGCGTAGACCGCCTCGACGCGCCCGTCCTTCTTCGCGAGCCGCTGGACCTTCTTGCGGGCCGTGCCCGCGTAGACGGCGGTGTCCTCCTGCCAGCCGAAGAGCACTCCGCCTTCGGTGGCCGTGTGCCACAGCTCGCCGCCGCCGTCCGGCGCGTGGGCGGCGACGCCCCGCGTGTCCCCGTAGTAGACGGCGTCCCCGTCGGCCCGGACCATCCAGGCGTGCTCGCCCTGGCCGCCGCGCGCCCACTGGTGCTCGTCCTCGTGGTCGATGACGGTGAGCCGGCCGGAGCGGTCGGCCACGTGCAGGACGCCCTCGTGGATGTCGAGCCAGAAGATGTCGACGTCGGTGGCGATGTCGTACGCGGCGAAGGGCAGCTTGGACGACAGGTCGTACACCTTGCCGTCGTCGCAGCCGGCGTAGATCCAGAAGTCGTCGGCGACCAGGCACTTGACACCGTCCGGCAGGCTGAACCGGGCCTGCACCTCGCCTGAGCGGTCGAGGGTGAAGACGTCCCCCGCCTGGTTGCCGACCCAGCAGCGCTCCTCGTCGACGTGGATGCCGAAGGCCGCCGACCCGGTCCGGAAGCGCCAGAGCACGGGGGCGACGGCACGCGCGGTGGAGGGCGCGGAGGTCACCGCACGGCGTGTCACGGCGCGGGCCGCCCGCTGTCCACGGACCGCCGGGGCGTATCCCTTGCGGACCTTCTCCCCTATCTTCTTCGCCGCGGCGGCCTGCGCCTTCGCCTGTGTCGGGAAGGTGGAGCACTGCGTCTGGCCCGCCGCGCCGATCCGGCCGTAACGGACCGACACCGTGAGCTCGTCCACGGTCACTTCGTAGAACTTGTGGGCAGCGCCGTCGTCCTGCGACAGCTCCAGATAGGTCGTCGTCATGGTGAAAACGGTAGGGCCACCCACTGACAACGGCCCTCGGTGAAGCCTTGGCCGAGGGACCTGAGTCCCGGGCATTCAGGACGTTCGGCTCGGTATTCCGGACATACACCCCTGTGACGATGGTGCGTGAAGATCATCCGACGCACCGTCACCTCCGGAACGACCGGCAGGTCCGGAAGGGCCAGAAGGGCCTCATGACCGAACTGCGGAAGCGGCCCCTGCCCGAGGCGGAAGCCGGGACCGTCACGGAAGCCCCGAAGGCGGCGGGCCCTACGGCATCCCCGCGCCGTCCCCCGCCCGTCGACCACGACCTCGTGGAGCGCCCCGGGCCCGCCGCCCCCGGGTGGGTGGCCATCCTCACCGGCCTCACCGCGCTCGCCGGCTGTGTCGTCGTCACCGTCGTCGCCTTCGGCGGGCTGACCCGAGGGCGCACCGGCTCCGCCTGGGTGCTCTCGCTCTTCGGCCGCTACCGGGGAAGCGTCCGCCGCACCGGACTCGTCTGGATCAGCCCCTTCGTGCTGCGCCGCCGGATCGACGTGCGCCTGCGGCACTGGCGCAGCTAACCGATCGCCGCCGTCGACGCCGAGGGTTCCGCCCTGCGCGTGGTGGTACTGGTGGTGTGGTCCGTACGGGACACCGCCCGCGCCCTGCTCTCCGTCGACGACCATCTCGGCTGTCTGCGCGAGCAGGTGGAGGCCTCTGTCGCACGGGTGTTGTCGCAACTGCCCGCGGACGCCTTCCGGGGCGACGCGCCGACCCTGCGGGACGCCGAGGCGGTCGGCGACGCGCTCACGCGCCTGCTCGCGGCCGAGTGGCGGCCCGTCGGCATCGCGGTCTTCTCCGCACAGCCGACCCGCATCGAGTACGCCCCCGCCATGCGGCGCCGGCAGATCGCCGTGCTCGACGCGAAGCACCGGGAGTCGGTCCTCACCGGGGTCATCGACGCCGTGGACGACACCGTGAACCGGCTCACCGCGCGGGGACTCGTCGAGCTCGACGACTTCGAACGCCAGGCCCTGGTCAAGGACTTGGCCGTGGCCTTCTACACCCGGAGTGGCGGCCCGGCCGACCGGAGTCAGGAGTGAAGAGGACCGTGTACGCCCCCGCACCCACCGCCCCCGTCGTCAACCCGCCCGTGAGCACCCCACTCGCGAGCAGCGCACCCCCGTTCGCGCTCCCCCCTTTCTCCGCGCCCGCAGGCGCGGCCGCGGGAACGGCGGCCGCCGAACCCGCCCCGGCGCACGCGGGCTGGGACGGCGCGAAGTACTGGTTCCGGAACGCGGCGGGCGACTGGCGCTGGACCAGCCACGCCACGACGTACGAGCGGCGCACCGGAGCCTCGGCCGTCGAGAACGTCACCGTCACCCCCGCCCGGCGCGGCGGCCGGACCGGTGACCCGGTCCTCCGGGGGCGGCAGGGCTGGGACTCCAAGGACCGGGTGTACTGGTACAAGTCCCGTGGCCACTGGTACTGGACCGGCCACGCCTGGAGGTACGAGCAGCGGACGGGCCTGCCCGCCACCGAGTCCGAGCCCTCCCCGACGCCGAAGCCGGCCGGGCCGTCCGCTCCTTCGGCGCCCTCCGGCTCCTCGCGGGGCTGGACGGCGCCGGTCTCCTCGTACGTCTTCACCGGGTACTACGGGCAGCGCGGTTCCTGGTCGAAGGGCTACCACACGGAGCAGGACTTCGCCGTGCCGTCGGGAACGACGGTCCGCTCGGTCGGCCCCGGCCGGGTGGTGACCGCCGGGTACGGACGCTCGTACGGATACGAGGTGGTGATCCGTCACCCGGACGGCTTCACGCAGTACGCCCATCTCTCCCGTATCGACGTGCCGGTCGGCCGGAGCGTGTCCGCCGGGCAGCGCATCGCGCGGTCGGGGGCGACCGGGCGGGTGACGGGTCCGCATCTGCACTTCGAGGTGCGGACCACGCCGTACTTCGGCTCGGACATCGACCCGCTGGCCTAACTGCGCGGCCGAGGCGTGCCCGTGCAGACCCTCAGGCCTCGACCGGGTCCGGCGACTCCGCCGGGCGGTTCTCCTTGATCGTGATCCGGCCCTTGCGGATCGTGGCGAGGCGGGGTGCCCGGCGGGCGATCGCGCTGTCGTGGGTGACCATGACGAAGGTCAGCCCGTGCTCCTTCCACAGCCCTTCGAGCAGGTCGACGATCTCGTCGCGCATCGACTCGTCGAGATTGCCGGTGGGTTCGTCGGCGAGCAGCACCTTGGGGCGCTTCACCAGTGCGCGGGCGATCGCGACGCGCTGCTGCTGGCCGCCGGAGAGCTCGGACGGCAGATGGCCGAGGCGCTCGCCGAGCCCGACCGACTCCAGCGCCTCGGCGGCGCGGCCGCGGCGCTCGGCGGGCCTGACGCCGAGCGGGACGAGCGCCGTCTCCACGTTCTCCTGCGCGGTGAGCGTGGGGATGAGGTTGAAGCTCTGGAAGACGAAGCCGATGTTCTGACCGCGCACGGCCGTCAGCCTGCGCTCGGAGAGCGCGGCGAGGTCGGTGCCGTCGAGCAGGACCTGCCCGGAGGTGGGGCGGTCGAGGCCGCCGAGCATCTGGAGGAGGGTCGACTTGCCGCCGCCCGTGGGGCCCTGGATGACGAGCCGGTCGCCCTGGTCGAGGGTGAGGTCGACCCCGGCGAGCGCGTCGACTCTCTTCTGCCCCCGCCGGTACTGCTTGGTGACGCCGATGAGTTCGTACATGGTGCGACTCCTGTGGTGCGTGGGTGGGTTGGTTCGGCTACTCGACGCGGCGCAGGGCGTCGGCGGGGCGCAGCCGCGAGGCGCGCCAGGCGCCGAAGGCACCCGCGACGAGGCCGCCGCCCAGCGCGAGGAGCACGGCGAGACCCACCGTGGTGATGCTGACGGGGGCGGTGAGGGCGATGTCGACGGTCTTGCCCGCGGCCGTACCGCCGGGGCCGCCGCCGAAGACCATGCCGCCGCGTCCACCGCCGCCGCCACCTCCGAACGCGCCGCCGGACGAGCCGAGTTCGGCGGTCAGCGTCGGGCTGACGGCGGTCACGGCGTACGCCCCGGCCAGGCCGATCGCGATGCCGAGGGCGCCGCCGATGACTCCGTTGACGAGGGCCTCGCCGACCACCTGGCGGGTGACCCGGCCGCTCTTCCAGCCGAGGGCCTTGAGCGTGCCGAACTCACGGACCCGACGGGTGACGGCGGAGGAGGTGAGCAGACCGGCGACCAGGACGGCGGCGAGCAGCACGGCGTACGAGAGCCACCTGCCCATGTTCGAGGCGAGGTCGGCCGCGGTGTCGAGCGAGCCGGAGACCGTCTGGGCGAGGTCGGCCGAGGTGGTGACGGTGGTGCCGGTGACGTTCTTCTGGATGCTCGACTTGACCGCGTCGATCCGCGTCGAGTCGGCCGCCTTCACATAGATCGTGGTGATCTTGGAGGCGGAGGAGGAGAGCGTCTGCGCCTGCTTCAGCGGCAGATAGACCTGGGCCGCGGACTGGCCGCGGTCGGCGGTGGCGATGCCGACGATCTCGAACTTGACGCCCTTCACGGTCAGTTCGCCGCCGACGGCGAGCCCCTGCTGCTGGGCGTAGGCGCTGTCGACGACGGCGACCTCGGCGTCGGTCTCGGTGGTCTTGAAGGTACGGCCCTTCGAGACGGTGGAGGTGGTGAGGGGGCCGAGGTCGGGCGCGGTGACGTCGGTGCCGTAGAGGGTGAAGGAGTCGACGTCGAAGGCCGCACCGCCGCCGGTGACCGTGTCGCCCGGACCGCTGCCGCCGCCGGTGCCGCCGCCGTTCTCGCCGCCCGGCCGGCTCTGCTGGGTCTGGCCGCGCTGGATCCGGCCCCGCTCGAACTCCCCGTTGATCTTCAGGTTGACGAGGCTGAGTCCGCCCACCGCCCGGGCGACACCGGGCTGTCCGGCGACCGTGGCGACGGTGGAGTCCGCGAGGGTCTGGAATCCCTGGACCATCAGCCGGTCGCTGCTCTGCGCCTCGCCCTCCTCCTTGCCCTGGAACTCGAACCGGGGGCGCTGCGGCCGGGCGCCGTCCTCGGGCCGTTCCTGCGCCTTGGTCACCGTCAGGTCCGTCCCGAGACCGTAGAGGGATTCCAGGACCTTGCCCTGGGCCTGGCTCATGCCGGAGGAGACGGAGTTGACGACGATGACCAGCGCGATCCCGAGCGCGAGCCCGGAGGCGACGACGAGCGCCGCCTTTCTGCGACGGCGCAGTTCGCGCCGGAGGTAGGTGAAGAACATGGGCGTGAAGCTAGGCGCGCCGTGTGATGACGGGATAAGGCCTACGTGAGAGCGGGATGAGAGCGGTCGGCTGGACTTCCGCTGTTTCGCCGTCGCCGCCCCGGACGGTGCGGGCTGGACGCTGATCGACGCGGGCTTGGGCCCCGCCGAGGGTCCCGGGGCGCCCTGGTGTCCCGTGCCCGGCCGGCTGCCGGAGCTGCTCACGACGGCCGGGATCGACCGGGCGGACGTCCACACCGTGGTCCTGACGCATCTCCACGAGGACCACACCGGCTGGGCCGCCGGCCTGCCGTTCTTCCCGCGGGCCCGGTATGCCGTCCAGCGCGCGGAGACCGCCGCACTCGGCCGGCGGGACCCGGTCGCCGACCGGGTGGTGGAGCCGCTCCGCGCCGCCGGGCAGCTCCACGAGGTCGACGGCAGGCACCGGCTGCGCCCGGGCGTCACGCTGCTGCCCACCCCCGGGCGCACCCCGGGCCATCAGTCCGTCCTGGGCGAACGGCCGGCCGGCCGGGACGTGCTGGTCACCGGTGACCTCCTCGTCCACGCCGTGCAGCTCGCCGCCCCGGGCGTGGCCTGTGCCCATGAGCTCGACCCGGTCGCCGCCCGCACCTCGCGCGAGGAGCCTCTCGCGCGGGCCGCGGAGAGCGGGGCGGTGCCGGCGACGGCGCACCTGACCCGTCCGTTCGTCGAACCCCCGCCGTACGGCCCGACGGCCGCCCGGTCGTGACCGCGGCGAGCGGCACGGCGCGGTGCGGCGCGGCGCGCGCGGACCGGTGAGGCGCTCTCAGGCCCCCGCGGCCGCGGCGTACGCCAGCGGGTCGGCCAGGACGTCGTGGAGGACGAGGGCCGCCGCGCCCCGGGAGGCGTCGGTGGTGGCGGAGGCCGGGCGCAGCCGGCCCGCGTCCGGGGTCCAGAGGCCGGAGACGACCCGGTCGGAGAGCTCCTCGGCCAGGGCCGGGACGAGCCACGGCATCAACTGCGGGTAGATCCCGCCGAGGACGACCGCCTCGGGGTCGAGGAGGTTCACGGCGCCCGACAGTGCGCGCCCGAGCATCCGGCCCGCCTCGGCGAGCGCGTCGAGCGCCCGCCGGTCGCCCGCCACGGCCCGCTCCGTCAGCTCCGGGACGCCGGTCGCCTCCGCCGAGCGGAGCAGCGCCGCCTGCCCCGCGTACTGTTCGAGGCAGCCGCGTGAGCCGCAGCGGCAGCGGGGGCCCTCCGCGTCGACGACGAGATGGCCGATCTCGCCGGCGAAGCCGTGGGCGCCGCGCAGGAGTTCGCCGTGGACGACGATCGCGCCGCCGACGCCGATCTCCCCCGTCAGGTGCAGAAACGTCCGCAGGTCGCCGAGTGCGCCGAACCACAGCTCGGCGAGGGCCGCCATGTTGGCCTCGTTGTCCGAGGTCAGCGCGAGGCCCCCGGTGCCGGGGCGCAGCGCCGTGAGCGCCTCGCCGAAGAGACGCTCGGCGTCGACCTCGTACCAGCCGAGGTTGGGGGCCTGTCGGACGGCTCCGCCGGAGACGAGGCCGGGCAGGGCGAGTCCGGCGCCGGCCGGGACGAGGTGGCGCTCGGCGGCGGTGTCCAGGGCTTCGGCGGCGATGCGGGCGGCCCGGGCGAGGACCTCGGGGGCGCCGGCAGCGCGGTTGTCGAGGCGTACGGTGCGGCGGACGCGGTCGGTTCCGGTCAGGTCGACGACGCAGACGGTCACGTAGTCGACGTTGATCTCGACGCCGAGCCCGGCGGGTCCGGTGTCGGCGGGCTTCAGGACGGTGCCCGGACGTCCTGCCTGGCCGCTGAACGTCTTGCCCGATTCGACGAGGAACCCGAGGTCGAGGAGTTGCTCGACGAGGGACGAGACGGCGGGCCGGGTCAGGCCGACGCGGGCGGCGACGGCCGCCCGGGTGGTCTCGCCCGCGTCGTGGACGGTCCGCAGGACGAGGCTCAGGTTGTGCCGGCGCACGCCCGACTTGTCGGCCTTGGGTTCCGTGGGCTGGTTCATGGTGAGCGAGAGCCTAGTCGTCCCTTTCACTCACCCGAAACGGCAACGCTCGCTCACCGGGCAACAGCGCCCGATCACCTGTGAGCAGCCCTTCGGTCATCCGCGAACAGCTTCGCTCGCCAAAAGAGTTCAGTGACCGAACTCTTCTGCGCTAGGGTCCGGTCATGACGCTTCCGCGCGACTACCGCGGCCAGACCTGCGCCCTGTCCCGGTCGATGGAGATCGTCGGCGAGCGCTGGACACTGCTGATCCTGCGCGACGCCTTCTACGGCGTCCGCCGGTTCGGCGAGTTCGCCGCGCACCTGGGCGTGCCCAGGGCCGTCCTCACCGACCGGCTCACCACCCTCACCGGGGCGGGTGTCCTGGAACGGCGCCCGGAGACGGGCACCGGCCGCCGCGAGGTGTACGCGCTCACGCCCAAGGGCGTCGCCCTCTGGCCGGCCGTCCGCGCGCTCACCGCCTGGGGCGAGGAGTTCCACGCGGCGGACGGCGGCCCGCGCCGCGTCTTCCTGCACGCCGCGGACGAAGCCCCCCTCGACGCGGACGGACGGTGTACGGGCTGCTCCACGGCCGTACCCGTCGCGGACGTCCTGGTCGCCCCGGGGCCGGGACTGGCCCCCACCTCCCCGGACGACGATCCGGTGACGGCGGCACTCGCCCGGCCGCACCGGCTGCTCCACCCCCTGCTCATCACCGCGCCCACGGGGCGCCCCACGAGAGGTTCGCGACGATGAAGATCCTGGTCGTCGGCGCCGGTGCCACCGGTGGCTACTTCGGAGCCCTGCTCGCCCGCGCAGGACAGGACGTCACCTTCCTGGTCCGCCCGGCCCGGGCGGCGGCACTGCGCGAGCGCGGACTGCGGGTCGTGGGCCGCGACGAGGAATGGGTCCTGACGCCCCGCCTCGTGACGGCCGACGCGCTCGACGCCCCGTACGACCTCGTCCTGCTCTCGGTGAAGTCCACCGGCCTGGACGCGGCGATCGAGGACATCGCCCCGGCCGTCGGACCGGACACCGCCGTCGTGCCGCTCCTCAACGGCCTCGCCCACCTGGACGCCCTCAATGCCCGCTTCGGCGCCCCGGCCGTCCTGGGCGGCGTGGCCAAGGTGGTCACCACCCTCGACGACTCGGGTGACATCCGGCGGCTCGCCCCGCTCGCCCATCTGACGCTCGGCGAGCAGGACGGTACGGACTCCGCGCGCGCGGCGAAGATCCGGGCGGTGCTCGAAGGCGCGGGCATCGCCTCGCCGGAACCGGCGCACGCGGTCACGGCCATGTGGCACAAGTGGGTGTTCATCACGACCCTCGGCGCCGTGACGAGCCTGATGCGCGGCACGGTCGGCGAGGTGTACGACGTGCCGGGCGGTCCCGGCCTCGGCCCGGCGGTGCTCGACGAGGCGTCCGCCGTCGCCGCGGCGGCCGGGCACCCCGTACCGGAGGCGGAACGGGCCGCGACCCTCGCCGTGGTGTCCGTGCCGGGTTCTCCGATGGTGCCGTCCCTCTACCGCGACCTGACGGCGGGCCGTCCGACCGAGGTCGAGCACCTCTTCGGCGACCTGACCGACCGCGCCCGCACCCTGGGCGTGCCGACCCCGCTCCTCGACCTGGCGACCCTGCACCTGCGGGTGCACCAGCGGCGCGTCACGACGGGGACAAGGCCCGGGGCCTGACGGGGACGGCAAGGAAGCGGCGGGCACGGGCTGTGGGGCGGGCGGGGGCCCGTGCCCCCGCCCGCGCTCCGGCTTGGACTTTCGTACCGGCTCATGGATCCTCGCCCGAGACCGTGGCGGGGGCACGGCCGGCTCGCGATCATGACGCCATGAACGTCGACACCTCACTCCCGCTCGGTCTGGACTGGGCCACCGCTCCCGCGGCGTACTCCCTCGCCGAAGGCGTCCTGACCGTCACCGCCGCCCCACGGACGGACCTCTTCACCGACCCGCTCGGCGGGGCGGCACGGCGCGACGCCGCCGTGGCCCTGACCACTCCCCCGGAAGGCGACTGGCAGTTCTCGGCCCGGCTCCGCGTCGGCTTCCGGTCCGCCTGGGACGCGGGGGCCCTCGTCGTCCGGTCCGACGACGACCACTGGGCCAAACTCAACTTCGAGCAGGCCCCCGACGGGACGCCGAGCGTCTTCTCGGTCGTGACCCGCGGCCGTTCCGACGACGCGGTCGGGTGCCCCGTCGCGGGCGACGCGCTGTGGCTGCGCGTCAGCCGGATCGGGGAGGGTTTCGCCTTCCACGTCTCGGACGACGGGGACTTCTGGCGCCTGGTCCGGCAGTTCGCCCTGGAGGGTCCCCGTCCCCTACGGATCGGCATCGAGGTGCAGTCGCCCGTGGGCGAGGGGTGCCGTGTGCGCTTCGACGACATCCGTCTCACCCCCACGAGCCTGGCCCACCTCATCGACGGCCGATGACACCGACGCCTCGGGCGGCACCCGTGACACCGGCCGCACGATGATCCGCCGCGCGTCAGCGGCGCCGAAGGGTCCTGGGAGCGGCGCGGTACCGACTTTCCGTGCTCTTCAGCGAGCGATCTGCCGGTCCCGCCGCTCCCGCGTCAGGTCGTGGGGCCGCCGTGGTCCCGCAGGACGTGCAGAGCCCTGTCGAAGGCCGAGTCCCTCTTCTTGGCGAACTCGTCCTCGGTGAAGACCGGCTCGGTGAGGTGCGGCGGAATGCCCGTGCCGTCGAAGGTGCTGCCCGAGCGGGTCAGGAACTCCTCGTTCGGCAGCCAGGCCGACATGCCGTTGGGGAGCTTGCGCATCATGACGTCCGAGAAGACGCCCTGCGTGGGCTGTCCGATCCGGACCGTCCTGCCGGGCCGGTCCATGAGGGCCTGGGCGAACGTCTCCCCCGCGCTGACCGTCGACCCGCCGGTCAGCACGGCGACCGGCCCGGTGTAGCGGGGACCCTGGGCGGGCGTGACATGGGCGGCCTGGGGGCGCGTGTGCCTGGTGGGGTCGGCGGGGTCGTTGCGGGCCCGCTTGGAGTAGGCGACGTAGGGGGTGTCGGTGAGGCGCTCGGCGATGTGGATCCCCATGGAGTCGGAACCGCCGCCATTGATCCGCAGGTCGATGATCAGACCCTTCAGGCGCCGGGTGCGCTCCTGGCCGAAGACCGTGTCCAGAGCCCTGTCGAGCTCGGCCAGCTGGACGGCGTAGGGGGCGCCGGCGCCCGCGTATCCGCCGAAGCCGGAGATCCGCACATAGCCCTGCCCGCCGGGGAGGTCGGCGTAGGTGATGCGCCCGTTGGCGAAGTCCTGGAGGTTCCGGGCGTCCTTGAGGTCGCGCGCCACGATGAAGTTCTTGACCTTGGTGTCCAACTTCTCGGTGGGCAGGACGGTGCCGGGGCGAACCTGCGCGAAGACGCGGTCGCCGTCCTGAACGGCGACGTGGGCGTCCTGGAGCGGCCTGACCATCTCGCTGAAGACGGCGTAGAGCTCGTCCCTGGTCGTCTTCGCGTGCACCTCGGGCCGGTAGTGGTCGCGTACGGCGTGCCAGTCGACGCCCTTGGCGGCGAAGAAGGGGTAGTTCTCCTCGTAGGACTGCCAGAAGACGTCGAAGGCGGCGAGCGGACCCTTGGGGGCGGGACGCTTACAGGCGTCGGGCAATTCCGGGATCCGGCGCAGACTCCGGTCGCCCACGGAGCCGTCCACCCGCAGGGACGCGCTGTCGAGGCCTCCTTGGGGGCGCACGGTGCGGACGGTCCCGTCCGGCGTGGTGTACGTGCCGGGGCCGGTCCGCCGTGCGGAGTCGCCCTTGAGGCAGCTGACGGCGGTGGTCTGGTACTCCTGGAAAGTTCCGTTCCGGATGGACAGCACTGTGCCGTAGCCGTCCATGCGCCAGGTTCCGTCGGTGGTCGGCTGGTGGGCGGCGGCGGCCGACGCGGCCCCGCCGACGAGAGCCAGTGCGACGGCGGTGGCCGTGACAATGCGCACGATCTTGCCTTCTCTGTAGGCGACTTGTTCGGGACAGCCCCCACAGTCGCCGACACGACGTCCATCCGCCCATCCGGCTGTCCGGTCGATCGAAGGTGGGGCCAGCCCCCACTGACCGGGGAAACCGTCCTGACGGGCAACCCCTGTCAGCGAGTTGATCTCCGCCTACGGAACTCCTGCCGGAGCCGTGACCGTACGTACTGAGCAAGGCAGTTGTGCGGCGCTCGGGCCCGGGTGGTTCAGCGGAAGGCGTCGGTGTTCTCCGAAGCCCATTGCCGGAACGGGCGGGCGGGCGTTCAGGTGATCCGTGCGACCGTGTCGCGCACCGTCAGCAGCTCGTCGTTCACGTCTCCGCCCGTGACGTCGAGCACCGCTTCCGCGGCTTCCGGGCCGAAGACCGCGGCCATCTGCGCGTGGGCTCGGCGGCGGCTGATCTCGGCGAAGGGAACCTCCCGGCGCAGGGTTTCCGCGATGGCCTCGACCTGCTGTCGGGCGGTCACCGGCTCGGGGCCGGTCAAGGCGTGCGTGCGACCGTGGTGGCCGGGCTCGGTCAGTGCCACCCGTGCCACCGCCGCGACGTCCGCAGGGTGGATGGTGGGCAGCGCGGTCTCGGCGTACGGTGCGCGGACGGTCTCGCGGCCACGGATGGATGCCGCCCACATCAGGGTGTTCGAGGCGAACTGCGTCGGTCGCAGGATGGTCCAGGCCATGCCGCTCGCCTTGAGCAGCTGCTCCACCGCCAGGTTCTCTCCGGCGGGGCCGAGGTGCGGGTGGGTCTGGACGGTGATGGACGACACCAGCACGACGTGCTCCACGCCCGCCTGGCGCGCGGCTTCGAGCATGTCGGCGTCCGGGCCCGGACGCGACACGAGGAACAGCGAACGCACCCCTTGCAGCGCGGGCTTCAGCGAAGCCGGCTCCCTGAAGTCGCCCTCCACGGCCTCGACCCCGTCTGGGAGGACGGCCCGTGCGGCATCACGCGTGAGGCCCCTCAGCGGCCCGACACCGCGTGCGTGCAGCTCCTTCAGCAGGGCACTGCCGATGTTTCCGGTGGCTCCGGTCACGAGGATCATGGGTGTCTCTTCCCGTCACCGGATGATCAAGTAGGCACCACGCTAGAACCTCGACCAAGCTTCAGGTCAAGGAGTGCCCATGGTGCGGCGCGGCCTGTGAGGCGTGTTCGGCCGCGGCGCGAGACCGTGCGGGTGAAGCGCCGGGCAGGAGGTCTCGCCAGTCGGCGGGCCAGTTGGCCAGCGCGAGGATGCCCATGACGACGAGGTGGGTCGGCGCGGCCCAGCTTTCCCCCGCCGGGTCGTGGTTGACGATGTGGGTGGTGGCCGCGCCGGTGAGCACGAACATCAGCGTCGTGGCACCCAGGAAGCGTGCCCGCTTGTCGGGGATCACCAGCAGGACGGCGGCCACACCTTCCAGGGCGCCGACCACGAAGCGCATCCACGACGGGTACCCCCATTCGGCGAACTTCACGGAGTACGCCGAGCTGAACATCGTGTCGCCCGGCCAGTACTTGGTCACGGCGCCCAGCGCGAACTCGCAGGCCATGAGCCAGTACAGGCCGGTCATGAGTCTCTTCGACATGGTCGTCCCTTCAGGAGGAATCGGGCAGGGTGATTCCTCCGCACGGCGGTGGAACTGCCGTGCGGAGTGCGGGCTCTCGGGCTTTCGGGCTCTCGGGCTCTCGGGCTTTCGGGCTCTCGGGCTCTCGGGCTCTCGGGCTCAGCCGTGCAGGGTGGCGATGGCCTTCTCGATGCGCCGCCGGCGCGTCTCGGGCTTCTTCGCGCTCTCGACGGCGCGCACATGCTCACGCTTGCGGCTGTGGGAGAGGGTGTCGTACGCGGCGCGTGCGACGGGGTCGTCGTCCAGGGCTCGGGTGAAGTCCTCCGGCTCGACGACGACGCGCGGCTCGGTGTCGAGTTCCAGCTCGACCTCGACCTCGTCGCCGATCGCGACACCCGCGGCCTGCCGGTTGGCGTTGCTGAGGCCGAGCAGGTGGCGGCCTCGCAGGAGGGCGACCCGGCTCTTCCAGGAATGCCCGTTGACCGTGATCGTCACCGGCGGCCGTGCGCCCCCGCCGAGCGCTTCAACCACCTCGGACGGAACTTCCAGGCCCCGCATGGGCTCGGGCGGCTCGACATGGGTCCAGAACCTCATGGTCTTGCTCCTGTTCGGTGAGGCGGGAGATCGCGGCTACTCGGCGTAGGGCTGGTCGGTTCCCCGGGTACTGTGGTCGAGGCTCCAGACGTAGCCGTCCGGGTCGGCGAAGGTGCCAGCGGTGCCGCCGAGGACGACGCGGTGCGAGCCGGTGCCGTCCGCCGGGACGCCGAGGTCCTTGGCAAGGGCACGGCGCTTGTACAGCGCCAGCTTGACGGGGCTGGACTGACCGGGGGCGAACTCGGCGTACTTGCCGCCGAAGCTCTTGGCCACGGTCAGGCCCAGGCCGGCGTACATCTGCCTGGTGGCCTTCACGTCCTCGACGCCGAGGAGCAGGACGATGTCGTCGATCTCGCGGGTGGCGGGGCCGGTGTCCTTCTTCTCCGAGGTGGCGATCTTCCAGATCGTCCCGTCCGGGGCCCGGACGACGCCGCTGTATCCCCAGAACGACTTCGCGGCGGGCTTCAGGACCGTGGCGCCGGCGGCCACGGCGGCGCCGACGAAGTGGTCGACGGTGGCCGGCCCGGACACCGTGAGCGCCAGGGTGAAGCCGCGGAATCCGGTGGAGTGCGCCTCGGACGCCCGCAGGCCGATGTACGTGTCCACGCCGAAGGCGGCGTAGAAGCGGCGGGCGGCGTCGAGGTCGGCCACCTCGAGGGTGACGGACGCGAGGGACGTGGTGGCTGCGGTGGAAGCGGTGGTTGCCATGACCATCACGCTAGGGGCAGTGCGACGGGCGGGGCTTCTCGATTCCTGACCGGCCTTGAGACGCGCCCGGCCAGGCACGCCGACCCGGCCCGCCCCGCACGCCGGCTCTCGCTCTCGCACACCGGCCCCGCCGCCCCGCACGCCGACCCCTCCCCCTCGATCGCCGGCCCGGCATCACCGGCGCCACCCGCGGCAGCGGCATGGCCGGCCGACCGGCCTGAACACGCGGGCCGACCGGCCCCGGGCCCGAAGGCCCCGTGCGGTCGGCCCACCGGCGCTCAGCGCAGCAGCGCGGGCGTCGCGGCGGCCAGGACCCCCGCGATCCGGTCCCAGGTCGCCTCGTCGCGCTCGACCGGGGGCAGGACCTCGCCGGTCCCCGTACCCCAGGCCGTCGTCAGGGCCACCGGGTCCGCGCCCGTCACCGCGGCGGCGGCGAGGGCCGCCGCGCCGAGGGCGACGAGCTCGTCGGCGGCGGGGACGATCAGGGGTCGGCCGGAGAGCCGCCGGACCGTCTCGGTCCAGACGCGGCCGCGTGCGCCGCCGCCGATCAGGCGCAGCGGCCGGTCCCGTACGGCGGGGTCGGCCGGGTCGAGGCCGCAGGCGGTGAGGAGTCGGTCGAGTGCGCGCAGCACGGTGAAGGCCGCTCCCTCGTAGGCCGCGCCAAGCACCTCACGCGGGTCCGTGCCGTGCCGGAGGCCGGTGACGAGTCCCGAGGCGTGCGGGAGGTCGGGGGTCCGTTCGCCGTCGAGGTACGGCAGGACGACGACGTCTCCGCCGGGTGCCGCGTCCGCGCGGTCGAGGCCGAGGAGCGTGGCGAACCGGTCGACGGCCAGGGTGCAGTTGAGCGTGCAGCCGAGCGGGAGGTAGGTGCCGTCGGTGGCGGCGAAGCCGGCGAGTCCGGGGTCGGCGGGGCGGGCGCGGGTCGCGGCGAAGACGGTGCCGGAGGTGCCGAGGCTGACGACCGGGTGGTCGAGGAGTCCCGCGCCGCCGAGGCCGAGGCCGACGGCGGCGGCCATGTTGTCGCCGGTCCCGGCGGCGACGACGACCGTCCGGGGCAGCCCGAGGGCCTCGGCGGCGGCCGGGGTCAGGGTGCCGACGCGGGTGGCGCCCCCGGGCGCGACGGCGGGCAGCAGGGCGGGGTCGAGACCGATGAGGTCCAGGATCTCGGGGTCGTAGGCACCGTCGCCGGTCCCGTACCAGCAGGTCCCCGAGGCGTCCCCGGGGTCGGTCACGGCGGTTCCGGTGAGCCGCTCGGTGAGGTGGTCGTGCGGAAGGCGGACGCCGGCGACGGCCGCCGCCGTGGCGGGTTCCCGCTCGCGCAGCCACTGCCACTTGGCGGCGGTCATGGAGGCGACGGGGACGGAGCCGGTGCGCTTCAGCCAGGCCGGAGGGCCGCCGAGGCGGGTGGCCAGGCCGGCGGCCTGGGGGGCCGATCGGGTGTCGTTCCAGAGCAGGGCGGGGCGCAGGGGGTGCCCGTCGGCGCCGAGGGTGACGAGCCCGTGCTGCTGTCCGGCGACGGCGATGCCGGTGACGGAGCCGGCCGGGACGCCCGCTTCCCGTACGGCCGCGCGGACGGCCGCGGCGAGGGCGGTCCACCACTCCTCGGGGTCGCTCTCGCGCGCCCCTGCGGTACCGGTGACGGTGTGCGGGGCGCGGCCGAGGGCGAGGAGTTCGCCGGTGTCGGCGTCGACGGCCGCGGCCTTGGTGGACTGCGTGGAGCTGTCCACGCCGATCACGACGGAGCGGCTCGTGGGCACGCCCTCACCTCTTTCCTGTTGTTCGTCCCGGGGGTGATTCGTGGCCCGGGGGGTGGCGCCCGGTGCGTCCGTCCCGTATTAGTTATCTCAGAAAACAAATCCCGAGAGAAGGACACCACCATGCCGGATCTCTACTCCCCCGTCCCCGAGGACCGGTTCACCTTCGGACTCTGGACCGTCGGCTGGCAGGGCCGCGACCCCTTCGGCGAGGCCACCCGCCCGGCGCTCGACCCCGTCGAGACGGTGGAGCGGCTCGCCGGCCTCGGTGCGCACGGCGTCACCTTCCACGACGACGACCTCATCCCGTTCGGCACCCCGGACGCCGAGCGCGACACGATCGTCAAGCGCTTCCGGGCGGCCCTGGACCGCACGGGCCTGAAGGTCCCCATGGCGACGACGAACCTCTTCACCCACCCGGTCTTCAAGGACGGCGGCTTCACCGCCAACGACCGGGACGTCCGCCGCTTCGCCCTGCGCAAGACCCTCCGCAACATCGACCTGGCCGTCGAGCTCGGCGCCACCGTCTATGTCGCCTGGGGCGGCCGGGAGGGCGCCGAGTCCGGGGCCGCGAAGGACGTCCGGGTCGCGCTCGACCGGATGAAGGAGGCCTTCGACCTGCTCGGCCAGTACGTCACCGAGCAGGGCTACGACCTGCGGTTCGCGATCGAGCCCAAGCCGAACGAGCCGCGCGGCGACATCCTGCTGCCGACCATCGGGCACGCCCTGGCCTTCATCGAGCGCCTGGAGCGCCCCGAACTCGTCGGCGTGAACCCCGAGACGGGCCACGAGCAGATGGCCGGCCTCAACTTCCCGCACGGCATCGCGCAGGCCCTGTGGGCGGGCAAGCTCTTCCACATCGACCTCAACGGCCAGTCCGGCATCAAGTACGACCAGGACTTCCGCTTCGGGGCGGGCGATCTGCGCCAGGCGTTCTGGCTGGTGGACCTGCTGGAGACGGCCGGGTACGAGGGTCCGCGCCACTTCGACTTCAAGCCGGTGCGCACGGACGGTGCCGACGGGGTGTGGGAGTCGGCGAAGAACTGCATGCGCAACTACCTGATCCTCAAGGAGCGCGCCGCGGCCTTCCGCGCCGACCCGGACGTCCAGGGGGCTCTCGCCGCCTCCCGGCTGCCCGAACTCGCCGTCCCCACCGCCGCCGACGGTCTCGCCGCGCTGCTCGCCGACCCCACGGCGTACGAGACCTTCGACGCGGACGCGGCGGCGGCCCGCTCCATGGCCTTCGAGCACCTCGACCAGCTGGCCCTGGAGCACCTTCTCGGCGTCCGCTGACGCCCGCGCTCCGGGAGGTCAGGGACCGGCGAGCGTCGAGCGGCGGACGACCAGTTCCGGCTGGAGCACCACGTGCTCGTGCCGGTGGTCGGCCGCCCGCTCGCCGGTCTCCTCCAGGAGCAGCTCGGCGGCCCTGGCGCCGAGCGTCACCGCCGGCTGCCGTACGGACGTCAGGGGTACGGTCGCGGCCGCCGCGAACTCGATGTCGTCGTAGCCGACGATGGCCATGTCCTCCGGGACCCGGACGCCCGCCGCGTACAGGGCCTGGAGCACGCCGAGGGCCAGCAGGTCGTTGGCGCAGAAGACGGCGGTCGGGCGGTCGGGGAGACCGAGCAGCCGGGAGCCCGCGTCGCGTCCCGATGCCACGTCGAGGCGCTCGGCGGGGAGTTCCCGGAGCGCCGAGGCGGGCAGCCCGGCCTCGGCGAGCGCGAGGAGGGCGCCCTCGCGCCGGTCGCGCACCTGCTGGAGGTGGGAGGGGCCGCTGACGTACGCGAAGGTCCGGTGTCCCGTCGCGGTCAGGTGCCGGATGGCGAGGGCGCCGCCGACGACGTCGTCGACGGAGACCGAGCAGCCGGCGCCGTCGCCCGCGACCCGGTCGACGAGCACGGACGGGATGCCGTGGCGGCGGAACTCGCGCAGGTTCGCGCCGCTGGGGTCGGCGGGGGTGATCAGGACGCCCCGGACGCGCTGTTCGGCGAAGAGGGAGAGGTAGTCGGCCTCGTCGCGGGCGTTCTGGTCGCTGTTGCAGACCATGACGCCCAGGCCGGCGGCCCGCGCGGTGCGCTCGGCACCGCGGGCGATGTCGACGAAGAAGGGGTTGCCCATGTCGAGGACGAGCAGCGCCATGATCCGGCTGTGGCCGGCCCGCAGCTGGCGGGCGGACTCGCTGCGGACGTAGCCGAGGCGGGCGATGACTCCTCGTACGTGCTGGAGGGTCGCGGGCGAGACCCGGTCCGGCTGGTTGATCACATTGGAGACGGTGCCGACGGAGACTCCCGCCTCGCGTGCCACGTCCTTGATCCCGACCGTCCGCGCGGTGTCCGTCATCCGTCCCACCTGGTTCGCCCTGCCCCTGCCGCCCCGTCGGGGCGGGGTCCTGCCCCGGTTCTCATCCTACTGAAATGTTTCATTTCCGTGGACCAGGACGGTAGGACGTGGGTGAGAGCAAGGTCAAGGATCATGCGGAGTGAATCGGTTCAATACATCGGGTTCAACACATCGGTTCGACGTATCGGTTCAACTCATCGGTTCAACGCCGAAGGAGCGGCCGGCCCCGAAGGGTCCGGCCGCTCCACGCGTACGTACCGACGGACTCGCGTCCTACGCCGATTCGCGGCGGACGAGCTCCGTGGGCAGGATGACCGCCGCCGGTTCCTCGCCCGCGATCCGGGCGAGCAGCGTCCGCACCATCTCGGTGCTGATCCGGTCCCAGGGCTGGCGGATGGTGGTGAGCGAGGGCCGGGAGGAGAGGGCCGCCGGGGAGTCGTCGAAGCCTCCCACCGCGATGTCCTCGGGGACCCTGCGGCCCGCCCGGGCGAGGGCGTCGAGGACGCCCTGGGCCATCAGGTCTGAGGCGACGAAGACGGCGTCGATGTCCGGGGCGCGCTCCAGGATGACGCGGGCCGCGTCCTCGCCGCTGGCCCGGCTGTAGTCGCCGGTGACGATCAGCGACTCGTCGGCGGGCAGCCCGTACTCGGCGAGCGTCTCGCGGTATCCGGCGAGGCGTTCCACCCCGCCGGGGGTGTCGAGCGGTCCGGTGACGGTGGCGATCCGGCGGCGCCCGGAGGCGTAAAGATGACGGACCATGTCGCGGGCCCCGTCGCGGTCGTCGGCCGCCACGTATCCGATCTTGGCGGTCTGGCCGAGGGGCTTGCCACAGGCGACGACGGGGACGCCGGCCTCGTGCAGCCGGGCCACGACGGGGTCGCCGGAGTGACTGGAGACGAGGAGGACGCCGTCGACGTGACCGGCCTCGATGTAGCGGAGGTTGCGGCGGCGCTCGTCCTCGGTGCCCGCGATCATCAGAAGGAGCGGGATGTCCCGCGCCGCGAGCGCCTGGGTGCAGGCGCGGAGCAGGACGTTGAAGTTGGGGTCCTCGAAGAAGCGTTCCTGCGGCTCGGTCAGGAGGAAGGCGACCGAGTCGGACTTGCCGGTGATCAGCGAGCGGGCGTGCCGGTTGACGACATAGCCCGTTCTGCGGATCGCGGCGTCGACGGCCGCCTTCGCCGTCGGGCTGACGTAGTGGCCGCCGTTGAGGACTCGGGAGACGGTGCCGCGCGAGACGCCGGCCTCGCGGGCCACGTCGTGGATGGTCGCCGGGCGGCGCCTGCTCGCTGCTGTGCTCATGCTGTGTGTTTCCCCTCGATCCCCTGTGCTCAGGACTTTACGGCGCCGGAGAGGAGGTCGAGGCTCCAGAAGCGCTGGATGAGAAGGAAGAGGGCGATGAGCGGGAGGACGGCGAGGAGCGCACCGGTGATCACCAGGGTGTAGAGGGCGGGCTGCCCCGCGCCCTGCTTGAGCAGGGTGAACAGGCCGACGGTCATGGGGAACTTCTCGTCGTCGCCGAGCATGATGAACGGCAGCAGGAAGTTGTTCCAGATGGCGACGAACTGGAAGAGGAAGATCGTCACCAGGCCCGGGGACATCATCGGGGCGGCGATCCGCAGGAAGATCCGCCACTCGCCCGCGCCGTCCATGCGGCCGGCCTCGACGAGTTCCATGGGGACGGCGGCCTCGGCGTACACGCGGCCGAGGTAGACGCCGTACGGGGAGAGGATCAGCGGCAGCAGCACGGAGGCGTAGGTGTCCGTCATGTCGGCCTGGGCCATCAGCAGGTACTGCGGGATGGCGAGGATGACCGGGGGCATGAGGACGCCGGCGAGCATCACGTTGAAGAAGGTCTCGCGGCCCCGGAAGCGGTAGACGGCGAGGCCGTATCCGGCGAGCGCCGAGACCGCGGTGGACAGGACGGCGCCGAGGCCCGCGTAGAACAGCGAGTTGCCCATCCAGCGCCAGTAGATGCCGTCGCGGTACGCGCCGAGGTCGCCGAGGTTGTCGGTGAAGCCGTCGCCGGGCAGGAAGGTGAAGGTGGAGAACAGGTCGGCGCCGGACTTGGTGGCGGCGACGAGGACCCACGCGACGGGCAGCAGGCAGTAGACCGCGCCGAGGACGAGGGCCGCGGTGGGCAGCAGCGCGGCGCGGCGCGGCCGGGGCGGTCCCTGGGAGGTGCCGGGTGTGGTGCCGGCGGCCGGTGCCGCCTTGTGGAGCGGCGGGGAGGCGAGCCCGGTCATCGGGTTGCTCCTTGCGTGGTGCGGCGGTTGGAGATCCTGAGGAGGGCGAAGGAGAGGACGAAGGTGGCGAGGGCGAGCACCACGGCGGTGGCCGAGGCGGCGTGGATGTTCCCGCCGGTGAAGGCGTCGTTGTAGACCTTCATCAGGGGGCTCCAGGTGGTGGGGATGCCGTTGGTGAGCGGCCGGAGCGTGGTGGGCTCGTTGAAGACCTGGAGGGTCGCGATGATCGAGAAGAAGAAGGTGAGCACCAGGGAGGGCGCCACCATCGGGATCTTGACGCGGAGCGCGATCTGGAACTCCGAGCAGCCGTCGAGCTTGGCCGCCTCGTACACCTCGGCGGGCAGGGAGCGCAGCGCGGTGTAGATGACGATCATGTTGAAGCCGGTGCCGCCCCAGACGGCGATGTTCGCCATGGCGAGGTAGAGCGGGGTGCCGTCCATGAGGTCGGGCTGCGGGAGTCCGAGGGCGTCGAGGACGTAGAAGAAGGGGCTGACGTCGGGGAGGTAGAGGAAGCCCCAGAGGAGCGCGGCGATGACGCCGGGGACGGCGTACGGGAGGAAGATCGCGAGCCGGGAGAAGGAGCGGGCCCGGACGCGCTCGGTGTCGAGGAGGAGCGCGAAGAACAGGGCGAGGCCCAGCATGACGGGGACGACGATGGCGCCGTAGCCGAGGATGCGCAGGGCGCTGGCGCCGAGTTCGGAGTCGGTGAGGGCGGAGGTGTAGTTCTCCAGACCGGCCCAGACCTCGCTGCGGGCTCCCTTGCCGAGGCCGAGACCCTTGATCTCGATCTTGTGGAAGCTGAGCCAGATCGCGTAGCCGATGGGCAGGGCGAAGAAGAGGGCGAAGAGGACGGCGGCGGGGAGGAGGAAGCCGTACGGGGCCGCCTTGACCCCGTACGACCGGCGCACGCCCTGAGGGGGCTGCGTCACTTGGCGACCTCGAAGCCCTGCTTCCGCAGGTCCGCGACGGTGGCGGACTGGACGGAGGTGAGGGCGGTGCCGAAGCCGGACTTGGCCTTGGCGGCCTTGCCGAACTCGTCCTTGAAGGAGGTGTAGGCGACGTTCACGTTGGGGCCCCAGGCGGCCGGCGCGGTGGTCTTCGCTATCTCGGCGGCGCGGGTGTAGAAGTCGGGCTGGTTCGGGAAGAAGGCGGGGGCCTCGGCGAGGGCGCCGCTGGTCTGGGCGGCGGTGGCCGCCGGGTAGATGCCGCTCTCCTTCACGAGCGCGGCGAGCGCGACCGGGTCGGTGTTGAGCCAGGTGGCGAACTGCGCGGCGGCCGTCTTGTGCCGGGAGTCGGTGGTCACGGCGGTGGAGGAGCCGCCCCAGCTGCCGGTGGAGGAGGCGCCCTCGCTCCACTGCGGGAGCGGGGCCATGGCCCACTTGCCCTGGGTGTCGGGGGCGGCGGTGGTGAGGACGCCGGGGGCCCAGACGGCGCTGACCCAGGCGAGCTGCTCGCCGCTGTTGAGGGCCTTGTTCCAGGCGGGGGTGTACATCGGCTGGTTGTCGACGGCTCCCTCGCCGACGAGGCCGCCCCAGAAGTCGGTGACCTTCTTGGTGGCGGCGTCGTCGATGCCGACCTTCCAGGTGTCGCCCTCGAAGGTCCACCACTTGGCGCCGGCCTGCTGGGAGAGTCCGGCGAAGAGGCCGGAGTCGTTGGCGGAGAAGGTGGTCAGGGACTTCTCCGGGGCCTTCTTCTTCAGGTCGCGGGCGGTGGCGGCGAACTGGTCCCAGGTGGTGGGGACGGAGAGGCCGTACTGCTTGAAGAGGTCCTGGCGGTAGAAGAACATCAGCGGCCCGGAGTCCTGCGGCAGGGCGTAGACGGCCTCGCTGCCGAAGGTGGTCTGCTGCCAGATGCCGGGGGCGAACTTGTCCTTGACGCCCGCGACGTCGGGGGCGATGTCCGCGAGGGCGTCGTTGGAGACCAGGGTCGGCAGGGCCTGGTACTCGGCCTGGACGAGGTCGGGTGCCTTGTGCGCCTTGGCGGCGGTGATGATCTTGGTGACGAGGTCGTCGCCGGATGCCTGCTTCTGCACCGTGACCTTGATGTCGGGGTGTTCGGCGTTCCAGAGGGCGACGACCTTGTCCATACCGGGCGCCCAGGCCCAGTAGGTCAGCGAGACGGGGCCGGACGCCGCCGCCTCGTCGCCGGAGTCGGAGGATCCACAGGCGGTGAGCGCGGTGGCGCCGAGAAGGACGGCGGTGGCGGCGGCGAGGCTGCGGCGCTTCATGTGGGGCATGGGGTACTTCTCCCTGACCGAAAGGGGCCTCTCCCTTGAGCGGGGAGGCCGACCATGCATCTGTGAGCGTTCACAGTAGAGAAACGTTCCGGACACTTGTCAATGGTTGTTCCTGTGCGGTTATGTTGCGTTGCCACATCGAGACCGGGTGTGTGCACGTTCCCAACCGAACAAAGCTTTCATCGTTCGACGTTTCAGGAGAGACTCATGTCGCAGACCACTCCCAAGGGCCTGCACCGGCTCGCGTTCGGCGGGGACTACAACCCCGAACAGTGGCCGGAAAGCGTCTGGCAGGAGGACGTCCGGCTCATGCGCGAGGCCGGCGTCACCATGGTGAGCGTCGGGATCTTCTCCTGGGCCCTCCTCGAACCGGAGCCGGGCCGGTACGACTTCGGCTGGCTCGACCGGCTCCTCGACCTGCTCCACGAGCACGGTGTCCGGGTCGACCTGGGCACGCCGACCGTGGCACCGCCCGCCTGGTTCTACCGCGCCCACCCCGAGGCACTGCCCGTCACCGCCGAGGGCGTGCGCTACTCGTACGGCTCACGCGGGACGATCTGCCACAGTTCCTCCGCCTATCGCGCGGCCGCCACCGGCATCACCACCGAGCTGGCCCGGCGCTACGGCAGCCACCCGGCGCTCGCGCTCTGGCACGTCCACAACGAGTACGGCGTCCCCGTCAGCGCCTGCTACTGCGACAGCTGCGCCGCCCACTTCCGCCGCTGGCTGCACGAGACGTACGGCTCGGTCGACGCCGTGAACGAGGCCTGGGGCACCGCCTTCTGGGGGCAGCGCTACGGCTCGTACGAGGAGATCGACCCGCCCCGGATCACCCCCACCGTCGGCAACCCGGCCCAGCAGCTCGACTACCGGCGCTTCGCCGACGCCACCATCCGGGAGAACTTCCGGGCGGAAAGGGACATCCTGCACGAGCTCGCCCCCGGCATCCCCGTCACCACCAACTTCATGACCGCGCTCAGCCAGTGCGACTCGATCGACTACTGGGCCTGGGGCCGCGAGGTCGACCTCGTCACCAACGACCACTATCTGATGACCGACGGCCGTCGCACCCATGTCAACCTGGCCATGGCCGCGGACCTCACCCGCTCCGTCGCCGGCGGCGCCCCCTGGCTGCTCCTGGAGCACTCCACGTCCGGAGTGAACTGGCAGGCCCGCAACCCGGCCAAGCGCCCCGGCGAGATGGCCCGCAACTCCCTCGCCCATGTCGCCCGCGGCTCCGAGGGCGCCATGTTCTTCCAGTGGCGCCAGTCCCGGCGCGGCGCGGAGAAGTTCCACTCCGCGATGGTCCCGCACGGCGGCACCGACACCCGGATCTGGCGCGAGGTCGTCGCCCTCGGCGCCGACCTGGAGGCCCTGGAGGAGGTACGCGGCACCCGGACCGTCCCGGACGTCGCCGTGCTCTGGGACTGGCACTCCTGGTGGGCGCAGAACCTGGAATGGCGGCCGAACGCGGCCCACGAGGCCCGCGAGCGCGCCGACAGCTTCTACGAGACCCTCTACGACCGGCACCTCACCGTCGACTTCGCCCACCCCGAGGCCGACCTCTCCGCCTACCCGCTGGTCGTCGTACCCGCGCTCTACCTCATGACCGAGGCCGCCGGGCGGAACCTGCGGGAGTACGTCGAGAACGGCGGCACGCTCGTCGTCTCGTACTTCTCCGGGATCGTCGACGAGCACGACGCCGTGCACCCCGGCGCCTACCCCGGCGCCCTGCGCGACGTCCTCGGTCTCACCGTGGAGGAGTGGTCGCCGCTCCTGGACGACCGGCGCGTACGGATCGAAGGACCCGACGGCGCCTCGCTCACCGGCGACGTGTGGACGGAGTTCGTGCGGCCCCGCGGCGCCGAGACCGTGTGGACGTACGCGGACGGGCCGGCCGCCGGCGGACCCGCCGTCACCCGGCACCGGCTCGGGCGCGGCACCGCCTGGTACGTCTCCACCCGCCTCGACGCCGCCTCGCTCGACGCGATCGTCGCCGCAGCCGGCGAGGACGCCGGTGTCACGGCGCGCGACGGGCTGCCGCACGACGTGGAGGTCGTGCGCCGGGCCGGGGAGGGCGGGGAGTACGTCTTCGCCCTGAACCACTCCGGGGAAGACGCCGAGGTGCCGCTGGACGGCACCGGCACGGAGCTCCTCGGCGGTGGCCAGGTGACCGGCCGGCTCGCGGTTCCGGCCGGGGCCGTCAGGGTCGTACGACGGAACGGCTGACCCGCACCACAGCCCTCCCGCCCCGCCTCCCTCCCGCGCCACACCCCTTCCGCCCCGGTGGCTTCCGGGCCGGACCCCCTGATCTCCCCGGGGGCGGCAGTACCCGCTGCGCCGTCCCCGGGTGAGCCGTACCCCCGTGCCCTCGGCACGGGCCGATCCACCCGCACCCTCCGTACTGCCCGTACCACCGGCACGACTGGCGCCACCGGCATCACCAGAACCACTGGCACGACTGGCGCCACCGGCACCACCCGTCAGGAACGCACCACTCCCCTCATATCCGCCACCGTCGAAGGGACTCGACGATGCACCCCACCACCAGAAGCCGCTTCCGTCTGCGCGCCGCGGCCGTCGCCGCCGCGCTCGGCGCCCTGCTCCTGGCCCCGCTGCCCGCCGCACAGCGGGCCGAGGCGGCCGCCACGCTCACCAACGCAGGGTTCGAGAGCGACGCCGCCGCGACCGCCGCTCCGGCCGGCTGGTCCACCTACTCGGCGGCCGGCCAGAACACCGCCTCGTTCACCGAGGCCGGGGGCCGCAGCGGCGGTTACCGTCTCAGCCACTGGTCGGCCTCCGCGTACAAGGTGGAGACGTACCAGTACCTCTCCGGGCTCGCCAACGGCACGTACACGCTGAGCGCCTGGGTCCGCTCGGGCGGCGGCCAGAACGCGGCCTACCTGGCCCTGCGCAACTGCGGCTCCGCCGAGCAGCGCACCGACCTGCCCGTCACCACGAACGGTGCCTGGATACGGCTCGTCACCTCCGTCACGGTGACCGGCGGCGCGTGCACGGTCAGCGTCAACTCCGACGCCAACGCCGGAAACTGGCTGAACGTCGACGATCTGACGTTCACCTCCGGATCGACCGGCCTCACGGTCAGGGGTGTCGACCTCTCCGCCCTCAAGAAGAGCGAGGACCTCGGCGGCACCTACCGCACGAGCACCGGAACCACCGGCGACCCGGTCACGATCCTGAAGAACGCGGGCGCCACCTACGGCCGCCTCAAGGTGTGGGTGAACCCGGCCGACGGCTACAACGACAAGGCCCGCGTCCTCGCCACGGCCCAGCGCGTCAAGGCCCAAGGCATGAAGCTCCTCGTGGACTTCCACTACTCCGACATCTGGGCCGACCCGGGTGCCCAGACGAAGCCCGCCGCCTGGCAGGGCCACTCGTACGCCCAGCTCAAGACGGACGTCTACAACCACACCTACGACGTCCTGAACGCGCTGAAGGCGCAGGGCACCACGGCCGACATGGTGCAGATCGGCAACGAGATCAACACCGGCATGCTGTGGCCCGAGGGGTCGACGATCAACTGGCCCCAGCTCGCCGGGCTGCTCAACTCCGGCATATCCGCCGCCAAGGCGGTCTCGTCGGGCACCCAGATCGCGCTGCACCTCGCCCACGGCGGCGACAACGCCCTGTACCGCACGTGGTTCGACAACGCGACCGCGCAGGGGGTGAGTTACGACGTGATCGCACTCTCCTTCTACGGCTACTGGCACGGCGCGCTGTCCGCCCTCCAGGCCAACCTGGACGACATCTCGGCCCGCTACGGCAAGAAGGTGATGGTCGCCGAGACGGCGTACCCCTTCCGCCTCGACAGTGAGGACAGCCACGAGAACATCATCGACCTGTCGTCGGAGCTGGTCACCGGCTACCCGGCGAGCGCGGCCGGACAGTCGGCCTGGCTGCGGGACATCATGAACGTCGTCGAGGCGGTGCCGAACGGCCGCGGCCTCGGTGTCGTCTACTGGGAGCCGGCCTGGACCGCCGTGACGGGCAACGGCTGGGACCCGGCCGACCCCTCCTCCGGCAACGGCTGGGAGAACCAGGCCCTGTTCGACTACGACAGCAAGCTGCTGCCGGCGGCGAGCTGGCTCGCCCACCGGTGACCTGACCCCGGGGAACCCACCACCGTGAACCCGTGAGGGGGCGGGCTCGTGAACGAGCCCGCCCCCTTCACCGCGTCTCGGCTACCACTCGGCGAGCGAGCCGTCGTCCCGCCGCCAGGCCGGGTTGCGCCAGCGGTGCCCCGCCTCGGCGGCCCGCTCGACGGCCTTCGCGTCGACCTCGATACCGAGACCGGGGCCGGTGGGCAGGCCCACATGCCCGTCCTCGTACCGGAAGACCGAGGGGTCGACCAGATAGTCGAGCAGGTCGGAGCCGGTGTTGTAGTGGATGCCGAGGCTCTGCTCCTGGATCAGCAGGTTCGGCGTGGCGAAGCCGACCTGGAGACAGGAGGCGAGCGCGATCGGGCCCAGCGGGCAGTGCGGGGCGAGGGAGACGTCGTACGCCTCCGCCATCGCGGCGATCCTGCGCACCTCCGAGATGCCACCGGCGTGCGAGAGGTCCGGCTGCGCGACCGCGATGCCCTGGTCGAGCACCTTCTTGAAGTCCCAGCGGGAGTAGAGGCGTTCGCCCGTCGCGATGGGGATGGAGGTGGAGCGGACGATGTCACCGATGTGGTCGCTCATCTCCGGGACGACCGGCTCCTCCACGAAGAAGGGCAGGTACGGCTCCAGGAGCGGCAGCACGCGGCGGGCCATCGGGGCGGTGAGCCGCCCGTGGAAGTCGATGGCGATGTCGAACTCGTCCCCGACCGCCTCCCGGATGGAGGCGACCCGGTCCACGATCCCGTGGACGGCCGCCGGGGTGTCGATGAGCCGCAGCTGCGCCGAGGCGTTCATCTTGATCGCGGTGAAGCCCTCGTTCTTCCGCGCGAGGGCCTCGGACGCCACCTCGTCGGGCCGGTCGCCCCCGATCCAGCTGTACACCCGGGCGCGGTCCCGGACGTTGCCGCCGAGCAACTGCCACACGGGGACGCCGAGGGCCTTGCCGGTGATGTCCCACAGGGCCTGGTCGATACCGGCGACGGCACTGGAGAGGACCGGACCGCCCCGGTAGAAGCCGCCCTTGGTGAGGACCTGCCAGTGGTCCTCGATCTTCATCGGGTCCTGGCCGATCAGATAGTCCGAGAGCTCCTCGACGGCGGCTGCGACGGTGTGGGCGCGGCCCTCGACGACGGGCTCGCCCCAGCCCGTGACGCCCTCGTCGGTGTCGATGCGCAGGAAGCACCAGCGCGGGGCGACGAGATAGGTGCGCAGGGAGGTGATCTTCACTTGGATTCCTTCTTCACGGTCCAGCCGCCGTCGACGACCAGGTTCGTTCCGGTGATGTAGGCGGCGTCGGCGGAGGCGAGGAAGGCGACGGCCGCGGCGACCTCCTCGGGCCGGCCGAGCCGGGCGAGCGCCGTGGCGTCGGCGGAGAGCCGCCGTCCTTCCTCGTCGACGTCGTTCCAGACGTCGGTGAGGATCGGGCCGGGCAGGACGGAGTTGAACCGCACGTCGGGCCCGTACTCGACGGCGAACTGGCGGACGAGGGCGCACATGCCACCCTTCGCGGCGGCGTACGCGGGGTAGCCGGGCAGGCCGAAGTCGGCGTGCACGCTGGAGGTGGCGACGAGGCTGCCGCGCTCGGCGCGCAGATCGTCGAGGAAGGTGCGGGTGGCGAGGTAGAGGGCCCGCAGGTTGACGGCCATCTCACGGTCCCAGGTGGCGACGGGGAGCTCGTGGGCGGCGGCCGGGGTGTGGGTGAAGGCGTTGCTGTGGAGGATGCCCACCGGGCCGAAGCGGGCGTGGGCCTCGGCCCGCAGGGCGGTCCAGTCGTCTTCCGAGGCGACGTCGCAGCGTACGTAGACGGCCCGACCGCCGTCGGCGCGGATCGCGGCGGCGACGGCCTCACCGGGTCCGTCGGCGATGTCGGAGACGAGCACCGCGGCGCCCTCGGCGGCGAGCCGGACGGCGCTGGCCGCCCCGATGCCGGAGGCCGCGCCGGTGACGACGGCGGTCTGTCCGGAGAAACGGTTCATGGGTGTGGGTTCCTGTGTGCTGGTACGGAAGGGGATCGGGGGACGGCCGGACACGGCGGTGCCCGGCCTCGCACGGCTCAGCGGCTGATGTCCTGGGCCGCGAGCAGGCCGAGTTCGGTGCGGCGCGGGAGGCCCTCCCAGTCCCCGGGGACGGAGACCGCGAAGGCTCCGCAGAGCGCGCCCAGGTGGAGGCGCTCCTCCACGGGGGCGCCGTCGAGAACCGCGGCGAGATAGCCGGAGACGAAGGCGTCGCCCGCGCCGACGGGGTCGACGGCGGTGACGGGGACGGCGGGTCTGATGTGCAGCTCGCCGTCGGCGGTGGCCACCAGGGCCCCCCGCGCGCCGAGCTTCAGCACCGCCTGCGCGGGACCCAGCCGGGTGAGGGCGCGCGCCATCCGCTCCGGCGCCTCCTCGGGTACGAAGAGGGCGGCCTCCTCGGGCCCGGCGAAGACGATGTCGGCGTACCGCAGGATCCCGGCCAGCACCTCGGCGGCCTCCGCGCGGCCCCACAGGCGCTCGCGGTGGTTGACGTCGAAGGAGACGGTGACCCCGGCGGCGCGGGCGAGAGCCACCGCGTGCTCGACGGCGGCGCGCGCCGTGTCGCTCAACGCCGGCGTGATACCGGTGACATGGAGCACCCGGGCACCGGTGATCCGCGCCTCGTCGAGATCCTCGGGGGCGAGCCGGGAGCCGGCGAGCCCGGCCCGGTAGTAGCCGACGCGGAGCCGGTCGGCGGTGCGGCGCTCACGGAGCATCAGACCGGTGGGTGCCGCCGGGTCCGTACGGGCGGCGGAGACGTCGACGCCCTCGGCGCGGAGTCCGGCGAGGATCATCGCGCCCGCCGGGTCCTCGCCGACCCGGCCGGTCCAGGCGGTCGGGTGGCCGAGGCGGCAGACCCCGATGGCGACGGTCGCCTCGGCGCCCGCCCAGCCGAGCCGGAGCGGCGCGCCGGTGGCGAACGGACCGGGTGTGGTCGCGGCGACCACCGCCATGGCCTCGCCGAGGGTGACGAGGGCGGGCGGTGTCCCGGTCGTCATCGGCGGATCCCTTCCAGGAAGGCGGCAGCGCGTTCGCCGAGTGCGGCGAGGGATCCGCCCTCGCAGGCGTCGCCGACGAGGGGGCCGCCGATGCCGAGGGCGACGGCGCCCGCCGCCAGGTAGGCGGGGGCGTCCGCCACGCCGATGCCGCCGGTCGGGACCAGGGGGACATGGGGCAGCGGGGCGCGGACGGCGCGCAGGTACTCCGGTCCGCCGGTGGCCGCGGGGAAGAGCTTCACCATCGTGGCTCCGGCCCGCCAGGCGGTGAGGATCTCGGTGGGGGTGTAGGCGCCGGGGAGCACCGGGACGCCGAGACGAACGGCCTCCGCGATGACCTCCGTCGAGGTCGTCGGGGTGATGAGGTAGGTCGCCCCGGCCTCCACGGCGGCCCGGGCCTCGGCCGGTGTGGTCACCGTGCCGGCGCCGAGCGCGAGCCCGGGCGGGGCGTCGGCGGCGTACTCGCGGAGGGCGTCGAGCACGCCGGGGGTGGTGAGGGTGAACTCGGCCGCGCGGACACCGGAGGCGAGGAGGGTGTCGGTGACTTCGGCGAAGCGGGTGGCGGAGGCGGCGCGGAGGATCGCGATGACGGGTGCGGCGGCGAGGGCGGCCCGGAGACCGTCGTGGGGGGCGCCGTCGGGGCGCGTACGTCCCCCGGGCGGGGTGGGCGCTGCGGGCGGGGTGGTCATGGGCGGGTGCTTCCTGGTGGCGGGGAGGGGTGGGTGATGGGGAGGGAAGGGCCGGGCCGGGTGGGAGGTGAGGGCGCGTGGGGGCGCCGGCGATCGGGGGGGGCGCCGGACGTGCAGACCGCTCCGACGGGCGCCCGACGCCCAGGCGGTCCCGGGAGGCGCCCGACGCCCAGGCGGTCCCGGGAGGCGCCCGACGCCTGGGCCCGGCCGCGGGCGGATTCCGCGGGGTCAGCGGTCGGCGTACGGGACGGTCGGCAGGCCCGTCGCTCCCGGGCGGCACACGAAGAGCCGGCCCGCGTCCGGTTCGGCCCGGCGGCGGTCCTCCGCCAGGCCTTCCGTCGCCGTCGTGATGACCAGGACGTCGAGGTCCGGTCCCGCGAAGGCGCAGCTCGTCACGTGGGACGCCGGCACCTCCACGCGCGCGTGGAGGGCGCCTTCGGGGGTGAAGGCGAGGACTTCGCCGCCGCCCCAGACCGCGACCCACACGCGGCCCTCGCCGTCCACGGTGAGTCCGTCCGGCACGCCTCGGTCGAGGACGGCGAAGGGCCGACGGTCGCCGAGGGTGCCGTTCTCCCGGTCGTACGCGAAGACGTCGACGCGGCCGGTCGGGCTGTCGGCGTAGTAGAGCCGGGTGCCGTCGGGGCTCCAGCCGAGGCCGTTGGAGATGGTGACGGAGTCGAGGAGGGTGACGAGCCCGTGGCCGTCGAGGCGGTAGAGGGCGCCGGCGCCGGGGCTCTCGTCGTACGCCATGGTTCCGGCGAGGAGCCGGCCCGCGGGGTCGACGGCGGCGTCGTTCATGCGGCGGGGCAGGCCGTCCTCGGGGAGGACGGGTGCGGCGAGCTCGACGGCCTCGGCGACCGGCCGGCCCTCCTCCAGGTGCAGGAAGGAGGTGCCGGCGGCGGCGAGCAGGGCTCCGGAGGCGCAGGGCAGGACGGCGCCGACGGGGCGGTCGAACCGGAGGGTGGAGACGGCGACGAGGTCCGGTCGCGCGTCCTCGTGCGTCAGGGCGGCGCGGTGGACGAGCCCGTCGGGTATGTCCACCCAGAGCAGTTCCTGATTCCGGGTGTCCCAGACGGGTCCTTCCGTCAGGCGTCCGGGCAGGGGGGAGCAGGGCACGGCCCTGAGGTGCTGCATCTGGCCTCCTCGGTCGGCGGGTGGTGCGGCACTCAAAAAACTACGGGTTCGTCTAACGGTTGTAAATATCCCGCCCTCCGCTTCTTCCAACCCTTTGAATAAGATCGCGGGGTACGGGTCGTACGAGCGGAGGACAGCACACATGATCAAGCGGACGTCCCAGGACATTCGCCGCCTCAACCGCTTCGAGGTCCTGCGGCGCTTCTACGCGGGTTCCGGCGCGATGAGCCGCCAGGACCTCGCGGCGGCGACCGGACTCTCCTTCGCCACCGTCGCCAACCTGACCTCCGAACTCCTGGAGGCCGGCGTCCTCGTCGAGGCGGGCCACGAGGACTCCAGCGGCGGCCGGCCCCGCGCGCGGCTCGCGGTCAACGCCGACCGGGGTGCGCTGATCGGTATCGACATCGCCGAGACCTCGGTGCACGCCGAACTCTTCGACCTGGCCCTGGAGGTCCGGCACTCCGTGGAGCGCCCGCTCCCCCCGGGCGACGTCCGGCCCGCCGACGTCGTCGAGCAGCTCGCCGCCTGCGTCGAGGAGTTGCTGAGCGGCTCGGGGGTGCCCCGCGCGCGCGTGCTCGGGGCCGGGGTCAGCGTGCCGGGCATGGTGGAGCGCGAGGGCGGGGTCTCGTCCTTCTCCCCGTACTGGTCCTGGCACGAGGTGCCGCTGCGGGCCCTGCTGGCCGAACGTCTCGGACTCCCCCTGTGGCTGGACAACCCGCTGCGGGCCAGCACGGTCGCCGAGCTGTGGTTCGGCGCGGGGCGCGAGGTGGACGATCTGGTGGTGCTCACCCTGCGGGCCGGTGTCGGCGCCGGGATCGCCGTCGACGGACAGCTCTACCGGGGGTTCACCAACAGCGCGGGCGAGTGGGGGCACACCTGCCTCGCGATCGACGGCCGGCTCTGCACCTGCGGCAACCGGGGCTGCGTGGAGGCGTACGTCAGCACCCGGGGGATCGCCCAGACCTGGCGCGAGCTCGCCCCCGGCGACGAGCGCGCGGCGGGGCCGGACGACGCGGCCGTCGTCGCCGCTCTCGCGCGGGCGGCGGAGGAGCGGGACCCGACGGCCGCCGAGGTCATCGACCGGACGGGGCGCTACCTGGGCGCGGCGGTGGCCAATCTCGTCAATCTGCTCAACCCCCGGGCCCTCGTCCTCGGCAACCAGGTCGTCGACCTCCTGGGGGAACGCCTCCTGACGGCCACGTACGAGGCGGTCACCCGGCACGCGCTGCCGCTGCCGCACCGGGCGGCGACCCTGCGGCGCAGCGCGGTGCCGCACAACGCGGTCACCCGGGGCGCCGCCGCCTTCGCCCTGGAGGGCTTCCTCGACGACCGGGAGGTCTTCGGCCCGGTCAGCCGGATGCGCCAGCCCCGGGAGCGAAGGGACGGCAGGCGCGCCGGGTCCGCCGATGCGGAGGCCTGACCCCGGCGGGTCGGGCCGGGGTTCAGCGCGCGATCCGGTGCCCGAGGCGTTCCGACAGCTCGTTCGCGCCCTTCACCGCGAGGGCGGTGAGCTCGTTCTCGCGGTCCTCGCTCCAGCGGTGCACCGGGACGGAGACGGAGAGCGCGGCGACGACCCGGCCGGATCGGTCCCGTACCGGGGCGGCGACACAGCTGACGTCGGGGTTCGACTCCTGCTGCTCACCGGCGACTCCGAGGATCCGGATCTCCGCGAGCGCGGCGCGCAGGGCGTCCGGATCGCTGATGCTGCGGGGCGTCATGGCGACGAGCCCACGCCCGTCCGCACATCCGTCGACCCGGCCGTCGACGCGGCCGTCGAGCCGCTCCTCCAGCTCGTCCTCGGGAAGCGTGGCGAGCAGCATCTTGCCGACGGCCGTGCAGTGGGCGGGCAGACGGCGTCCGGCGGCGGAGACCATGCGGACCGCGTGGCTGGAGTCGACCTTGGCGATGTAGATGACGTCCATGTCCTCCAGGACGGCCACATGGACGGTCTCGCCGCAGGTGTCGGCCACCTGACGGGCGACCTCGTGCCCTTCCGCGGCGAGGTCGAGCTGCTCCGCGTACCGGCTGCCGAGCTGGTAGGTGCGGACGCCGAGCCGGTAGCGGCCGGGCTGTTCGGGCACCGCGACGAGGTAGTTGCGGGCGGTCAGGGTGGTGACCAGCTCGTGGGTGGTGGTGCGCGGCAGCTGGAGCCTGCGGGTGATCTCGGGGGCGGAGAGAGTCCCGTCGCCCTCAAGGAACAGCTCCAGCACGTCGAATGCCCTGGTAACCGCCGGAACAAGTCGTCCCATGGGCCCCCCACCTCACTTCTGACCGTTCGGTATGCCGTACGGCGGCCGAAATCGCGAACAGAGACTAACGCCGCGCCGCAGGCGGGGCAACGGTTCGCGCGAGGGGGGCGGGCCGGGTGGCCGCGCTCCCCGCGGCGCCATTGACACCCCGGCAGGCCGCTGCCTACGGTCACGCCTACATTTCGAACGTGTGACGAAATTTCGAACGAGATCGAGGGGCAGCTGCCTTGCGGATCACGGGAATCACCACTCATGTCGTCGGTACGCCCTGGCGCAATCTCACCTATGTGCTCGTCCATACCGACGAGGGTCTGACCGGTGTGGGCGAGACGAGGATGCTCGGGCACACCGACGCGCTCGTCGGCTATCTCCGCGAGGCGGAGGCCAACCACATCGCCGGTTCGGACCCGTTCGCGGTCGAGGACCTGGTGCGCCGGATGAAGTACGGGGACTTCGGACGGGCCGGCGAGATCGTCATGTCCGGTATCGCGGTCGTCGAGATGGCCTGCTGGGACATCAAGGGCAAGGCCCTCGGCGTGCCCGTCTGGCAACTCCTCGGCGGCAGGGTGACCGACCGCGTCAAGGCCTACGCCAACGGCTGGTACACCACCGAACGCACCCCCGAGGCCTACCACCAAGCCGCCCGCACCGTCATCGACCGCGGATACCGCGCCCTCAAGATCGACCCGTTCGGCACCGGACACCTGGAACTCTCCCACCAGGACACCCTGTACGCGATCTCCCTCGTCGAGGCCGTCCGCGACGCCATCGGACCGGACACCGAACTCATGATCGAGATGCACGGCCGGTTCTCCCCCTCCACCGCCATCCGGCTCGCACACGACCTCACGCCCTTCCGCCCGGCCTGGCTGGAGGAACCCGTCCCGCCCGAGAACCTCAAAGCACTGGAGAAGGTCGCCGCGAAGGTCGACCTCCCCCTCGCCACCGGCGAACGCATCCACGACCGCACCGAATTCCGCGAACTCTTCGAAAGCCAGGCCGTCGACATCATCCAGCCCGACCTCGGCCACCTCGGCGGCATCTGGGAGACCCGCAAACTCGCCGCGACCGCCGAAACCCACTACACGATGATCGCCCCACACAACGTCGGCGGCTCGGTACTCACCGCCGCATCCCTCCAACTCGCCGCCTGCACACCCAACTTCAAGATCCTGGAACACTTCAACGACTTCGCCGACGCCGAGATCAAGAAGGTCGTGAAGGGCGCCCCCGAGGTCGACCCGGAGACCGGCTGCTTCACCGTCTCCCACGCGCCAGGCCTCGGCGTCGAGCTCGACGTGGACGCGGCGGCCGAATTCCCCCAGCAGCGCGCCCGGTTCGACCTGTGGGCCGAGGGCTGGGAGAAGAGGCAGCCGAAGTGAGCACCGATCCAGCCCGAGCGAACACCGGCTCCACCGACCCGAGCGCTGACGTCCCCGGAACGGACACCGGCTCCCCCGGGAGGGACACCGCTCCCGCCCCGCCGAGCCGCGCGATCCTCGTCGAGCAGCCGGGCGCCCACCGGCTGGTCGAGCGCGAGATCCCCGTGCCCGGCCCCGGTGAGGTCCGGGTGCGGGTCGCCGCCGCCGGCATCTGCATGAGCGACCGCGAGTTGTACGAGGGTCACCGCGCCCCCGGCTATGTGCGCTACCCGGTGGTCCCCGGCCACGAGTGGTCCGGGACCGTGGACGCCGTCGGCGCCGGGGTCGATCCCACACTCCTCGGACGGCCGTGTGTAGCCGAGGGGTTCCGGGCCTGCGGCCGGTGCGAACGCTGCCGGTACGGGGAGACCAGCCTGTGTACGGCGGGGTACGCGGAGACCGGCTTCACCGAGCCGGGGGCGTTCGCCGACCATCTCCTCGTCCCCGCCCGGCTGCTGCACCCGCTGCCGGACGGGGTGGACCTCCGGGCCGCGGCCCTGCTCGAACCGGCCGCCGTCGTCGCCGCCGCCGTGCGGGCGGGCCGGCCGCGGCCGGGCGAGAGGGTAGCCGTGGTCGGCGCCGGGACGCTCGGTCTGCTCGCCGTGCAGTGGCTCGCCGCCTCCTCGCCCGCCGAACTGACCGTCGTGGACCCGCGCACGGACCGGGCCGCCCAGGCCCTGGCCTTCGGCGCGAGCCGGGCCCTCACCCCGGCCGACGCGGAAGACGGGGCCGGGGCCTTCGACCTCGTCGTGGAGACCTCGGGGGCGCCCACCACGGCCGCCTCCTCCTGTCTGCTCGCCCGCCGCGGCGGGCGGGTCGTGCTCACCGGCATGTTCACGGCGGGGGCCACCGGAATCGACCCGGTCCACCTGTCCGTCAGCCAGCTGGAGATCCGCAGCGTCTTCGGTGCCTCGTCCGCCGCCTGGGCCGACGCCGTCCGGGCCCTCTCCCTGGGGTTGCTCGACCCGGCACCGCTCATCACCCACGAGTTCCCGCTGGAGCGGTTCGGCGAGGCGCTCGCCCTGGTGGGCGGCGGTGGTCGGAGCACGGGCAAGGTCCTGCTACGCCCCTGACGGACCACCGCGCGTCGAAGCGCTTCGATCTTCTTGGGTCACCTCTCTGGACACGTCAACACACCCGCGTTACGGTCTCGCTGAGCTGTCGAAGCGATATTCCGACAGACACCGTCGAAGCGAATCGACTCGGCCCGCGGGGAGAACGGATGGTCACGCTTGCCGAGGTCGCCCGGCACGCCGGAGTGTCGGCCAGCACAGTGAGCTATGTCCTCAGCGGGAAGCGGCCCATCTCGGACCCCACCCGGCGGCGGGTGCGGGCCAGCATCGAACAGCTCGGCTACCAGCCCCACGCGGGGGCCCGCGCCCTCGCAAGCAGCCGTTCGCGGATCATCGCGCTCATGGTCCCGCTGCGCACCGACATGTACGTGCCGGTGATGCTGGAGATCGCGGTCGCGGTCGCCACCGCCGCCCGCGCCCACGGCTACGACGTCCTGCTCCTCACCGGGGAGGAGGGCCCCTCGGCGCTGCGCCGCGTCACCGGCAGCGGGCTCGCCGAGGCGGTGATCCTGATGGACGTCCAGCTCGACGACGAGCGGCTGCCCGTGCTGCGCGCGGCCGGTCCGCCGTCCGTCCTGGTCGGGCTGCCCGCCGACCCCGCCGGGCTGAGCTGCGTCGATCTGGACTTCACCGCGGCCGGTGCGCTCTGCGTGGACCATCTCGCGGGCCTCGGGCACCGGGAGATCGCGGTGATCGGCGAGGCTCCCGGTGTCTACGCGCGCCACACGGGCTTCGCCGAGCGCACCCTGCGGGGCCTGCGCGACCGGGCGGCGGAGTCGGGGGTCCGGCTGCTGCACCGACCGTGCGAGGGCGGTCATGACGCCGTGGCGGGCGTCCTCGCCCGGATCTTCGACGAGCGGCCCGGGGTCAGCGCCTTCGTCGTCCAGAACGAGACGGCGATCGAGCCCTTGCTCGCACTGCTGCGGCGGACCGGCCGGGCCGTACCGGAGGACGTCTCGGTGGTCGCCGTCTGCGCCGATCAGATCGCCTCCCAGGCCTCGGTGCCGCTCAGTTCGGTGGCGATCCCCGCGCAGGAGCTGGGCCGCAGGGCCGTGGAACGGCTCGTCGCGGGCCTCGCCCGGCCGGACGCGGAGGACACCGCGGGGGTCGAACTCCTCACGCCCGCCCTGACCGTACGGGACAGTACGGGTCCCCCTCCCCCGCCGACCGCGTTCAGGAACTGACGGTCCGCCGTTCCCCGGCGCGCAGCACGAGCCGGGTGGCGCCCGCCGGGGTCCTGAGGTCGATCTCCGCGTCCCGGTCGGGGCGGAGCACCGCGTGGTACGCCTCCGGTGCCCAGGTCAGGTCGACACGGGCCCCGAACCTGGTCCGTACGCCGGTGAGCCGGCCGCGCGGGCACCGGGCGGGCGGTGCGGGCAGGAGGACGAGGCGCGTGGGCGTGGACTGCACGAGGGCCTCGACGAGGAGCGCGGGCAGGGTGTGGGCGGCGTCGGCGTTGTAGACGTCGCGGGCGGGGTAGTGCGCGCTCATGAGGGAGTCGTGGAAGTAGTCCCCGGTGAGGACACGGGCGAGCGCCTCCTCGGTGCGGCCCGCGTCGCCCAGGCGGGCGGCGATCAGCCCGTGGTGGAGGTGCCCGTGGGCGGAGTCGTTCTCGGGGCCCCGCAGTTCGAGTGCGCGCCGGGCGGCCCCGGCGAGGTCGGGGGTGTCGTACGGGTTGATCTCGTCCAGCGGCCAGACGGGGTAGAGATGGCTGAGGTGACGGTGGTCGTAGCGGTCGCCCAGGCCGGGCCAGGCCCACTCGGCGAGTGCGCCCTCGTCGTTGACGCGGTGGTCCGGGAGCCGTGCGGCGAGGGCTCGGAGACGGGCGGCGTCCCGCGCCGGGGCGCGGTCGGCGGCCGCGTGCAGGGCGTGACGGGCGGCGGCGATGTCCATCGTGGCGTTGACGGCACCCCAGCTCCCTCCGCGCGGCCGGTTCTCGGGGGAGTACGAGGGGACGACCGCGATCCGGCCGTCGGGACCGGTCCGGGTGAGGAAGTCCTCGTAGAAGGCGGCGAGTTCGGCCAGGGCGGCCGAGGTCCTCGGGTCGTGGCGGCCGTTGGTCTCGTCGTGGTCGAGGAGCGGCTTGAGGAGCCAGTCGGCGCCCGCCGTCCACAGGTGGAGGGGGTACTCGCGGCTGAAGTGGTACGTGTGCCCCGAGACGCCGTCCGAGTGGGAGGGGGCGACGATCCCCCGGGCGCCGAAGATCGCTCGCGCGTTGTCCCGCCAGTCGGCCAGCCGGCCGTGGACGAAGGCCGCGTGGGCCTCCGTCACCTCCGGCAGGTCGGCGGCGACGGAGGAGGCGGTCTGGAGATTGAGGTTGGCGTTGGTGGTGAACGCCCCGGACCAGGCCGTGTCCCAGTCCCCGGTCCAGAGCCCGGTGAGCCGGGGCGGATGCGCACCGGAGGAGGAGAGCAGGTGGTAGCGGCCCGCCGCGAAGAGCCGTTCCAGGAGGGCGGGGCTGCCGGGGCGGCGGAGGAGGGCGGAGCCCGGCAGGGCCCGCTCGGTCTCGTCGGCGCCGAGGTCGAGGACGACGCGCCCGTACGCGGCGCCGTGCGGGGCGGTGTGGCGGGCGAGCAGGCGGGTGTGGAGGGCGGCGAGGTCGCTCCCCGAAGTCCGGGCTCCGGCACCGGCATCGGCACCGGCTCCGACGGCAGGTCCCGCTCCTGATCCGGCTCCGAGGGCAGACCCCGCTCCCGTCCCCACTCCTGATCCCGCTGCGGACCCCGGTCCACCGATCAGTGCCCGCAGGTGCTCCGTCTCCCGGGCCGTGTCGCAGTCCCCCGCGTGGCTCCGCACCCGCGTCAGGAGCAGCAGCGCCCCCGCCCCCTCGACGCGCACGCCGGAGGAGGTGACCGTGGTGCGTCCGGTGTCGATGAGCAGGAGGGTGACGCCGGTGTAGCCGAGCGGGCTGTCCGGGTAGCGGGCCCGCAGGGTGAGGACGGTCTCCCGGCGGGCGGTGGCGACACCCCGGCCGGCTTGGAGCGCGCGGGGGACGCCGGGCAGCCGGTGGTCGAGGTCGATCTCGACGACGGGTCCGGGTGCGGTGACGTACTGGACGAGGACGTCGTCGGCGCGGGAGACGAAGACCTCGCTGCGCCGCTCCCCGTACTCCCCGGTGACCACCCCGGTGGCGAAGTCCACGGACCGGCGTCCCACGGGCCGGCTCACGGCGGTGCCGGGAGTGCCGGAGGTGCCGTGCGGCCGCCGGACCCGGGTCTGGAAGCCGGGGTGGAAGGGCCGGACCCAGCGCAGCGGCCGCCCGTCCGTGAACCGTTCGGCGGCCGTCGTGTCCCCGGCGAGCAGGGCGTCCTGAAGGGCCGGGAGCGCGGCGGCGAGCAGGGGCGGGGCGGTGTCGGCGGGCGCGTTGTTCGGGCGTACGAGGGTGTGATGGGTGACGATCACCCGGTCGTCCTCGGGGTCGCCGGGGACGAGGGCGCCGTGTCTGCCGTTCCCGGCGAGGAAGGCGTCCTCCCAGCGGGCGGCGGGCGTCGGCTCCCAGGTGCCGTGCGTCACGGAAGCTCCCCCGACACGGTCGCCGGGCCCCCCGGCGCTGTCGCCGGGTCCCCCGTCGTGGCGAGCCGTTCCTCCGGCGCGTCGGCCGGCTCCGGTCCGCACTCCTCCAGGACCGCGACTCCGTACCGTTCCAGCTTCAGCGATCCCCCCGTCTCCGTTCCCGTGAGCAGGTCGCGGTGGCGGCCGGGGAGCGGCACGGTGACCGGGTCGGGGCCGTGGTGGAGGAGGAAGAGCAGGTCGCCGCGCCGGACGGCTTCGACGCCCTCGGGCAGGCCGTCGACGACGGGGCGTACCCCCGCCTCGCGGGCCACGGTGGTGAGCAGCCCGCTCAGCCCGGCCGGTTCGGGGAGGGTGGAGACGTACCAGGCGCGGCCGTTGCGCAGCACGGCGGGCAGGCCGTCGAGCTCCCCGCCCCGGTAGGTGGCGACGGTCTCGGCGCCGGGGGCGGCGGTGAGTTCCTCGGACCAGAGCGTTCCCCCGAAAGTGCCGCAGTCGACGTGTTCGCCCTCGTCGAGCGGCCACCACTCCTGGAGCAGGTCGATGCCGAGGAGCTCCCGGAGGCGGGCGTCCATGCCGCCCGGGCGGACCCGGTCGTCCCGGTCGGCGATACCGGTCAGGAAGCCGCAGACCAGGGTGCCGCCGCCGCGTACGTACGCGAGGAGGTTGTCGATCGCGGTGTCGTCGAGGAGGTAGAGGTGCGGGACGAGGACGAGGCGGTGGGAGCCGAGGTCGTGGTGGGGGTGGGCGAAGGAGACGGGGAGGTGGGCGTCCCAGAGGGCGCGGTGCCAGGCGCGGACGATGTCGGCGTGGTCGACCCGGCGGGAGAGCGCCCCGTCCTGGTCCCCGGCCCACCAGGAGTTCCAGTCGTGCAGGACGGCGATGTCGGTGGTGACGCGGCTGCCCGCGACGCGGGGGCCGAGCCGGGCCAGCTCCTCCCCGATGCGGACGGTCTCCCGGAAGACCCGGCCCCGCTCCCCCGCGTGGCCGAGCATCCCGGAGTGGAACTTCTCGGCTCCCTGCCGGGACTGCCGCCACTGGAAGTAGCAGATGCCGTCGGCTCCGTGGGCGACGGCCTGGAGCGACCAGAGGCGGTTGAGTCCGTACGGCTTGGGATGGTTGACGCCGCGCCAGTTGACGGCTCCGGCGGCCTGCTCCATGACCATCCACGGCCGGCCGCCGGCCTGGGAGCGGGTCAGGTCGCCGATCATCGCGTTGTACGGGCCGGCGCCCGGGTCGCGCGGGTCGGGGTAGACGTCGACGGAGACGAGATCCTCCTCGGCCGCCCATGCCCAGCCGTCCTGCCCCTGCCAGAACGGCATGAAGTTGGTGGTCACGGGGACGTGCGGGGTGTGGCGGCGGACGATGTCGCGTTCGGCGCGGTAGCACTCCAGGAGCTGGTCGGAGGTGTAGCGCCGGAAGTCGAGGACATGGGCCGGGTTCTTCAGGTAGTGGGCGCGGCGGGGTGGCAGGACCTCGGCCCAGTCGCCGTACCGCTGGCTCCAGAAGTCGGTGCCCCAGGCGGTGTTGAGGGCGTCGAGGGTGCCGTACCGGTCCTGGAGCCAGCGGCGGAAGGTGCGGGCGGCCTCGTCGCCCCAGTCGTAGGTGCAGTACTCGTTGTTGATGTGCCACAGGGTGAGGGCCGGGTGGGCGGCGTAGCGGGCGGCGAGGTCCTCGGTGATCGCGGCCGCGTACCGCCGGTAGACCTCGCTGGAGTGGGAGAAGTGCTGGCGCGAGCCCCACCACTCGGTCCGGCCGTCCTCGTCGCGCGGCAGCGTCTCGGGGTGGAGCCGTCCCAGCCAGGGCGGCGGCGAGGAGGTGGGGGTGGCGAGGACGACGCCGACGCCGTGGGCGTGGGTCAGGTCCATGAGCCGGTCGAGCCAGCCGAACTCCCTCGCCCCCGGTGTGGGTTCGATGCGGGACCAGGAGAAGACGCCGAGGGTGACGGAGGTGACTCCGGCGCGGCGCATGAGCCGGAGGTCCTCGGTCCAGGTCTCCTCGGGCCACTGCTCGGGGTTCCAGTCGCCGCCGTACAGGATGCGGGGCGGGCGGCCGGGCGGCCGGGTCAGGTCGTCGAGGCTGGGCATCGGACTCTCCGTAGGGGGTGCGGACTTCGGGATGGGGTCAGCCCTTGACGGCGCCGGTGAGCATGCCCTTCCTGAAGTGCTTCTGGACGAAGGGCGAGAGGACGGCGACGGGCAGCAGGGCGAGGACCATGACGGCCATCTGGACGGCGAGCCCGGAGAGGTTCCCCGCCTTGACGGCCTGGCCGAGGCCGACGGGGATCTCCTGTTTCTGGGCGAGCTGGATGAGGACGTTCTGCAGCGGCATCATGTTCTGGTCGCTGAGGTAGATGGAGGCGTTGAACCAGGCGCTCCAGTAGCCGACCGCGTAGAACAGGGTGATGACGGCGATGACCGCCCTGGACAGCGGCATCACGATCTGCCAGAGGATCCTCAGGTCCCCCGCGCCGTCGATGCGCGCGCTGTCGACGAGTTCGGGGGAGACGCCCATGAAGAAGCCGCGCAGGACGAGGATGTTGAAGACGCTGACGGCGCTGGGGAGGATCAGCGCGAGATAGCTGTCGGTGAGGCCGAGGGTCTGCACGAGGAGGTACGTGGGGATCAGGCCGGCGCCGAAGAACATCGTGGCCATCAGGGTGAGCAGGATGAAGCGGTGGCCGAGCGAGCCGGGCCGGGAGAGGCCGTACGCGCAGAGGATCGACACGGCCATCGAGAAGAGCGTGCCGGTCACGGTGACGAGGACGCTGACGACGGCGGCGCGGGTGACCTGGCCGCCGCTCAGGAGTTCCTGGTAGGCGAGGAAGGTGATGTCCCTCGGGACGACGACCAGACCGCCGGTCTCCGTGATCGTCTTCTTGGACGACAGGCTGGTGACCACGACGATCCACAGCGGGAAGAGGACCGCGAGGCAGGCGAGGACCAGGATCAGGCCCTTGGCGGCGAGGCCGGCCCGGCCGGGCGGCTCCTCCCAGACGGGCCGGGCGGGCGCCGCCCATCGCGCGGGGGTGAGAGGTCGGGTCACTTCCGGTACACCCCCTGCTCGCCCATGAGATGGGCGGTCTTGTTCGCGGAGAGGACCAGCACGAGGCCGACGACTCCCTTGACCAGTCCGGCCGCGGCCGCGTAGCTGAAGTCCTGGCTGCGCAGTCCCGTCCACCACACGAAGGTGTCGAGGACCTCGGCGGCGCCCGGGCCGACGGCGTCGCGCTGGAGCAGCAGCTGCTCGAAGCCGACGGTCAGGGCGTCGCCGACGCGGAGGACGAGCAGCAGCGCGATCACGGGCCGCAGCGCGGGCAGGGTGACGTGCCACATCCGGCGCCACCGGTTCGCCCCGTCCATGGCGGCGGCCTCGTACAGGTCCTGGTTGACGGCGGCGAGCGCGGCGAGGAAGACGATGACGCCCCAGCCGGCGTCCTTCCAGATGCCCTCGGCGGTGACGAGGAACTTGAAGATCGCCGGATCGGTCATGAGGTCGAAGCCCTCGTGGCCGTGCTGCCGGAGGGTCTGCGCGATGATGCCGGCGCCGCCCAGGATCTGCTGGAAGACCGTGATGACCAGCACCCAGGAGAAGAAGTGCGGCAGGTAGAGCACGGCCTGGACGAGTGCTCTGACCCGGGGCCTGAGCACGCTGTTGACGAGCAGGGCGAGCGCGATCGGCACCGGGAAGAAGAGGAGCAGCTGGAGGAGGAAGAGGACGAGGGTGTTCTCGACGGCGTGCCAGAACCCCGGGTCGGAGAAGACCCGTTCGAACTGGGCGAGACCGACCCACGGGCTCTCCAGCATGGCGGTGATGCCGTTGGTCGAGACGTACGGGTCGTAGTCCTGGAAGGCGACCACGTTCCCGAGGATCGGGACGTAGTTGAAGACCACGACGAGGACGAGGGCGGGGACGGTCATGAGGAGGAGGGCTCGGTCGCGGCGGAGCCGCCGGCCGAGCGGGACGTGCCCGGTCCCGGGGTTCCCGCGCCGGGCCCGGCGGCGGTCGCCGCCGGGGGGCCGGCCGGCGGTCGCCCGCCCGGCCGGGTCCGCCCTCTTGGTGTCGAGCGTGCTCACGGTCAGCTCGCCGCGGAGCCGTTGGTGTCGAGGAGCTTCTTGTACCAGTCGCGCAGCTGGTCGCCGCCCTTGGTCTTCCACTCGGAGACCGCCTGCTGCATGTCGGAGACCTTCTTGCGGCCGCGGACGACGTCCTTCTCCAGTTGCTCGAAGTCGTTCATCAGGCCGGTCCACCGGGACGGCTCCGTGACGGTCATGCCGTAGAAGGAGGACTTGGAGGTGACGGCGCCCATGCGCTGCTGCCACTCGACCATGGCCCGGGTGACCTCGGGAGTGTCGGGGTGGGCGATGTAGGGGGCGGGGCTGGCGACGAACATCCAGGAGCTGCTGACCTCCTGGTTGCCCTTGTCGGTCTTGACCGGCAGGCCGTCCTTGACGGTGTGGTGGACGCCTTCGACGCCGTAGTCGGTGAGCATCCGTTCCTTGGTGCCGTAGGGGGCGGCGGTGAAGTCGGCGACGGCGAGGGCGTCCTCGATGACCGCCTTGGAGCTGCCCTTGCGCACGAAGGCCCAGATGTTGGCGGGGTTGGTGGCCCACAGTTTCGGGAGGCCGCCGGCGTGACCGGGGATGTCCATGGCGGCCATGGCGAACGCGGGGTTCTGCGCGGCCTGTTCGGACGTCTTGGCGTACCAGTGGGAGAGGTCGTTGTTGTAGATCAGGCACTGGCCGGCGGTGAAGCGGTTGCCGGTGTCGCCCTGGTTCTGGGTCTTCTCGTCGGGGTGGACGACCCCGGCGTCGAAGAGCTTGCGGGTCCACTCCAGCGCTTCGAGGTACTCCGGTGTCTCGATGCGGTTGATCAGCTTGCCGTCGGCGAGGTTCCAGCCGAGCGCCTTGTCGCTGCCGGACAGCACGCCGAACATGTTGTAGGCGGTCCAGGTCATGTCGCCGCAGGCCCACACCTTGGTCTTGGCGCTGGTGATCTCCTTGGCGAGGGCGAGGAACTCGTCCGCGCTCCTGGGGAGTTGCCAGCCCTTGGCGTCGAAGAGGTCCTTGCGGTAGAAGGGCGCGATGTTGGTGACGTAGGAGGCGGGCATGGGCAGTCCGCGCAGCTTGCCGCCGAAGATCGAGCGCTGCCAGGCGTCGGTGGGGATCGCCGCGAGGTTGGGGTAGACCTTGACCTTGTCTCCGGCGAGGTAGGGGCCGAGGTCCTCGAACTTGGCGTCGACGGCGCTGGGGATCTTGCCGCCGAGGTTCCAGCCGGGGATGACGACCACGTCGGGGATCTCGCTGGAGGCGAGGACGGCGCCGAGCTTCTGGTCGTAGACGTTGCCGTCCTGGTTCTGCCAGGTGGCCCGGACGCCGATGGCCTCGTTCATGGCCTTGTAGTACGGGTTGTCGGGGGCCGGCGGGGGACCCCAGAACGGGGCCATGATCGTCAGTGCGCCGCCCTTGCCCCGCTTCTCGGTGACGGAGGCCTTGAGCGCGGAGCTCGGGATGGCGCGGGTGAAGCCGGCCGCGGAGCCGTTCTTCGGCGCGATGTCGGGGGCGACGACGGTGCTCGCGGCGAAGGCGGGGAGGAGTTTCGCCGCGTCCTTGCCGGTGGTGGTGCCGTCCTTCTTCCCGTTGTCCGAGCCGCCGCCACCGCAGGCCGCGAGGAGCGGTGCGCCGCCGGCGACCGCGGCGGCGGCGACGGCGGTGGAGGCGAGGAAGCCCCTCCGGCTCGGGGTGGATCTCCGGGAGCCCGTGGAGACGGCGTTCGGCGTCATTGCGTCAACCCTTCATGGCACGCGCCAGGACATACGGCGACCGCGGGGGTGCCGGCCGGCTGCGGTGGTGGAGGTGGTGCGGGCGGGGCGGTGCACCCCGGGGCGCTGTCGGCGTTCGAGTCGAAGCGCTTCGATATTGCTGCGAGGTTAAGTGAACGTCACAGGCGCGGCAAGAGTGGTTCCCGAGAATCTCGGGGATTCGGCGAGCCTCGCGTCCGGGCAAGTACCCTTGAAGGCAAGGGAAATGGTCGCTTCCACGGCTTGACACCCCCTCGGCGCACCCCGGAGCATCGAAGCGCTTCGAAACAGTCGTTCCGACGACCTCCACGTTCTTCTGCCAAGGGACTCGCACGTGACCGCACACCGGCCGCCCTTCCGTGACCCGGCGCTTCCCGTCGCCCGCCGGGTCGACGACCTCCTCGACCGGCTCACCGCCGACGAACGCCTCGCGCTCCTGCATCAGTTCACCCCAGGCGTCGGCCGTCTCGGCCTCGCCGCCTTCCGTACCGGCCAGGAGGCCCTGCACGGTGTCGCCTGGATGGGTCCGGCGACCGTCTTCCCGCAGTCCGTGGGCCTGGGGGCCACCTGGCACCCGGAGTTGGTGCGCCGGGTGGGCGAGGCGGTCTCCCGCGAGGCGCGGGCGATGCGCGCCAAGGACGACCGGGTCGGCCTCAACGTGTGGGCGCCGACGGTGAACCTGCTGCGCAACCCGCTGTGGGGACGCGGCGAGGAGGGCTACTCCGAGGACCCGGCGCTGACGGCCGCGATCGCCACCGCGTTCACCCGGGGGCTGCGCGGGGACCATCCGGTGTACTGGCGCACCGCGCCCGTCCTCAAGCACTGGCTCGCGCACAACAACGAGGCGGCGAGGGACACGTCCTCGGCCTCCGTGCGGCCCCGGGTGCTGCACGAGTACGACCTGCGGGCCTTCCGCGGGCCCGTCGAGGCGGGCGCGGTGGCCGGGGTGATGCCCGCGTACAACCTGGTCAACGGGCGGCCGAACCACCTCTCCCCGTACCTGGAGGACGAGCTGCGCGGCTGGACGGACCAGGAGCTGCTCGTCTGCTCGGACGCGGGCGCACCGTCCAACCTGGCCGACTCCCAGGGGTACTTCGCGACCCACGAGGAGGCGGTCGCCGCGTCCCTGAAGGCCGGTGTCGACTCCTTCACCGACCACGGCACGGACACCTCGGTGATCCTCGGGCGGCTGCGACGGGCGCTGGAGTCGGGGCTGATCGGGCAGGAGGACGTGGACCGGGCGGTGCGGCGCCAGCTGACCGTACGGTGTCTGCTCGGCGAGTTCGACCCGGAGCTCGATCCGTACGCGGACGAGGACCGGTTCGACACCCCCGAGCACCGGGAGCTGGCCCGCGAGACGGCGGAGGCGGCGGTCGTCCTGCTCAGGAACGAACCCCGGGGGCCGGACGGCACGCTGCTGCCCCTCGCGGCAGACGGACGGCGGATCGCCGTGGTCGGGCTGCTCGGCGACGCCTGCGGCCTTGACTGGTACAGCGGTTCGCTGCTGCACCGCTCCTCCCCGTTGGACGGGCTGCGGGAGCGGTTCGGCGCCGACCTGGTGACCTTCGCCGAGGGCGTGGACCGGATCCGGCTGCGGACCGCGTCCGGGACGAGGCTCCGGGTCCCGGAGGGCGGGGCCGCCGGGACGGTGCGGGGCGCGGAGGGGGCGCTCGACCCGGCGCTGCTCGTGGGCCGGACCGACCTTCCCCCGCTCACCGCCGACGCGGAGGGTTCGGAGCTGGCGCTGGTCGACTGGGGCGACGGGGTACTGACCCTGCGCGCCCCGGACGGCCGGTATCTGTCGGTCGCCGGGGACGGGTTCGTCCGCGCCTCGGCGGACGAGCCCGGTGGCTGGGTCGTCCAGGAGACCTTCCGGCTCGAAGCCCGTGAGGGTCCTGCGCATGGGCACCTCCTTCTGCACCTCGGTACGGGTGGCTACGTCTCTGTCGCCGCCGACGGCGCGAAGGTTGCCGCCGGCCGGGAATCCGCCGAGGTGTTCACCGTGGAGGTCGTCGAGCGCGGTGAGGACGCGGTCGCCCGGGCCGCCGCCGGGGCGGACACGGTGATCGTGGTCGCGGGCAACGACCCCCACATCAACGGGCGGGAGACCGAGGACCGTACGACGCTCGCCCTCCCCGCCCAGCAGGAACGGCTGTGGCGGGCCGCGCACGCGGCGAACCCGCGGACCGCCCTGGTCCTGGTCTCCTCCTACCCGTACGCGGTCCCGGAGGCCGCCGCCACGCTCCCGGCCCTGCTGTGGACCGCGCACGGCGGGCAGGCGGCGGGCACGGCGCTCGCCCGGGTGCTCGCCGGTGACGTCTCCCCGGCGGGCAGGCTCCCGCAGACCTGGTACGCGCGGGACGAGGACCTGCCGGGGATGCTGGACTACGACGTCATCGGCGGCCGGCAGACGTATCTGTACTTCGACGGCACGCCGCTGTTCCCGTTCGGACACGGCCTGTCGTACACGACGTTCACGTACGAGGAGCTGACGGCCGTCGTCGACGGGGAGACCGTACGGATCGCCTGCACGGTCACCAACAGCGGCGACGTCACCGCCGACGAGGTGGTCCAGGTGTACGCGCGGGCGGTCGCGCCCTCCGTACCGCGCCCGCACCGCGAGCTCGTCGCGCACGAGCGGGTGGAGCTGCTCGCGCCGGGCGCGTCCGCCTCCCTCTCCTTCGAGGTGCCGGTGGCGGCGCTCGGCCACTGGGACGTGGCCCACGGCCGCTGGACGGTGGAGCCGGGGGCGTACGAGATCCGGGCGGGCGGGTCCAGCACGGACGACCGGCGCACGGTCCGCGTCGAGGTGGCGGGCGAGGCGCCGGGTCCGCGCCCGGTCCTGACGGAGGGCCTCGCCGCCGCCGACTACGACGAGCAGTCCGGCACGCTGATCGTGGACCGGACGAGGGTCTCGGGCGACGCGGTGACACCGGCGGATCCGGGCACGGAGGGCAGGCTCGTCTACCGGGCCTGTGACCTCTCCGACGGTGTCACCGAGGCGGCGCTGACGGTCGCCGGCGAGGGCTCGGTGGAGCTGTCGCTCGCCGACGGCACGGTCCTGGCCGGGGTCGAGGTCCCGCCGACGGGCGGCCCGTACACGTACACCACCCTCGGGGTCCCGCTGCCGCTCCGGGACGTCGTGGACCTGCACATCGGGCTGCGCGGGCCCGTGCGCCTCGCGCACGTCGGTTTCGCCGGCTGAGGAGCCGGCGCGACCGGCCGGGAGCCCGGCACCGGTTCCTCCGGTGCCGGGCTCCCGTCGTGCCCGAAGGGCGACAGCGACCGCCCGTCCGCCTGCCTGCCGCCGCCTCAGACCGCCCAGACGCCGTCCCGCATCAGATGGCGTCCGGCGAGCTCCGGCTCCTCGTGCCAGGCTTCCACGGCGGTGGGCCGGACCCGGAACCAGCCGTACGAGGGGCCGGAGTCGCGGGGGTCCCAGCCGCACTTCGCGGCGAACTCCTCGATCGCCGCCGTCGGTACGTCCCCGACGGAGAGCGTCGTCACGTCGCCGTCCAGCAGGACGACGTCCCGGGTGTGCCCGAGCGCCAGGCGGGTCCGCCCTCCGTCACGGAGGTTGCGGCCGGTGGGATTGGTCAGCCTGGTGCACAGCCAGATGTCCGTGCCGTCCCAGTGGAAGGCCAGGGGCACGAGGTACGGCGTCCCGTCGCCGCCCGCCGAGGCGACCCAGATGTCCACCTCCTCCGCCAGGCGGGCGAGGACGTCCTTCTTGCGCTCTTCGGGGCCCCGTGTCGTCCGCGTGTTCGTCATGATCCCGACCCTACGGGCCGTCCTCCCGGCGATGCATCCGCTTCCACCACCCGGGGGAGAAAGGCCCGTTCACCTCGGGGAGAGGGCCGGTCCCGCCGCCCTCACCCGTCGAGACCCCCCGCCCCCAGGACCCGCACCGCGTACGGCAGCTCCGTTCCGGTCACCGTCGCCCGGGGGCCCTCCGGGGTGCGGGTCACTCCGTAGACGGCGGCCGGGGCGCCCCGGTGGTCGGGGACCGTGACCGTGACCTCGCCCGACCCGCCCGGAGCCACGAGGAGCGTGAGGCCGTCGAGCCACTCGCCGTCCGGACGCGTGTCGTCGGCCCCCAGCGGGAGGACCGCGCCGGGGCGGACGTACAGCGGGAGGCTGTCGAGCGCGTGGGTCTCGTGGCGCCAGCCGGGACCCGTCACCGTCTCGCCCGTGAGGAGGTGGGTCCACTCCCCCGCCGGGAGGTACACCTCGACCTCGCCCCCGTGGGTGAGGACGGGCGCCACGAGCAGGTCGGGGCCGAGCATGTACTGCCGGTCCAGGGTCCGGCAGGCCGGGTCCTCCGGGAACTCCAGGAGCATGGGCCGCATCACGGGGACACCCGTCCCGCGGGCCTCGGCGGCAACCCCGTACAGGTACGGCATCAGCCGGTGCTTGAGCCGGGTGAAGCGCCGGGCGACCTCCACCGCCTCCTCGCCGAACTCCCACGGCACCCGGTACGAGTCGCTGCCGTGCAGCCGGCTGTGCGAGGAGAGCAGCCCGAAGGCGAGCCAGCGGGTGAAGACCTCCGGCTCCGGCGTGCCCTCGAAGCCTCCGATGTCGTGGCTCCAGAAACCGAAGCCGCTCAGGGAGAGCGAGAGACCGCCGCGCAGGGACTCGGCCATGGCCTCGAAGGAGGCCCAGCAGTCCCCGCCCCAGTGCACGGGGAACTGCTGCCCGCCGGCGGTCGCGGAGCGGGCGAAGAGGACCGCCTCGCCGGTGCCGCGCTCCTTCTCCAGGAGGTCGAAGACGGTCCGGTTGTAGAGCTGGGCGTAGTAGTTGTGCATGCGCTCGGGGTCCGAGCCGTCGTGCCAGACCACGTCGGTGGGGACCCGCTCGCCGAAGTCGGTCTTGAAGCAGTCGACGCCCTGCGCGAGCAGCGGCCGCAGCCGGTCCTGGAACCAGGTCCTGGCCTCGGGGTTGGTGAAGTCGACGAGGGCCATGCCGGGCTGCCACAGGTCCCACTGCCACACGTCGCCGTTCGGCCGCCGGAGCAGGTACCCGCCGGCGACGCCCTCGTCGAAGAGGGGGGACTTCTGGGCGATGTAGGGGTTGATCCACATTCCGACGCGGAGCCCCCGCGCCCTGAGCCGGGCGAGCATGCCCTCCGGGTCGGGGAAGGTCTCGGGGTCCCAGCGGAAGTCCGACCACTGGTACTCGCGCATCCAGAAGCAGTCGAAGTGGAAGACGGAGAGCGGGATGCCCCGTTCGGCCATGCCGTCGACGAAGGAGGTGACGGTCGCCTCGTCGTAGCGGGTGGTGAAGGAGGTGGTGAGCCAGAGGCCGAAGGACCAGGGCGGGGGCAGGGCGGGGCGGCCGGTGAGCGCGGTGTAGCGGGTGAGCACGTCCTTGGGGGTGGGGCCCGCGACGACGAGGTACTCCAGGGTCTGGTCCTCGACGCTGAACTGGACCTGGCCGACGGCCTCCGAGCCGACCTCGAAGGAGACCCGGCCGGGGTGGTTGACGAAGACGCCGTAGCCGCGGGAGGAGAGGTAGAACGGGATGTTCTTGTAGGCCTGTTCGCTGCTGGTGCCGCCGTCGGCCTGCCAGATGTCGACGCTCTGGCCGTTCTTCACGAAGGGGGTGAAGCGCTCGCCGAGGCCGTAGATCTGCTCGCCGACGCCGAGCGCGAGCTGCACGGCCGTGTGGTGGGCGCCGTCGGGGGTGGTGACGAACGCGGTGCCCTTGCGGCCTGCCTCGGTGAGGATACGGCCGTCGGCGTCGCGGAACTCCAGGGTCCAGGGGGCCGAGCGGTCCAGGCGCAGCCGGAGGGGGCCGGAGGCCAGTTCGACGACCGGTCCTTCGCTGTGGACGGTGCCCGCTCCGGCCCCGGAGCCGTCGAGCTCGAAGTCGGGGCCGCGGCGGACCGTGCCGGCGTGGTGGGTGACGCGGACGCCGATGACGCCTTCGGCGGGTGCGTGGCACTCCACGGTCAGGAGGGCCGAGTTCAGGGTGTCGCCGCGGGTTTCGACCCGCTTGACGGAGGCGTAGGCGGTGAAGCGGTCGGCTTCCGGGCGCAGATCGCGGACTTCGGTGGCGTACGAGGCGTGGACGCCCTCGCGCATCAGCCAGAAGCCGTCGGTGAACTTCATGCTGGTCCTTGGGGGTGGGGTGGGGAGGGGGCTGCACCGAGCCCTCAATAGTTATCCCAGAAAACAAATCACCGGACCAGCCCCGCCACCACCCGACTCGTGCGACACGCACGACTCGCACGGCAGGAGCCGGCCCGCCCGGCCCACCCGACCCGTACGACCGCCCCGGCGATTCCCCTGACCCGCACCCTTCCCGGACACCGATCGCAGAAAGCGCTTGCGCGAAGCATTGACGAAACACGAACGCCCCCTTAGCTTCATGCCCGTTGCACTTCGTACGTCATATATGAGACGCGATACATGAGATCTGAGAGTGCGCCATGGCCTTCGCCCCCAGTCCCATCCCCTCCCGCACCCAGTACGTCCTGGAAGCGATCAAGCACGACATCCTCACCGGGGGACTCAGACCCGGGCAGGCGCTCGTGGAGACCGAACTCGCCGCGCGTTTCGGGGTGTCGAAGACCCCCGTCCGCGAGGCGCTGAAGACCCTCGCGGGCAGCGGACTCGTGGTGATGAGCCAGTACAAGGGCGTCACGGTCCGGATGGTCGACGCGGACATGGCCCGCGCCGTCTACGACGTACGACTCCTCCTCGAACCCGAGGCCGTCCGCCGCGCCGTCGCCTCCCGCGCCCCGCTCGACGCGGCGCACGAGGCGCTGCGCCGGGCCGCGGGCGCCGAGGACCCGGCCGAACGGTCGCTGGCCAACCGGGACTTCCACCGCGCGCTCTACCTGCCCTGCGGCAACCCGCTGCTCGGCCGGATGCTCGACGAGGTCCGCGACCAGGCCGCACTCGTCTCCACGGTCGCCTGGGCCGCCAGCCCCTCCTGGGAGCGCGAGGCCGCGGAGCACGAGGAGATCCTGCGACTGGCCGACGCCGGCGACATCGACGGATCGGGCCGGGCCGTACACGACCACATCGCCTCGTTCGTCGAGCGCGCCTTCCCCCAGTCCCCCCTGATCAGCGAATGAGCGGGCAGCACGTGAGCATCGAATCCGACACCCTGAGGACCGCGCTCGCGGACGTCGTGGCCATCCCGGTCACCCCGTTCGCCGAGGACGGCTCCGTGGACACCGTCACTCACCGGGCGCTGCTGCGCCGGCTCCTCGACGGCGGGGTCCGCACCCTCACCCCGAACGGCAACACCGGCGAGTTCTACGCCCTGACCCCCGAGGAGCGCCGCTCCCTCACCGAGATCACCGTCGAGGAGGCCGGCGACCGCGCCACGATCCTCGTCGGCGTCGGCCACGACGTGCCGACGGCGGTCGAGGCCGCCCGGCACGCCCGCGCCACCGGCGCCCACATGGTGATGGTCCACCAGCCCGTCCACCCGTACGTCTCCGAGAGCGGCTGGGTCGACTACCACCGGGCCATCGCCGAGGCCGTCCCCGAGCTCGGCGTCGTCCCCTACATCCGCAACCCGCTGATCGGCGGCGACCGGCTCGCCGAGCTCGCCACCCTCTGCCCCAATGTCGTCGGAGTGAAGTACGCGGTCCCCGACGCGGCCCGGTTCGCCGGCTTCGCCCGGGACGCGGGCCTCGACCGGTTCGTGTGGGTGGCGGGCCTCGCCGAGCCGTACGCCCCCGCCTACTTCGCGAGCGGCGCCACCGGCTTCACCTCCGGCCTGGTCAACGTCTCCCCCGCGCTCTCCCTGGAGATGCTGGGCGCCCTGCGGGCGGGCGACTACCCGGGGGCCATGAAGGTCTGGGAGCGCATCCGCCGCTTCGAGGAGCTGCGCGCGGCGAACGGCAGCGCCGACAACGTGACCGTGGTCAAGGAGGCGCTCGCCTCCCTCGGCCTCTGCCGCCGCGCCGTCCGCCCGCCGAGCCGGGAACTCCCCGAGGCGGAGCGGGCCGAGGTCGCCACGATCGCCGCCGGGTGGCCGATATGAGCACCGGAGACCCCGCAGGCACCGGCCTCCGCCCGGAGGACCTCCGCAGTCACCAGTGGTACGGCACGGACGGGCTGCGTTCGTTCAGCCACCGGGCCCGCACCCGGCAGCTCGGCTACCTTCCCGAGGAGCACCTCGGCAAGCCGGTGATCGCGATCCTCAACACCTGGTCCGACATCAACCCCTGCCACGTCCATCTGCGCGACCGCGCCCAGGCCGTGAAGCGGGGTGTGTGGCAGGCCGGCGGCTTCCCGCTCGAATTCCCGGTCTCCACCCTCTCGGAGACCTTCCAGAAGCCGACCCCGATGCTCTACCGGAACCTCCTCGCCCTGGAGACGGAGGAGCTGCTGCGCTCGTACCCGGTGGACGGGGCGGTGCTGATGGGCGGCTGCGACAAGACGACCCCGGCGCTGCTGATGGGCGCGGCCTCGGTCGACCTGCCGACGGTGTTCGTTCCGGCGGGTCCGATGCTGCCGGGCCACTGGCGGGGCGAGACCCTCGGCTCCGGTACGGACATGTGGAAGTACTGGGACGAGAAGCGGGCCGGGAACCTCGGGGACTGCGAGATGGCCGAGCTGGAGAGCGGTCTCGCCCGCTCCCCCGGCCACTGCATGACGATGGGCACGGCGTCCACCCTGACCGCCGCCGCGGAGACCCTGGGCGTGACCGTGCCGGGCGCCTCCTCGGTGCCGGCGGTGGACTCGGGACACGACCGGATGGCGGCGGCCTCGGGGCTGCGGATCGTGGAGCTCGTACGGCAGGACCTGCGGCTGTCGCGGATCCTGACGAGCGAGGCGTACGAGGACGCGGTCGCCGCCGTGCTGGCGCTCGGCGGCTCGACCAACGCGGTCATCCATCTGATCGCGATGGCGGGGCGCTCGGGGGTGAAGCTGACGCTCGACGACTTCGACCGGATCGCGCGGACCGTCCCGGTGCTCGCGAACCTGCGGCCGGGCGGGAAGTTCCTGATGGAGGACTTCCACTTCGCGGGCGGGATGCCGGGCTTCCTCTCCCGGCTCACCGATGTCCTGCACCTGGACCGCCCGACGGTCTCCCACGCCACTCTGCGGGAGCAGCTGGACGGCGCGCTCGTCCACGACGAGGAGGTGATCCGGGACCGTTCGAGGCCGTTGGCCGCCGAGGGCGGGGTCGCGGTGCTGCGCGGCAACCTCTGCCCCGACGGCGCGGTGATCAAGCACATCGCGGCCGAGTCGCGGCTGCTCGAACACACCGGTCCCGCCGTCGTCTTCGACGACTACCGGTCGATGCAGCGGACGATCGACGACCCGGCGCTCGGCATCACGGCGGACCATGTGCTGGTGTTGCGCGGAGCGGGTCCCAAGGGCGGGCCGGGGATGCCGGAGTACGGCATGCTGCCCATCCCCCGGTACCTCCTGGAGCAGGGGGTTCGGGACATGGTGCGGATCTCCGACGCGCGGATGAGCGGGACGAGCTACGGGGCGTGCGTGCTGCACGTGGCGCCGGAGTCCCATGTCGGCGGACCCCTTGCCCTCGTCCGTACGGGCGATACGATCACCCTCGACGTCGCGGCACGCTCCCTCCATCTGCACGTCTCGGACGAGGAGCTGGACAGCCGTCGGGCCGCGTGGACACCGCCGCCGGCCCGGTACGAGCGCGGTTACGGCGCGCTCTACATGGAGCAGATCTCCCAGGCCGACACGGGCTGCGACTTCGAGTTCCTGGCCCGTCCGGGCACCACCCCCGATCCGTACGCGGGCTGACACCCCGTCTGCCGCACCCGGCCTCATGGCCCCCACTCACACCTCCAGCTCCACCCGCCCCACCTTGTCCGAAATCTCGAACGTCGTTCGCGAAGCGCTTCACCGAGAACGGAGCCGCCGTCATGGCCTCAGCTGTGACCCCACCGCCCCAAGCCGTCACGGCACGGGGGCGCCGCCGCACGGGAGCGACCCCCCGCCGACTGCCGTATCTGCTGATCGCCCCCGCCGGACTGCTGATGCTGGGCTTCATCGCCTACCCGGTGCTCAGCGTCTTCTACTACAGCCTCCAGCACTACAACCCCACGAAGCCGTGGCGGAACGGCTTCGCCGGCCTGGACAACTTCACCCGGATCTTCACGGACGACCCGCGGTTCTGGGGGACGCTGACCTTCAGCCTCAAGTGGGTCTTCGTCGAGGTGACGCTCCAGCTCCTCTTCGGTCTCGCGCTCGCCCTCATCGTGAACCAGACCTTCGTCGGGCGGGCCCTGGGCCGGGCCCTGGTCTTCTCCCCGTGGGCCGTCTCCGGCGTCCTCACCTCCGCGATCTGGGTGCTGCTCTACAACTCCCAGACCGGCATCAGCCGTTATCTGGCGGACATGGGGCTCGGCACGTACGGCACGTCCTGGCTCTCCGACACCTCGACCGTGTTCCCCGCGGCGATCATCGCCGACCTCTGGCGCGGAGTGCCCTTCTTCGCCATCCTCATCCTGGCCGACCTCCAGTCCGTACCGAAGGACCTGTACGAGGCGGCCGAGGTCGACGGGGCGGGCCGGGTCCGGCAGTTCCTCCACATCACCCTGCCCCACATCCGGGACGCGATCGTCCTGTCCACGCTGCTGCGCGCGGTCTGGGAGTTCAACAACGTCGACCTGCTGTACACGCTGACCGGCGGAGGACCCGCGGGCGAGACGACCACCCTGCCGCTCTACATCGCCCACACCAGCGTCGACGCCCACAACTTCGGATACGCCTCCGCCCTCACCACGGTGGCGTTCGTGATCCTTCTCTTCTGCTCGATGGTCTATCTGCGCCTGAGCAAGTTCGGAGGCGACGGCAAGTGACAGCCGAGTCCACCCTGAGCCCGGCCCCGGCCGACGTGACCCCGCCCCGGGACGCGCGGCCGCCCGACCGGACCCCGCCCGCCGCCGCCCGTGCCAGGCACAGGGCCTGGGACGAGGTGCCCCGCTGGCAGATCTATCTGCCCCTCGGGATCTATCTCCTCTTCACCCTCGTCCCCTTCTACTGGATCCTGCTCTTCGCCGTGCGCCCGGCCGGCTCCACCTCGCTGGTGCCCTGGCCGATGACGACCGCGCACTTCGAGAAGGTGTGGAACGAGCGCAGCTTCGGCGTCTTCTTCCAGAACAGCCTGCTCATCGGCGTCGCCGTGCTCATCAGCACCACCGTCGTCGCCCTGGCCGGCGGATACGCGCTGGCCCGCTTCGACTTCACGATCAAGAAGGGCTTCATGCTGGCCCTGCTCTGCTCGCAGTTCGTACCGGGCGCCCTGCTCCTCGTCCCGCTGTTCCAGATCTTCGCCGAGCTGAAGATGATCAACTCCCTGGGGAGTGTGATCATCGCCGAGACCGTCTTCCAGCTCCCCCTGTCGATGATCCTCATCAGCGGCTTCATCAGGAACGTGCCGTACTCCCTGGAAGAGGCCGCCTGGGTCGACGGCTGCAACCGCTTCTCCGCCTTCCGGATCGTCGTCCTGCCGCTGCTCCGGCCCGGCCTCGTCGCCGTCGGCTCCTTCGCCTTCGTGCACGCCTGGAACCACTTCCTCTTCGCCCTGATGTTCCTCAGCAGCCAGGACAAGCAGACGATCCCGGTCGGTCTCAACACCCTCATGGGCGCCGACAGCGTCGACCTCGGAGCGCTCGCCGCCGGCGGCGTCATCGCCGCCGTGCCCGTCGTCATCGTCTTCGCCTTCATCCAGAAGTGGCTCGTCACCGGGTTCAGCGCCGGGGCGGTGAAGGGATGAACGGGGCCGCCGGCATCAGCACAGCACGCACGGACAGGGAAGACATGAACACCGCACGCACCACCCCGCTGCCGGTCGTCCTCGCCGGCGCGCGCGGCCACGGCCGCAGCCACCTCCTCAACATCCGCCGCCTCGAAGAGCGGGGGCTCGTCCGTCTCGCCGGGGTCTGCGAGCTGCGGCCGCTCGACGCGGACGAGCTCGACGGCATCGGCGACCCGCAGCAGTCCGCCGACCTCGAGGCACTCCTCGCCTCCACCGGCGCCCGGATCGCCGTGCTCAGCACCCCCATCCAGACCCACACCGACATGACGCTCACCGCCGCCCGGCACGGGGCGCACATCCTCCTGGAGAAGCCGCCCGCCCCGTCGTTCGCCGAGTTCCGGAGGATGGCCGACGGGGTCGAGGCGGCCGGGGTGGCCTGCCAGATCGGCTTCCAGTCGCTCGGCTCGCACGCGGTGCCCGCGATCCGCCGGATGGTCGAGGACGGCGCCATCGGCGAACTCCTCGGCGTCGGCGGGGCCGGCGCCTGGGTCCGCGACGAGGCCTACTTCCGGCGCGCCCCCTGGGCGGGCCACCGGCGGCTCGGCGGGGTCGACGTCGTCGACGGGGCGCTCACCAACCCCCTCGCCCACGCCGTCGCCACGGCGCTCGCGCTCTCCGGCTCCACCCGCGCCGAGGACGTCGAGCACATCGAGACCGAACTGCTGCACGCGCACGCCATCGAGTCCGACGACACCTCCGGCGTACGGGTCGTCACCTCGGCCGGCACGCGGGTCACGGTCGCGGCGACACTGTGCGCCGAGAAGGCGTCGGAGCCGTACGTCGTCGTCCACGGCAGCCAGGGCCGGATCACCTTCTGGTACCGGCAGGACCGGGTGCTGGTGCAGCGTGCCGGACACGGCCCGGTGGAGACCGAGTACGGCCGGACCGACCTCCTGGAGAACCTCGTCTCCCATGTCACGGACGGCGTGCCGCTGTGGGTGCCGCCGGCGGCGACCGGCGCGTTCATGCGGGTCGTCGAGGCGGTACGGACGGCTCCCGACCCGCGCGGGATCCCGGCCGCGCACTGGCGCACCGAGCCCGGCGAGAGCGCGCCGCGCCGGGTCGTCGACGGCATCGACGCCCTGGTCGACGCCAGTGCCGACGAGCTCAGGCTGTTCTCCGAACTCGGCGCCCCCTGGGCTCCGTCGACCCGGGCGGAGGCCCGATGAACCCCGAGGCCCCGAAGGTCCTGCGCTGCGCGGGCCGCTCCGTCGCCCGCTACACCACCCGGCCCGATCTGGCCCCGGACCACGCGCCCCGGCCGTATCTGCACCCGGTCACCACCCTGACCGGACGCCCGGTCACCGAGACCGTCCCCGAGGACCACCCGCACCATCTGGGCGCGGGGGTCGCCGTGCCCGACGTCGCGGGCCACAACTTCTGGGGCGGGCGCACCTACGTCCGCGACCTCGGCTCGGTCGAGCTCGACAACCACGGGGTGCAGCGGCACGACGGGTTCAAGCTGTGCGACCCGGACGGCTTCGTGGAGGAGCTGACCTGGACGGCGGGCGGCGAGCGGCTTCTGCGCGAGCACCGGACGGTGGCGGCGACCGCGCTGACCGATGCCGCCTGGGCACTCGACCTCACCTTCTCCCTGACCAATGTGTCCGGTCGGGACCTGTCGATCGGCAGCCCCGCGACGAACGGCCGGCCGGGCGCCGCGTACGGCGGCTTCTTCTGGCGCGCGCCGAAGGAGACGACGGAGCCGATGGTCTTCGGGGCGGGGGCCGACGGCTCGGGCGTGGACGGCGAGGAGGCGGTGCACGGGGTCCGCGCGGACTGGGTGGCGCTCGCCGGCGAGGGCTGGACCCTGGTGTTCGCCGGGGCGACCGCACGGACCCGCGAGGACCCCTGGTTCGTCCGGGCCGCCGAGTACCCGGGGGTCGGCTCCTCGCTCGCCCACGACGAACGTCTCCGGGTGACCGCCGGGGAGACCTTCGTGCGGCGCGTGGTGACCGTCGTCGCCGACGGCCGGCTCGACCGGGACGGCGCCGCGGCGCTGGTCCGCAAGGCGGTGGCGTCGTGAGCTGGGCCGGTGCCGTCACGGCGAACGCGGCGGGTGCGCGCACGCCGACCGGTGACCTCGGCGACGGGACCTACCGCAACCCCGTGCTCGCCGCCGACTGGTCCGACCCGGACGTGGTCCGGGTCGGCGAGGACTACTACCTGACGGCGTCCAGCTTCGGCCGTGCCCCCGGCCTGCCCCTGCTGCACTCCGGGGACCTGGTCAACTGGACGCTGGTCGGCCACGCCCTGGAACGGCTCGAACCGGCCGCCGCGTTCACCGAGCCCCGGCACGACCGCGGAGTGTGGGCGCCCTCGTTCCGGCACCACGACGGACGGTTCTGGATCTTCTGGGGCGACCCCGACCACGGCGTCTTCCAGGTCAACGCCCCGTCCGTGCGCGGCCCGTGGACGGTGCCGCATCTGGTGAAGGCGGGCCGGGGACTGATCGACGCCTGCCCGCTGTGGGACGAGGAGTCGGGCGAGGCGTACCTCGTGCACGGCTGGGCCAAGTCCCGCGCCGGCTTCAACAACCGGCTGACCGGACACCGGATGAGCCCCGACGGCACGAAGGTCCTCGACGAGGGCCGGATCCTCGTCGACGCGGACCGGATCCCGGGCTGGTTCACCCTGGAGGGCCCGAAGCTGTACCGGCACGACGGCTGGTTCTGGATCCTCGCCCCGGCCGGCGGGGTGGCCACCGGCTGGCAGGGCGCGTTCCGGTCGCGGTCGTTCCTCGGCCCGTACGAGGAGCGGATCGTCCTCGCTCAGGGCGACACCGACGTCAACGGCCCCCACCAGGGCGGCTGGGTGCGCACGCAGCGCGGCGAGGACTGGTTCCTGCACTTCCAGCAGTCGGGCGCGCACGGCCGGCTGGTCCATCTGCAGCCGATGCGCTGGGACGCGGACGGCTGGCCCGTGCTCGGTGACGACGGCGCCCCGGTCCGCGTCCACCGCAAGCCGGACCTGCCGGAGCAGCCGCCCGCCCGGCCGGCCGTGGACGACACCTTCCCCGGCGGGCGGTTCGGCCGTCAGTGGCAGTGGACCGCCAACCCGGGCGAGGGCTGGGCCAGCCAGCACGCGGGCGACGGTCTGCGCCTCGACTGTGTGCGGACGGACCGCCTCGACGATCTCCGGCGCGTGCCGCACGTCCTCACGCAGCGGCTGCCCGCAGGGGCCGTGACCGTCGAGGCGGGGCTTCGGCTCGACTCGGCGGCGCCCGGGGCCCGCGCGGGGCTCGTCGTCCTGGGCGACGCCTACGCGTGGATCGGTCTGGAGCGGGCCCCGGACGGGACCGCCCGGCTCGTGCACCGTTTCGCCCCGGCCAACGCCGACCGGGAACGGCACGCGGCGCACGCCCGGCCGGTGGCCGGTGACCGGGTCCTCCTGCGGATCGAGATCACCGCGGACGCGCGCTGCCGCTTCTCGTGCACCACCGACGACACCGCTGACGACCCGGTCCCGCTCGGGCCCGAGTTCGCCGCCACGCCCTGGCGCTGGGTCGGCGCGCTGCTCGGTCTGTTCGCCGGGGCGCCGGAGGGCGCGGGGCACGCCGGGACGGCCGTGTTCTCCGCCTTCCGCGTCACCGCCGCCTAGCGGCATCCCCCCCCCGGGGCGCTCTCCGGCGCCCCGCCCCGAACTCCCCCACATCCCCTCCCCGCAACACCCCGAGAGATCCCGCAACACCCCGAGAGAAGAGAGCCGACGATGACCATCTTCCCCGGCGGACGGCGCAGAGCCGCCCTCGCCCTCGCCCTGTCCGGCGTCCTCGCCCTGTCCGCCACCGCCTGCGGTGACGACGGCAGCGGTACGGGCGGCGACAAGGGCACCGAGGGATCGGGCAAGGGAAAGATCACCTTCTGGGACAACAACGGCGGTGTCCGCACCGACGTCTGGAAGGAGATCATCGCGGACTTCGAGAAGGCGAACCCCGACATCGACGTCGAGTACGTCGGGGTCGCCTCCAAGGAGGTCCAGTCGAAGTACGACACCGCGATCCAGGGCGGTGGGCTGCCGGACGTCGGCGGCGTGGGCGCGGCGATGCTCGCCGGAATCGCCGCGCAGAAGGCGCTGGAGCCGCTCGACGCCCGCGTCGAGGGCAGCTCCCTCAAGGGCAAGCTGAACAACGCCATGGTCAGGAGCGTCACGGCGGCCGGCGGCCAGGACAAGATGTTCACCGTCCCCACCTCCGCCAGCAACGGCGTCCTTTACTACCGCACCGACCTGTTCAAGGCGGCGGGGCTGCCGGAGCCGTCCACCTGGTCGAAGTTCTACGGGGCCGCCGAGAAGCTGACCGACGTCGACAGGAACAAGTTCGGCTACACGATCCGCGGTGGCGCGGGCTCCATCGCGCAGGCTCTGGACGCCATGTACGGCCAGAGCGGCATCACCAGCTTCTGGGACGGCGAGAAGACCACCGTCAACGACCCGAAGAACGTGGCGGCCATGGAGAAGTACGCCGGCCTGTTCAAGAAGACCACCCCGGCCGCGGACGTCAACAACGACTTCACCAAGATGGTCGCCCAGTGGGACAGCGGCGAGATCGGCATGCTGAACCACAACCTGGGCTCCTACCAGGACCATGTGAAGGCGCTCGGCACGGACAAGTTCCGGGGCATCCCCAACCCGACCCTCGACGACGGCACCCGGGTGCAGGTCTCCAACCCGGTCGACGGCCTCGGCCTGTTCTCCACGAGCAAGAACAAGGCCGCCGCCTGGAAGTTCATCGAGTTCGCGGCCTCGCACGCCTCCAACAGCAAGTGGAACAAGTCGGCCGGCGCCATCCCCGCCAACACGGACGCCGCCAAGGACCCGTGGCTCCAGGAGGCCGAGCCGACCAAGCTGGGCGCCGAGGTCCTGTTCAGTGGCGAGGCCACCATCGTCGAGCTGCCGTACTACCTGCCGGACTGGAACACGATCTCCAAGGCCGAGAACGAGTCGGGCTTCCAGAAGGTCCTGCTCGGCACGACCACGGCCAAGGCGTTCCTCGACCACCTGGCCGAGCAGCTGAACACGGCGCAGGCCGAGTGGCTGCAGCAGAAGCAGTGAGCGTAGGCCGCCGCGCGGTGGTCACGGCCGGGGCGGGCCTCACGCTCGCCCTGGCCGGGGCTCCCCCGGCCCGTTCCCAAGGACACCCCCGTATGCGCACCGTCTTCATCGCCGGCGACTCCACGGCCGCCCAGAAGTACGCCGACGCCGCGCCCGAGACCGGCTGGGGCATGGCCCTCCCCTTCTTCCTGCACCGGGGCGTGCGGGTGGCCAACCACGCCGTCAACGGGCGCAGCACCAAGAGCTTCCTCGACGAGGGCCGGCTCGACACCGTCCTGGCGGAGCTCCGCCCCGGCGATCTGCTCCTGATCCAGTTCGGCCACAACGACCAGAAGGTCGCCGACCCGAGCCGGTACACCGAGCCGTGGACCACCTACCAGGACAACCTGCGGGTCTTCGTCGAGGGCGCGCGGTCCCGGGGCGCTCTCCCGGTGCTCGCCACCCCGGTCGAGCGGCGCAGGTTCGACGTCGACGGCACCGCCCTGCGCACCCACGGGGCGTACCCGGCGGCGATGCGGGAGACCGCCCGTGAGTCGGACGTCCCGCTCCTCGACATCGAGGCGCTGTCGCTCGCGCTGTGGCAGCGGCTCGGCCCCGAGGCCACCAAGACGTACTTCAACTGGACCGCGACCGAGCAGGACAACACCCACTTCAACCCGCCCGGGGCGATCGAGGTGGCCCGCCTGGTCGTCTCCGAACTGCTCGCCACCCACGTCCTCGTACCGCGTGAGACGCGTCGCCTGGACGACCAGATACCCACCGGCCTGATCACCTGGCCCACATCCGAGGAGAGCCGACCGTGAACCGACACACGCGACTGGGAGTGGTGGCCGCCACCGCCCTCGCCCTGACCGTCACCGCCCCCGCGGCCGGAGCCCACGCCGCACCGCGCCCCGGCGCCGACCCGGCCCGCGCGACCCTGCCGGCCGGCGACGGCTGGGCGTCCGAGGGGACCGGCACCACCGGCGGGGCCGCGGCCGACGCCTCCCGGGTCTTCACCGTCACCACCTGGGAGGAGTTCCGGGACGCGCTGGCCGTGCCCGGCACCGAGCCCAGGATCGTCAAGGTGGTGGGCACCCTGAACGCCACCGCCGCCGGCTGCGCCGCCTTCGAGGCCCCCGGCTACGACTTCGACCGGTACCTCGCCGACTACGACCCCGCCGTCTGGGGGTACGAGAACGTGGTCAGCGGCCCCCAGGAGGACCTGCGGGCGGCCTCGGCCACCGCCCAGGGCAAGGCCATCAAGGTCAAGGTGCCCTCGAACACCACGATCGTCGGTGTGGGCAAGCGCGCCGGGATCACCGGCGGCAGCCTCCAGGTGCAGGGCGTCGACAACGTCGTGGTCCGTGATCTGACGCTGGAGAGCCCGCTCGACTGCTTCCCGCAGTGGGACCCGACGGACGGCGCGACCGGGGCGTGGAACTCCGAGTACGACAGCCTCGTCGTGTACGGCTCCACCCATGTCTGGATCGACCACAACACCTTCACCGACGGTGCCCACCCGGACAGTTCACTGCCCTCGTACTACGGCGAGGTCTACCAGCAGCACGACGGCGAGCTGGACGTCGTGCGGGGCGCGGACCTCGTCACGATCTCGTGGAACGCCTTCACCGACCACGACAAGACCCTGATGATCGGCAACAGCGACAGCGCGGGCGCCACCGACCGGGGCAAGCTGCGGGTCACCCTCCACCACAACCTCTTCGAGAACGTGGTCGAGCGGGCGCCGCGGGTCCGGTTCGGGCAGGTCGACGCGTACAACAACCACTTCGTCGTGCCGAGTGCGGCCTATGCCTACAGCCTCGGCATCGGCCAGGAGTCCCAGCTCTTCGCGGAGAAGAACGCGTTCACGCTCGCCGAGGGCGTACCGGCCGGGAAGATCCTGAAGAAGTGGAAGGACGCGCCCGTCACCACCGTCGGCAACTACGTGAACGGCAGGCCGGTCGACCTCCTCGCCGTCCACAACACGCAGTTCCCCGAGGAGCTGCTGCGGGCCGACGCGGGCTGGACCCCCGTCCTGCGCACCCGGGTCGACCACCCGAGGGCCGTCCCCGCCCTCGTCGACCACCACGCGGGCGCCGGCCGCTCCTGCTGAGCCCCCGTCCCCTCCAGGAGGATCCCGCATGCCCTCGCCCGGCGCCGCCGCCGTCCCAGGACGCCGCTCCCTGCTCCTGGGCGCCGCCGGAGCCGCGCTCGCCGCGCTGACCCTGCCGGCCGCACCCGCGTCGGCCGCCTCGCCGTCGCGGACCCGGCCCTTCGGCCGGTTCGGTTCGCCCGCCCGGCGGCTCACCGGGCGCACGCTGTACGTGCACGCCGGCGGGCTCGGCGACCACACCACCGTCCAGGCCGCGGTGACCGCCGCCGACGGCACCGGCCGGACCCTGGTGATCGCTCCCGGCACGTACCGGGAGACGGTCGCCGTGAGTGCCGCCCGCACCGACATGACCTGGATCGGCGCGAGCGGCGACCCCCGGGACGTCGTCGTGGTGTACGCCAACGCCGCCGGTACGCCCCGCCCCGAGGGCGGTACGTACGGCACCACCGGATCGGCGACGACCACCGTCCAGGCGGCCGGTTTCACCGCCCACGGCATCACCTTCGCCAACGACTTCCTCCGCACCGACCTCCCGGGGAACCCCGGCACCCAGGCCGTCGCCCTCAAGGTGCAGGGCGACCGGTCGGCCTTCTTCCACTGCCGCTTCCTCGGCCACCAGGACACCCTCTACGCCGACTCCCTGTCCCTGACGGCCTTCGCCCGGCAGTACTTCGCGCATTGTCACGTCGAGGGCGACGTCGACTTCGTCTTCGGCCGGGCCACCGCCGTCTTCGAGCACTGCCACTTCCGGACGCTGCTCCGCCCCGATCTGACGGCGGCGCCGCACGGCTTCGTCTTCGCCCCGTCCACGGCCCGGGAGAACCCGTACGGGTTCCTCGCCGACCGCTGCCGGGTCACCGGCGACGCCCCGGACGGCTTCTACAAGCTGGCCCGGCCCTGGGTGCCCGGCTCCGATCCCACCGCCTGGCCTTCGCTCGTGGTCCGGGACAGCGTCCTCGGCCCGCAGATCGACGCGGTCGCGCCGTACGCGAACATGCGTGACGTGTACCCGTGGCAGGAGCAGCGCTTCGCCGAGTACCGCAACTCCGGCCCGGGCGCGCGGATCACCGTCCCGGAGAACCGCCCCCGGCTCGGTGCCGCCGAAGCCGCGTCCGCGACCAGGGCGACCCGTCTGGGCGACTGGGACCCCCGCCCGCCCTGCCCCTGATCCCCCACGCCCAACGGAACCGGCTCGGTGAGCGTGGGCTCGTCGGTCGTCTCGGCGGGCAACAACCGGGACGGCGGGATCGGTACGCCGGCCTTCCTGTCCACCGATCCGGCGAGCGCGTACGGGGCGCGGAAGGCGGACGGCTCCCTCCCGGGGACGGCGTTCCTGACGACCGGGTCGACGACGATCGGCTCGACGATGAACTGACCGGCTCCCGAACGCCGGGAGGGGAGGGGCTCTCCGGGCCCCTCCCCTCCCGGCGTTCTCCCGTGTCTCAGAGCAGCAGGTCGACGCAGTCGATCGCGGTGCCCGGGCTCAGGAAGCCGGTGCCGGAGGAGCCGCTGACGATGTTCAGCTTGAGCACGTTGTACCGGCCGGGGTCGGTCTGCCAGGCGCTCGCCGGGACGACATGGGTGAAGGTGTGGTTGTTGCCCCGGTAGGAGCCGTTGGTCAGCGACCGGGTCGAGGGCTGGGCGGGCGGCGAGGGGATCGCGGAGACCCAGTCGTTGACGGTCACCTGGGGGCGGCCGTTGAGGAAGGCCGTGGTGACCCCGATGCGCAGGGTGTGCGCGGCGGCGGCCTGGGCGGCGGTGAGCCGGAAGTACACGAGGACGCCGTCGTTGACGTCCTTCCACAGGTAGCAGGGGAACGAGGCGGACACGTCGCCGGCGCCGAGGACGACGTTCCCGGTCCAGGGCGCGGCCCGGACGTCGGCCGGGTGGGCGTAGGTCATGAGGGCGGCGTTCTTGAACGCGCCGGGGGTGCCGTCCCAGTCGCCGATCCGCCAGAGGGCGGGGGCGGTGCTCGGGTCGTTGCTGAGGGTGAGGGTGTGGAGGGCGGTGGTGGCGCCCGCGGTGACGGTCACCGTGCCGGTGTGGACGGCGAGTTCACCCTTGTGGACGGTGAGGGTGTACGTACCGGGAAGCATGCCCCGGCAGGAGAACGCGCCGGTTCCGTCGGTGGCACGGGCCCAGTACTGGGCGTCGGCGTTGGCGAAGCCGACGGTGTACGCGTGGCCCGCGGCCATGCCCTGGAGCCCGACGCCCGCGACCCTTCCGCGGCCGGCGGCGCCGACCCAGCCGGGGATGCCGAGGCCGTCCACCCACGAGGTGTCGTGGTTCGCGGCGGAAAGCGCCGGGTCGGGGGCGCCGCCGTCGGTGAAGGCGAGCAGATAGGGGCCCTGGAGGCCGAAGCGCATGGGTTCGGTCTGGGACTGGTTGTAGTGGAGGATCTCGTAGAGTCCGACGCCGAGTTCGTTGGAGTGGCGGAGCAGGGAGCGGTAGAAGGGCCCGCCGGAGGCCTTCTCGTGGTTGGAGCGGATCATCCAGAGGCCGACGCCGCCGGTGGTGTAGCCGATGTGGTCGTAGTCCATGACGCGGACCCCGGAGTAGTGCTTGGACCGGGTGTGGCCGTCGGCGCGCTGCCAGACGTCCCCGGCCTCGATGACGGTGTCGGCGCCCTCGACCCAGGAGTCGGGTCCCTCGTTGGGGAGGATGCCCGGCTTGAGGCGGGCGATGAAGCGGGTGGCCGTGAAGGAGGTGTCGGCCTTGTCGGTCCACAGGTAGACGTTGTTCCGGCCGGAGCGGGCCGCCAGGTAGTGGCGGAGGGTGCCGTGGACGACGGTGATCAGCACGGTGGAGCCGGTCCGCGCCAGGCTGACGGTGGAGGCGCCGAGGCCGGACTCGACGTGCGAGTGCTTGCCGCCGTACCCCTCGTACTCCTTGCCCTTGTAGACGAGGGAGGTGAGGTCCCCGGTCGACCTGGAGACCTTGAAGACCAGTCCGGCGCCGGTGTCGACGACGTACTGCGTGCCGTCGTCGCTCCAGCCGAACCCGGCGGCCGCGGCGGTGGAGGGCGCGGGTCCGCCGGTGGCGGCCACGGCCGTGCCGGCGACGGCGGCCCCGAGGAGGGTGCGGCGGCGGAGGGGCTGTCCTGTGGTGTCGTACGGGCGCATCGCGTGCGGCTCCTTCGGTGCGGGGGACTCCGGGGCGGCTCCCGGTTGCCCTCAAGTCGCCGCGCGGAGCCGAAGGGTTGCCCCTCGCCGTCGCCGTCGTACGGCGGCGGGCTCAGCCGGGCGTCGGTGTCCCCGGCACCGGCAGGCGGGCGCAGCGGCGGCAGGCGCGGGCCGTGCTCGCCACGGCGGCGTGGGAGGCGGCCGCGAGCGCGCCGGCGCAGGCGAGCAGGGGACCGTTCGCGGCGAGGGCGGACGCGGTGGCGAGCGCGAGGGTGGTGACCGCCATGGCGACGCCGGCGGTGGTGCCGGTCCAGGCGACCACGAGCGGCAGCCGGCGGGGTGGGGGCAGCCGGCGGGAGAGGCGGCCGGTGGCGGCCAGCGCCGCGGCGGCGAGCAGGGTGGCGACGATCGCGACGCCGGCCGCGTTCACCGCCAGCAGCTGCGCGGTGCGGGTGACCGGCCCGGCCGGGTCGTGGCCGGAGGTCCCCGCCACGTACCAGCAGGCGATCAGGAGGGGGGCGGTGAGCGCGACGGCCCGCGCGGTGTGCCGGGCCTGGGCGAGGGTCAGTTCCCGCTGGCAGCCGGGCACGAGCTCTTCGGCGGTCCCGAACTCCCGCAGCGCCTCGCGGACCGCGTCCCGATGGGGCAGGCCCCGGTCGAGCCGGGCGTCCACGGTGTCCGCGAGGCCGCCGCGGATCTCCTCGATCAGCCGGGCCTTGGCGCGGGGCGGTCCGTGCAGGGCGGCCGTCAGCTCCGCGACGTACGCCTCGACGGGGTCGGTCTCCCGGCCGTCGGCGCTCATGTGGTGAGCCCGGGGGCGGGGCTGGGGTTCAGGACCGATCCGATCGCGGCGGTGAACTCCCGCCATGCCGTGCGTTCGCCGGCCAGGGTCCGGCGGCCGGCGTCGGTCAGTTCGTAGCAGCGCCGGCGCCGTTCGCCGGAGGACTGCCAGCTGCTGCTCAGCAGACCGGTCCGTTCCAGCCGGTTCAGCGCCGGATAGATGGTGCCCGTGCGCAGTTCGAGCACGCCTCCGCTGCGCTGCTGCACCGCGGTGATGATCGCGTAGCCGTGCAGCGGGCCGGGTTCCAGCACCGCCAGCAGCAGTCCGTCCAGGTGCCCTCGCACCGCATCAGCCTTCATGGGTAGGCAGCCTACCCAAAAGATCAGTAGGCAGTGTATGTATTGGCAGCCAACATATTGAGCGCCGACTCGGAGGCCCACACCGTGACCAAGCTGCTGTTGTCCGTCCACGTCCTCGTGGCGATCCTCACGGTCGGGTCCATCACCGTGGCCGCCTCGATGTTCCCGCGCCACGCGTTGCGGGCCTGCGGCGGCGAGCGGCACGACGGCCGCCCCGAGGGGATCGGGACGGCCGTGCTCCTGCACCGGATCTGCTGCGCCTACGCCCTCGCCGGGGTCGCCGTGCCGGTCTTCGGAATCGCCACCGGCGCCCAGCTGGGCGTGCTGACGGATGCCTGGCTGATCGTGTCGCTGGTGCTGACCACGCTCGCCGCGGCCCTCCTCGGACTGGCGGTCCTGCCCGGCCAGCGACGGCTCCTCGCCCTGGCCGAGGGCGCGGCCGGCGAGGAGGAGGCGCGGCCCGTGGCGACCCGCCTGGCGATGCTCACCGGCCTCTTCAACGTCCTCTGGGCGGTCGTCGTCGTCCTGATGATCGTCCGGCCCGGCTCCACCACGAGCGCCTGAGGGCCTGCACCGAACCCGCCGAGCGAGGCCCCCGCCCGGCGGTCACGTGGCGGAAGCCGCCCCGAAGGTCCCGCCGAGCGTCGACCGGCCGCCGTCGGCGCCCGTCAGGACCACGCTGTACGAGTCCGCCGAGGTGTCCCGCACCCCTTCGGCGTGGTTGTACTGACCGGCGAAGGTGTGGGGCCCCGGCGGGACCGTTCGGCCCGGCTTGAGGGTCCAGCGGTAGACCAGGTCACGGCCCTCCGGGGCCACCGTCACCGTGAAGTCCTCGGCCGGTCGGGTCCGCCAGTGACCGGTGCTCACGACACCGGGGGTGCGGACGATCCGCAGTTCCACGGTGAGGCCGGTGACGGGCACGTCCGTCGTCACGGCGAGATCGCTCTGCGCCCACCAGCGGTTGCTGCCGGGGTCGACGGTACCGGTCGCCCGTGCGCCCGGGCCGGGGGCGGGCAGGGTGGCGGCGGGGCCGGCGGGCCGGTCGTCCAGCCGGGTCGCCGCGAGGCCGCCGAGCCCGACGACTGCGGCGACGGCCGCGGTCACGGCCACGACCGCCGTCCAGCGGCGGCCGGTCCGCGGACGCGCGGGCCGGGGCACACGCGTCGCCGGGGCGGGCGCGGCGAGGCCGCGTTCCACCCGGGCCAGCATGCGGGCGTGGTCGGGCCGGTGCGCGAGCGCCGCGTCCCGCAGCTCACGACGGAGCCGTGTCTCGTCCATCAGCGCCTTCCCGCGGCGAGTTCGGTGGCGGCCCGGGGGCCGAGCAACCGCTGGAGTTCGGCCATGCCCTTGGCCGTCTGGCTCTTGACCGTACCGACCGAGACCCCCAGGGCGAGGGCGGTGTCCCGCTCGGAGAGGTCGAAGGCGTGCCGGAGCACGACACAGGCACGCTTGCGGAAGGGCAGGGCGCGCAGGGCCGTGCGCACATCGATCACGGCGGGGACGTCCGGGTCCTCGGTGTGGTCGGGACGCCGGTCCCAGAAGGCGGCGATACGGCGCCGCTCGCGCACGGTGCCGCGGATCCGGGAGCGGACGAGGTTGGCGACGACGCCCCGGGCGTAGGCGGCGGGGTGGTCGGCGGCGCGGACCCGGTCCCAGCGGTGCCACAGGGCGAGCATGGCGTCGGCGGCGAGGTCGTCGGCGGCGTCGGTCTCGCCGGTCAGCAGGTGGGCGAGACGGGCGAGTTCGGCGTAGTGGCGCTCGAAGAAGGCCCGGAACTCCGTCGCGCTGTCGCCGTCAGCGTCCGCCGTGACCACGAGGGTCCTCCGTGGGCGCGTCGGGGGACGCCGGGCCGGCGGCCGGTCCCGTACTGGCGCGGGGGGTCAGCCGGGGCGCGATGAGCTCCGTACCCCGGGGCTCCTCCCCCGCGAGTCGCCGGACGACCCGTTCGACGGCCAGGCGGCCCATCTCCTGGGCGGGCACGGAGACCGCGGTGAGCGGTACGGAGGCGTGGACGGCGACCTGGTCGGGGCAGATGGCGACGACGGAGACGTCCTCGGGCACGGCGCGGCCCTGGTGGCGCAGGAGGGCGAGCAGCGGTTCGACGGCGGCCTCGTTCTGCACGACGAGGCCCGTGGTGCCGGGGCGCTCCTCGAAGACCCGGGTGACGGCGGCGGCGACGGCCGCGTAGGTGCCGTCGACGGGGCGGTGGAGCAGTCCGACGCCGTGGCGTTCGGCGGCGGCGCGCAGTCCGGTGAGGGTGCGGGCGGCGAAGCCCGTACCCCGCTCGTAGACGGCGGGGGGTTCGCCGAGGACGGCGACGCCGGTGTGGCCGAGTCCGGCGAGGTGCTCGACACAGCGCGCGCCGGCGGCCTCGAAGTCGAGGTCGACGCAGTCGAGTCCGGCGGTGCCTGCGGCGTCCGCGGTCTCGGTGGGAAGTCCGATGAGGACGGCGGGCCGTTCCGCCTCCCGCAGGCAGGGGAGGCGCGGGTCGTCGATCCCGACGTCCATGACGATCATGGCGTCGGCGACGGCGCTGCCCTCGACGCGCCGGACGGCCTCGGGGCCCTCCTCGCCGGTGAGCAGCAGCACGTCGTAGCCGTGGGAGCGGGCCGTGGTGGTGACGGCCATCGCGATCTCCATCATGACCGGCACGTAGAGGCCGGTGCGGAGCGGCATCATCAGGGCGAGGATGTCGGTGCGGCTGCTGGCGAGTGCGCGGGCGCCGGCGTGCGGCCGGTAGCCGAGGGTGTCGATGCTGTGCTGGATCCGCTCGCGTGTGGGGGCGGATATGGAGCGTTTGCCGCTGAGCACGTAGCTGACCGTGCTGGCCGACACCCCGGCGTGGCGGGCGACATCGGCGAGGGTGACCACGTGCGCGCTCCTCGGCAGTTCCCGGTGTTCCGGGCGAACGGTGCCCGTCGATGATTCGGACCCCGACCCTAAGCGGCCGCTCGTCGAGCTGTCCAGGCGGGCCGCGAAGAGTCCAAGGGTCCGGCGGCCGGGCGGGGTTGTGCGCGGGCGTCCCGCGCGATGGGATGAACACCGTACAGCAAGCGCTTTCCGCGTCGTCGGTCTCCCCTTCCCTTCCTCCCCGCTTGCCTCCCTCGCCGAGCCCCGCCCTCCGTCTCCCGCCCTCCGACAGGAGAAGCATGTCCGCCCTGCCCTGGTACGAAGACGTCTCCCCCGGCCGCGGCACGCTCCCGCCCCGCGCCTGGTACGCCCGCTCCGACGCCTCCGCCCTCTCCCTGAACGGCGACTGGGCCTTCCGGCTCTCCCCCACCGCCGACACCGAGGACGAGTCCTTCGCCGCCCCGGACTTCGACGCGAGCGGCTGGGGAACGGTCGCGGTACCGGGCCACTGGGTCCTCCAGGGCAAGGAGCACGGCGGCCCCGTCTACACCAACGTCCGCTACCCCTTCCCCGTCGACCCGCCGCGCGTCCCCACCGAGAACCCCACCGGCGACCATCTGCGCCGCTTCGACCTGCCGGCCGACTGGCCCGCGGAGGGCGGGGCGGTCCTCCGCCTCGACGGGGTCGAGTCCTGCGCCCGGGTCTGGCTCAACGGCACGGAACTCGGCGAGTTCAAGGGCTCCCGGCTCGCGCACGAGTTCACGGTCGGCCACCTCCTCGGGCCCCGGGACAACGTCCTCGCCCTCCGCGTCCACCAGTGGTCCTCCGGCTCCTATCTGGAGGACCAGGACCAGTGGTGGCTGCCCGGCGTCTTCCGCGACGTGACCCTGCTGCACCGGCCCGCGGGCGCCCCCGGCGACTTCTTCACACACGCTGCGTACGACCACGTCACCGGCGGCGGCACCCTGCGGGTGGAGTGCGACGTACCGGGCCGTGTGACCGTGCCCGAACTCGGCCTCGACCTCGCGACCGGCGAGTCGGTCACCGTGCCGGTCGAACCGTGGAGCGCCGAGGTCCCCCGTCTGTACGAGGGCGAGCTCACGACCGACGGAGAACGCGTCCCGCTGCGCATCGGCTTCCGGACGGTGGCCGTCGAGAACGGCGTCATGACGGTGAACGGCCGCCGGGTGCTCTTCCGGGGTGTGAACCGCCACGAGTTCCACCCGGTGCGCGGACGCAGCCTGGACCTCGCGACCATGCGGCAGGACGTCGAACTGATGAAGCGGCACAACATCAACGCCGTCCGCACCTCCCACTACCCGCCGCACCCGGCCTTCCTCGACCTCTGCGACGCCTACGGCCTCTGGGTGATCGACGAGGGCGACCTGGAGACCCACGGCTTCGAGGACCTGGCCTGGCAGGGCAATCCGGTCGACGACCCGCGCTGGACCCCGGCCCTGCTCGACCGGGCGGCCCGGCTGGTCGAACGGGACAAGAACCATCCGTCGGTCGTCATGTGGTCGCTGGGCAACGAGTGCGGCACCGGCACCGGACTGACCGCGACGGCCCGGTGGATCCGCGACCGGGACCCCTCCCGGCTCGTCCACTACGAGGGTGACAGGTCCTGCGCCGACACCGACGTCTACTCACGGATGTACCCGCCGCACGCCGAGGTCGACGAGATCGGCCGCCGGGCCGACGAGGGCCCCGAGCGACGGCGCGCACTCCCCCTCATCCTCTGCGAGTACGCGCACGCCATGGGCAACGGCCCCGGCGGACTCTCCGACTACCAGCGGCTCTTCGAGACGTACGAGCGCTGCCAGGGCGGCTTCGTCTGGGAGTGGATCGACCACGGCCTGGTCCACCCGGTCCACGGGTACGGCTACGGCGGCGACTTCGGGGAGGAGCTGCACGACGGGAACTTCGTCTGCGACGGGCTGCTGCTCCCCGACCGGACGCCGTCGCCCGGACTCCTGGAGTACAAGAAGGTCGTCGAGCCGGTCCGTATCGCCGACGGCGGAGCGGGCACCGTCCTGGTGACCAACGGCCATGACGTCGCCGACCTCTCGCACCTCGCCTTCACCTGGTACTTCCTGGCCGACGGGGAGACCCTCGCCACCGGCCCCCTGGAGGTGCCGGAACTGACCGCCGGCGCGAGCGCCCGCGTCGCGCTCCCCGTACCGCCCGAGCACGCCGCCGCGGCGGAGACCGTGTGGACGGTACGGGCGCTGCTCGCGGACGACACGGCCTGGGCGCCCGCCGGGCACGAGGTCGCCTGGGGGCAGATCCCGCACTCCGGGCCGGCCACCCCCGCGCCGCGCGCGGCGGCCGGTTCCGCCCGGCCGGTCCGCGAGACGGACCGGATCACGCTCGGCCCCGGCGTCCTCGACGCACGGACCGGCGCCCTGCTCGCCCTCGGCTCCCTCCCCGTCGCCGGCGGCGCTCGTCTCGACGTCTGGCGGGCGCCGACCGACAACGACGAGGGCGCGCCCTGGCAGCCCGACGAGCGCCACGGCCCGCTCTGGCGCGAGCTCGGCCTGCACCGGATGCGGCACCGGATCGACGAAGTCGCCCTGGAGGAAGAGGGGTTGACGGTGCGCACCCGGGTCGCCGCCGCCGCATCCGATCTCGGGCTGCGCACCACCTACCGCTGGACCTCGGACGGCACCGCGCTGCGGCTCGGGGTCGAGGTGGTTCCCGAGGGCGACTGGCGGGTGCCGCTGCCCCGGCTCGGGGTCCGCCTCGGGCTGCCCGCCGCCCTGGACCGCGCGGTCTGGTACGGCGCGGGGCCGGGCGAGGCGTACCCCGACACCCGGGCGGCCGCACGACTCGGCCGCTGGGAGGCCACGGTGGACGCGCTGGGGACCCCGTACCTGCGACCGCAGGAGAACGGGGCCCGGATCGACACCCGCTGGGTGGAGCTGACCTCGGGGACCGAGGGTGTACGGGTGGACGGCGAGCCGGTGTTCTCGTTCACCGCCCGCCGCTGGACCACCGAGCAGCTGGACGCGGCCGCCCACCCCACCGATCTGGTGCCCGGCGACACGCTGTGGCTGCACCTGGACCACGCCCAGCACGGCATCGGCTCCCAGTCCTGCGGGCCGGGAGTGCTTCCCGCCCACCGCCTGGACGCGGCACCGGCGTCGTTCGCCCTCACCTTCGGCCCGCCGGAAGCCTGAGGACCTTCGGCCGGGCGGAGCCCGAGGCCTTCCGGCCGGACGGCCTCACGCCTCCGGAACGCGCCGGAGCAGCCGCTTCGGCAGGATTCCCCGGGCCCGTAGTCCGGCCGCGACGAGGGCCGCGTACTCCGTGGCCCCCCGCACCGAGGTGTGGGTGTTGTCCCGCTTCTCCGTCGTCAGGTACAGCGCCTTGGACGCCTCGGGGCCCAGCTCCTCTACGCGCGCCCTGGTGAGGGCGGTGAGGTCGATCAGCGGGGTACCGAGGGTGCCCGCGAGGGCCCGGATCTCGGCCGGGTGGTCCACGCCGAGGCCGTTGACCAGCAGGGCCGTGCCGTTGTTCAGGGTGCCGTCGGAATTGAACCAGCGGCGGACGATCGGGGTGACGAGGACGGGCTCGCCGCGCCGGGCCCGTACCCGCTCGACCAGTGTGGTCAGATTCGCGCGGTAGGTGGCCGCGTCCGTCTGCTTGTCGTTGTGCGCGAGTTGGATCAGGACGGGGTCGCCGGGCCGGATCGCGGCCTCCACGCGGTCGAAGAGGGCCGGGTTCTCCAGGAAGGTGACGGTGCTCTCCCCGGAGTCGGCGTGGTTGGCGACCGCGATCCCCCGCCTCAGATGGGCGGGGAGCATCTGGCCCCAGCCGGTGTACGGGTCCCCCGGCTGGTCGCAGACGGTCGAGTCGCCGACGAGGAAGAGCCGGTGGGCGGCGCGGGCGGGGGTGACCCGCAGCGCGGTGACGCGGGGTGCGGAGCCGCCGAGCACCAGGTCGAGTCCGGGGCTGCCGGTGGGCCCGGTGGGCTCGCCCTCCGGATCGCGGACGTCCACGGTGAACGAGCGCCGGACACGCTGCCCGGCCCCGGTGACGGTCTCGGCGAGCAGCGACCGACGGGTCTCGCCCGTGACGGCGGTGGCCCCGGCCTCGTCACCACCGAGGACCACGGAGACCTCGTACGTGCCGGGTGGGACCTCGAAGCGGCAGACGAGGGCCGCGGTGTCGGGGGTGGTGGTGCAGTGGTCGAGCCCCTGGACGTAGGGCCCGTGGGACGGGGCGCCGTGGGCGGCCGGCGCGGCGGCGAGGGTGCTGAGCAGGGTCGCCACGGCGGCGAGGAGTGCGGTCCTTCTCATCGTGCTTCCTCCGGGGCTCACGCGGGCAGGTGGTCGCCGACGAGGGCGAGGTTCTGGATGGCGGCCAGGCCGTAGAGGGCCGTGGTGTTGGTGCTGATCCACAGGTGCTCGTAGCCCGGTTCGAGGGCGGCGGATCCCTGCACGGGGGTCTTGTCCCAGACCATGGCGGCGGTGTAGCCGTCGCTCCTGTCGAACCTGGCCCAGGCACGCTGGGCGAGCGCGGAGTCGTTCAACTGGGCGGCGGCGTAGGCGTCCTGGCGCGAGTGCCCCTGGAAGAGGAGGAGCGTGCCGAAGTTCTGGCCGTAGCGGGCGGCCTGCTCGGTCTTGGAGGCGTTGAACCAGCGGCAGTAGTCGAGCCAGGCCTCCTTGAACTTCGGCTGGTCGACGAGGTCGATGAGCTCGGCGCACATCTCGACCAGGCCGAACATGGCGGAGAGGTGCGAGACTCCGACGACGGGCTTGTCGGCGATCACGAAGCGGCCGGTGTCCAGGTCGTAGAGACCGGTCCCCTGGACGAAGCCGTTGGGCTGGGCGGCGATCGTCTCCATGGTGGAGCGCAGCCGGGCCTCGGCCTTGGCGGCCTTCGGGCCGCCGCGCTCCCACTCGGTGAGCCAGGCCGCCGCGAGACCGCTCCAGTCGGTGCCGAAACCGATGGAGAGGGCGTGCCGGTCGGGGGTGTAGGGCTCGGTGCGGATCTTCCGGATGGGGTCGAGGGCGAGGAACGTCTCGTCGGAGTCGACCAGGTCGTGCATCAGGTCGCCGACACGTTCGTCGGCGGTGAGGAAGTAGTAGGGGCGCCGGTAGACGGCGGTGGAGATGCGCTGCTGCTTGGCGCTGTCGGCGAAGTGCTGGACGCCGTGGCGGGTGCCGAGGCCGGCCCACGTACCGAGGTGGTACACGTCGACCTCTCCGGTGTGACGGGTCATGGCCTCGGCGAAGCGGAAGATGTCGGAGCGGCCGGAGCGGAGGTACGCGTACCAGAGCCACAGGTCGGGCGAGAGTTCGGAGTTGTCCCAGGCGTAGCCCCCGATGTCGTACCGCCACTGGTGCCGGTCCTCGTCGTAGGTGTGCATGATGTCGCCGTAGTCCCAGAAGCCGTACCAACGGCGCTGCTCCGCCTGGTCCTTGTAGTAGGTGAAGAGGTAGTCGAGGCGGTCCTCGATCCTCGCCCTGGCGGGGGTGGAGCGGTCGACGGGCGAGAAGAGCCCGCCGAACACCCGGGCACGGACGAGGTCCTCGGGGGCGGCGGCGAGCTGGGGCGGGGTGCGGACGGCGGCGGCCTGGGCGACGAGCGCCGAGGCGGTGGGGGTGGCGGCGTTGGCCCAGAACATCAGCTCGCTGGTACGGGCGATGCCGTAGGGGGTGCCGAAGCCGGGCTCGTGGTCCTCGTAGGTGATGTTGAGGCCTTCGAGCTGCTCGGGGAAGGTGTCCTGGCCCATGCCGTCGTGGTAGAAGCGCAGGTCCATGGGCTGGGCCTCGGGCGACCAGAGCCAGAGGGTGACCTCCGCGGCGTCTCCGGCGGCGCCCCTGATGTCCAGCTGGGCGGGGTGCTTCTGCCAGAAGTCCCGCAGACCGAAGGAGAGTCCACCGCTCACACCGCCGACGTAGCCGAAGCCGCTCGCGCGACGGCCGCCGCCGGCGGGGATCCAGCCGTGTCCCTCCTTGGTCCGCTTGCGGAGGGCGAAGCCGTCCGCGGACAGCTGGGCGAGGGTGTAGTCGCCCCAGGTGGGGACGTACCGCATACGGGTGGTGACGCGCTGGTCCCAGGTGGCGGGGTCGGGCAGCTTCTCCCCCTTGACCTGGGCCGTGCGGACGGCGGCGCCGGGGTCTCGGCGCAGGCCGGTGACGCCCTGGACGGCCTCGGTGAGGAATCCGGCGCCCTCGCCGGCGATCCGGACGTGCCGGTCGTAGGCGGCGTCCCGCATGGGGACGGTGAAGCGGACGCCGAGGCCGCGGATGAAGTCCTTGTTCTGGTCGCCGTCGTAGGTGATCGTGTGGACCATGCGGAAGGACTCGGAGCCCGCGTAGAAGTAGAGGCGCACGGAGAACGGAAGCCAACTCCGGCTGCCCTTGCGGTGCTTGCCGTCGATTCGGACGACGGCCCGGACGGGGCCGCTCTGCTCGACGACGGCGCCGGAGATCTCACCGTCGAACCGGTCCCACTTGGCGTTGCCGTGGTCGCCGTCGTCGAGGTCGCTCTGGCGGAGCAGGACGAGCCGGCCGTCGGTGGCGATCTTCACGCCGTCGCGGGTGACGGACTCGACGAGCTTCCCGCCGCCCTTGGAGACGACGGCCCGGACGGTTCCGGTGTCGACGGTGATCCGGCGGTCGGTCTCGGTGACGGAGACCGTCTTCGCGGCGGTGGCGGGGGTTCCCGGGGCGAGAGTGAAGCGCTCGGCTCCGGCGGCCTCGGGTCCGACGGCGTGCGCGGTCCACTTGAGGGAGCCGTCGGGCCAGCGGGCGGTGGTCCAGGTCTGCACCGGGACCTTCGCGCCGTCTTCGGTGGTGAGCGCGAAGGCCCGGTCGCCGGGGTGGACACCCTTGGGCCAGGCGACGCCGAAGGTCGATCCGGCGGCGGCGCCGAGCCCGCCGGGCTCCAGCCAGGTGATGGTGGCAGGCCGGTCGGCCGCCGGGGTCTCGGCGGGGGCGGCGGCCCTGGCCTCCCCGCGTCCGAGCGCCCAGCTGAACTGTGCGGCCGCCCCGGCCACGGCGGCGGCCTTGAGGAGGGAGCGACGAGGAATCGAGGACACGAGAACTCCTTTCATGGGCATGCGCGGGCATGCCCGCGGAAGCGGGAGGTGCGGGAGGTTCCGGGGGGCGAGAGGTGCCGGGACGAGAGGTGCCGGGGACGGAGCGTCCCGGGTCCGGCCGATGGCCGGAATCCAGGCCTGGCCCAGGAGCCCGGAAGGGCTCCACCGATGGTCGGGTGCGCGGTCCCGGCCGGGCCACGGTCCGGCCGTCAGGCCCGGGCCGACCGGCAGGCCGTGCCCCCGGGTCCGTGGATCAGGCGTGCGCCGGAGCCGTCCGGCGGCGTTCCGCCGCCAGGGCCGAGGCGACGAGGATGCCGAGGGCCGGCAGGGCCAGGGGGGCGGAGAACCAGGCCGACGCGGCGATCACCGCCAGGCCGCAGACGACGAGGAGGGAGCCCGCCGGGTCGCGCAGCGCACGGCGGGCGGCGGGGCCCAGCAGGTCCCGCCAGCGCAGGTCCGGGCGCCAGGCCGTGGCCGCCCGCAGCAGGGTGACCGTCAGCCAGAGCGCCACCAGGATCGCGAGGGCGCCCGCCGTCCGCCCGCCGGGCACGGGCAGCGCCCGTACGAACGCGAGGTCGGCGGCCACCAGGGCGAGCACGGCCCCGTAGCCGAGACCCGTCGACCAGCCCCCGCCCCGCAGGGCCGCGCGCAGATCGGCGGAGAAGAACCGCAGTCCGGCCTCCTCGCCGCCGGTCCAGCGCCGCAGATGCGCGGCGCCGGCCGCGAGCGCCGCCGGAAGGGTGACGAGGGGCACCGCGGCGACGGCGATCCACACCCCGACGAGCAGCGCCTCGGCGAAGACCGCGAATCGGGCGAGGAAGCGCGCCCTGGTCCCGCCTCCCGCTCGGGTACCGCTGTCCGCACTCATCGACGGCACCGCCCCTCAGCCCTTGAGGCCGGACGTGGCCATGCCGTCGATGAGGTACCGCTGGAAGGCGAGGAAGAACGCGACCACCGGAAGCAGCGCCACCAGCGACATCGCGATCATGCCGCCGTAGTTGGCGACGCCGTCCTGGTCGACGAACATCTTGAGGCCGAGCGAGACCGTGTACTTCTCGGGTTCGTTGAGGTAGATCAGCGGACCCATGAAGTCGTTCCACGCGTTGATGAAGGTGAAGATCGCGCTGGTGATGAGAGCGGGGCGGCACAGTGGCAGCACGATCGACCAGTACGTCCGCAGGTGCCCGCAGCCGTCGAGGCGCGCCGCCTCGTCGAGTTCCTTCGGCAGCCCGCGCATGAACTGGAGCATCAGGAAGACGAAGAAGGCGTCCGTGGCGAGGTACTTGCCGAGCAGCAACGGCGTGTAGGTGTTGATGAGTTCGAGCTTCTGGAACAGCACGTACTGCGGGATGAGCAGGACGTGGTACGGCAGCAGCAGCGTGCCGATCATGGCGGCGAAGAGCACTCCGCGTCCGGCGAAGCGGACCTTGGCGAAGGCGTAGGCCGCCAGGGAGCTGGACAGCACCACGCCGATCACCGAACCGACGGCGAGGAAGAGGGAGTTGCCGAAGAAGGTGCTGATGGGGATGTCGGCGATGCCGTCGGCGAGACGCCGGTAGTTGTCGGTGATGGGGTCGGTGGGGAAGAGCGTCAGGCTGCCGACGATCTCGTCGTTCGGTTTGAAGGAGCCGCCGACGACCCACACCACGGGGTAGAGGATGACGGCGAGGACGGCGAGGGCGCCGAGGTGCCAGAGCACCGAGCCGGCCGTCCGCGTCCTCGCGGGACGCGTGGCTGTGCGTACGAGGCTCATCGGGCCCCCTCCTCGTAGTGCACCCAGCGCTTCTGGGACCAGAAAAGGAACGCCGTGACCAGGGCGACGGCGAGCAGCAGCATCCAGGCCATCGCCGAGGCGAGGCCCATCCGGCTGTTCTCGAAGCCCTGGATGTAGAGGTAGCAGGTGTAGACGAGCGTGCCGTCGGCCGGTCCGCAGGCGTTGCCCTGGCTGCCGATGATGTAGGCGGACCCGAAGATCTGGAAGGAGTGGATGGTCTCCAGGAGCACGTTGAAGAAGAGGACCGGGGAGATCATCGGCAGGGTGATGCTCCAGAACCTCCGCCACGGGCCCGCGCCGTCGACCTCCGCCGCCTCGTACAGCTCGCGGGGCACCTGCTTGAGTCCGGCGAGGAAGATGACCATCGGGGCGCCGAACTGCCAGACGGTCAGCGCGACGAGGCTGTAGATGATCCGGTCGGGGTCGCCGATCCAGCCGCCGGCCTCCATGCCGAGGAGTTGCTGCCCGCGGTCGATCGCGGCGCCGTCGGAGAACAGCGCCCGCCAGACGATGGCGATGGAGACACTGGCGCCGACGAGCGAGGGCGCGTAGAACGCGGCCCGGTAGAAGCCCTGTCCGCGTCGGCTCTGGTTGAGCAGCAGGGCCACGCCGAGTGCCGCCGCCAGTTTGAGCGGGGTGCCGATCACCACGTACCAGCCGGTCACCTCGACGGAGGTGCGCCAGCGGGGGTCGCCGAACATCTCGGTGAAGTTGTCGAGGCCGATCCACTGGGGGGCGTCGAAGAGGTTGTAGTCGGTGAAGGCGAAGTAGAGCGAGGCGACCATGGGCCCCGCGGTGAGCAGGAGGAAGCCGGCGATCCAGGGGGACATGAAGAGGTAGCCGGCGAGGTTCTCGCGGCGGGCCCGGCCGCGCGGGCCGGCGGGGCCGGGGGTCCGGAGCGGGTGTCCCCCGCCGGACGTGGCGTCCGCGGGTGCGGTCGCCACGTCCGGCCGGGTCACCGGCGCGGGGTTGGGTGCGGAGGTCACGGCGGCGTCCATCAGGAGGTGAGCGCCGTCTTCGCCTCGGTGAAGAACTGCTTCACCGCGTCGGCGACGGGCCGCGTGCCCAGGGACATCTCCTCGCCGAGCCGCAGGAAGGCGGCTTCGGTGACGTCGGCGCCGGCCGGGTGGGGCGTGATCGGCTCCAGGAGGCGCGATTCCACGAGCTGCTTCTCGTACGCGGCGATCTGCCTGCCGACCTCGTCGGTCGGCACGTAGGCCTCGTACTGGGCGGTGGTGGCGGGGACTCCTCGGTCGTAGCCCATGATCTTCCCGACCTCGGGGTCGTGGACCATGAAGTCGATGAACTGGGCGACTTCCTTGGGGTGCTTGGTGCGGCGGGAGCCGCTGAGCATGAGTGAGCCGAGGTACTGGCCGGTCCTGCGGCCGTCCGTGGTCGGGATGGGGGCGAGACCGTACTGGCTCTTGCCCTCGGAGGCGTAGCGGACGGTGAAGTTGTCCCAGGTGAACTCGCAGGCGGCGAGTTCGGCGGTGACGGCCGACTTGGGCTTGGCCTGGATCGTCTTCTTCGGGTCGGCGTAGACGCCCGATGTGACGCCGGCGTACGCCTTGGTCCACCAGTCCGTCAGGTCGGCCTCGGTGAAGCCGAGTCCGGAGGCGGTGAAGAAGGCCTTGCCGTGCTGGCGCAGGTAGAGGTCGTAGAGGTACATGATCCCGTAGGGGCCCGCGTCGCCGGCGCGTCCCTGGGTGTCGCGGATCTTGGCGAGGGCGGCGTGGTATTCGTCCCAGGTCCAGCCGGTCTTCGGGTTGACGCCGGCCTTGCCGAAGACGGTCCGGTCGACGACGAGGGCCATCGAGTTGCTGCCGACGGGTACGCCGAGGAGCTTGCCGTCCACCTCGCCGAACTTCTCCAGACCGGCCCGGAAGCCGTCGAGGCGGAGGTTGCCCTGCTGGGCCTGCTCGCGCAGGTCGAGCAGGACGTTCTTCGCGTCGTACTTGCGCAGGAAGCCGATGGCGTTCTGGAAGACGTCGGGCGCGTTGCCGCCCGAGGCCTGGGTGTTGAACTTCTTCCAGAAGTCGGCGTAGGGCTGGAAGTCGGTCTTGACCTTGATCTTCGGGTACTTCTTCTCGAAGAGCGCGATCGTCCGGTTGATCCGCTTGGCCCGGTCGTCGGAGCCCCACCAGGCGTACCGGATGGTGACGGTGCCGTCCCCGGAGCCGGAGCCGGTGCCGCATCCCGCGGCGGTCAGGCCGAGTGCCGCCAGTGACCCGCCCGCGAACTTCAGCAGATTCCGACGGTCGACAGTGCTTTGAGTACGCACAGTTCGTCCTCCCGCGCGTGTAATTAGAACGTTTCAGGAAAGCGCTTGCTGGGACAAAGTAGGTGGGCTCGCCAGCCACGTCAACGCTTCGGACAGGATCTTTCGAAGCGCTTCGAGGGTGGACCGGGCAACCGAGGTGAAAGGATTCAACATCGGATGCGGCAACGGGTCGTTCAGAGCAGCCTGACGACGTTCCAGGACATCGGCTCCAGGACGGCCCGCAGTGTCCCGTCCACCAGCGTGGCGCCCTCCACCGCGTGCGGCACGACCCGCTCGGGCGCGTCCAGGGTGTTGCGCGCCTCCGGGTCCGCGTCGGCGAGCGCGGTGTGCTCGACGACCCGGCTCAGGTCGAGACCGCGCAGGGCCACCTCGAGGGGCAGGGACGCGTTCCGGCCACGGTTGACCGCGAAGACCGTGACACCGCCGTCCTCGCCGCGTACGGCCGTGGCGTGCAGCAGCGGAACGTCCCCGTACCGCTCCGTGGGGTACGTCGGCGCGTCCACGCGCACATCGAGGACGGTGCCCCGGCCCCAACGGGAGGCCTGGGCGAAGGGGAAGAAGGTGGTCTGGCGCCAGGCGGGGCCCCCGGGCTCGGTCATGATCGGAGCGATCACGTTGACGAGCTGGGCGAGGCAGGCGACCGCGACCCGGTCGGCATGGCGCAGCAGGGCGATGAGGAGGGTGCCGAACACGACGGCGTCGGTGACGCTGTAGACGTCCTCGAGAAGGCGCGGGGCCTCCTGCCAGTCCTCCACCGGATGCGGGTTGGGCCGGCGCTGGTACCAGACGTTCCACTCGTCGAAGGAGAGGGTGAGCCTCTTCGACGACTTCAGCCGGGCACCGACGTGGTCGCAGGTGGCGACGACCTCCTCGATGAAGGCCTCCATCTCGACGGCGGAGGCGAGGAAGGAGTCGCGGTCGCCGTCGGTCTCCTCGTAGTAGGCGTGCAGGGAGACGTGGTCGACGACCTCGTAGGTCTCCGCGAGGACGGTGGCCTCCCAGGCGGCGAAGGTCGGCAGGCCGCGCGCCGAGCTGCCGCAGGCGACGAGTTCGAGTCCGGGGTCGATCTGCCGCAGGGCGCGCGCGGTCTGCGCGGCGAGCCGGCCGTACTCCTCCGCGGTCTTCTGTCCGGTCTGCCAGGTGCCGTCCATCTCGTTGCCCAGGCACCACAGGCGGATGCCGAAGGGCTCCTCGTCGCCGTGGGCGACGCGGCGGTCGGAGAGCTCGGTGCCGCCGGGGTGGTTGGCGTACTCGACGAGGTCCATGGCCTCGGTGATGCCCCGGGTGCCGAGGTTGAGGGCCATCATCGGCTCGGCCCCGGGTCCGGCCTTCCGCAGGAAGGTCATGAACTCGCCGAGACCGAAGCGGTTGGTCTCGGTGGACCGCCAGGCGACGTCGAGCCGGCGCGGCCGCTCCTCGACCGGGCCGACACCATCCTCCCAGCGGTAGCCGGAGACGAAGTTGCCGCCGGGGTACCGGATCGCGGTGACGCCCAGTTCGCGGACGAGTTCCAGGACGTCGGTGCGCAGACCGTCCTCGTCGGCGGCGGGGTGGACGGGTTCGTGGATGCCGGTGTAGACGCAGCGCCCGAGGTGCTCGACGAAGGAGCCGAAGAGGCGGGGGTCGACGGGGCCGACGGTGAAGTCGGGGTCGAGGGTGAAGCGGGCGGTGCGGGTGGTGTGTTCGGCGTGGGACACGCGAATCCCTCTCGTTCAAGACGTTCGAAATATCGACCAACGGTCGTATGTCCGAACGAGAACGTAGGAGCCGGGACTTCGCACGTCAATGGACCGCCGCCAGGTCCCCGGGGCACGCGTGAAGGCCGGGCGGCCCCTTTCGGGGGCCACCCGGCCTCGTCGTACGCGGAGCCGCTCCCTGCGGGGCGGCTGCTATTCGAGCAGCTCCGCGTACGAGCCCATGGCCAGGGCGATGTCCGCCTGGGCCCAGAACCGGTGGTAGGTGAAGACGGGCGCGGCGCCGCCCGCCAGATAGGCCTCGATCTTCGGCCAGGCCGGGTCGTCCTGGTAGAAGGTGCGGATCGAGGCGAAGGTGGAGGAGTTGTTCACCGTGTCGCCGTTGGGCATCGTGCCCGTCCAGCCGCTCGGCACGTACACGGGGTCGTCGAAGCGGCTGTAGTCGGCGCGGGTCTCCTCGACGGCGATGCCGAGCGGGTCCTGGTGGTGGTCCCACATGCCGTCGAGCAGGGCCTTGGCGACGCGCTTGGCCTCGGCGTTCCCGGACTTGGCCGCGTAGTAGGTCAGGGTCTTGGCGTAGGCGGCGGCCACGCCGACGTCATCGGTGTAGTCGGCGACGGTGACGTGCAGGCCGGCGTTGGCGCCGGGGGTCGTGGCGTTCCAGGTGTCGGGTGCGCCGGACCACTGGAGGGTGGAGGGGATGCGGTAGGTGCCGTCCGGGTTGATCGTGGTCTTGGACAGCGCCCAGGAGACCCACTTGTCGAGGACGGTCTTCGCCCCGGCGTCGCCGGTCTGCTGGTAGTACTCGGCGACCCGCTCCATGGACCAGGCCTGGAAGCCGAACCACTGGTTGGACGCCGGGTCGTGATAGACGGGCTTCTCGTCGTAGAAGAGGCCGTGGAAGGTGGGGGTGCCGGCCGGCGGGGTGGCGTAGCGGCCCTGCCAGCTGTTGGTGGCGCCGCCCGCGATGGCGCCCTCGTCGGACTGGAGCCAGCGGTAGAACTCCAGCTGCCGGTCGAGGCTGGTCGCCCAGTCCGCCGCGCCCGTCGTCGACTTGGGCTTGAGCGGGGCGTACTCGCTGAGCGCGTACGCGGCGAGCGGGTTCTGGTAGCCGCCGTGGGCGTGGCTGGAGCCGATGCGCCAGGACCAGCCGGCGGAGGTGTCGGTGGCGCCGCCCCAGGCGTAGTACCAGGACATCAGGTAGTGCGCGCTGTCCTTGCCGGTACCGGCCGGGCAGGTGGTCGGGCCGACGCAGTTCCCGGCCTTCTTGAAGTACTTGTCGAACATGGCGTAGCGCAGGTAGTCGCCCATCTTGGCGGCCTTGCCGACCGTGGCGGAGACCTGGGTGCCCTTGCCCTGCTGCTTGGCCCAGAGGTCGGCCCAGTAGGCGGCCTGGACGGCGCGGGCGTCGGCGTCGGGGGCGTTGGTGTACTTCCACTGCTTGGCGTAGGAGGCGTCCCCCGTGAAGAGGTCGAGGTAGCCGTTCCTGCCGCCGTAGGAGAAGTTGTCGCAGGTGGGGTGGGTGACGGTCTCCCAGACGGACTCCTGCGGGCCGCGCTGGAAGGTGTTGATGTACGAGGGGCCGGTGGCCGTCGGTCCCGCGGAGCACTTGCCGGGTTCGTTGCCGAAGCCGTAGACGTTGTCGACGTCCTGGAGCCAGTGCATGCCGTAGACGTCGTCGGTGCCGTAGGCGCTCTTGAGCTCGGCGGCGATCGGGTCGGACCCGGAGGTGACCCCGGAGTCCAGCTTCGCCGGGTACTGGGACGGCAGGTCCCACTCGGGGGCGTACGTCGCCGGCTTCGAGGCGTTGTAGGAGGAGCCGGTGGGCTGGTCGGCGTGGGTGGGGATCATGAATTTCTCCATGGTCTCCCAGGCGCCGTTGAACTTGGTCCAGTCGCCGGTGATCTTGCCGTACATGGCCTGGAGCCAGATGAGGTAGCTGTACGCCTCCGAGGTCGTCTCGTGCCCGTGGTCGGGGGCCTCGACGATCAGGGTCTCGACGGAGTGGTACGGGATGCCCTCGGGCGAGAAGTAGCCGTTGGCCGGGTTGGTGATCTTCCCGTGGAGGTCGAGGAAGCGGGCGTCGTACGTGGAGTTCGCGGCCAGCTGGGCGACGGTGACCTCGGCCTTGGCGTGGCCGGGGGCGGTCGCGGTGAAGACGGCCGAGCCGGTGCCGGTGGCCGCGGCTGCGACGGTCACCTTCTGGGCGGTGTTCCAGTTCGCCGGGGTGAAGGTGAGCGCGGCCGGGGTCGCGGTGAGGTTGGTGTTGCCCGAGGTCCGGGCGACGCTCACCGTGACGTTCGCGGTGGGCGCGGTGGAGAGCTTCAGGTCGAAGGTGCCGGTGGCGCCCTGGCGTACCCCGAGCTGGCTCGGGGCGGCGACGAGCGCGGGACCCGCGGCGACGGTGATGCCGACGGGGGCCGACTCGGCGGAGGCGCCGAGGCTGTCGTACGCCTTGGCGTAGAGCGAGTGGGCGCCGGTGGCGAGGCCGGCGGCACCGAAGGTGAAGGGAGCGGTGGTGTCGGTGCCGAGGAGCGCGGTGTCGCTGTAGAACTCCACCTTGCTCACGGTGGCGCTGTCGGCGGCGGCCGTGGCCGCGAGCGGCACGGTGTCGCCCTGGCTGTAGACGGCCCCGGCGGCCGGGCTGGTCAGGACCGCGACCGGGGGCTGATGGGCGCCTGTGCAGGGGGTGCCGTTGACCGCGAAGGAGCTCGGAGCGGCGTTGGCCCCGCTGTAGCCGAACTGGGCGCCGGTGGTGACCGCGGCGCCGGCGGCGAGGGTGCCGTTCCAGGCCGCGTTGGTCACGGTGACGTTCTTGCCGGACTGGGACCAGACGCCGCTCCAGCCGTTGGTGAGCTTCTGGTCACCGGCGTAGGCGTAGGTGAGGGTCCAGCCGTTGAGGGCCTCGGCGGCCCGGTTGGTGAGGGTGAGTTCGGCGGTGAAGCCCGAACCCCAGTCGCTGGTCTTGTAGTCGACGCTGCACTGCACGGCGGCGGCCTGGGCGGTGGTGGCGCCGACGGCCGTGAGGCCGAGGGGGAGGGAGAGCGCGGCGGCCAGGGCGGTCAGCTGCCGGCGTGGTCGCGTTCTCGGTAGGAGGCGTGGCATGCGGGTGGTTCTCCTCGCGGCTCGGGAGGTCGGGGGGAAGCGAAGAGCGAAAGGTGCGTGGAGACAAGCTCTGAACCAGTGGGAGCGCTCCCACTGTGCAGTTGGGACGCAACGGCGTCAAGGTGCGTGAAGAGTCGAAGGCAATTGGCGAGGGAATTTACCCAACCCCTCTTTTGCTTGGCGGCAGTTGCCGCTACGGTCTGCCCGACCAGTGGGAGCGAATCCGTCCGGTCGGCACACCGTCAGGGGTGTGCCCTCGCTGTGAGGACTCGCTCATGCGACATCCCCCACGTCTGTCCGCGCTGCTCTCCGGAGTGGCGCTCACGATGGCGAGCACCGCGTTCGCCCTCATGGGTACGGCCTCAGGAGCCGCGGCCGCACCCGCTTGCACGGTGGAGTACTCGGTCGTCGGCCAGTGGGCCGGCGGCTACCAGGGTGCCGTCACCGTCACCAACAACAGTGCCGCGCTGAACGGTTGGAGCCTCGGCTTCGCCTTCCCCGCCGGCCAGGTCGTCAGCCAGGGCTGGGGCGGCAAGTGGTCCCAGTCCGGTACCGGCGTCACGGTCGTGAACGAGAGCTGGAACGCCGCACTCGGCACCGGCGCGAAGATCTCGGGCGGCTTCATCGCCTCCTGGTCGGGCGCCAACACGGCACCCGCCTCGTTCACGCTCAACGGCACGCCCTGCAACACCGGCGTGCCCCCGACGCCCACACCCACACCCACACCCACACCCACCGACCCGACCACACCCCCGACCACACCACCCACGACACCACCGACCACACCACCCACCACTCCCCCGACGACGCCCACCCCGGTCACCGGCGCGCCCGAACTCGGCGTGTCCGGCAACAAGTTCGTCGATCAGAACGGCGCCACCCGACGCCTTCTCGGCGTCAACCGCTCCGGCGGCGAGTTCATGTGCGTCCAGGGCTACGGCATCTGGGACGGTCCGGTCGACGACGCCTCCGTGAAGGCCATCGCCGACTGGAAGGCCAACACCGTCCGCATCCCCCTCAACGAGGAGTGCTGGCTCGGCCTGGACAACATCAAACCCGAGTACCGGGGCACCCACTACATCGACGCCGTGAAGGACCTGGTCGACAAGGTCATCGCCCACGGCATGACCCCGGTGGTCGAACTCCACTGGACGTACGGCCAGTACACGGGCAACTCGGCGGGCTGCTCCGACGTGCACGCCTCCTGCCAGAAGCCGATGCCCGACGCCCAGTACACACCGGCGTTCTGGACCTCGGTGGCGAACACCTTCAAGCACGACAAGCGGGTCGTCTTCGACCTGTTCAACGAGCCCTATCCGGACCGGGCGACCTCCACCGCGACACAGGCCTGGACCTGCTGGCGCGACGGCGGTACCTGCCCCGGCATCGGCTACGAGGTCGCCGGCATGCAGGATCTGCTGGACGCGGTCCGCGCCACGGGATCGAGGAATCTCGTTCTCGTCCCGGGCATCGCGTACTCCAACGACCTGAGCCAGTGGCTCACGTACCGCCCCACGGACCCGGCGGGCAATCTGGCCGCCGCCTGGCACGTCTACAACTTCAACACCTGTTCCGACGAGACGTGCTGGAACAACACCCTCGCCCCGGTAGCCGCCGAGGTTCCTCTCCTCGCGGGCGAGATCGGTGAGAACACCTGCGGACACGCGTTCATCGACCGCGTCATGAAGTGGTTCGACGACCGCGGCCTGTCGTACCTGGGCTGGACCTGGAACACCTGGAACTGCAACTCCGGTCCCGCGCTGATCAGTTCGTACGACGGCACCCCCACCGCATTCGGCATCGGGCTGCGCGACCACCTGCGCAGCCTCACCCCCTGAAAGGATCCCCACCCGCATGAGCCGCACCAGCCGCACCGCCCTCCTGGCGGCCCTAGGCCTCATCACGGCCACCGGCGCCACCGCCACCGTCTTCGGCACCGCCACGGCCGGCGCCGCCACCCCCGGCTGCAAGGTCGACTACCAGATCACCAACCAGTGGAGCACCGGCTTCGGCGCCAACGTGACGGTCACCAACACCGGTGACCCGGTGTCCGCCTGGACCGTCGAGTGGTCCTACGCCGGCAACCAGCAGGTCACCCAGGGCTGGAACGCCACCATCACCCAGTCCGGTGCCGCCGTCACCGCCAAGAACGTCTCCTACAACGGGGCCCTGACCACCGGCGGTTCGACCTCCTTCGGCTTCAACGGTTCCTACAGCGGCACCAACGCCGTACCCGCGACCTTCAAGCTCAACGGGGTCACCTGCAACGGCGCCACCGAGCCGACGACACCCCCGACCACCCCGCCCACCACTCCCCCGACGACCCCGCCGACCACTCCGCCGGCCGGCACCAAGGCCGACAACCCGTACGCCGGAGCCAAGGTGTACGTGAACCCCGAGTGGTCCGCGAAGGCCGCGGCCGAGCCGGGCGGCACCAAGATCTCCAACCAGCCCACCGGCGTCTGGCTGGACCGGATCGCCGCCATCAACGGCTCCGCGACCTCCATGGGCCTGCGCGCCCACCTCGACGAGGCCCTCAAGCAGAAGGGCAGCGGCGAGCTCGTCGTCCAGCTGGTCGTGTACAACCTGCCGGGCCGCGACTGTGCCGCCCTCGCCTCCAACGGCGAGCTCGGCCCGACGGAGATCGGCCGCTACAAGACCGAGTACATCGACCCGATCGCCGCGATCCTCGCCGACTCGAAGTACGCGGGCCTGCGGATCGTCACCACGGTCGAGATCGACTCGCTGCCCAACCTGGTCACCAACGTCTCCGGGCGCCCGACCGCCACGGCCAACTGCGACGTCATGAAGGCCAACGGCAACTACATCACCGGCGTCGGCTACGCGCTCAAGAAGCTCGGCGCGATCGGCAACGTCTACAACTACGTGGACGCCGGCCACCACGGCTGGCTCGGCTGGGACGACAACTTCGGCTCCTCCGCCGAACTGTTCAAGCAGGCCGCCACGGCCGAGGGCTCCACGGTCTCCAACGTCCACGGCTTCATCGTCAACACCGCCAACTACAGCGCGCTGAAGGAGGACCACTTCACCATCAACGACAGCGTGAACGGCGTCTCCGTGCGCCAGTCGAAGTGGGTCGACTGGAACCGGTACACCGACGAGCTCTCCTACGCCCAGGCGATGCGCACCAAGCTGGTCTCGCTCGGCTTCGACAGCAACCTCGGCATGCTGATCGACACCTCCCGCAACGGCTGGGGCGGCACCGCCCGGCCCACCGCCGCGGGCGCGACGACCACCGTCGACACCTACGTCAACGGCGGCAAGTACGACCGGCGCATCCACCTCGGCAACTGGTGCAACCAGTCCGGAGCGGGCCTCGGCGAGAGGCCGCAGTCGGCGCCCGCCGCGGGCATCGACGCGTACGTCTGGATGAAGCCCCCGGGCGAGTCCGACGGCGCCAGCAAGGAGATCCCGAACAACGAGGGCAAGGGCTTCGACCGGATGTGCGACCCGACGTACACGGGCAACGCCCGTAACGGCAACAGCATGTCGGGCGCGCTGCCGGACGCCCCGATCTCGGGCCAGTGGTTCTCGGCCCAGTTCCAGGAGCTCATGAAGAACGCCTACCCGGCGCTGTAACACCCCGTCCCGCCCCGCGGCCGGCCGGACCCTCCCGGGTCCCGGCCGGCCGCGGGAGCGTACGGACGCCACGGCCGAACGCCTCAGCACGACTCCCGCACGATCAGCTCCGTCGGCAGCACGTGCCGGCGGGGCTCCCGCGGTGTCTCCGCGATCTCCTGGAGCAGCATCCGCGCCATCGTGCGGCCCATCTCCTCGATGGGCTGCCGCACGCTCGTCAGCGGCGGGTCCATCAGCCGCGCCACCGGCGAGTCGTCGACCCCCACGAGGGCCACGTCGGCGGGCACCCCGCGCCCCGCCTCCCGCAGCGCCGCGCGCGCCCCGGCCGCCATCACGTCGGAGGCGACGAAGACGGCGTCCAGGTCCGGGCTGCGTTCGAGCAGCAGCCGCATGGCCCGCCGGCCGCCCTCCTCGGTGAAGTCGCCCGCCGAGACCAGCGCCTCGTCGGGCGCGAGTCCGGCCTCCGCGAGGCCCGCGCGGTAACCGCCGAGCCGGGCGCGTGCCACGTACATGTCGAGCGGCCCGGTGACGGTCGCGATCCTGCTCCGGCCGCGCCCGACGAGATGGGCGACGGCCGCCCGTCCGGCCCCGATGTTGTCGGAGTCGACGTACGGCACGGGCTCGGCCTCCGCCCGGCGTCCGTTCATGACGACGGGGAGGCCGAGTTCCCTGATCCGGTCGGGCAGCGGGTCGTCTCCGTGGACGGAGGCGAGGAGGACGCCGTCGACACGCTGGGCGGCGAGGTACTGCTCGAAGCGCTGCCGCTCCTGCTCGCTGCGGACCAGGGTGAGCAGCAACTGCTTGTCGGCCTCGGCGAGTTCGGCGCTGACCCCGCGGATGAGGTCGAGGAAGTACGGCTCCGCGAAGAGGCGTGCCTCGGCCTCGGGGATGACGAGCGCGATGGCGTCCGTCCGGCTGCCGGCCAGGGCGCGCGCGGCCTGGTTGGGTACGTAGCCGAGTTCGGCGACGGCTCGGGCGACGGCCGTTCTGGTCTGCTCGCTCACCCGGGGGGAGCCGTTGATCACCCGGGAGACCGTGCCCCGGCCGACCCCGGCCCTGGCCGCGACTTCCTCCAGGGTGGGTCTGCCGCTCTGCCGTCCGCTCACAACTCCCGAACTCCCCTCGTAGGACAACGCGCAGCTCACCACGGGCCCACCGGTGACGGAAGCGCCAATGGGAGCGCTCCCACCGTAGTCCAAGGCCCTGCCCCCGCGCCACGAGGGTGCGTTCAGGAGGTGACGCGACCACCGCCGCCCGGGCCCACGAAACCCCCGGAAAACCTTCCGGTAACGAATCCGCGTTCATGTCTTGACACCCGTACCCGCCAGGCAGCAACCTTCCGGCAACGACGTGGGAGCGCTCCCATCCGGGACGCACACAGCCTTGCATCGGGTCCTGGCAGGCGCCGCCGAGCCGCGATGAACCGGCCGGACCTCTTGGCGCACAACGAGCACCACCTTTGGACGAGGAGAGTGGAATGCGCACTTCCATCAGACGCGGACGCCGTGCGGCGATCGCGGCGGTCGCCGTCGTCGTGACCGGCACGACCCTGCTCACCGGTTGCGGCAGCGACGACGACAACGGCGGCAAGGGCGGCGGGGGCGGCCAGAGCACCGAGAAGATCACCCTGAGGGTCGGGACCTTCGGTTCCTTCGGCTACGACAACAAGACCGGCGCCAAGCTCTACGCCGAGTACGAGCGGCTCCACCCCAACATCAAGATCGAGGAGTCGAACGTCTCCGACGGCCAGAAGTACTGGGACACGCTGAAGCTGCGCCTCGGCCAGAACAGCGGCGTCGCCGACATCCAGGCCGTCGAGGTCGGCTTCATCGCCGAGGCGACCGGCCCGACCATGGCCGGCAAGTGGATCGACCTGGGCAAGGAGGGCGGCGCGAACCTGGGCGATTACCTCGACTGGAAGGTCAAGCAGGCGACCACCGCCGACGGCAAGGTCATGGGCCTCGGCACCGACATCGGCCCCATGGCCATCTGCTACAACAAGGACCTCTTCGCCAAGGCCAAGTTGCCCACCGAGCGCGACGCCGTCGGCAAGCTGTGGTCCGGCGACTGGGCCAAGTTCCTCGAGACCGGCGAGAAGTACAAGGCGGCCGCGCCCGCCGGCACCTCCTTCCACGACTCGGCGAGCGGGCTCTTCAACGCCGTCGTCTCCAGCGACCCGGTCCAGTACGCCAACACGAGCGGCGAGCTCGACTGGGAGAACAGCCCCGGCGTGAAGAAGGCCTGGGACACCGCCGTCAAGGCGGCCCAGGGCGGCCTGACCGCCAAGCTGCGCCAGTTCGACGAGAAGGGCACCTGGAACGCGGCCTTCAAGAACTCGAAGTTCGCCACCGTCGCCTGCCCCAGCTGGATGACCGGCATCATCAAGGACCAGGCGGGCGCGGCCAACCAGGGCAAGTGGGACATCGCCGCTCCCCCGGTCGCCGGCAACTGGGGCGGCGCGTTCCTCGCCGTGCCCAAGGCCGGCAAGCACACCAAGGAGGCCGCGGAGCTGGCCGCCTGGCTGACCGCCCCGGCCCAGCACGCCAAGGTGTTCGCGGTCAACGGCAACATCCCCTCGTCCAAGGACACGCTCACCTCCTCGGCGGTCCAGGACGCGAAGCTGCCCTACTTCGGTGACACCCCGGTCGGCAAGATCTTCTCCAGCGCGGCCGCCGGGATCACCCCCGCCTCGATCAGCCGCTACGACGGCCAGGTGAAGACCTTCCTCACCGACAACGGCATCCTCGACATCGAGCAGCGCGGCACCGACCCGGCCAAGGCCTGGGAGAACGTCAAGAAGCTGGTCGACGACAAGATCGACCAGTAGCGGGGACACCTGCCGGTCCGCCGCCCGCGGGCGGCGGACCGGCACCGTCCGCACCACCGCACGCATCGACCTGGAAGGACGCCCCCGTGGCCACCTCCGTTCGGGCGAAGCCGGACGGCTCCCCGCCGCCCGTAGCACCGCCCTCCTCCCCCGGCCCGCGCGGCCACCGCTCCTCCTCCGGCGGCTGGCGCAGCACGCTCTACCGCTGGGACCTCAAGGCGATCCCGTACGTCTTCATCGCCCCCTTCTTCCTCACCTTCGCCGCCTTCGGCCTCTTCCCGCTGATCTACACCGGCTGGCTCTCGCTCCACCGGGTCGAGATCGGCGGTGACCCGACGTGGAAGGGCCTGGAGAACTACACCAACCTCGCGACCAGCGAGTTCTTCTGGAACGCGCTCTTCAACACCTTCACCATCGGTGTCATCGCCACCGTTCCCCAGCTGCTCATGGCGCTCGGTCTGGCGCATCTGCTCAACTACAAACTCCGCGGCCGGGGCTTCTTCCGGGTCGCGATCCTCGCCCCGTACGCCACCTCGATCGCGGCGGCGACGCTGGTCTTCGCCCAGCTGTTCAACACCGACTACGGCATGATCAACGGCCTGCTGGGCTGGATCGGCATCGACCCGGTGAACTGGGAGTCGTCCAAGTGGCCGGCGCAGATCGCGATCTCGGTGATCGTCACCTGGCGCTGGACCGGCTACAACGCGCTGATCTACCTGGCCGCCATGCAGGCCGTACCGCAGGACCTGTACGAGGCCGCCTCGCTCGACGGCGCCTCCCGCTGGCGCCAGTTCGTCAGCGTCACGATCCCGTCCATCCGGCCGACCATCCTCTTCACGATCATCGTCTCCACCATCGGCGCCACCCAGCTCTTCGGTGAGCCGATGCTCTTCGGCGGCAGTGTCGGCATCAGCGGCGGCAGCGGAAACCAGTTCCAGACGCTGAGCCTGCTGATGTACGAGAAGGGGTGGGTGACCGGCGCGCTGGGCCAGGCATCCGCCATCGCGTGGGTCATGCTGCTGCTCCTGCTGCTCATCGGCGGCGTCCAGGCGCTCGTCTCCCGCCACAACCGCAAGAAGCTGGGGGGCTGACCCGATGGCCCGCACACTCGACACGACGCCGACCGAGGAGAAGGCACCGGCCGGGGGCCCGTCGGCGGCCCGGCCGGGGCGCCGATTCCGGCAGACCGCCGGCCGCCAGCACCACGCCGGACCGCTCACCTACGTCATGCTGGCCGTGGCCGCGTTCGTCTCCCTCTTCCCGCTGTACTGGAACGTGGTCGCCGCCTCGCACACCGGCGAGCGGGTCGTGGAGGCCCCGGCCCCCCTGCTGCCCGGCTCCCGCCTCCTGGACAACCTCAGCTTCGCCTGGAACCAGGTCGACATGGGCGGGGCGCTGATCAACACCACGATCGTGGCGAGCCTGGTGGCCCTGTCCACCGTGCTGTTCTCCACGCTCGCCGGATTCGCCTTCGCCAAGCTGCCCTTCCGGGGCCGGGGCATGCTGCTCTCCCTGGTGGTCGCCACCATGACGATCCCGCCGCAGCTCAGTGTCATCCCGCTGTACCAGATCATCACCGACCTCGGCTGGTTCGACCAGCTCCAGTCGGTCGTCCTGCCCTCGCTCGTCGCCGCCTTCGGTGTGTTCTTCATGCGCCAGTTCCTGGTGGAGGCCCTGCCGATGGAGCTGGTGGAGGCGGCCCGGATGGACGGCGCGCACAGCCTCCGGATCATCTGGCACGTGGTCTTCCCCATCGCCAGGCCCGCCATGGCCGTGCTCGGCATGCTGGTCTTCGTCCAGTCGTGGAACGACTTCTTCTGGCCGTTCATCGCCCTCACCCCGGACGGCAACCCCACCCTCCAGGTGGCGCTCGCCGGACTCGGCGCGGGCAACCACACCGTGGACCACGCCGTCGTGCTGACCGGCGCCCTCATCTCCACCGTGCCACTGCTGCTGGTCTTCGCCTTCCTCGGCAAGCACATCGTGGGCGGCATCACGGCCGGCGCCGTCAAGAGCTGACGGCCCGCCCCCTCTCCGTACTGCACGAACCGAACGTACCTACCACGTACCCGCGTTGGGAGCGCTCTCCTATGACCGCGTCCGAAACCCGGCCGCTCACCGCCACCCGCTCGTTCCCGTCCGACTTCCTCTGGGGCGCGGCGACCGCCGCGTACCAGATCGAGGGAGCGGCCGCGGAGGACGGCCGTACCCCGTCCATCTGGGACACCTTCTCGCACACCCCCGGCAAGGTCTTCGAGGGCCACACCGGTGATGTGGCCGTGGACCACTACCACCGGTTCCGCGAAGACGTCGGGATCATGTCCGAACTCGGCCTGAACGCCTACCGGTTCTCCGTCTCCTGGTCCCGGGTGCAGCCCACCGGGCGCGGACCGGCCGTCCAGAAGGGCCTGGACTTCTACCGGGCGCTCGTCGACGAGCTGCTCGCCGCCGGGATCGAGCCGGCCCTCACCCTCTACCACTGGGACCTGCCCCAGGAGTTGGAGGACGCGGGCGGCTGGCCCGAGCGGGCGACCGCCGAGCGGTTCGCCGAGTACGCGGGGATCGTCGCCGACGCCCTCGGCGACCGCGTGACCCGGTGGACCACGCTCAACGAACCCTGGTGCAGCGCCTTCCTGGGGTACGGCTCCGGGGTCCACGCCCCGGGCCGTACGGACCCGGTTGCCTCGCTGCGCGCCGCCCACCACCTCAATCTCGGGCACGGTCTCGCGGTCCAGGCCCTGCGCTCGGCACTGCCCGCGGACCGGCAGATCGCGGTCTCCCTCAATCTGCACGAGGTGCGTCCGCTGACCGGCTCCGCCGAGGACCGGGACGCGGCCCGCCGCATCGACGCCGTCGGCAACCGGATCTGGCTGGGCCCGATGCTCGACGGCGCCTACCCCGAGGACCTGATCCGCGACACCGCACAGCTGACCGACTGGTCCTTCGTCAAGGACGGCGACACGGCGGCCGCGCGGCAGCCGCTGGACCTGCTCGCGATCAACTACTACACGCCGACGGTGGTCTCGCAGGTCCCGGAAGGGGCGGAGAAGCCGCAGGACGACGGGCACGGCAACAGCGACCACTCGCCGTGGCCCGGCGCGGACTCGGTGGCGTTCCACCGGGCGCCGGGCGAGCGGACGGCGATGGGCTGGCCGGTCGACGCGAGCGCCCTGTACGACCTGCTGACCCGGGTGTCGGCCGCGTACCCCCAGCTCCCGCTGGTCATCAGCGAGAACGGGGCGGCCTACGAGGACGTGGTCTCCCCGGACGGTTCGGTGCACGACCCGGAGCGTGCGGCCTTCGTGCACGCGCATCTGGAGGCGGTGCACCGGGCCATCACCGACGGAGTGGACGTCCGCGGCTACTTCCTCTGGTCGCTGCTGGACAACTTCGAGTGGGCGTACGGCTACGCGAAGCGCTTCGGCGCGGTGCGGGTGGACTACGACACCCTGGAGCGGACCCCGAAGTCCAGCGCCCGCTGGTACGCGCGGGTGGCACGGTCGGGTGAGCTGCTCGCCCCCGACGGCGGCTGATCTCCACAGAACGGGGAAGGCCGTGCCGGTGGTCCGGCACGGCCTTCCCTCATGGGCCCTCGCCCCTCATGGGTCTTCGACCTTCGTGGGCCTTCGACCGTCGTGGGCGGGGGTCAGATGTCGATCACGCGGTAGCCGATGACGTAGACGCCGCCGGAGCCCTCCACGGAGCGCCACTGGGTCTCGGCTCCGACCTCGCTGCCGGTGACGAGCGTGGCGCCGAGCTTGTCGTCGCCGCTGGTCGAGTCGTAGTCCCAGAGGGTCAGGGTGCGGGCCTGCTCCTTGCCGAGGATGAGGGCCGCGTTGCCGTTGCCGTCGGCCATCGAGCGGACGTAACCGGTGCCCATGGTCTGGTACTTGACGCCGTTGCCGGGCCAGACCTTGACGGCGTTGCCGTTGGCGTCGGTGATCTTGAGGTACGCCTCGTCGTGGTCGCCCTCGCTGTTCTTCTGGCAGTGCAGCTCGACCAGTTCGATCCGCACGTAGTCGATCGGCTCGGCCTGGGCCGTGCCGGCGAAGGCGGCGACGCTGCCGAGCCCGAGAAGGGCGGTGGCGGCCGTTCGGGCGATCCGGTTCTTGCGCATGTGGTCCCCCCACACATCTGGTCACTCGCGTGACGGTGGTTCCGGCCCGCCCCGGTTCGGTGGGGCCGGTGTGCCGTTCCCCTCGGCACGACACCTACTGTGCCCGCCCGCCCCGCCCGGTTCTACGCGCGTTCCGCTGGACGGAACAGCGCCGCTCGAACGCGGCCCGGAAGCCGCTCGGCAACGGCCCGGAAGCCGCCCGGCGCGTGGTCAGGGCACCAGCGCGGCCGTCGGCGGGACCGTTCGTCGCGGTCCGCCCCGGACGAGCGCGCGGCTGATCGCGGCCCCCGCCTCGGCGATTCCCCGGGCGAGCGTGTCCAGCGGCCGGCCGGCCGGGACCAGACCGGCGAGCGCCGCGACCGTGCGGCCGTCCGGGGTGCGGACCGGGAGGGAGGCGCAGCACACCCCGTCCATCACGTCCTCCCGGTCGAGGACGGCGCCGCCGCGAAGCGGTCCCCGCAGGGCTTTTCCGGCGGCGGTGTCGAGGTGGAACGCGATGCCGTCCCGTACGGGCAGGAGCGGTTCGAGGTCTCCCGGGACCGAGGCGACGGTGATCGCCATGTCCTCGCGCAGCACGGTGAGGACCACGCTCGCGCCGGTGGCGGCCCTGAGCCGTTGGAGCGGCAGCCGGGCGGCGGGCCGGAGCCCGGGGTGGGGCTCCCAGGCCTGGCCGAGGCGGTACAGCTGCGGGCCGACCCGGTAGCGGCTGCCCTTCCGTTCGACGGCGCCGAGCGTGACCAGCTGGTCGAGCAGACGATGCACGCTGCCCTTGGGCACTCCGCAGAGAAGGGCCAGTTCGGTCACCCCGGCCTCTTCACCGCTGCGGCGCAGGGCGTCGAGCAGTGCGAACGCCCCTTCGAGTACGCTCCGGCCGCGTGCCTGTCCGGGCGTGCCGCCCCGCTCCCGCCGGAGCCCGCCTCTGTGCGGTTCGCGTACCTCACCGGTGTCCATGAGTCCCCCGACTCCTCGGGCCCGGCCGAGATCCCCCGATGGCACGGCTCCGGGCACATGTCCCACCATGCCGCAGACCGGTCGATTCCGGCGAGGGGCTCGCGTCGTCCGCCGTGTCGCGGGACGAGGCCCCCGGGCCGCCGGCCGGCCCGGCCCCCCGTTCGACCGAAGGTGCGACGGTCGGTGCGACGGCGTCCCCGCCGGACGCGCTCGGCGCGGCCGACGGGGACGCCGTACCTCCGCTACGGCTGGCCGTCGATCCAGCTCAGCTTGTGTCCGTAGAGCACACGCTGGCAGTAGTCCGTCCCGGCCGGGTCGGCGCTGTCACGGTTGTCCGTGCAGTCGTCCGCCGAGCCCGGACGGTGTTCGGACAGGGACCACAGCCGGCCCGTGCCGCGCTCGACGTAGAGGTCCTCGGCGCCCCGGGCGGTCTTGACGGCCTGGCCCGCCTGGACCAGCCGGCCGTTGCTCCAGTTGTAGCGCCAGAGGTTGCCCGGCTCGTCCGTGCCCTTCGACTCGTTCACGTACAGCGTGCCGCCCACCGCCGCAGCGCCCTGGGAGCCGCCGTTGGTCAGGGGGAGGTAGTTGGCCCAGCCCTCCGCCGCGACGTCGGCGGAGCGGCCCTCCAGCGCCGCGACCGGGAAGGAGGCGATGCGGCCCGTGGACGGATAGCCGCTCTGCGGACGGCAGTACTCACCCATGAGCAGACGGTCCGGGGTGGCGCTGCGGTCCAGGGAGATGTACGAGGCCTTCGGCGCGCCGGTGGAGACACAGGCGTAGGAACCCTGCGGGTTGCTCTGCGTCGCCTTGAACTTCCACGCGGCCACCTGGGGCATCACATAGCGGTAGCCGAAGCTGTACCAGACGTTGTCGTGGCGGCCGACCTTCGTCTTGTCCTCGACGTTGGAGGTGGTCTTCACGCCGTCGGTGTCGGTCCCCATCGCGTCGTGCGTCTTGGGGTCGCCGTCCGGGTCCAGGTCCATGATGGAGCGCATGTCGAAGACGCGCAGGCCGTTGCGGGTGTCCGCGACGTAGAGGTAGTTGCCGTACCAGACGATCCCGCCGGCGTGGACGCCCTTCTGGATCGGGTACTCGGCGGCGTGCAGCCCGTCGAAGGAGACGTGGTCGGCCGAGTTCACATAGGTCCAGCCCAGGAGGACGTGGCGGTACTTGACCTCGGGGCTGCCGGTGGCCGGGTTGGTCCGGCTCTGTACGAAGGTGATCCGGACGCCCTTCTGGTTGCAGGCGTCATTGGCCTCGACCTCGGCCGTGGTGCAGTCTCCGGTCGCCGGGTTCGGGTCGGTCTCCCGGCCCGGGTCCCAGCCGTCGTAAGAGGCGAAGAGCTGGATGTTCCCGGCGTCGCCCCACAGCTCGTTGTCCTTGGCGTCGGAGACGCCGGTCATGCCCTGGGGGACCCATTCCTGCGAGACGGAGTCGTCGTTCTGCAGGCAGTACTTGATGTCGGGGTCCGGTGCCGTGCCGAACGAGTCCCGGGAGCACCACGGTTCCACGGTGCGGTTCGCCCCGGTCAGCAGGTTCTGGACGCCCGACTTGGGCAGCACCGAGTCCAGGCGGGCGACTCTGGTGGCCGTCTCGGCGTTCAGCGCGCCGGGCGCCATCGTGAAGTCACCGGGCGAGGCCGCTCCACCGGGGGCGGTCCAGGCGCGCGTCGTGAACGGCGAGGCGGTCGCCTCGGCCGTGCGGGGCTCCTGGATCCAGCTCTGCGGAACGCCCGGCGGAACGTCCTCCGCCTGGGCCGGCGCCGCGAGGCCGGTGAGCGCGAGCGAGGCCGCGGCGGCTGCCGTGAGCCAAGCGCGACGTATGCGCCTTGTGGGCATGTGAGGTTGCCTCCGTTGCTCATGTCTCGGGTAAGCCGAACGGAGGGTTCCAGAACGCTTGAGCGAAATGCAAACGTGTTCATGCCACAGCCAACAGAGCCCGGCAGGCGGGCAATTGATGAGTAATGGGGGCATATCGCAGCCATGCGGACAGCCCCGTCGCCGATCGGTGCGCAGAAGGTGGAGGTTGTCGCGAGGTCCGGTGGCCACGCGGCGCGGCACGAGACGCCCCACCCCGCTCCGGCCCGATCGACACCGCACCCCGTAGGGTGAGCGGTCATGAGAGACGCTCAGCTGCCCGCCTCCCGGTCCCGTCGGCGCAGGACGGCGGGCCTGGTCGCCGCGGCCACCGCTGTGGCCGGACTGGCGACCGCGTACGCCGTCGCCGCGCCGCCCTCACCGTCCGCGCCCGGCTCCGTCGCGGAGGCCGCCACGGCGAAGGACGGCACCACGGTGCACGCCGGCACCCCGGCCGAGGCCGCCGCCCGAGCGAAGACCGGTACCGCCGCGACCCCCTGGCTGCGGCCCGCCGGGGCGCCCCTGACCGTGATCGCCCACCGCGGCGCCCCCTCGGCCGCCCCCGAGAACACCCTGGTCTCCGACGAGGTGGCCCGGCGGGGCGGGGCCGACTGGATCGAGAACGACGTCCAGCCCAGCAAGGACGGCGTGCCGTACATCCTGCACGACACCACCGTCGACCGGACGACCGACGGAACAGGGCCCCTCCGCTCCCTGACCTCCGCCCAGCTGAACGCCCTGGACGCCGGCTCCTGGTTCGCCCCCGCCTACGCCGGGGCCCGGGTCCCGACGCTCGCCGCCCAGCTTGCGGACCTCCGGGACCGCGGCGGAAAGCTGCTCCTGGAGATCAAGGGCCGCCACAGCCACGCGGAGGTGGCCCGGATCATCCGGGATGTCCGGGAGCAGGGCATGGCCGACCGGGTCTTCGTGCAGAGCTTCGACATCCCCTCCCTGCGGTACACCCACGAGCTGGCGCCCGAGCTGCCCCTGGGCCTGCTGCGGAGCACCCTCGACGCCGACCCGGTCGCGCTCGCCGAGGAACTGGACCTCGCCGCGTACAACGTCTCGGACGCGGCACTCTCCACCCGCCCGGGGATCGTCCGCGACCTGCACACGGCGGGGGTGGCCGTGAACGTCTGGACGGTGGACACCCCCGCCCGCTGGAAGGCCCTGGACACGCTCGGCGTGGACGGGGTCATCACCAACCGGCCGACGGAACTCGGTGGCTGGTCGGCCGGGCGGACAAGCTGAGCGTGCCCCGCACCCCGGTTCGCCCGGGGTGCGGGGCACGCCTCAGACGAGGCTCGTAGCAGCTCCGCGAAGATCCGCGTCCTGCTGAAGTAGACGACGGGCGAGGCCGCGAGGGTGTGCACGTCGAAGGGGTGGTGCGGGGTCAGCGCGTCCGCCGCTCGCCGTGACCTGGCAGGTCGACGGCGTGCGAACGGTACCCGAGCACGAATACGGGGCGCGGGTCTGCGCGCATGGTGAGGATCCTCGTCATCCTGAGGTGAGCGGTGGACGGACGACCCGGTGCCGGCGACGGCCGGCACCACGGTCAGCCCGTCGACCGGTCGCGCAGGGCCCGTCGGTTGTGGATGACGGAACACATACCGACGACCGTAACAGCAGCCTCCGCACCGCGTACTCCCCTTTCCCGGCCCCGCGGCCCCGCAGCCCCGGCCTCGGCCGGGGCCACGGCGTCGCGTCGGGCCCCTACGGCGTGACCCTGATGCCGTCGACGAAGGCCCGGACCATGACGGCGTGGGTGAAGACGACGGTTCCGGGCTTGATGAGGCCGCCCTCGCCGCCCGTGCCCTTCACCTGGACCGTGCGCTCCCCGAGGAAGTTCAGCGTCCTGCTGTCGAAGATCCACTCGGTGCGCGCGCCGCTGGTCTCGTCGAGCCGTGCGACCGCGACACCCCTGCGGCCGACGGCGTCGGTGGCGCTGTCGACGAGGACGACGCCGGGGATCTTCGCGGCGGCCCTGTAGAGCGCGGCGGTCAGCTGCGGCGAGGGCCAGCTCTCGACGAGCAGGTCGCCGATGGTGGTGAAGGCCTGCTGGTCCTTGCCGTTGCCCTGCCCCTCGGTCTCCTTGTAGATCTTCCGCAGCAGCGCGTCGGGGTCGGTGGGGAGGGTGGCGAGGTAGTCGTGGGAGGGCGCGCCGAGGTGCGGTGTCGGCGTGTTGCCCTTCTCGTCGGTGCCTTCCAGGGTGATGCCCTCGGGGCCGGTGTTGCCGGGTTCGATCAGCCAGCCCCTGAGGCCGTCGGGGGACCGCCAGGACTGCCGGGTGTGGAGGGGGCGGCTCACCAGGCTGCTCTCGCCGCCGACGGTACTGACGTAGGTGGTGGCGGACTTCGTCTCGATGTACACGTACTGGCCGGCGCGGCCCCGCGGGGCGTCCGCCTCGGCGGCGGCGAGCGAGATCCGGTCGAGGAGGCGGGGCGCGCCCTGTGGGTCGACGGTGCCGATCGAGGTGGTGAGGGCGGGGCCGGTGGCGCGGTCGACGGAGCCGGTGGAGTCGCCCGGGGTGAGGACGAGGACGCCGACGGCGAGCGCTCCGGCGAGTGCGGTGGCGGCCGGCAGGAGGATCGCCTTCCGCAGGAAGGGGTTGCGCGGGGCGCGCGCCCGGGCGTCGGCACGGCGGTCGTCGTGGATGTGGTTCATCAGGCGCTCCTTGTGGAACTGGTGGCGGCCCCGAGGAAGGTCGTGTTCCTCGATCGCCGGGAGGCCTCCGGTCTCGTGCCGGTTCGTCGTACGGGTCTTGTCCGGGTCGGGGTTCATCGGATTCCTTCCTGCGCGGGCCGGACCGCGTTCACGCGATCACCTGTTGTCTGTCGGGGGCGGGGGGCGGGTTCCCGTTTTTCCCGGACGGGTTCCTGTCTCTCCCGGGCCGGGTCCCGTCGTGCCGGGACCGGTTCCTGTCTCTCCCTGGCGAGTTCTTCCTCGGCAGCGGTACGGAGCTTGGCGCGGGCGCGGGAGAGCCGGGAGCGGACGGTGCCGACGGGGACGCGCAGGGCCTGGGCGACCTCGGTGTAGGCGAGGCCTTCCCAGAGGCAGAGGACGAGGACCTCGCGTTCGGTACGGCGGAGGGTGGCGAGCGCCCGCAGGGTGGCGGCGATGCGGCGCCGGTCGTCGATCCGGCCGGCGACCTCGGGGGCGTGGTCGGGTACGGAGGCCTCGGCCGGGCCCGCCGAGGCGTACGCGGCGGCGGCCGCCCGGTAGCGGCGGTTTCCGCGGCAGTGGTTGCGGGCGACGTTGGTGGCGACGCCGAGCAGCCAGGGCCGGACCGAACCCCCCTCGGGGTCCACCTTTCCGCGGAGCCGCCAGGCCTCCATGAAGGTGGTCGCCATCACGTCCTCGGCGACCGACCAGTCGCCGGTCAGCCGGAAGGCGTGGTTGTAGACGCTCCGGGCGTAGGAGTCGAAGAGCTCGGCGAAGGCCGAGGGGTCTCCGTCCCGGATGCGTGCGCGCATGTCGATGTTCACGTCTCTCGTCTGTCCGGCCCCCGGTGCGGGTTCCCGTGACCCGGATCACATCAGGGGGCGGACTCCGCCAGCAGGTCGGGGTTGACCACGCGCAGGATCGTCGCGATGTCGGCGGGATCGGCCGCCGCCCACAACACCTGCCGGGCGGCCCGGTACTTGGCGGCGAGCCGTTCCCGCTGCTCGGGCGGCAGTGCGGCGGCCCGGTCGGGGCGGCTGTTGTGCGCGTTGTCGGCGATCTTCACGAGGGTGGCGTCGGGATCCTCCGTGATGCGGCGGATCTTCTCCTCGTAGGCCGTGCCGGGCACGTTGGTGACGGCCTCGACGACGGAGACGACCCGGTCCGGGATTCCGGCGGCGCGGAGCCGCTCCGCCGTCCATCCGGTGTCCTCGATGATGTCGTGGAGCAGCCCGGCCATGGCCAGGTGCGGGCCGAGCGGTGCCAGGCCCGCGGCGACCGCGCGGACGTGTTCGACGTACGGGACACCGATCCGGTCGGTCTGTCCGGCGTGCGCCCGGCCGGCGAGCGCGTCCACCTCGGCGAGAGTCTTCATCGCCCCATCATCGCGGGCCGCGGGGCGGGAGCTCGGCCGCTCCCCCGGCCACCGCGCAACACACTCTTCATACAGGAGGGGGAATGCCCTTCGCGGGCGCGGCGGTTGCCGGGTGCATGACCCTGGGAATAACGCTCGGTTCGACCGCCGTCCAGCGCACGATCGACAGCACGGTGCGGCTCGCGCGGGAGGCGCGCGACGCAGGCCTGCACTCGGCGTGGTTCGGCCAGACCTTCGCGTACGACTCGCCCTCGCTGGCCGCGATCGTGGGACGCGAGGTGCCCGGCCTCCAGGTCGGGACCTCCGCGATCCCGGTCTTCGGCCGCCATCCGCTGCTCGTCTCCAGCCAGGCGCAGACCGCGCAGGCGGCGACGGGCGGGCGCTATCACCTCGGGCTCGCCCTCGGCACCAAGCACCTGACGGAGACGGGCTTCGGCATCCCGTACGAGCGGCCCATCGGTCTGCTCAGGGAGTTCCTCACCGCTCTGCGTCCACTGCTCGAGACGGGCAGTGCCGATTTCCACGGGGAGCTCCTGACGGCGACGACGCCGTATTCGGCGGCGGTCCCGGGCGCCGAGCCTCCGGTGCCGGTGCTGGTCGCCGCCATGGGCCCGCAGGCCCTGCGGGTCAGCGGTGAACTGGCCGACGGCATCCTGCCGTTCCTGGCGGGACCGCGTGCGCTCGGCGAGCACATCGTCCCGGCCGTCAACGCCGCCGCGGCGGCGGCCGGCCGGCCCGCGCCCCGGATCGTGGCCCTCGTCCCCGGCGTGGTCACGGCCGACGCCGAGGCCGTGCGGGAGAGCGCGGCCGAGGCGCTCGCGCTGTACGAGCAGATCCCCTCCTACCGGCGTGTCATCGAGCTCTCCGGCGCCGCCCGGGCCGCCGAGCTCGCCGTGATCGGTGACGAGGAGACCGTCGCCGCGGAGGTACGCCGCTACCGCGAGGCGGGGGTGACGGAGGTGGTCTTCACGGCGACGGAGCTGAGCGGCGAGGACGACCGCCGCCGTACCTGGAAGCTGCTCGGCGAGCTGTCGGGCGGCTGACGCACGGCGCCGGCGACGAGGCCGCCGCCTCGCGCTCCCCGCAGGTGCGCGGGTCGGCGAAGGGTGGCGGGGCGTCGCCCTGACGGGCCGCGCGTGCCGGGCGGCCGCACCCGGCACGCGCGCCGGTCAGCCCTTCTTCGCCGCCTCCGCCACCGGCTCCATCCGCCCCTCGCCCTCGGTGTCCAGATGCGGCAGCATCCGGTCCAGCCAACGGGGGATCCACCAGGCGTGCTTGCCGAGGAGGGTCATCACCGCGGGCACGAGCAGCAGGCGCACCACGGTGGCGTCGATGAGGACGCTGGCCGCCAGTCCGAGGCCGAGCATCTTGACGACGATGTTGTCCGAGACGATGAAGGCCGCGAAGACACTCACCATGATCAGCGCGGCGCAGGTGATCACCCGGGCCGTGATCTCCAGGGCATGGGCCACGCTGGCCTTCGAGTCCCCGGTGCGCAGCCAGGCCTCCCGGACGCGGGAGAGCAGGAAGATCTCGTAGTCCATGCTCAGCCCGAAGACGATGGCGAACATCATCATCGGCACATAGCTCTCGATGGGCACCTTGCCGGAGACACCGAGCGCGGGCCCGCCCCAGCCCCACTGGAAGACGGCGACGACCACGCCGTACGAGGCGGCGATGGAGAGGACGTTGAGCACGGCCGCCTTCACCGCCACGAGCAGGCCCCGGAAGACGATCAGGATGACGAGGAAGGCGAGCCCCACCACCACGGCGATGATCAGCGGGAGCCGGCTGGAGACGATGTCGAGGAAGTCCACCTGGGAGGCCGTGGTGCCGGTGACATAGGTCTGCGCGTCGGTGCCCGCCACCGCCTGCGGCAGTACGTCGTCGACGAGGTGGTCGGTCAGCTGGGTGGTCTTCTCGTCCTGCGGGGAGGCCACCGAGTAGGCGGTGCCGACCAGGACGTCCCCGTCGGAGGTGGCCTGGAGCGGGGTGATGGAGGCCGCGTCCGGGACCCCGGTCAGCGCCTGCTTGAGCTTGTCGGCGAGGTCCGCCCGGTCCGCGGCGGGCACGGCCGTCTGGTCGACGACGACGGTCAGCGGCCCGTTCGCGCCCGGCCCGAAGGCGGTGGAGATCAGGTCGTAGGCGCGCCGGTCCGTGAACGACTTGGGGTCGGCCCCGTCGCCGATGTGGCCGAGCTGGATGAAGAGCAGCGGGAACGCCAGGACGAGCAGCACCAGGACTCCGCCGGTCAGGAACCACCAGGGGCGCCGCTCCACCCGCTGGGCGTACCGGTGCCAGGTGCCGTGCGCGGGTGTGCCGGGTTCGGCGTCGGTCTCGGCCACGGGCTTGCGGACGTGGTACCGGTCGATGCGCTTGCCGACGAGTCCGAGCATGGCCGGGACCAGGGTGAGCGCGGCGAGGACGGCGGTGACGACCGTGAACGCGGCCGCCAGGCCCAGTTTGCCGATGAAACTGACCCCGGAGACCCACAGCCCGGAGAGGGCGATGATCACCGTGCAGCCGGAGACCAGGACGGCGCGGCCGCTGGTGGTGGTCGCGAGGCCCGCGGAGTCGGCGGGCTCGTGCCCGTTCATGAGGTTCTGGCGATGGCGGGTGATGAGGAACAGCGCGTAGTCGATGCCGACACCGAGGCCGATCATGGTGGCCAGGGTGGGTGAGACGGTGCCGAAGGTGAAGGCCGCCGCCGTCAGGCCGAGCAGCGCGAGGCCGCAGATCACTCCGAGGAGCGCCGTGATCAGGGGCAGGACGGCGGCGAGGACGCTGCCGAAGCCGATGAGGAGGACGACGATCGCGACGGCGAAGCCGATCGCCTCGCTGGTCCGGTCGTCCGCCTGCGGCCGGGCGAGTTCGCCGAGCGGGCCGCCGTACTCGACGGTGACGCCGGCGTCCCGGAGTGGCTGTACGGCGGCGTCGACACCGGACAGGTAGTCGGTGCCGAGGGTGGAGGGCGGCACGCTGAAGCGCACGGTGATGTACGCGGTCTTGCCGTCCGTGGACAGCGGGCCCGTGTTGGGGACCCCGGCGGGGAGGGCGGGCGGGGTGGTCCCCGGCGGCGGCAGCGGGTTCTGGGCGCCGAGGACGTCGGGCAGCTTCTCCAGGGCGGCGACGGTCGAGTTGACCGCGGACGCCTCGTCGGTGAGGGGTCCGGAGGGCCGGTTCAGGACGATCTGCGCGCCGTAGCCACCGGCTGCGGGGTCGTGCGCCTGGAGGACGTCGAGTCCCTCCGCGGACTGCACGCCGGGGAGGTCGAAGTCGTCGGAGTACTGCCCCCCGATGGCCCGGTCGGCGACCTGGAGCCCCACCATCGCCGCCAGCCAGAGGACGATGACGACGACGAAGTGATGGGCGCACCAGTGCCCGAGTCGGTACAAGGCGCCCTTGGACGGTGCTCGCCGGCCCTGGGCCGGGCTTCCTGCGTTCATGGCAAGGCCGTGTCCGGTAGGGAAGTCCCCGAGCGGTCCCGGCACCGGCAGGGCGCGGGGCTACCCGTCCATTCTTCGCCCGCCGCGCCGCTCCGGCATCTCGGCCGGGGTACGAGGGCGTTCGGTCAGGTCAGGAGGCGGTTGGGGTGGGAGGACCGGCGGGCCGCGGCGAAGAGGGCGTGGATCCTGGAGCCGGCCTGGTCGATGTCGACGACAGGGGTGGGGAAGGGCAGCCGGACGTCCTGGTGGCCGGTGGGGTGTTCGAGGCGCAGGGTGATGCCGTACCGGTCCAGGGCGATGGGGAGGACGCGGACCATGTCCCGTTCGGGGCGCGGCCTGACGAGGCGCAGCAGCAGGGGGACGAGTTCGCTGTGGCTGTCGACGAGGTGGGTCAGCATGGAGGCCTCGGAGGAGGCCATCGGGTCGATGCCGGTGGCGTGGAGTTCTTCCAGGGTGATGTAGCTCCTGCCCTCGGCGTCCTCCAGGAGGGCCTGGCCGAACTCCATGCAGATGCCGGCGGCGGCCTCCGGCTCGTACGGGGCGGCGAGGAGTCCCGTCAGGGTGACGCGTGCCCGCAGGCGCTCGCGTACGGGGGTGGGGGCGATGTCGGTGAATTCCAGGCGCACCGGGATGCGCGCGCTCTGTCCGGCGTGGCTCTCCTCGGACGGGTCGTGCAGGTGGATGTGCCCCATGGGCCCGGTGCCGTCCAGGAGGTGCACTTCCTGGTGGAGTCCGTCGGACACGACCGTCATCGAGTGGGCGGCGGCCAGGATCGACCGCACGCGCTCGGCAGGAGTGGGCCGCGTGACGCGGGTAGTGAAGGGACGCATCCGAGTTCTCCCGGGACAGGTGATGGAACCACTGTTACTTAGGTAAGCCTAAGCTAACCCATGACGGGGCGACAGGGAACCGCACCCCGGGGTCCGGTTCCCGTGCCGACCGACTCGACCACGCCGCGAGGCGGCTGACGTCCCGTGTGATGATCTCCTCTCACGAGACGGATCCATCAGGGGTCCGGGGGGAGAGAACATGGCATACACGGACGCCAACGGCGTCGATCTGTCCGGCGTCACCGGCAGGCTCATCCAGACGGTCGACCTGGTGAAGAACCCGGCACCGCAGGCGATCGCCACCGACACCGCCAACGGACACGTCTTCGTCCTCCAGGTGGAGAGTTCGGCCACGGCCCCGCAGGGCAACCTGTACCTCAACCGCATCAACCGCAAGAGCGGCACGGTCACCGGCTCGATGCAGCTGAAGGGCTTCGGACACGGGCTCTCCCTGGGCGCCGAGGCCGTGGGCACCGACACCTACCTCTGGACCGAGGTCGGCCCGCTGCACACCACGACGGACGGCACCACCTTCGGCAAGGCCGTCACCCGGTTCCGGTTCGCCGACGGCGAGGTCCTCGACGGCGACCTCATACCGGCGGCGCGGAAGTTCACGCCGCCCGGCAGCACCGCGGGCACCGGCCCCTCGCTGGACCCGGTGAACAAGCAGCTGTGCGTCATGTACCACAAGGACGGAAAGCGGCACTTCACCCGGTACGACGCCGCCGCGGCCGCCGCGGGCTCATGGGTCCCGGTGGGCACCACCTTCGTGATGCCGGCCGGCGAGGACCTCACCCCCGACGTTCCGTCGCGCTACCCGCTGCAGGCGAAACTCGTCTCCCAGGGCTTCACCGTGCTGGGCGACGTCGTCTACTCGTACCAGTGGGCGCCGTACGACAAGGACAACAACCCCACGACGGTCCCCAGCGAGTTCCCGGGGATCGCCTTCCTCACCTCGTACTCGTGGACGACCGGTGCGCGCCTCGACCGGCAGGTCGTCACCAACGCCGACGGCCTCACCCGGCGCGAGCCCGAGAGCGTCGCCACCGAGGTCGACCCGGCGACCGGGGAGACCCGGCTGCTGTTCGGCTTCAGCGACACCGTCCCCGACAACGAGTACGCGCGCAACGTCACGATCGGCTGGTACCCCACGAAGCCCGCGGTGGACGGCGTCAAGGTGCTCGCCGACTGGGAGGACCTCACGCTGGAAGCCGGCGTCTCGCCCGGCGCCCAGCCCCCGCGCGGCCGGCTGATCTCCCTCGCCGGCACCACCTACCTCCAGCTGCGCGGCACCGTCACCTGCTCCCCCGGCCTGACCGCGGACAGCAGGATCGCGACCCTGCCGCACCGGCTGCGCGCGACCCACCTGACGCGCCAGAACGTGGCCCGCAACAACAACACCGGACGCTGCGTGTGCCGGATCGAGACGGATGTCACCGGCGCGCTCCGGGTGTACGGCGCCACCAGCGACAACGCCATCACCTGGATCGACTTCGACGCCGTCACCGTCGCCTGGCGATGAGCGGCCCCCGGGCCGCCGCACGCACCACCCCCGCCGCACAGGTCCCGCCGGTCCGCACGCCCGGACCCGCCGCACCCGTGCCCCCGACCGCCTTCCCCACCCGATCCGGAGGATCGAGCATGACCCAGCACACGACCAGCCGCCGCTCCCTGCTCACCGCGGCGCTGGCCGCGCCCGCCGTCGCCGTCGCCGGCCCGCTGCTCACGGCCACGCCGGCCGCCGCCGCCGGGGACGGCTGCCAGACCGTCGTCGACTGGACGGCGATCACCCTGGACGCCGCCGTCACCAACGAGGCCGGAGCGCCCGCGGAGGCCCGCGTGATACGACTCGCGGGGACGGACTTCCTCCAGCTGCGCGGCACCGTCACCTGCGCGTTCACCGCGGACGGCCGGCTCGGCACGCTGCCCGCCACCATCCGCCCGGCCAAGCTGACCCGCGGCGTCTGCCCGCGCAACAACAGCCTCGGCATCAACGCGATCCGCATCGAGGCCAACACGGCCGGCACCGTCAACGTCTACGGCCCCCAGGCGACGAACAAGGTGACCTGGATCCAGCTGGACAACTTCTCGTCCGTCCTGGGCTGATCCCCGCGGGCAGCGCCCGGATCGGGGCCCCTCCGGGCCTCGCCCCGGGCGCCGCCCACGCCGTCACGGGGCGTCGCCCGACCAGTCGAAGTGCAGCGTCCCACCGGGGCGCGGGTCGTAGAGCGAGCGCCCGTCGGCGCCGTACCGGCCGAGCTCCGTCTCCAGCGCCGTGCCGGACGCCAGCTGCCGCGGCGTCCAGTCGGTGACGTCCAGCAGCAGGCCGTCGAGCGGGCCGCCGACCAGCTCGGCGTAGACGCGGCCGGGCCTCGGGCCCGGACGGGGGTCGTCGTGGTCCTGGCCGTAGACCCGGCCTCTCAACAGCTCCTCGTCCCTGTCCATACGACTCAGCGTCCCAGCCGCCACTGACAACGCCACCGGCGACGCCGCGCCGAGCGCTTCCCACCGCGCAAGGCACCCCCGCCCGGTGTGCGCACCGGGCCCCCACCACACAGAACGCCCCAGGTCGAAGAGAAGAAGGTCACAGTCGTACGCCCTCCTGCTCCTTTGTCGATCTCCCCTAGCATCCGAGCATGACGGTCCTGCCTGACGACGGGCTCTCCCTGGCGTCCGAATTTCCCGACGCGCCACACGAACAGTGGCAACACCTTGTGGCAGGTGTCCTGCGCAAGTCCGGCAAAGAGGTCTCCGGCGACGCCGCCGAGGACGCCCTTTCCACACTTCTCGAGGACGGCCTCGACACCCGTCCGCTGTACACGGCGCGCGACACCGCGCCCGACACCGGACTCCCCGGCTTCGCGCCCTTCGTGCGCGGTGGCCGCGCCGAGGGCAACACCCTCGGCGGCTGGGACGTACGCCAGCGGCATCTCGCGGCCGACAACGAGGCGGTCCTCTCCGACCTGGAGAACGGCGTCACCTCCCTCTGGCTGGGCGTCGGCGGCACCGGTGTCCCGGTCTCCTCGCTCGACAAGGTCCTCGAAGGCGTCTACCTCGACCTGGCACCCGTGGTCCTCGACGCGGGCGACGGGACGGAGGCGGCCGCCGAACGGCTGCTGCGGCTGTACGAGGAGCGCGGCGTCGCCGACGACGCCGCCCGCGGCAACCTGGGCGCGGACCCGCTGGGCCACGAGGCCCGTACCGGCCGCCCCGCGTACGACCTCGCGTCCGTCGCCGGTCTCGCGCGCCGCTGCGCCGACCGGTACCCGGGGCTGCGGGCGCTGACCGTGGACGCCCTGCCGTACCACGAGGCCGGCGGCTCGGCCGCGCAGGAACTCGGCTGCTCCCTCGCGACCGGCGTGGCCTATCTGCGCGGGCTGACCGAGGCGGGGCTGAGCGTCGCCGAGGCGTGCGCGCAGCTGGAGTTCCGCTACGCCGCCACCGCCGACCAGTTCCTGACGATCGCCAAGCTCCGCGCGGCGCGCCGGCTCTGGGCCCGGGTGGCCGAGGTCTGCGGCGCCCCGGAGGCGGGCGCCCAGCGCCAGCACGCGGTGACCTCACCGGTGATGATGACGCGCCGCGACCCCTGGGTGAACATGCTGCGGACCACGGTGGCCACGCTCGCCGCCGGGGTCGGCGGCGCCGACAGCGTCACCGTGCTGCCCTTCGACGAGGTGCTCGGTCTGCCGGACGCGTTCGCGCGCCGGATCGCCCGCAACACCTCCACCGTCCTCATCGAGGAGTCGCACCTGTCCCGGGTGATCGACCCGGCGGGCGGTTCCTGGTACGTGGAGCGGCTCACCGACGAACTCGCCCACGCCGCCTGGGAGTACTTCCAGGGCATCGAGCGGGCCGGCGGCCAGCGGGCCGCGCTGCGGGCCGGGACGATCGGCGAGCAGCTGGCCGCGACCTGGGCCGCGCGCAGCGCCAAGCTCGCCACCCGCCGCGAACCGATCACCGGCGTCAGCGAGTTCCCGAACCTCGGCGAGAAGCCCGTCGACCGGGCGCCCGCGCCCGAGCAGCCGGCCGGCGGCCTCCCCCGGGTCCGGCGCGACGAGGCGTACGAGACTTTGCGCGCCCGCTCCGACGCGCATCTGGCGGCGACCGGGGCCCGGCCCCGGGTCTATCTCGCCGCGCTCGGCCCGGCGGCCGCGCACTCGGCCCGGGTCACCTTCGCCGCGAACCTCTTCCAGGCGGGCGGCATCGAGCCGGTCACCGAGGGCACGTTCGAGGAGAGCGGCGCCCGCGAGGTCTGCCTCTGCTCCAGCGACGCGCTGTACGAGGAGCAGGCGGAGACCGTGGCGGCCGAGCTGCGCGCGGCGGGCGCCGAACACGTCCTCCTCGCCGGACGCCCCGGGGCGTACCCCGGTGTCGACACGTATCTCTTCTCGGGCTGTGACGCCGTCGCCCTGCTCACCACCGCCCTCGACCGCATGGGAGTGTCCTGATGTCCATCCCCGACTTCACCGGGATCGAGCTCGGGGCGCCCACCGCCGACGGCGGCCCCGACGCGTGGCGGTCGGCCGTCAAGAAGGCCACGGGCGGCGACGACCTTCTCTGGGAGACCCCGGAGGGCATCGGCGTCAAGCCGCTGTACACCGGTCAGGACCTCGAAGGCCTGGACTTCCTGGACACCCGCCCGGGCATGGCACCGTACCTGCGCGGCCCGTACCCGACGATGTACGTCAACCAGCCCTGGACGATCCGGCAGTACGCGGGCTTCTCCACGGCCGAGGAGTCGAACGCCTTCTACCGGCGCAACCTCGCCGCCGGCCAGAAGGGCCTGTCGGTCGCCTTCGACCTGCCGACCCACCGCGGTTACGACAGCGACCACCCGCGGGTGACCGGTGACGTCGGCATGGCCGGCGTGGCCATCGACTCCATCTACGACATGCGACAGCTGTTCGACGGCATCCCGCTGGACCGGATGACGGTGTCGATGACGATGAACGGCGCCGTGCTTCCGGTGCTCGCGCTGTACATCGTGGCCGCCGAGGAGCAGGGCGTACCGCCCGAGAAGCTGGCCGGGACCATCCAGAACGACATCCTCAAGGAGTTCATGGTCCGCAACACGTACATCTATCCGCCGGGGCCGTCGATGCGGATCATCTCCGACATCTTCGCCTACACCTCGCAGCGGATGCCGCGGTACAACTCCATCTCCATCTCCGGCTATCACATCCAGGAGGCGGGAGCGACGGCCGACCTGGAGCTGGCGTACACCCTCGCCGACGGTGTGGAGTACATCCGCGCGGGACGGGAGGCCGGGCTCGACGTGGACGCGTTCGCGCCGCGCCTGTCGTTCTTCTGGGCGATCGGCATGAACTTCTTCATGGAGATCGCCAAACTGCGCGCTGCCCGGCTCCTCTGGGCGAAACTCGTGCGGCAGTTCGACCCGGCGAGCCCCAAGTCACTGTCGCTTCGCACCCATTCGCAGACCTCGGGCTGGTCACTCACCGCGCAGGACGTCTTCAACAACGTCACACGCACCTGTGTCGAGGCGATGGCGGCCACCCAGGGCCACACCCAGTCGCTGCACACCAACGCCCTCGACGAGGCGCTCGCCCTGCCGACGGACTTCTCCGCCCGTATCGCCCGCAACACCCAGCTGCTCATCCAGCAGGAGTCGGGCACCTGCCGCACCATCGACCCGTGGGGCGGCAGCGCGTACGTCGAGAAGCTCACGTACGACCTCGCGCGGCGCGCCTGGAAGCACATCCAGGAGGTCGAGCAGGCCGGCGGCATGGCCAAGGCCATCGACGCGGGCATCCCCAAGCTGCGCGTGGAGGAGGCCGCGGCCCGCACCCAGGCCCGGATCGACTCCGGCCGGCAGCCGGTGATCGGAGTCAACAAGTACCGGGTGGCGACCGACGAGCAGATCGACGTCCTGAAGGTCGACAACTCCTCCGTCCGCGCCCAGCAGATCGCCAAGCTGAAGCGGCTGCGCGAGGAGCGCGACGAGCAGGCCTGCCAGGACTCGCTGGCCGCGCTCACCCGCGCGGCGGGCGGCGAGGGCAACCTCCTCGAACTCGCCGTGAACGCGGCCCGTGCGATGGCGACCGTCGGCGAGATCTCCGACGCCCTGGAGAAGGTGTACGGGCGTCACGCGGGCCAGATCCGTACGATCTCCGGTGTGTACCGCAACGAAGCCGGCGCGTCCCCCTCCGTGGAGCGCACCCGGGCCCTGGTGGACGCCTTCGGCGAGGCCGAGGGACGGCGCCCGCGCATCCTGGTCGCCAAGATGGGCCAGGACGGCCACGACCGCGGCCAGAAGGTCATCGCCACCGCCTTCGCCGACCTGGGCTTCGACGTCGACGTCGGCCCGCTGTTCCAGACCCCGGCCGAGGTGGCCCGTCAGGCCGTCGAGGCGGACGTGCACATCGTCGGGGTCTCGTCGCTCGCCGCCGGACACCTCACGCTCGTCCCGGCGCTGCGCGAGGAGCTGGCGGCGGAGGGCCGGGAGGACATCATGATCGTGGTCGGCGGGGTGATTCCTCCGCAGGACGTGGCGACGCTCCTGGAGATGGGTGCGGCCGCCGTGTTCCCGCCGGGGACGGTGATCCCGGACGCGGCCCACGACCTGGTGACGCGCCTTTCGGCCGACCTCGGGCACGAGCGGTGATCGATCTCGACACGTACGTCCAGGGGGTGCGCGAGGGGAAGCGGGCGCTCGTCGCCCGCGCGATCACCCTCGTCGAGTCGACCCGCCCCCAGCACCGGGCGCTCGCCCAGGAGCTCCTGACGGAGCTGCTTCCGCACAGCGGCAACGCCGTGCGGATCGGGATCAGCGGAGTGCCCGGTGTCGGCAAGTCGACGTTCATCGACGCGTTCGGGACGATGCTGACCGGGCTCGGCCACCGGGTCGCGGTGCTCGCCGTCGACCCGTCGTCGACCCGGACCGGCGGCTCCATCCTCGGTGACAAGACGCGGATGGAGCGGCTGGCCGTCGACCCGGCGGCCTTCGTGCGGCCCTCCCCCAGCGCCGGCACCCTCGGCGGGGTCGCGAAGGCGACCCGGGAGTCGATGGTCGTGATGGAGGCCGCGGGCTACGACGTGGTGCTCGTCGAGACGGTGGGCGTCGGCCAGTCCGAGACCGCCGTCGCGAACATGGTCGACTCCTTCCTGCTGCTCACCCTGGCCCGCACGGGCGACCAGCTCCAGGGAATCAAGAAGGGCGTCCTGGAACTCGCCGACGTGGTCACCGTCAACAAGGCCGACGGCCCGCACGAGCGCGACGCCCGCGCCGCCGCCCGTGAACTCGCGGGCGCGCTCCGGCTCATGCACGGCGCGGACTCCTTCTGGACGCCGCCGGTGCTCAGCTGCAGCGCCCGCGAGTCGGCCGGCCTCGACGAGGTGTGGGACCGCCTTCAGCAGCACCGCACCCTGCTCGACTCGACCGGCCGTCTCACGGCCAAACGCCACGACCAGCAGGTCGACTGGACCTGGAACATGGTCCGCGACGAACTCCTGCGCCGCCTGCACACGGATCCGGCGGTCAAGGAACTCGCGCCCGCCCTGGAGGAGCAGGTCCGCGCGGGCGGGCTGACGGCGACACGGGCCGCCGAGCGCATCCTGGACGCCTTCGGGGAGCGGCGCGGCTGACGAGCCTCCTTTCGACGGGGCTTCAAGGGGGCCTTCCTTCGGGAAGGCCCCCTTTCGCTTGCTCCCGGACACCCACTTTTTTGTGCGTACTTGTCGGGTGCGCGGCCCCGGGCGAAGCTGGGAGCGGCCCGGAGGAAGGGAGAACGACAGGGCCTCAGGAAGCGGCCGGCGCGGCCGTGATCCGGTCCAGGCGACGATGGCCCCAGTCGGACAACGGGGCCAGCGCCTCGGAGAGTTCACGCCCGAATCCGCTCAGCGAGTAGACCGTCTTCGGCGGCAGGACGTCGTACACCTCACGATGCACCAGGCCGTCCTCCTCCATCTCGCGCAGCGCCTGGGTCAGCACCTTCTCGCTGATCTCGGGGAGCTTCCGGCGCAGTTCGCCGGGGCGGTGCGGGCCGGACTCGAGCAGCCACAGCAGGTGCGTCTTCCATTTGCCCTCGATGACCACGATCGCGGCGCTCACTCCGCACATGTTCGTGGCCCGGGCCCGGGCGCGTGTCATCCGCGTCCTTCTCCTTCTTCCGGGATGTCCGTCTCCATCTGTCCTCATCTGTCTACAAGGGAGTTCAGCCATGTCTTCTTCCCACGAACGCGCCGTCACCGTCATCGGTCTCGGACCCATGGGACGGGCGCTCGCCGCCGCGTTCCTGGCGGCGGGGGTACGGACCACCGTGTGGAACCGTACGCCGGGCCGGGACGGGGAGCTGGTCGCCGCGGGGGCCGTCCGGGCGGCGAGCGCCGAGGAGGCCGTCGCCGCCGGCCCGCTGACCGTGGTCTGCCTGGTCAACTACGACGCCACCGACTCCGTGCTGCGGCAGGAGGCCGTGACGGGTGCGCTCAAGGGACGGACCGTCGTCAACCTCAGTGCCGACACCCCCGAGCGGGCCAGGGACACCGGACGCTGGGCCGGCGAGCACGGCATCGGCTACCTCGACGGTGCCATCATGACCCCGACACCGACCATCGGGACACCCGCCGGGGTGTTCCTCCACAGCGGCCCCGAGCCGCTCCACCGCGAGCACCGTCCGGTGCTCGACGCCCTGGGCGGCACCCACACCCATCTCGGGGAGGAGATCGGCCGGGCAGCGGCCTACGACATCGCGCTGCTCGACATCTTCTGGACGTCCATGACGGGCTATGTCCACGCCCTGGCGATGGCACGCGCCGAGGGCATCTCCCCGACCGATCTGGCACCGTTCGCCCAGGGCATCGGCGCGATCCTTCCGCCGCTGTTCCGGGAGTGGGCCGAGGACGTGGAGAACGGCCGGTACTCCGGCGAGGGGAACCCGCTCACCTCGGCGGTGTCGACGATGGCGCACATCGTGCACGCCTCCGAGGCCCACGGCATCGACGCGGGTGTGATGCGCGCCGCCGAGGGCCTGGCGCGCCGGACGGTGGGCCTCGGCCACGGCGCGGAGGGCTTCACCCGGCTCACCGAGGTCCTGGGACGCCGCTGACCGCCCGGCCGGCCGCGGTCCCGCGACGCCGCCGACCCGGGACCGGGGCCTCCTCGGATGCCGTCCCCGGCCGGTCGTGCTGTGCTGGCTGGTGGGGGACGTCACCGACGGGGTGGCGCGGGAGGGACCGCCCCCGCCTCACGAGGAGTGATCCACCATGGCGATCTTCGTCCACGCGGTCATGCCGGGTGTCACCACGGACCAGTACGACCGGCTCAACGCCAAGCTCCAGGAGACGCCCGACGTCTTCGACGGCTGTCTCTCCCACGCGTGCGTCCCCTCGGACGACGGCCTCGAGGTCTTCGACCTCTGGGAGTCCGAGGCGCAGATGAACGCGTTCGTCGAGCGCATGATGCCGCTCGCGGCCGGCCTCGGCTGGCCCGTGTCGGACGGCGCGCCCCGGATCCTGCGGGTGCACAACCACTGGGTCCCGGGGGCGGCCGGCTGACCCGGCCGCCCCGGAGGCGGTCGACTGCCCCGGGTGCCTAGCCGCGGGCGAGAAACGCCGGCCGGAGGGACGGGTCCACCGGGTCGTAGTACCGGTGGAAGACCGGGGTCGCGGAGCCGGAGACCGGCGGGACGATCCAGCTCCAGTCGGCGGGCGTCTCCCTCCCGTGGCGGCTCTCCTGGGCGATGTGCCTGAGGAACCGCTGGGACTCCGTGTGGTGGTCCGCCATCGTCACCCCGGCCTCCTGGAAGGAGTGCAGCACCGCCACGTTGAGTTCGACGAGCGCCCGGTCCCGCCACAGCGTGCGTTCGGTCGACCGGTCGAGCCCGAGCCGGTCGGCCACCACGGGCAGAAGGTCGTACCGCTCGGCGTCGGCGAGGTTGCGGGCACCTATCTCGGTGCCCATGTACCAGCCGTTGAACGGCGCAGCCGGATACCGCACGCCGCCGATCTCCAGGGTCATGTCGCTGATCGCGGGCACGGCGTACCACCGCAGGCCCAGTCCGGCGAACCAGGCGTGGTCGGGGTGGTGGAGGGGCACCTCTCGGACGGAGTCGTCCGGCAGCTCGTACCACTCCGGGCGCGCGCCGGGGCGCTCCCGCACCATCAACGGCAGCACCTGGAAGGCTTCCTCGTCCCGCTTCCACCCCAGGTCGCGGGCCTGGGCGGTGAGGGGCGCACTGCGCGGGTCACCCCTCCAGCGCCCTTCGGGGGTGCGGTGTCCGGCGTAGCGCACCAGCTGTTCGTTGACGATCCGGGGCCCGGGGCGTCCCGGCCGGTCCGGCGCGAAGACGGAGATCACCGGGCGGATCCTGCCGCCGTTTCCGGCGATCCGCAGATGCTCGACGCACTCGGCCGCGATGTCGTCGGCGGACGTGAGGTGCCGCAGGTCGCGCACCACGAGGCTGCGCCAGTAGAGCCTGCCGATGCAGCGGGCGGAGTTGCGCCAGGCGACGCGGGCGCCGAAGGCGAGTTCGGCCGGGGAGTGCTCGTAGCCGCCGGTGCGGTCGATCGCGGCCAGGACCGTACGGACCCGGCTCTCCACGTCCCCGGCGCCCGGATGCTCGTCGTGGAACTGCCGGACGAACCGTTCCGCCTCCTGTCGGTCCACGCGGTGCGGCAGATGGCCGCGGGCGTCCTGGACGGGTACGGCGGCTGCGGGGTCCCCGGCCCCGTAGGGGCAGGTACCCGCGCTGGGGACAGACTTCCGGCGGCGGCTCAGGCTGAAGATCAAGGTGTTCCCTCCCGGTGTCCATGACTACCCTATGAACACGCGTGGGAGCGGAGAGTATGTGAATCTCCGTCGCCGGAAGGGTCCTCTCTGGTACGCTGCCGCGCCGCCCGAAGCCCGGGTCGCCCTCGCCGTGGGCGACGGTGACCCGACCCGGCGGTCATGGAACGGTCCCCCACACGGTCGTGGAACGGCCCCGCCCCCGCACACCGGTCGGCGTGCGGGGGCGGGGCCGCGGAACGAGCGGGGTCCTCAGATGACGCCCTGCGCCGTCATCGCCCCCGCCACCCGCAGGAACCCGGCCACGTTGGCGCCGAGCACGTAGTCCTCGGCACTCCCGCCGTACGTCTCCGCCGTGGCGCGGCACTCGGCGTGCACCCCGCGCATGACGGCGGCGAGCCGGGCCTCGGTCTGCTCGAAGGTCCAGCTGTCGCGGGACGCGTTCTGCTGCATCTCCAGGGCCGAGGTGGCCACGCCGCCGGCGTTGGCGGCCTTTCCGGGGCCGAAGAGGACCCCGGCCTCCCGGAACACCTTCACGGCCTCCGGGGTGCAGGGCATGTTCGCGCCCTCGGCCACGGCGAGCACACCGTGCTTGACCAGGGCCACGGCGTCGTCGCCGCCCAGCTCGTTCTGGGTCGCGCAGGGCAGTGCGATGTCGCACGGGACGTCGTGCACGGTGCCGCGGGCGGAGAAGCGCGCGGTCGGCTTCGCCTCCGCGTAGGCGGAGATCCGGGCCCGGCGCACCTCCTTGATGTCCTTGAGGAGTTCGAGGTCGATGCCGTCCTCGTCGACGAGGTACCCGGAGGAGTCGCTGCAGGCCACCACGCGGCCGCCGAGGGCGTGCACCTTCTCCGCCGCGTAGACGGCCACGTTGCCGGAGCCGGAGACGACCACCCGGCGCCCGTCGAAACCGTGGCCGCGCGTGGCCAGCATCTCCGCGGCGAAGTACACCGCGCCGTAGCCCGTGGCCTCGGTACGGACGTGCGAGCCGCCCCAGCCCACGGGCTTGCCGGTGAGGACGCCGGACTCGTAACGGTTGGTGATCCGCTTGTACTGGCCGAAGAGGAAGCCGATCTCCCGCGCGCCCACACCGATGTCGCCGGCGGGTACGTCGGTGTGCTCGCCCAGATGCCGGTAGAGCTCGGTCATGAAGGACTGACAGAAGCGCATGATCTCGGCGTCGGAGCGGCCCTTGGGGTCGAAGTCCGCACCGCCCTTGCCGCCGCCGATCGCCATGCCGGTCAGCGCGTTCTTGAAGATCTGCTCGAAGCCGAGGAACTTCACGATGCCGAGGTTGACGCTCGGGTGGAAGCGCAGCCCTCCCTTGTACGGTCCGAGGGCGCTGTTGAACTCCACCCGGAAACCTCGGTTCACCCGCACGGTGCCCTGGTCGTCGACCCAGGGAACCCGGAACAGCAACTGCCGCTCGGGCTCGCACAGTCGCTCCAGGATCCCGGTCTCGACGTACTCGGGGTGCCGCTCGAGCGCCGGGGCGAGGGAGTCGAGGACTTCGGCGGCCGCCTGGTGGAACTCCGCCTCCCCGGGGTTGCGTCGGCGGACCTCCGCGTAGACGGCTTCCATGTGTGCGCTGACGTTCATGGTGTGTGTTTCGCCTTCCTGGTCTCGACACGTGACGCAGCCCCGAGGCGACGTCACGCAATTGTGGCCGGACCAGCACACCGCGCGGTCACCGAGGCGGTCCCCGCCCCGTCGGTCATGACGACCTTCGGTACGACCGACGTCACGGTGACCTCAGGTTCCCCGGGTGCGACAGGCGTCGCCCTCTCCTCCGCTATCCCCCCTCGTCGTCGATCCACTCGGCCCCGCCCAGGGGGAAGGCGTAGGCGGGCCGGGCCGGATTGCCGCTGGTACGGAACGGGCGGCCCTTGTCGTCGACACGGATCGTGCCGCGCTGCTTCCCGCTGGACCAGGTCAGTTCCAGATACCAGGCGACGTCGTGCGCCCGGGCGTGCGCGGTCACGTAGAAGACCTCGGGGTCGGACTCGCTCACCTGGTACGGGAACTTCCGCTGCCCGGCCACGGCGGCGACGGCGGGCCGGCCGGCGTCGAGATCGACGGCGAAGGTCTTGGTCGACACCCCGCCGCCGCAGCCGACGCCCATCGCGTAGTCGTTCCAGGCCAGGGGCGCGCCCTTGCTCACGACTCGGACGTGCAGGGCCTCCAGGACGACCGTCCGCTCCCCCGCGCCCTGCACCGTCAGCCGGACCAGCTGCTCCCCGCTCGGCACGGCCGCCAGCGCCCCGACCCACCCGGACGCGTCCTGCTCCATGGGCGGTGGAGGCACCTGCTCGGGCTGACGGTCGACCAGATAGTGCTGGCTGCAGGGACTTTCCCAGGTGTGGGGCGCGACGGCGACGGTCGGCTCGGACGCCCTGCCGTCGGACTGCCCCGGAGCGCGGGGGGCCGTCCCCGGCTGCCGGGTGGCGGAGGGTGCGGCGGCGGCCGTGGTCGGCCGTGCCGAGGCGCCGGCCTGTTCCCCCTTCTCCTCCGTGCCCGCGCGCGAGAGGCTCACGACGAGCGCCATCGACACGGCGGCGGCCACGGCAGTGCCGACGACCACGGCGGTACGCCGGAACCGGCGCGCCGGACGGGCGGGGGCCGTCTCCGGCCCGGTCGGCCCGAGTGCGGCCCCGAGGGCGGGCTCGGGTGTACCCCCGGGTGCGGTCTCGGGGCCCGCCACCTCGACCACCGGTCGAGGCGCGGGCTCCGGCTCGGGCACTGGCACTGGCACTGGCACTGGCCCAGCCTCCGGGTCCGTCGGCCGGTCCGGCTCCGGGGCGGCCCGGTCCGGACCGGCGGCCGGCCCCTTCCGCTGTCGGGAGACATCCGCCCGCACCCACAGCCGGTGCAGCTCGACGAGTTCGTCGGGGGTCGCACGGCACAGGCGTGCGAGCCGCTCCACGGGGGCGTAGTCCACCGGTACGGCGTCCCCGTTGACGTACCGGTGCAGCGTCGAGGCACTCAGGTGCAGACGCTTGCCCAGCGTGCCGTAGCTGAGCCCCGACCGTTCCTTGAGCTGCCCCAGCAGCGCCGCGAACTCGTCCCCCGCCACCGTTCCACCCGCTTCCGGCGTTCGACCCGGCGTCCCAGGAAAGGGCATCACCACAGGTCAACGCGTTGAAATCGTTCCAGCGTCCCGTACCACCCGACAGGAGCGGCCTCTGGAACGGATCTTCGCACAAGCTGTGGTCGGCGAAGCAAGGCCGCCACGGGGAACCGGCGGCCTCCGCCGAACAACGGCCGTATTTCGCCCTTGAGGGGACTCCCATGCCCGGACGCACCGCCCGCACCCGCCTGTTCGCCGTCACGACGATCGCTATCGCCGCGCTCTCGCTCACCGCCTGCGGCGCCGGCGCCGCCAAGGACGAGGGCGCCGCGATGCCCTCCGTTGCACCCACCCCCTCCGCCGCCTCCACCACGCAGCCGGCCGAGACGCCGACCACGGCCCCCACCACCGCGCCGACCCCGGCGTCGACGACGACCGCCCCGACGACCGCGCCGACCCGGCCGAGCACACGCAGCACGCCCACCCGCAGCGACACCACCAAGGACAGCGGCAGCAAGCACGGGAGCGAAAGCGACCACCACAGGCAGTGCGGCGCGGGCAACACCAAGATCATCGCCACGCCGGTCTCCCGCCCGCTCAACCACCTCCTGCTCACCGTCACCAACACCGGCTCCGCCGGCTGCGATCTGCTCGACAGCCCGATCGCCCGCTTCGACGAGGCCCAGTCCGTGCCGCCCGTCGACGAGTCGACCCACCCCCAGGCGGTCGTGACACTCGCGCCCGGCGAGTCCGGCTACGCGGGCGTGCTGCTGTCCGCCGCCGACGGAAGCGGCACCCACGGCCTGACGGCGACGAGCCTCACCGTCGGCTTCTCCGACGGCAGCACCGCGAAGCCCCGGCTCGGCGGGAAGGGTGTGTACGTCGACAGTTCGCTGCGTGTGACGTACTGGCAGCACAGCCTGGCCGAGGCCCTCAACTGACCGTCTCGGCGCCGCATCGGCGAGGTCGGCGGCCGGGCGGGGTCGGAAGTCGGCCCCGTGGCCGGGAGACAGCGGTACGGAAGTGGTCCGGTCGACTCCCCGCGGGCGGCGGTCTGTTGCGTACGCGCCAATAGCTCATCCGCGCCCCGGGGGCGCGCCGGGGGCCGGCCCGGTCGCCGCTCGTGTCCGCGCACCCGCTGCGGTGTGCGCGGACACGAGCCGACACGACCCGTCACACTTTCCCCGCACCGCCTTCACGAGAAGAACACTTTCGGCCGTCGGCCGTTCCGGGCCCTCCCGTCGAGGCAGACGCCGGACCGTCCCCGTCCCTAGCCTCCCGGCCATGCGATCACTCCTCACGAGACGCCTGGGTCTCGCCGCCGTCCTCGCCCTGCTCCTCACCCTGTTCGGCCTGGCGCCGTCCGCGAGCGCGGCCGACCCGGCCCCCGCCCAGCTGACGTTCACCACGGACGCCGCGACGACCACGCCGGGCGGCACGGTGAACCTGTCGATGACGCTCACGAACAACAAGTCCTACGACATCTGGTTCGTCTACCAGACGATCGACCCCACCTGGCTCACCACCCAGCGCCCGGACCTGAAGTACTCGTTCGCCGGCTGCACCCTCGCCGGCCCCGGCGGCAGCACCCCCTGTTCCGGCACCGGCCCGGCCAACCTCGGCGCCAACTACGGGGCCACCGTCCCGCCCGGCCAGAGCCGCACCGTGACGCTGACGCTCCAGGTCGCCGCCGACTCCGGCTGCAACGGCAACATCGGCTTCTACTCGTACTTCTACGCCGAGTTCAGCGACAGCACCAGCGTCAACGGCGGACCGGTCTACACCCCGGAGACCCGCGTCCTCTGCGCCTGACGGACCCGGCGTACCGACGCCGGGCGGGGCGCGTCCGGAAACCGGCCCTCACCCCACTGATCAATGGGTCTAAACCATTGGCGGTTCCACCGGCGGACCCGACGGTCCGCCGGTGGGGCTCGGCCCCCTCCCACCTGGGCATCAGCCACACGGTGCGGGAGAGGCCGACAGGCCGTAGAGCCGAACTCCGTGCCGGTCACCCCGCCCCGGGCGCCCGCGTTTTTCCGTCACCTTTCGCAGCAGCACCACAGAAGCTCCACAGATACCCCACGATGTGACGCGACGGATGCGTGGACGACCGGCCTTCGAGGGGGATGCCGGCGTCGCACGAGGGGGTGCGTCCGCTCCTCGGAGCTGTACCCACCCCTGCTCCCAGGAGGGGACACCACCGCATGAAGCGGATCTCAGGCACCACCCTGTTCACCACGGGCGCGCTCGTCGCCGCCCTCGTCCTGCCGGGCACGGCGGCCCGCGCGGACGACCCGGCTCCCCGCGTCGACCTGCGGGTGCTCGTCGTGTCCGACGGCGGACCGGCCACCGCCGCCATCGCCGCCGAACTGGACGCCGCGGGAACGCCGTACACGGAGATCGACCTCGCCCGCGCCGACCGGCCCGTGATCGACGCCGGCTACCTCGCGGACACCGTGGGCGGCCGGAACAGGGCCAAGTTCCAGGCCGTCGTCCTGCCGAACGACAACCCGTTCCCGGTGAACTCCCCGGAGATGGCCGCGCTCGCGGCCTACGAGCGGACCTTCGACATTCCGCAGGTCGACGCGTACACCTACGCGAGGCCCGAGGCCGGACTCCAGTACCCGGTCTACGGCGGCTACTCCGGAAGCCTCGACGGGGCGCAGGCCCAGGTGACCACCGCCGGCCGGTCGGGTCCGTTCGGCTATCTCGACGGACCGGTGCCCTTCGAGGACAACTCTCCTGCCGTGGGGGAGAGTTACGCCTATCTCTCGACCCCGGCGGCGGGCGCGAACTTCGTCCCGTACGTCGACGCGGCGATACCCGGGACGACCCGGCGCGGTTCCCTCGTGGGCGAGTACCGTCACGACGGACGTCGGGAACTCGTCGTCACCTTCGTCTACAACCAGTACCAGCAGCAGTTCCGTCTGCTGGCCCGCGGCATCGTCTCGTGGATGACCGGCGGGGTGCACCTGGGCGCCTCCCGCAACTACTTCGCCGTGCACGTGGACGACGTCCTCGCGGCGGACGACCGCTGGAACTCGGCGCTCAACTGCACTCCGGGCGATGTGGACTGCACCGATCCGAACGCCACTCCCGACCCCATCCGCATGACAGCCGCGGACGTGGACCACGCCGTCTCCTGGCAGAACACCCGCGGTTTCACCCTCGACCTCGCCTACAACGCGGCGGGCAGCGTCGACCACCGCGAGGACAACAACGGCGCCGACCCCCTGGCCGACCGGCTCGTCGCCGCCCGCCAGGAGTTCCGCTGGATCAACCACACCTACACGCACGCCTTCCTCGGCTGCGAGCAGGACACCACCGTGGTCCCGTGGCGCTGCGCCACCCAGCCGAACGGCTCCGTGAAGTGGGTCTCCCGGCAGGCCGTCTCCGACGAGATCGCCCTCAACCGCGTGTGGGGCCAGAGCGTCGGACTGCCCCTGGACAACCACGAGTTGGTCACGGGCGAGCACTCCGGACTGCGCGTCCTTCCCCAGCAGAACACCGACAACCCCAACCTGGCACCGGCCCTCGCCGACAACGGCATCACGTGGCTGGCGTCCGACAACTCCCGGGAACGCGACCAGCGGCCCGTCGGTCCGGCCACCACGGTCCCCCGCTACCCGATGAACGTCTTCTACAACGCGGGACGGGCGGCCGAACAGGTCGACGAGTACAACTGGATCTACACCAGCCGCGCGCAGGGCGGCAGCGGGATCTGCGAGGACAACCCCGCCACCACCACCTGCCTGCCGGCCCCGCTCGACCTCACCACCGGCTACACGGGCCACATCGTGCCCCTGGAGCGGCAGATCGCCCTGGGCCACGTGCTCTCCAACGACCCCAAGCCGCACTTCATCCACCAGTCCAACCTGGCCGAGGACCGCATCGCGTACCCGGTCCTGGACGGTGTGCTCGACAGCTACGACACGCTGTTCGCCGCGAACACCCCCGTGGTCAACCTGCGGATGGCGGACATCGGGCAGGAACTCCAGCGGCGCGCCGCCTGGCGTGCCGCCGTGCGCGACGGGCTGGTGACCGCGTACCGCATCGGCGGCACCGTGACCGTCGAGGGCCCGAGCGGCGTGGCGGTTCCGGCGACGATGCCGGAGGGCACGCTGCGGGCCGGCTCCGCCTTCGGTGAGACGTACGCCGGCGGGCGCTCCGCCTGGACGTCCGTCACGGGTGCACCGCTGACCCTCGCACTGCCGTCGTCCGCCGCCCCGGCGGGCGCCTCCTCCACGGCCACCGGCACGGGCGCCACCCCGTCGGCCCCCGCCCCCGCCCCGGCCGCCCGGGTGCCCGCGGGCGTCACCGAGGCGGTCCCGCCCGGCGCGGGCGGCTGACCGCCGTACCGGCAGCGACGTCCCGGCCGCCAGGCGGCGGCCGGGACCGGCATCACCCCCCACCACGGCCGTGGAGCACACATCGATGCACGTTCATCACGGCGCGCGGCGCTCCGGCGCCCCGCGCGTCACACTTCTGACCGAAGGCACCTACCCGCACAGCCACGGCGGTGTGAGCGTCTGGTGCGACCAGCTCGTCACCGGAATGCCGGACATCGACTTCGACGTCATCGCCGTCACCGGCACCGGGCGGGAACCCCTCGCATGGGACCTCCCGGCCCATGTCTCCAGCGTTCTGTCCGTACCGATGTGGGGCCCCGCGCCGTCCGGCCGTCCGCCCGGCGGCAGATCCGGCAGACGGCTCGCCGAGGCGTACGAGAGGTTTCTGACGGCGCTGCTCGACCCGGCCGCCGAAAACGGGTTCGCTCCCGCACTGCACACGCTCGGGCGGGCGGCGGCGGACGGCATGCTCAGCCCGTTCCTGCGGGGCGACACGGTGATCGCGGTCCTCACCTCCGTCTGGCGGCGGCCGGGCGTCGCCGTACGCGAGGCCGGGCCGACCCTGCACGACGCGCTCACCGCCACCGCCCTGCTCGAACACGCCCTGCGTCCGCTGTCCGCCCCCTCGCCGGTGGAGGGCGTCGCCCACGCCGTCAGCGGCGGGGTGGCCGTCCTGCCGGGGCTCGCCGCTCTCGAACGGCACGGTGTGCCGCTGCTGTTGACCGAGCACGGCGTCTATCTGCGCGAGCGCTACCTCGGCTACCGCACCGCTCCCTACCGCTGGCCGGTCAAGGCCGTCATCCTCGGCTTCTTCCGGCTGCTCGCCGAGGAGAGCTACCGGCGGGCGGCGCTGATCACGCCGGGCAACCGCTACAACCGGCTGTGGGAGGAGGAGGGCGGCGCCGATCCGGCGTCGATCCGCACGGTCTACAACGGCGTCGACCCGGTCGCCTTCCCGCACGCCGGTCCCGAACCGGACACCCTCACCCTCAGCTGGGCGGGGCGGGTGGACCCGATCAAGGACCTGGAGACCCTGATACGGTCCTTCGCCCTCGTCCGGGACCGGATCCCCGACGTGCGCCTCCGGCTCTTCGGCGGCACGCCCCGGGGCGGCGAGGCGTACCGGGAGCGCTGCGAGGCACTGGCGGCCGAGCTGGGAATGGCCGGCGCCGTGACCTTCGAGGGCCGCGTCGACGACATCAAGGACGCCTACGCCGCAGGCAACGTCGTGATGCTCTCCAGCATCAGCGAAGGCTTCCCGTTCACGCTGATCGAGGCGATGTCCTGCGGCCGGGCGACCGTCTCCACCGACGTCGGGGGCGTACGGGAGGCCGTCGGCGACACCGGTCTCGTGGTGCCGCCGCGCGATCCGTCCGCGATGGCCACGGCCGCGCTCACGCTGCTCGGGGATCCCGTCCGGCGCCGCGCGATGGGCGAGGCCGCCCGACTGCGTGTGATCGAGCAGTTCACCCTCCGTCAGACCATCGACTCGTTCCGCGCCATCTACCACGAACTGGCCTCCGGCAAGCGGGAGGCGCCCGTCCGGGTGGTCCTGCCCACCCCGGCGGTCAGCGGCACGGGGAGCCTCGCCGGATGAGCGGCCCGATATTCCTCGAACCCGGCGGGGCCGAGCAGGACACGCTCGCGATCCGGCTGGCGGCGCCACGCCCCCGCCGTCGGCATCCGGACGACGCCACCCTCGCCATCCGGATCCCCCGGAAGGGTCCCGACCAGGAGGCGGTCAGCGCGCTCGCCGCCGAGCTCGCCGACCGGATAGGCCCCGCCGTCCACCCCTACGAGGTGGCCGCGCTCCTGGAGGCGGACGGCCTCTCGGCCGCCCTGATCCAGGAACGGTACGGCCACCCCGATCTGTTCTCGCTGGCGTCGGCGCTGTACGAGCGGGTGCCCCGGACGTTCCCCGATCCGGCCACCGCCGCCGCCGACCCCTGGCGGCCCGACACCGTGCGGTGTCTGCTGCGGGGGCTGCTGTTCGCGCTGCCCGCGCTGGCCTATCTGCTCACCGCGCCGCTGTGGCGCGTCGACCGGCACGCCCCCGTCCTGATCGTGGCGGGCATCGCCTCCTGGGCGTGGGGTCAGGCGCTCGGGCACCGCGCGCATCTGCGGCTGGCGACCGGTCGCCGGGAGGCGGCGCGCACCCTGCTGGCCGGGTCCGCGCTCGGGGCCGCCGTGGCAACGGGCCTCGCCGCGCTGCCCGCCGGCGGCGGCCCGATCACCGCGGTGGCGGGGGCCCAGTCCCTCTATCTGGCGGGGGCCGGCGTGCTGTTGGTGCTCGGCCGGGAGCGGCTGCTCCTCGCCGCGCTCAGCCCGCTGATCGCCGGTGCCGCGGTGCTGCCCTGGTGGGAGCCCGGCGCCCTGCTGCGGCTCGCCCTGCCCCTGCTCGCGCTGCTCGCCACGCTCGCCGCCGCCGTACTGGTCCTGGCCTCCGGCCTGGCCGTTCCGGCCGTCGCCGCGGGTCCGCGGCCGCGTCTGCGGGCGTCCGTGCCGTACGGACTGTTCGGGCTGGCCGCGGCGGTGCTGGTGATGCTGGAGGGCCGCCGGGACCCGTACGCGGTCATCGCTCTCACCCTGAGCATGGGGCCGGCGGAATGGCTGCTCTACCGCTACCGGGGCCGGTCGGTCGCCGCGCTGCACGCCAGCGCGACGCCCAGGGCCTTCCTGTTCCGCTCCTCGGGCGTCCTCGCGCTCTGTCTCTCCGGCTATCTGCTGCTCCTGCTGCCTCCGGCGCTGCTCACCGGCTCCGGCCCGGTGGCGCTGCTGAGCCTCGCCGCGGTGCTGTGGACCGCCCTTCTCCTCCAGGCGTTCGGCGTGGCCTGGCCACCGGCCGCGGTCTGTCTCGCGACCGCCGGCGCGGCGGCCGCTTTCACCTGGCTGGGGCCCTCACCGGGGCACCCGGCGGTGCTCCCGGCGGTCTGCGGCGTGGCCGCGGTCGCCCTCTCGGCCTGCACCGTCGTCCTCCTGGGCCGGCCGTCCCCGCACTCCTGATCCACCGGGCGCCCGGCGCTTCCCCGTCGTCACCACCGGCGCTCCGCCGGCCGGACGCCCTGTCAACGATGCACCGACGAAAGGAACCAGAGAGTTGACCTCCGCACCGCTCGCCGCCGTCACCGGAGCCGAAGGATTCATCGGCTCGCACCTCACCGAGCTGCTCGTGGCCTCCGGCTACCGGGTCAGGGCCATGGCCCAGTACAACTCGTTCTCCTCCTACGGCTGGCTGGAGACCCTGTCCCCCGATGTCCTGGACCACGTGGAGATCGTGCTCGGCGACGTCCGCGACCCCGGCTCCGTGCGCGCTCTGCTGGAAGGAGCCGACTGCGCCTACCATCTGGCCGCGCTCATCGCGATCCCGTACTCCTACCAGGCGCCGCACAGTTACGTGGACACCAACGTCACCGGCACCCTCAACGTCCTCGAAGCGGTGCGCGCGCTGGGAACGCCCCGGCTGGTGCACACCTCGACGAGCGAGACGTACGGCACCGCGCTCACCGTGCCCATCACCGAGGACCACCCCATCAACACCCAGTCCCCGTACGCCGCTTCGAAGGCGGGCGGCGACCGGCTCGCCGACAGCTACCACGCCAGCTTCGGCACCCCCGTGGTGACCCTGCGCCCCTTCAACACCTTCGGCCCCCGCCAGTCGATGCGGGCCGTCATCCCCACGGTCATCGGCCAGGTGGCGGCCGGGGAGCGCACCCTCACCCTCGGCGATCTGCGCCCCACCCGGGACTTCACGTTCGTCGAGGACACCGCGCGGGCGTTCCTCGCGGTGGGCACGACGGCGGCCGAGCACGTCGTCGGCCGCACCTTCAACGCGGGGACCGGCGGGGAGATCTCCGTCGGCGATCTGGTGGCCCTCATCGGCAAGGTCATGGACGCCCCGCTCGACGTCCGAGAGGACGCCGAGCGCCTGCGCCCCGCCAACTCCGAGGTGATGCGGCTCGTCGCCGACGCGTCCCGGCTGACCGCGGCCACGGGCTGGCGGCCGGGCCGCTCCCTGGAGGAGGGCCTCGCGCGAACCGCCGAGTGGTTCGTCGACCCCGCCCACCTGGCCCGGTACAAGACCGGCATCTACAACATCTGACCCGTCCGGCACGTCCCCACAGGAGGTATGCCATGCACGCTGTGATCCTGGCCGGTGGAAAGGGCGTCCGGCTGCGGCCGTACACCACCGCGCTGCCCAAACCGCTTGTCCCGATCGGCGACGAGCACGCCATCCTGGAAATCGTGCTGCGCCAGCTGTCCCAGTCCGGCTTCACCCACTGCACCCTCGCCATCGGCCACCTCGGCGAGATCATCCGCGCCTACGTCGGCGACGGATCGCAGTGGGGCATGAGCATCGACTACGCCACCGAGGAGAGCCCGCTCGGCACCATGGGCCCGCTGCTCAATCTGCGCGAGCGGCTGCCGGAGCACTTCCTGGTGATGAACGGTGACGTGCTCACCGACCTCGACTACGCCGACGTCCTGCGCCGGCACGAGCTCTCGGCCGCGCCCCTGACCATCGCCACGTACGCCCGCAAGGTGCACATCGACTTCGGGGTGCTGACCACCGACGCCAGCCGGGTGGTCGCCTTCACCGAGAAGCCCAGCATCGACTACCGGGTGTCCATGGGGGTCTACGGCGTCTCGCGCAGCACGCTCGACGCCTACACCCCTGGTCTTCCGCTCGGCTTCGACGAGCTGGTGCTCGACCTGCTCGCCGCCGAAACACCCCCGTACGCCTACGAGTTCGACGGCTACTGGCTGGACATCGGCCGCCCCGACGACTACGACCGGGCCAACGCGGAGTTCACCAGCCGCAAGTCCCTTCTGCTCAAAGGAGCCTGAGCACCGATGCGGATCCTCGTCCTCGGCGCCGGCGGCTATTTGGGCGGCCACGTGACCGAACGGCTGCGCGCGCTGCCGGGCACGCGTGTGCTCGTCGGCGGCCGTTCCCCGGCGGCCGACGTCACCGTCGACCTCGCGTCCGACAGTCCGTACGGGCTGGCCCGGGCGCTGGTGGCGGCCGCGCCCGACGCCGTCGTCAACTGCGCGGGCGCGACCGGCGGTGACGCCGTCACGCTCACGGAGGTGAACGCGCGCGGGCCGGCCGTGCTGTGCGCGGCCCTCCGCGAGGCGGCGCCCTCGGCGCGGCTGGTCCACCTGGGCTCGGCCGCGGAGTACGGCCCCGGCACCCCCGGCCGTCGGGTGACGGAGTCGGAGACGCCGGGACCGGCCGGACTGTACGGCGCGACCAAGCTGGCGGGCACGATGGCGGTGACGGCGTCGGGACTGGACGCGGTGGTCCTGAGGGTGGGCAATCCAGTGGGCGCCGGGGCGCCGCCCACTGGATTGCCCGGCCGGGTCACCGCGCTGCTCGCCGAGGCCGGGGCGCGGTCCGCGTTCGAGGGCGGGGGCGAGGGCGGGGCCGATTCCGGGTCCGGCGAAGGGTCCGGAGCGCAGGCCGAGCTGCGGCTCGGTGACCTGTCCGCGTACCGCGACTTCGTGGACGCGCGGGACGTGGCACGGGCGGTGGAGCTGGCGGCCGTCGCGGCGGGGCCGCTGCCGCCCGTCCTCAACGTCGGCGGCGGCGAGGCCCTGCCGGTGCGGGAGCTGGTGCGCGGGCTCGCCGACGTCGCCGGGTTCCGCGGCCGGATCGTCGAGGCGGACGGCGGCGGATCGGCGCGGTCCGCGCAGGTGTCGTGGCAGTGCTCCGACATCACCGCGGCCCGGCTCTCCCTCGGCTGGCGGCCGGTCCACTCCCTCGACGCGTCGCTCGCCGCGCTGTGGGCGGCGCGGTCCCACCGGCGCGCACCCGACGGGGTGGCGGCACCGTGAGCCTGCTGATCCCCCTGTACGTCCATCCGGCGGAGGATCCGGACGCGTGGCACCGGCTGATCGCCCGTGCCACGCGTACGTACGCCGTCGTGCTCAACCCGGCGAGCGGCCCGGGCGACGCACCGGATCCGGCGTTCGCCTCCGCCGCCCGCGCCCTGCGGTCGGCGGGGGCCCGGCTGCTCGGCTACGTGGACACCGACTACGGCATGCGCGACGCGGACCGGATCACCGCGGAGGCGCTCCGGCACCAGGAGTGGTACGGGGTGGACGGCTGCTTCCTCGACCGGACGACCGCGGGGCGGGACGGCCTGGCGGACTGCAGGCGTCTGGTGCGTTCGCTCCGCAGGGCGGGGGTGTCGCCCGTGGTCCTCAACCCGGGTGTCCATCCCGACCCCGGTTACGCGCGACTCGCCGACCTGACGGTCACCTTCGAGGGCCACTGGTCCACGTACGTCTCGGCGTTCACCCGCCCCTCGTGGACGGCGCGGCTGGCACCCGAACGGATCTGCCACCTCGTGTACGGGGTGCCCGGCCCGCTCGTCCCGCTCGCCGTGCGCACCGCAAGGGAGCGGGGCGCGGGGGTCTGCGGACCGGTGACGGGAGAGCCGCCCAACCCCTGGGCGGGGCTGACCCCGGCACTGGTGGAGGTGGACCGGTGAGGCGATTCCGGGCGGCCCCCGCGGCCGTACTGCTCCTGCTCGCCGTGCTCGCCGCCTGCTCGGGCGTCCCCGACGGGCCGGGCGACGGCCAGGCGGCCGGCCGGCCCACCGGGCGCACGACGGGCCCCACGACCGGGCCGGCGGCCGATCCCCCCTCCGGCCCCCCGAAGGGAGCCACGACCGGGCCCACCACCGGATCCCCGACCCGTCCCACCGGCGGGCCGACGACCGGCCGGCCCACCGGCGGATCCACGAGCCGTCCCGCGCCCCGCACCCGGTGGCAGCCGCGCCCCGGTCTGGCCTGGCAGTGGCAGCTCGACGGCAAGGTCGATCCGTCCGTCGACGTCCCCGTGTACGACATCGACGGCTTCGAGAACAGCGCCGCCGCGGTGGCCCGGCTGCACCGGGACGGCCGCAAGGTGATCTGCTACATCAACGTCGGCGCCTGGGAGGACTTCCGTCCCGACCGGGACGACTTCCCCCGCTCCGTCCTGGGCGAGCCCAACGGCTGGCACGGCGAACGCTGGCTGGACATCCGCCGTGTCGCCGTCCTGCGCCCCCTCATGGAACGGCGGTTCGACATGTGCCGTGACAAGGGGTTCGACGCCGTGGAACCGGACCTCATGGAGGGGTACGCCAACGACACCGGCTTTCCGCTCACACCGGACGACCAGCTCCGGTACAACCGCATGATCGCGGCCATCGCCCACGAGCGCGGTCTCGCCGTGGGCCTCAAGAACGACCTGGCCCAGATCCCCCGACTCGTCGGCCACTTCGACTTCGCGGTCAACGAGGAGTGCGCGGAATTCGACGAGTGCGCGCTGCTGACCCCCTTCGTCGCCGCGGGGAAGGCGGTGTTCCACGTGGAGTACACGGAGCCCACGGCCGGTTTCTGCCCCCAGGCCCGCGCCCTGCGGCTGTCGTCGATGAAGAAGAACCTGGAGCTGGACGTCTGGCGCAGACCCTGCTGACGTCGGACGGGGAGGCGTCGCGGGTACGGGCGTACGCTGATGGGCATCCTTCCGCCGACGCCGTCCACCGGTACCGGCCCGGCCCGGCACCCGTGCGCGGCCCGAGGAGCATTCATGATCACCTGGCGTCGGGTCACCGAGGACGACTTCCCGCTGCTCCGGCGGTGGCTGTCCCGGCCGCATGTCGCCCGCTGGTGGAACCACGAGACGGACGCGGCGGCCGTGGCCCGCGACTTCGGCCCGGTCGCCCGTGGCGAGGAGCCCGCGGAGGACTGGATCGCCCTGCTGGACGGCGTGCCCCTGGGGCTCGTCCAGCGCTGCCTGTGGGACGACTATCCGGAGTATCTGGAGGAGCTGGCCGGGGTGACGGACGTCCCCGAGGGCGCGGCGACGGTCGACTATCTGATCGGCGACCCGGCGTTCACCGGCCGGGGCGTCGGGCCTCGCGTGATCCGCGCCATGATCGACCGCACCTGGGTCGACCACCCGCGCGCCTCGTCGGTCCTCGTCCCGGTGGTGGCCGCCAACCGGGCGTCGTGGCGGGCACTGGAGAAGGCGGGCCTGGTGCGGGTCGCCGAGGGCGAGCTGGAGCCGGACAACCCGATCGACGACCGTCTCCACTACGTCTACCGGATCGACCGGCCGACGGCGGACCGGGCGACGGCGGACCGGACGCCGCCGGAGCGGGCGACGGAGGACCGGGCGACAGCGGGTCCGACGACGGCGGGTGGGGCGGCGGCAGCGGAGCCGCCGCCTCCGTCTACAGGCTGAGCGCGTCCTCCGCGTTCGTCATCCACGCGGTCACCGAGTTCTTGCCGGACGCCACGTACAGGCCGGGGGTCGAGGCCTTGAGCGGCTTCTGCTCCAGGTCGGACTCGGTGTTCATGGTCATCGCGATCGAGTTCACGGTCGCGCCCGTGCCGTCCTTGATGCCGCCCATCAGTCCGGCGTAGGCCGACTGACCCGGCGCGAGCCGGATCGCGTCCTCGATGCCGGGGGCCGCGCCCCGCTCGGTGGCGTGCCCGTCGAGGTCGCCGAAGGTGACGATCGGGTGCCCCAGCGCCTTGCACGGCTTGCTGCCCTTGTTGGTGATCTTCAGCAGGTAGCTGCTGGTCGTGGGCTCCGCCAGGGTCGCGGTGAACGTCACGTCGTAGGTGCTGCACGGGAACACGTCGTAGTCCGGGTCGGTCGACGCGCCGCCGCCACCGGACGCCCCCGTGCCGGGAGTCGCCGAGGGCTTCGCCGGCTTCGTGGGAGGCGGGGTCTTCGCCGGGGGCGTGGACTTCGCCGGGGGCGCGGGCGTGGCGGACTTCGACGGGGCCGTCGGCGGCGCCTCGGGGCCACCCGCGGCCCCGTCCTCGCCGGGACCACAGGCGGTCAGCGCGAGCGCGGACACGGCGACGAGAACGGCGGCTGCTCTGCGAACGGTGCTCATGATGGTGTCCCCCGATGGTGAAGCGCGACCTGTGCGGCGCCGAGCTGAGTGGAGTTCCAGCGTCCCGGGGAAACTTCACAGCTTGGTGACGGTGTCTTGCCGAAATCACCACGGTCATCCGCGCGTCACAGCGTGCCCGGCGCCGCGCCGGGCCGACGGAGGGACCGGGCGGCACCGCGTGGTCACCCGTTCACGGGCGCAGGAGCGGGAATGCGGCGGCGGCCCACAGCGCACGGGGAACGACGGGAAGGCCGGCCGCGGGCGGGGTGTCGTCGGTGCTCCATGTCCTGGTGTGGGCGTCGGAGTCGGTGACCGGGGACCAGCCCGGGTCTCCGGTGGTGGCGAAATCGGCCCAGGCGCGGACCATGCGGCGTGACAGGTCGTGGTCCGCGGGGGTGGGTGCGCCGCCGATGAGGAAGGCCGCGGAGTCGTCGTCCACATTGCCGAAGGCGAAGGGGACGTCCGCGCAGTGCCAGGCCCGTACGGCCCCGTCCGGGCCGGGGCGCCGACGGTCGAACCGCGACAGGTGGGCCCGGCCGCCGCCCCGGGTGTGCTGTTCGGCGAGCCGGTGGGCGTACTCGCCGAACAGCAGATCGCCGAAGACGGCGAGGTAGACGTCGAGGACCGGGGCCTGCGGCATCGCGGTGCGATAGCCCGCCAGCAGACCTTCGGGCAGGCCGAAGTCGGCGGCGAAGAGGTCGAGTTGCTCCTCGGTGGTGACCTTGGCGCTGCTGCCGACGGCGTCGAGCAGCCGGTACTCCTCCGTGGTGTGGCAGACGAGCAGGTCCACTCCCCGGGAAGCGCCCGCGGCCATCGCCGTGAGGGGGTCGGTGGGCAGGACGTCGCCGTCGAGGACCGGGGCGTAGAGCGACGGGTCGTAGTGGCGGGATCCGGAGGCGGGATCCCGCCGGTAGGCGTCGACCACCCGGTCGGACGCGACGCCCAGGGCCTGCGGAGTCATGGCGGTCAGGCCCCCGGGGGTGGCGGGGCAGCCGGCCGCGGCGGCGACCTCACGGGTGGTCGCCGCGGCGAGGCCGAGCGGGAGGGCGGGGCTGGCGGGGCTGTGGGCGACGGCCCGGTGGAACAGACCGCGGGCGCGGTCCATCACCATCAGGCAGGCGACCGATGCGGCCCCGGAGGACTGGCCGGCGACGGTGACGTTGTCGGGATCGCCGCCGAAGGAGGCGATGTTCTCGCGGACCCATCGCAGGGCCGCGACCTGGTCCAGCAGACCTCGGTTGTCCGGGTGGCCGGCCGCCCAGCCGCCCGGGACGTGGCCGAAGCCCTCGAACCCGAGCCGGTAGTTGAGGGTGACCACGACCAGACCGGCGCGGGCGAGGACGGTGCCGTCGAAGTCGGGCTGGGCCGAGGATCCGAAGGCGTAGGCACCGCCGTGGATCCAGACCAGGACGGGCAGGCAACCGCCGCCGCCGGGTACCGGGGTCCACACGTTGACGGTGAGGATGTCCTCGTCGCCGGGGGACCACACGGGCGCTCCGGGCAGTTCCGCCGACTGCGGGGCGACCGGCCCGAACTCCGTGCAGTCCCGTACTCCGGTCCACGCCGGTACGGGGAGGGGTGCGCGGAACCGGCCGGCGCCGAACGGCGGGGCGGCGTAGGGGATGCCGAGGACGGCGACGACATCGGCGGAGGCCCGGAAGCCTCGGCACACCCCGCTCGTCGTCCTGAAGTCGTCCACGTCCGCATCCCCGTCCACCTGTGCGTCCGCGTCCACACGCGCTTCCACGTCCATGACGTCACGTTCGCATCACTCGGCGCCCGAGGGCCAACACCGAGATCATGACGATTGACACACCCGTGATGTCAATCGTGTGGTCGCCTCAGGACCGCCGGCCGGCTCACCCCTCCCAGTACGGTGCGAGCGCCCCCTCCGTGAACGGTGCCGGGCTCACGCTGAGTTCGCCCGCGAAGGGACGGTCGAGGACGAAGACCAGGAGCAGGCTGAACCCGATCAGGGCAGCCACCGAGGCGACGAACAACAGCTGGATCCGTAGCCTGCGCATGCCGTACAGAAAGGTGAGCGGGATCAGGACGAGCGCGCCGCCGAACGCCAGGACCTGGAGCAGCGGCGGCAGTTGCTGCTCCGCCATGGTCAGGCGGGCCCGCCGCTGGGCGGCGACGTCGTTGAGATGGGTGACGGCCTCCTCGTAGAAGACCTCCTCGCGGGCGGTCCTCGGTTCGTAGTCCTGGAGCACGTCGTAGGCGGACTGGAGCTTGGTGGCGGTGGCCCCGTAGCTCGGCTCTCCCGCGCGCATGCGGGGCCACTGGGTCTCCACCACCGAGTGGACGTAGTCGCCCAGTGCGGCGTCGAGACGGGCGCGGACCGGGGGCGGAAAGGCGGCGGCGTCACGGGCGATGAGCGCGACGTCGGTGGCCTCGGTCGCCACGACGGTCTGGGTGCTCTCCAGCTGCGTCCAGAGCGTGACGATCACGAAGGCGAGGATGATCCCGTAGATCGCGCCGAACATCCCCAGGGTCACCCCGACCATGTCGTTGTGCTCGCCGTCGGCCAGCGAGGGGTATCGGCGGCGGGCGATCACACTGCCGGTGACGGCCAGGGCGACGGTCCCGCCGACGGCGACCACGGCCAGGGTGAAGGTGCTGAAGTGATTGAGCAGCCAGAGCGACATGTGCCGGAAGTCTAGGTACGTCACGAACGTGCGCAGCGCCGCCGAGCGGCGATTCGACAGGTGATCGCCCAGGAGTCCACACCATCGAGTGAGCGGACGACGGCACCGTCCGACGCGAGCCGCGCTCCCCCACGGCCCCGGGGGCGCCCGCCGAGTCGCGGGAACCCGGTGGGACTCCCGTCCGACTCCTCCACCGCACCGGTACGGCAGCGGCGAAGGGTCGACAGCCTCCGGCACGCGGCCGCCCGGCCCCGGCTCTCCGACCGCGACGACTGGCAGCGGGAGGCGGAGCACACCCAGCCCCGGAGCCTCCCCGGCTTCGAGGACGGCATCGCCCTCGCCGAACTCCTGGCCGCCCTCCCGGCCGAGCGGAGGGACGCCTTCGTCCTCACCCAACTCCTGGGCCTGCCCTACGCCGAGGCCGCCGAGACCATCGGCTGTCCCATCGGCACGGTCCGTTCACGCGTCGCACGGGCCCGCGCCTCGCTGGTCGGCCTGCTGCGCGGCGAGGAGGTTCCCCGGCCGGCGCCCGCACCCGACGAAGGCCCTGCGGCGCGGAAGAGGTTCACACGGGCACCCGCCCTCGCCTGACCTCCGGCCTCGTCGGTACAGACGGTGGTGGGCCCGCTGCGCATCGCGGGCCCACCCCGTCCTGTCCATACCGTCGAACCCCGACCGTCCTCGTCGCGTACGCGGACACCGCCCCGGTGCCCGCCCGGACCCCGCCCCGGCCTCGACCCCCACCGGTGTTCCCGCGACGGATGTCCGGCCGACGGAGTCCCACGACATGGGACACCCGCACGGCGGCGGCCACCGGTGACACCCCCTCACTCGGGCGGGGGCGCGGCATCGCGAGCGGTGGGTCCCGCGGTGGGCCGGGCGAGCAGCCGGCGCGGGTCGGCCGCCCGGGTGATCGCCGTCTCGACGGCCGTGATGCGGTCGGCGAGCAGTCCCAGGGCAGCGACCGCCCGCGTCAGCGGGTCGTCGTCGGAGCCGCCGAGCATCCTCGTGCGGGTGTGGGCCGCGGTGATCTCCGCCCAGCGCTCGGCCTGTGCCGAGGTCGGCGTGCCCCGGAGCAGGGCGAGCTTGAGCAGGTTGGCCTCGGCCTCGGTGGTGAGCGTCTGGGCCTCGGCGGTGTAGTGGTCGTCGATGACGGCGGCGAGTTCGGCGTCGTTCATCGCGGGTGCCAGGCGGGCCGTGATCTTGTTCATGTTCCGGTACGAGCCCTGGAGCCGGAACGGCGGCTCGGTGCGTGCCGAGTCGGCGCGGGCGGCGGACGCGATGTAGGCCGCGTTGACCGCGAGGACGGTCTCACGGGCGGCCAGCAGATGGCGCAGGACGGCGAGGACGCGGTCGAGTTCGGCGGGGGCGTAGGGATGGGTGAGTCGGTCCCGGCGTGCCGTGGGGTCGTCCGCCGCCAGTCGGGTGAGCAACTCCAGGTCGGCGCGGTCGCGGCCGGCGAGCGGGGCCAGGACGGGGTGGGAGGTGAGGGCGTTCTCGACGAAGCTGAGGGCGAAGGCGTCCTCCTTGCCGCCGAGCACGTCGCCGAGGTTCCAGACGTCGGCGCGGTTGGCGAGCATGTCGGGGACCTGGAAGCGCTCCCCCGACTCCGTGTAGGGGTTTCCGGCCATGCAGACGGCGAAGCGCTTGCCCCGCAGGTCGTGGCCGCCGAGGGTCCGGGTGGCGTCGCAGAGGGGGATGAACTTCTGGAGGAGCTCGGGCGAGCAGTGCTGGATGTCGTCCACGTACAGCAGGACGTTGCCGGCCGCCGCCAGGGCGAACGCGATCTTCTCCAGTTCCCGGCGTGCGGCGGCGTCGGGTGCCTCGTCCGGGTCGAGCGAGGTCGTGGCCCGGCCGAGGGCGGGGCCGTCGACCTTGACGAGGAGGAGGCCGAGGCGGTCGGCGACGTACTCGATCAGGGTCGTCTTGCCGTACCCGGGCGGGGAGAGGAGCAGGAGCAGGCCGTGGGAGTCGGTGCGCCGGGCGTCACCGGCGGCCCCGATCTGTCGGGCGAGGTTGTCGCCGATCAGGGGGAGGTAGACCTCGTCGACGAGCCGGTTGCGGACGAACGAGGACATGACCCGCGGCCGGTACTCGTCGAGCCGCAGCCGGGCGCGCTCGGCCGCGACGAGTTCGGCCCGGCTCCGCTGATAGGCGCGGAAGGCGGGCACGTCCTCGGCGGCGAACTCCCCGGTCCTGGAGAGGAATTCACCGAGGTTCAGCTCCAGCGCGCCGCCCCGCACCCGGGGATGGGTGCCCAGGAGGCCGGTGACCGTCGCCGTGGTGGTGGCGCCCACCTCGTACCGGTCGAGCTCCGGGGTGAGCTCGACGGCCACGGCCTCCACGAGCACGCCGTCGTCGAGCGGCTCGCCGCAGGCCGAGGCGTACGCGCCGAGCCAGCCTTCGACGAGCTGCCGGCGGGCGGCGGGGTCCGTCAGCGCGGCGAGATCGTCGTCGTAGGCCGAGCTGCCGACTGCCCTGCGGAACTTCTCCAGGAAGGTGCGCGCGGCCTCGGAGACGGCGAACCCCCTTGGTGTGGAGGCGAGTTCCTCGACGAGATACGCCGCGGCCGCCGCGTCCCCCGTCTCGGCGGCCAGCTCACGCCGGAGCCCGTCGACGGAGGAGGCGGCTCCGAAGAGGTCCCGGGCCCGGGTCAGGGAGACCGCCCGGCGGGTCCACTGCTCGCGGGCCCCGGCCGTGGGGACGCCCGCCCAGAAGACCTGCGCCGTCGCCCGTGCCTGCGCCCGGTGGCCGAGCGGCCCCGCGTGCTCCCGCAGCCCGAGCACGGCTTCCAGGATGAGCACCGCGTCGTGGTCGTGGACGCCTCGCTCGTACCCCTCGTCGTAGGCGGCCGACGCCGCCTCGCGTACCAGCTCGGCCAGGGACCCGTCCGCCAGCTGGTCGGCGCCGTGCTCGGCGAGCAGGCGGGCGGCCAGATACTCCGAGCGGTAGACCTCGGGGGACTCGGACGGGAGGGTGCGGGTCCAGTACGGCCGGGTCGCGGCGAACGCCGGGTCGTCGACGGGGGCGCGGTAGTCCGTCCCCGTGACGGCGAACGCGAGGGTGTCGCCGTACGGGACGAGTGTCAGCTCGGTGGCCTGCCGGTCGACGGCGAAGAGGTGCCGGCCGAGCCGGATGGTGTCACCGCCGTCGGTGTACAGGTCGGTACGGTCCCGCAGCGCGCGTCCGGCCTCCTGGCGGGCGGCGGCGAGCCGGCCCTCCAGCTCCTCCGCCCTGACGCTGTCGCCGAGTTCACGGAGTTGAGCGCCGGTGCGGCGGACCCTGGCGACCATGGGGTCGGACGCGAAGTACGTGTGCACCTCGTCGAGGCCGCCCAGGGCGGAGGCGCGTCGGCCGATCGCCTCCAGTACCCGGGCCGCGGAGTCGGCCAGGCGTTCCGCACGGCGGGCGCGGGCGTCCTGGAGGGACTGCCTGCGTGCGGCGAAGGCGTCGTGGATCTCGGTGCGCCGCTCGGCGAGGTCGGCGAGGAATCCGTCGTGCTCGGCGAAGCGTGACTCCAGGTTCTCCAGCTGGAGCAGCAGGCGGGCGAGCTGGTCGTCGCAGCGCTCGGGCGTGTCGGCCGCCGCCAGGGCTCCGGTCACGGCCTGGCGGAGCAGGGCGAACTCGGCGGCGAACTCGGCCCGGCCCTCCACGTCGAGGAGTTCCGCGCGCCGGGCGCCGAGGACGGCCCTGGCGCGGTTGGCGGCGCCCAGGACGCGGGCGATCCGCTCAAGGACGGCGGTGCGGACGGTCGCGTCACCGATGTCGAGACCGGCCACGATCTCGCTCAGGGTGCGCAGCCCGGTGGTGAGCGAGTCGAGCCGCTCGCCGACGGGGCCCGCCTCGGCGACGGTGGCCAGCGCTCCGGCCTCGGCCTCGATCCGCTCCACCTCGGCGTGGTGGACGGTGAACGCGTCGTCGCCGCGGAGGAGGGCGACGGCCCGGCGGGCGGCCGAGGTGATGTCGTCCTCGACCTCTCGGGCGAGGGCGTCGATGCCCTCTGTGTCGGCGTACCGCATCTCCTTGAGGGTGATCAACCGGCCTTGCTCTTCCCGGAGTTCGGTGATCCGCTCGATCCACTCGCCGGCGGTGGCGCGCGCCTCGCCGCGGACGAGCCGGACCAGCCTTCCGATCCGCTGGCCGGCCTCCTCCACGGCCTCGGCCGCCCGGCGGGTGAGGGCCGTCACGGTCTCGAACTCGTCGAGGACCTGCTCGGCGGTCGCCCGCACCTCGCCGAGGGGGGCGCGGAGGTCCCCGGTCTCGGGGTAGCCCAGCCAGTGGTGGACGTCGCCCGCGCGGACACAGGCGGTGACGAGCGCCCGGTACACCTCACGGGCCGGGCTCGGCTCAGCGGCCTGCCGGGCGATCGACAGACAGTCGGAGATGCCCCGGACGAGATCGGCGTTGCCGATGCGGGCCAGCGGTCCTTCCGCCCCGTCGTTTCGGGGGTGGGCGTGGGTGTCGGCGACGTAGGGGGTACGCCAGATCTGCACGGGGTGAACTCGGCCCGGTTCGGCCGCCGTCGCCCTCAGGACGAGCATGGTGCCGTCCTCGAAGAGTGCGTACCCGCCACAGGTGACGGGGGTCGCGATCTCCTTGCGGATGAGGTTGTACGGCAGGAGGAGGGCGCGGCCTGCGCGCGGGTCGTGGAAGACGTAGAGGAGGTCCTCGCCGTTGGGCGACCGGACCACCCGTTCGAAGACGGGTCCGTCCGGCCCTGTCTGCCCGCCCGCCCGCACCGTGCCGTCCGGCCCACCCGCCCGCACCGGCCCGGACCGCCCGTCCGTCTCCGCGCCGGGGGAGTGCACGGTGTCGAAGGTCTTCACCGTGCCCGAGGCGAGGCAGTAGCCGCCGGGGAACACGATCCCCTCGTCGCCGGGCAGCCGAAGGCAGGCCTGTCCGATGCCGTCCAGCCTGGTCACGGCCCCGGTGAGGGTGTTGACGACGAGGTGGCGGTGCGTCTCCTCCTTGTACGGGCGGACGCGCGCCAGAAGCAGCCGCCCCACGGTGGCGTACGAGACGTCGGCGTCGGCCAGGGACTGTAGGGGCTCGTCGACCGGCTCAGCGTAGACGCCCTCGTCCGTCTCGGTGCCGTTCTCCGTCCTGACCGTCAGCGTGCCGCCGGCCGTGGAGAGGAGGACACGGCCGCCGAGCGAGATGTGCGGGCTGCGCCCGGGCACGTGGTCGTCCCGGGTCGTCCCGATCCAGTCGACCTCGTGCGAAGGGGGCAGGACGTGATCGCGTTCTCCCCGGGCGTCCAGGAACGCCGTCTCCCCGGACGGACCGACCGACCATCGCAGCACCCGCAGGTCGTCGGCCTGTTCGCCGACCCGGAAGACGGCGAGGAGGCGGCCTTCCACCCGGCGCAGCCGCACGAGGCGCGCACCCCGGAAGTAGCGGTGCAGCGCCGTGAACTCCCGTACGAACGCCGGGTCGTCGAGCAGTCCGGGCACGGCGTCCTCGGCCAGCGGGGCGAGGTCGCGGTCGTACAGGGTGAAGACGTCGGCGACCGGCCTCTCGGCGTTCCCCGGGGCGGGCGGGGTGTGACAGCCGAGGAGCAGGACGCCGTCGCGCCCGGCACCGACGGCGACGACGTCCCTGGGCACTCCGCCGCGCTCGGTGCGCAGCCGGCCGGTGCCGGTGAGGTCGAGCTCGCCGGAGCCGAACTCGGCCGTGCGGGCCCGGTTCAGTGCCTCCGCGCGCCGGGCCAGCCCGGCGGCCTGCGTGGCCAGCCGGTCGCGCAGCACGGCGTACGTGTCCTGGTCGATTCCGGCGCTCATCCGGTTCCGCTCCCCTGTGGTGGTTGGGGGCCCGGTGCCGTGCGCTCACCGCGCACGGCACCGGACCCGTGGTGACCGCTCCCCCGTGGCGGTCAGTTCTTGGCGGCGCCGTTGAGGACGCCCGGGTGGCCCGGGCCGGCGGCGGTACGGACCGCTTCGACGCCGTCGTGTCCCGCGTCGAGCACGCCCGAGCTCATGACCTTCGCCAGCAGCGCGGAGACGCTGAGGTTCTGCACATCGGCGCTGGACAGTGAGCCCAGGACCTTCGTGAGGTCCTCGGTGAAGGAACCCTCGCCGTTCAGCCAGTCGCCGGCGAGTGCCTGTGCGGTCCGTGAGTGGTCCATGAAGCCGTCGACGGACTTGCCGAGGGCGATCGACTGGACGAGACGGTCGAGGAAGACGGACTCGCCGCCGACGATGTTGATGTCGGCGTGCTCCAGGCCGGTGGCCAGGACGGTCGCCTGGGCCTCGGCGACCTGCCGCTGCACGTCGAGGCCTGCGAGCCGGATCTCCTTCTCCGCCTCCAGCCGCAGCCGGTACTCCTCGTGGGCGCGGGAGGCCTCGTCGAGCGCGGCCATCGCCGCCGCCTTCTCGGTCAGACCCTCGGCCTCGGCCTTCAGCTTCTCGCCGATCGCCGTCGCCTCGGCGAGGGCCTTCTCGCGGTTGCCGACGGCCTCGGCACGCATCCGTGCCTCGGTGGCCCCGGCCTCCGCGCGGCCGGCCTTCTCGATGGCGTCGGCCTCCTTCTCCCTGACCTGCACCGCCGCGAGCCCCTCGGCCGCCGCCTGCGCCTGGACGCCCTCCGCGAGACGGATCTTGGCGCGGGCGTCCATGTCGGCGGCCTTGTTGCGGGCCTCGGCCAGGGTGAGCTCCTCGGCGGCCCGGTGCACGGCGGCCTGTTCGGCCGCCTCCGCCGCCTTGATGTCCTTGACCAGCCGCTCCTGGGCCTCCGCCTCGGCCGCGATCACGATCGCCTGCCGGGTGCGCTCGGCCTCCTCGACCGTGCGGAGCCGCTTGATGGACTCCTCCTGCTCGGCCACCGTACGGTCCACCGCGATCCGCTCGCGGATCACCTCGGCGATGTCCCGACGCTCCGACTCCACTTCCTTCTCGGCGGAGATACGGGTCAGTTCCGTCTCCCGGTCGCGGGCGATGACCTCCAGGAGGCGGTCCTTCTCGATCCGCTCGTTCTCGACGGCGATGACCCGCTCGCGGTTCTTCTGCGCGACGGCGACCTCGCGGGCCTGGTTCTCACGCTGGATACCGAGCTGCTCCTCGGTCCTGAGGAACGCGCTCTGGGCCCGCAGCCGCTCCTCCTCCACCACCCGGGCCGTCTCGGCCTCCTCGCGGGCCCGTACCGTGTCGATCTCCCGCTTCTGCTTGATCTCCGCGTCGGCCTGGCGCCGCTCCAGCTCCAGGATGGCCTCACGGGCGTCGACGTTCTGCCGGGTGATCTCCTTCTGCTCGTGCTGGCGGAACTCGTTCGTACGGACGTTCTCGACGGCGGTGAGTTCCGTGATCTTGCGGATGCCCTGGGCGTCGAGGATGTTGCCGGGGTCGAGCTGGGTGAGCGGGGTCTGCTCCAGGTAGTCGATCGCCGCGTCCTCCAGGCTGTAGCCGTTGAGGTCGATGCCGATGATCTCGATGATCCTGTAGCGCAGTTCCTCACGCTTGGTGTAGAGGTCGGTGAAGTCGAGCTGCTTGCCGACCGTCTTGAGCGCCTCGGAGAACTTGGCGTTGAACAGCTCCTGCAGCGTGGCCTTGTCGCTCGCCCGCTCGGTGCCGATGGCCTGGGCGACCTTGATGACGTCGTCGACGGTCTTGTTGACCCGGACGAAGAACGAGATCCGGATGTCGGCACGGATGTTGTCCTGGCAGATCAACCCGTCCCGCCCGGTGCGGGAGATCTCGATGGTCTTCACCGAGATGTCCATCACCTCGGCCTTGTGGAGGACCGGCAGCACGATCTGCCCGGTGAAGGTCACGTCGACCTTCCGCATCTTGGAGACGATCAGCGCCTTGCCCTGCTCCACCTTTCGGAACAACCGGCTGACCACGAGGAGCAGAGCGACGGCGATGATCAGGACGACGGCGGCGAACACGCCGAAGCCCACGGTCAGGAAATCCATGAGAGAACCCCGTGTCGATGGAGGGAGTCGATGGAGGAGGGGGGGAAGGAAGAAGCAGGAAGGGGAGAGCGGGGCTCACGCGGCACGCGGAGGGGCAGCGCGAGAGGAGGCGGAGCGAGGGAGAGGGTCCTCGGAGACAGGCGTCGTCTCGCGAGGGAGCCGGGAAGAGCCGGTCGCCCGGCTACGCCGGCACAGTCGCGTGACGCCGCCGCACAGGCCCTGTCGGCAGGCCCCGCTCGGCCCGCCGCACCCGTTCGTCGGGGGCCGGCTCGGCGAGCGCTCGTCCGGCGGGCCCGACAGGGTGAAGGCCCCGGACGGGGATCGGAATCTCCCCCATGGCTCTCCCCCTCTCTCCCCGCGTGCTTTCCGGCTCCCGGCATCGGGGCCGTGCCCGCGCCCCGCCGTCACACCATCCTGAATCATCGGCACCGTTCCGGTCATTGCCGTGACCCGGCAGTCCTTGACGCTTTCCAGATGCCGGTGCCGAGCACCCGCGAACGCCGTGGCACGCTGGGTGGGCACACGTCAGGAACTCGTCAGGACGTGCCGGAGAACGGGGAGGAACCGTGACGGATCGCGGCGCGGCGGAACGGGACACGGCGGCCGACCATCTGGACGGATACGCCGAGATCCTGACGGAAGTGTGCGCGACCGGCCGCAGGCTCACCCGCGAGGAACGGGACGCACTGCGGTCCCGCGGGGAACGGGCGGCCGAGGCCGGCATCGGGCTGCGCGCCCTCGTCCGGGCCCATCTCTCGGCCGCTCAGCGGGTCCACCCCGGTCTGCCCCGGGGTGCCGCCGAGCATCTCCTGAGCGCCGTCGAGCAGGCCGTCGACGCCTTCGCCGAAGGCCACGAGCGGGCTCAGCATCTGGCGATGCGTCAGCAGGAGGCGGCACGGCGGGAGTTCATCGACGATCTGCTGCACGGCCGCAGCGACCTCGGCCGCATAGCCGAGCGGGCCGAACGCTTCGGACTGCTCCTCTCCCACGCCCACGCCGTGGCGGTGGCCCAGGGAAGGGAGCCGTACAGCGACGGGTTCGAGGTCATCCGTTCCGTCGAGTCCTCACTCGTCGCCCGCTTCGGCGACCGCCGCATCCTGCTCACCACCAAGGAGGGCCGGCTGATCTGCGTCGCACCCGCCGACGAACCCGATGTCCTCGCCCATTTCGCCAAGCAGGCGTACGCCGCGACCGACGGCGGCCAGGTCGCCGTCGGCCGGCCGCACCCGGGCCCCGGCGGCGTCGTCCACTCGTACGAGGAAGCGCTGAACGCCCTCGACCTCGCCGCCCGCATGAACCTGGACGAGCCGGTCCTGTACGCCGCCGACCTCCTCGTCTACCCCGTCCTGACCCGCGACCGGCAGGCCATGGCCGACCTCGTACGCACCGTCCTCGGCCCCCTCCAGGAGGCGCGCGGCGGCGCCGGTCCCCTCCTGGAGACCCTCACCGCGTACTTCGACACCGGCTGTGTCGGCGCGCAGGCGGCACGTCGACTGAGCCTGAGCGTGCGCGCCATGACGTACCGGCTCGCCCGCATCCACCGCCTCACCGGGGCGGACCCCACCGACCCCGTCCAGCGGTACACCCTCCAGACGGCCGTGATCGGCGCCCGGCTGCTCGACTGGCCCGACCAGCCGCTGTGAGCCGGTCACGGGGTCGGCGCGCCCTCGCCGTCGGCCTGGCGGAGGCAGGAGGCGACGACCACCAGGGGCCACGCGGACTGGACGCACGTCACGAGCCGTTCGACGACTCCGGCGACCCCGGCGGAGCCCTGCCGGTTCACCTCGACGAGGAACCAGAGCGCGCCGAGGCCCATCAGCAGGGTCACGAGGACGGAGGGCGTGAACCGTAGCCCCCACGGCACGGCGCCACCGCGTTCGGCGGCCAGCACCGGCCACACCGCGAGCAGGGCGAAGCCGACCGCGGTGACCGCTCCGTGGTGCAGGGACCCCCCGCTCCTCGGCACCGGGACCACCGCCACCACCAGCGCCGCCGCTCCCCCGCCGGCGAGCGCCACCCGCCCGGCGGGCGCGGCGGGCCGCAGCCCCCAGGCGGTGAGCAGGTGGCAGATGCCCAGGGCGAGGAACGCTCCGGTCATGACCCAGGACCCGGCGGCCCCGTAGGCCGCGAGGACGCTGATCGTCTGCGTGACGGGATCGTAGGCGGGCCCTTCGAGGAGCGCCGCGACGGTCCAGCCGCCGATCAACAGGGCGGGAGCACACCCCGAGGACAACAGGGCCCACCTGGGAACGGATCGCATCGGCCCACCGTAGGACGCGGATTGTCTCCCCCGCCGCGTACACGGCCGACGGGCCGGGACGTTCACCTCAGAGGTCGACGCCGGACCCGCCCGCGTTCCCGCTCGCCTTCACGTCCGGACTTCGTCCGGTCAAGCCGTCGCTTCCGCGGCGACCTCCGGCCGCGGCCGGGTCCGCATGCCCCAGCGGGCCAGGGCCGGGCCGGTGGCGCCCAGCGCCGCGAAGAACACCGCCAGCACCAGCCAGCCTGCCGTGCCGAGGCCGAGCACCACCGTGGTGAGGACGGCGGGGGCGAGGGCCTGGCCCGCGCTGAAGCCGAGGCCGAGAACGCCCTGGTACTGGCCCTGGGCATGGTCGGGGGCGAGGCCGAAGCCCAGGGCGAAGCACGCCGAGGACTCCCAGATCTCCCCCAGGCTGTGGACGAAGATCGCCGCGACGACCAGTCCCGCCGCCGCCCAGACCGGGGTGTGGGCCGCCAGCCCCATCAGCGGGCAGCTGACGAGGAAGAGCAGGCCCGCGGTGCGGAACGCCCTGCCGCCGTCCCGCGGGGTCTCGATCCGTGAGCCGATCCTGGTCTGCAGGAGTACGCAGAAGGCGGAATTCGCGGCGAACACCGCGGCCACCGTCCAGCGCGGTGCCTCGGTGTGTTGGGAGATCCAGATCGGCAGGAGCAGGGACACCACCGAGTACTGCAGCCCCATGGCCCCGTAGAGGGCGGTGAACGCCAGGAACGGGCGGTCCGCGAGAGCGAGCCGGCGACGCTCTCGCGGCGGTGCCGCCAGCACCGGGTAGGGGGGCAACAGGAGCAGAAGCAGCGCGCAGAGCGCGAAGCTCGCCGCGTTCCCGAGGATCAGCGCGACATAGGCACCCCGGGTGTCCGCCGCCACCGCCAGCCCGGCACCCAACGTCCCGAGGACGACGCCCAGATTGACGAAGGTGCGCAGCCTCGCCCGGAACAACGCCGGGCGTTCGCCCCCGACCCGGACCACCAGAGCGCCCCAGGCCGCCCCGCCGGCCGCCGCGGCGAGCTGGTCGACCGTCGCGATGGCCGTGAGCGCGGCCCAGCTCTCGACGAGGACGAGGGACGCCATCGACACCGCCTGGACCACGAGGGCCAGCATCATGACCGTGCGCGCCCCGCGCCGATCGGCGAGGTGGCCCCCCGGTATCCCCGCGAAGAGACCGATCAGTCCGGCGATGGTGAGCGCCGCACCGACCTGCGCCGCCGGCAGTCCGACGATCAAGGTGAAGTAGAGCGCCGACGCCGCGTTGAACAGGCCGTTGCCGACCCGGTTGACGAAACTGGCGGCGATCAGCACGCGCTCCGGCACGCTGTCCCCCGCCATGCGGACCATTCGGCCGGCCGGGCTGCTCTTGATCATGACCAGCAGGCTAGCAAGGCGCGCCGGCGCCACCTCGGCCGAAGGTTCATGACCCGGGTGGCCCGTCCGCCGGCGGCTCCAGCGCGGCGAGGAAGGTGCGCATCTCATCGGCGTCGGGGACGGCGAGGGCCGTGTACAGCTCAAGGGCCTGTCGGGCGTGGTCGCGGGCGAGGTCGACGCGGCCGAGGTCGCGGTGGACCTGCGCGAGGCCGCCGTGGGCGCGGGCCTGTTCGGGGCGGTAGCCGCACTCGCGGGCGAGGGTCAGGGCGCTGTCGTGTTCGGACTCGGCCAGGGTGAGGTCGCCCAGGGCGCGGGCGGCTTCCGCCAGGGCGTTGAGCGACTCGGCCTCGTCGCCCGGGAAGTCGAATCTGCGGCTCAGTTCCAGGGCGTCGCGATGACGGCGCCGGGCCTCGTCGTAGTGGCCCTGCCGTCGGTACAGCAGTCCGATGTTGTTCAGGACGATGGTCTCGCCGATGCGGGACCCGGTTTCGCGGTACACGCGCAGCGCCCGGCGGTGGTGGTCGTGGGCGTCCTCGTATCGTCCTCGGCGCTCCAGGAGGATGCCGAGGTCGGTCAGGCAGCGGGCTTCGCCGCCCCGGTCGCCGAGTTCGCGGAAGAGCTCCAGGGACCGCGCGCAGTGGTCGTGGGCCCGGTCGTAGTCCCGCCGCCGCGTGGAGTAGGTACCGAGGTTCTGCAGCGCGCGGGCCGCGACGCCCCGGTCGCCGCTCTCGTGCGCGAGGTCCAGTGCCTGCCGGTAGTGCTCGGCCGCCACCTCGTACGCGCCGTGCCACCAGAAGTGGACCTCGCCGAGGTCGAGGAGGGTGCGTGCCTCGGCGGCCGGGTCCCCGCTGCGGCGTCCGGCCCGGAGTGCCAGGTCGTGGAGGGCCAGTGCGTCGGCCTGGTGGGCGTGACCCAGCAGGTAGCGGTGGAGGGTGGCGGCCAGTTGGCTGGTGTGCAGGTGCCGGTCGTGCTCGGCGGCCTGCCGTCCGACCGCCATGAGGTTCGCGCGTTCGCGGTCCAGCCAGGCGATCGCCTCCGTCTCGTCGGCCGGGGACGGGACCGGGGCCGGGGTGTCCGGCGCGGGAATGCGCGGTCTGCGGTGCGTGCCCTCGGGGTAGAGGTGGTCGACGGCCACGCTCGCGGTGTGGAGATAGTGGTGGAGGAGCCGGCCGACGGCCTCGTGCCGGGCGTCGGGTGAGTCCTGGGCGGCCGCGGTGGCCAGGGCGTGTTCGCGCAGGAGGTCGTGGAAGGTGTAGCGGCCGGGCTGGTGCTGGACCAGGACGTGGGCGTCCAGGAGGTCTTCGAGGAGCGTCTCGGCCTCATCCGGCGGGAGGACGGCCAGCGCGGCGGCCGCCTCCGGGCTGATGTCACGGCCGGGCTGCAGCCCCAGAAGCCGGAACATACGCTGCTGATCGTCCGTCAGGTACTGGTAGGACAGCGTGAACGCCGCCGCCACCCCCCGTTCCGCAGTGGCCAGTTCGGCCAGCCGGCGCCGCTGGTCACGGAGCCGGTCGGCCAGGTAGGCGACGGTCCAGCGGGGGCGATGATGCAGGCGGGCGGCGGCGATCCGGACGGCCAGCGGCAGGAAGCCGCACAACTGCAGGACGTCGAGGACGGCGAGGGGTTCGGCGGCCGCCCGTCCGCCCACGATCGCGGTGAACAACTCCACGGCGTCCGCGGCGGGCAGCACCTCCACCGACAGGGCGTGCGCCCCGTCCAGGTCGGTCAGCCGCCGGCGGCTCGTGATCAGGACGAGGGCGCGGGAGGCACCCGGCAGCAACGGACGTATCTGTTCGGTGCCGAGGGCGTTGTCCAGTACGACCAGCACCCGGCGGCCGGAGAGCTCGGACCGCCACAGCGCGGCACGGTCGGCGACCGACGCCGGTATCTGCTGGGCGGCCACACCGAGTTGGCCCAGGAGGATCTCCAGCGCGGCACCGGAGTCGAGGGGCACCTGACCGGCGGTGTGGGCCTGCAGGTCCACGAAGAGCTGCCCGTCGGGGAACTCGTCCGCCAGGCGGTGCCCCGCGTGGACCGCGAGCGTCGTCTTGCCGACCCCGGCCATCCCGTCGATCGCCGCGATCGTCACGCCCGCGCCGCTGTCGCCCGCCCACCGGCGGGTCAGCCCGTCGATCTCGCCCTCGCGTCCGGTGAAGTCCGGGACGTCGTACGGCAGGAAGTTGCCGCCCTGCGGCTTCGCGGTCGCGGTGACCGGCGCCCGGAGGTCGGGGGCGTCCCGCAGGATGTCCTGTTCGAGCCTGCTGAACGCGTGGCCGGGGTCCAGTCCCTGCTCTTCGGCCAGGGCCGCCCGGAAGTCTCTGGCCACCCGCAGTGCGTCGGGCTGGCGTCCCCCGCGGTGCAGGGCGAGCATCAACAGGCAGGACAGCCGCTCCCGCACGGGGTTGGCCGCCACGTGGCCGGTCAGTTCCTCGATGAGGTCGTCGTGACGGCCCAGGGAGAGATCCAGGTCGGCCAGGCGCTCGACGGCGGTCAGCCGTTGCCCGTCCAGGCGCGCTCTGGCGCTCTGGACGTAATGGGCGGTGATGCCGGCCAGCGGCTCTCCCCGCCACAGCGCCAACGCGGCACGTATCTGCTCCGCGATGGCCATCGGATCGTCGGAGGTGGCCGGCGCCTTGGCGATCAGGCCGGTGAACTCCTGCAGATCGAGTTGTCCCGGCTCGGGAGCGATCACATACCCGGCCGGCCGGGTGGCCAGCATCCGGTCGGCCCCCGAGGCCCGCAGCATCCGCCGGATCGCGGCGATCGTGGTCTGGATCTGCGCGCGGGCGGAGTCCGGCGGCAGCGGCCCCCACATCGCGTCGATCAGGCGGTCCGTACTGATCGCGACCCCGGCGTGGAGCAGCAGATAGGCGAGCACCGCGCGGTGACGGGGTGCCAGCCCGGGCGACTCGGGACCGGGAGCCAGGACCTCCACCGGGCCGAGGATCGTGAACCGCATTCCGTCACTCCGGGGGTCACCAGCGCGTGCATCGAGGAAGCATCGGGAATGTATCAAGATCCACCGGCAGGGTTGCCCGCATGCACCGACTCCACACCGTCGATCCGGAGAACGCGACCGGTGAGACCTCCGCCCTGTTCACCGCCACGCACCGCGCCCTGGGGGTCGTCCCCAACCTGGCCAGGGTGATGGCCAACAGCCCGGTCGTACTGAAGGGGTACGTGGACGTCGTCACCGCCCTGAGCGCGGCGGGGACCTTGTCGGCCGGGGTGCGCGAGCGCGTCGCGCTGCTGGTGGCGCAGGAGAACCGCTCCGACTACTGCCTGTCCGTGCACGCGTTCCGCGGGACCAGAGTGGCCGGGCTGACCACGGCCGAGGCCGACCGCGCGCGGCGGGGCGAGGCCGAGGACCCCTGGGCCGCCGCCGTCCTGGACCTGGCCGCCGCCGTGGTCCGGAACCGCGGAGCCGTCTCCGACGCGCGACTGGCCGCGGCCCGGCACGCCGGCCTCTCCGACGGGCACGTCGTCGAGGTCGTCGCCCATGTGGCGCTCGGCGTGTTCACCAACTACCTGGCCACAGCGTCGCGGATCGACATCGACTGGCCGCTCGTGCGCCACACCGACCGAGAGGACGTGACGGCCTGAACACACGCGACGACACGGCCGGATCCGGACCGGCCGGACTGCCCGGACCGTCCCGCACCGGCCCGCACCGGCCCGCACCGGCCCGCACCGACGACACCTGAGCCTTCCCCCACCGAGGAGCACCCCTTGATCAACGCCGTCCCCCTCGACCAGGTCTCGACCGAGGACGCCACCGCCTGGCACACGGTCGTCACCGCCTCGCTCGCCCACGACCTCCCCGCGGAGCCCGCGCCCCCGTACGAGCAGACCCACGCCCGGCTCACCGTCACCGGCCACTCCGACCGCCGACTGCTCTGGCTGGCCACCGCGGCCGACGGTGCGGTGGTCGGAGTGGCCGGGCTGCGGCTGTTCACCCAGGCGGGGCAGAGCCACCTGGCAGAGCTGGAGCTGCACGTCACCCCGGACCGGCGGCGCTCGGGAGTGGGCTCGCACCTGCTGGCCACAGCCGTGGAGGCGGCCAGGGCCGAACAGCGGCGCAGCCTGGTGTCCGCCGCACCCGGAGACGGCCCGAGCGGCGCCTTCTGCGCGGCGCGCGGCTTCCGGCGCGTACTGGCACTCGACCACCTCCTTCTCGACGTCGCGCACGCCGACGACGCCGAGGCGGACGCCGAGCACCCCGGCTACGAGCTGACCGGTTGGACCGGCACGGTGCCCGACGAACTGGCCGAGGCGTTCGCCGCGGCCAAGAACGCGATGAACGACATGCCCATGGGCGACATGGACTACGGGAGCCAGTCCTGGACCGCCGACCGGGTCCGCGCCATGGCCGAGGTCCTGGCCGACCGCGGCGACCTGCTCCTGACGACCGCCGCGCTCGCCGAGGGGGAGATGGCCGGATACACCGAGATCGTCCTCCGGGCCGGGGAGACCGTCCGGGCGCTGCAGTACGACACCGTCGTGGTGCCCGCCCATCGCGGCCACGGGCTCGGCCTGTGGGTCAAGGCCGCGATGACGCGCAGGCTCCGTGCCGAACACCCCGGCATCACGGAGGTCGAGACCGACAACGCACAGGACAACACCCACATGCTCGCCGTGAACCGCCGGCTGGGCTTCCACTTCCACCGCAGCACTCACGAGTACCAGCTCGACCTGCCGACCGCCTGACCACTCCCCCGCGGCCGCCTCCGGACCCTCGTCCGTCGCCTTCCTCTCTCCTTCGCCACCTCCACCCGCCCAAGGAGCACCCCACCATGTCCAAGTTCACCGCAGCAGGACAGCGCAAGATCCGCGACGTACTGGCCCGGCACGTGGAGTCGGGAAAGATCCCCGGCGTCGTCGCACTGTTCAGCAAGGACGACGAGACGCACGTCGAGACGCACGGCACGATGCGGCACGAGGGCGGCGCCCCGATGCGCCGGGACACCCTCTTCCGGATGGCCTCCGCCTCCAAGCCGCTCTCCATATCGGCGGCGATGGTGCTCCTCGACGAGTGCCGGCTGCGGCTGGACGACCCCGTGGACCGGTGGCTCCCGGAACTGGCCGACCGTCAGGTGCTGAAGGCGTTCGACGGCCCGATCGACGAGACGGTCCCCGCACGCCGTCCGATCACCGTCCGGGACGTGCTGACCTCGACCTTCGGTCTCGGGATGGACATGACCTCGATCGGGACGCCGATCATGAACGAGGTCTTCGCCCAGGGTCTGACGCCCAACCTGCCCACTCCGATGCCCGACCAGGACGAGTGGCTGCGCCGACTGGGCGCGCTGCCGCTGATGCACCAGCCCGGCGAGCGCTGGCAGTACCACATCGCCAGCGACCTGGCCGGCGTGCTGGTCTCCCGGGTGACCGGCAGGACCTTCGACGAGGTGCTGCGCGAGCGCGTCCTCGGCCCGCTGGGGATGAAGGACACCGGCTTCCACGTCCCGGACGGGAAGGCCGACCGCATGCCGGTCCTCTACGCGCCCGACCCGGCGTCCGGCGAGTTCCACGTGTGGGACGAGTCCCGGGACGGCCGGTGGAGCAGTCCTCCGGCGTTCCAGGGCGGCGGGGGCGGTCTGGTCTCCACCGCGGACGACTACCACGCCTACTTCAGGATGCTCCTGAACGGCGGCAGGCACCGCGGCGAGCGGATCCTGTCCAGGCAGGCGGTGGAGCTCATGACCACCAACCGCCTCGGCCCCGCCCAGAACGCGGCCCGCACGAAGCTGGCCACCGACAACGTCCACATCTCCTTCGGCCAGGGGCAGCACGGAGGCTGGGGCTTCGGGATGGCGGTACGGACCTACCGCGGCGACTACGCCCCCGTCGGCCAGTTCGGCTGGGACGGCGGCTCCGGCACCTCCACGTACGCCGACCCCGTCAACAACGTCGTCGGTGTCCTCCTCACCCAGGTCGGCACCTCGGCCCCCCACTCGGTCCACCTGATGCACGACTTCTGGACCACCCTCTACCAGGCGATCGAGGAGTAGGCCGGCAAGGACCGACGCGACGGAGAAACCCCGGCCGGAGGTGAATCCTCTCGGGCCCTCCCCGCCTCTCGTCCACGTACCGGCCGAACGGGCCGGCGGAACCGGGAGGAACACCCATGATGATCACTGGCCTCGTCGTGATCGGAGTCCTGCTCATGGGCGCGTGCAGCTGGCATCTGCTGCGCCGCTACAAGAGCCGAGTCTGACCGACGCCTCCGTGCGGAGCGGGACACCTTCCGGGAAAGAGGAGTACATGAAGCAGCGATTCTCGTGGCCCGACGAGCGGCTGATCAAAGCCGCCCAGGACGGCGACGTCACCTCGCTCACCACCGTCGTCATGGAATCGCAGCCTCATGTGCGCAGGTTCGCCCTGTCGCTGTGCGCCTCGCCGCAGGACGCGGAGGACGCGGCGCAGGAGGCGCTGATCATCCTCTACCGGAAGATCGGCACCCTGCGGGCGACCGGCGCACTCGCCTCGTGGATGTTCCGGATCGTGCGCAACGAATGCCTCCGGCACGTACGGCAGCTCGTCTCGCGGAGGGAGGAGGCGCCGGCCGAACCGGAGGCGAGCACGGAACGGTCCGCCGAGGACGCGGTGCTGCACCGGCTGGAGGTGGAGAGGATCGCGGCGGCGGTCAGTGCCCTTCCCCGTGACCAGCGGCAGGTCCTCATCATGCGGGACGTACAGGACCTGCCGGGAAAGGCCGTCGCCCATTCGCTCGGTCTGAGCAACTCGGCGATGAAGTCGCGGCTGCACAGGGCACGCGCGGCGCTGCGTGAGTCCCTGGCGGCGGCCGACCGAGCAGCGGACCACACACCCGATCGAGCCGTCGACCAGCGAGTCGGAGGGGAATGAGCCATGACCCTGAAGTCCGTCAACGCCCTGAAGCCCACGCAGGATGCCGAGGAGGCGCGGCACGCGAAGGCGACGCGGGAGACGAGGGGCCGGACCACCGCACCGCCCGCCCAACCCGCTCTGGCCGAAAGGAACTTCGCCAGCAAGTCCGTCCCGCGCCATCTGGCGCGCGGCGCCGTCGGCTTCGGGCTGATCATCGGCTCGATCGCCCTGGTGCCGTTCGCGGGCCCGGCCGCCCTGCTGGCGGCACCGCTGGCCCTGGTCGCCTTCCGCGGCTGTCCCACCTGCTGGATGGTCGGCCTGGCGCAGACCATCTCCCGCGGCCGCCTGGAACGCCAGTGCGTGGACGGCGTCTGCGTCATCACCAAGGCACATCCGCCGACGAAGACCGCGCACCGGTAGTCCGGCCCCTCGTACTCCCCCGAACACCGTTCCCTGCGGATGCGGATTACAGCCAATGGGAACGACACCCTCCGATCACGAGGGCGTCCGCCGTCGAATCGCGTGCGGGGCCTGCGATCCGGCGGGGTCGGGGTGGTCGCGTGTCGCGCAAGCATCGAGCGGCTGTCACACGGTCGTCACATCGCCGTCGTGGTCCCATCAAACTCCCCGGCTTCCGGATGGCTTGAAACCATGCGGATAAACCCCCTCCGCCCGTCCCCTCGTTGATCACGTCTCCCCCGCCTCACATACTGCGCTGACCGGAGACGGGGTGCCGTTTCGCCCCCGGCCGGCAACGACCACTCGACCTCATCCCAAGCTCCTGGGGGAGACTTGCGCGCACAAGTGCACAGAGCACGCGCCTTCACCATCGCGGCGGCCACATCGGTGGCGCTCGTGGCAGGCATGACCGGTCCCACGACGGCGATCGCCGTGAACACGGCGGCCGCGTCGGACATCACAGACATCGGCGGCAACCAGCGGATCCCGCTCGTCACGGGCGACCGTGTCGTGGTGAACGCCAAGGGCCGCATGGTGGGCTTCGAGGCCGCCGAGGGCCGCGAGCACATACCCGTACAGATACAGCGCTTCGACGGCCGCACCCTGGTGGTGCCCGCCGACGCGCAGCGCCTGATATCCGCCGGCACGCTGGACCAGCGGCTCTTCGACCTCGACGTGCTCACCGACGCGCGGCTGCGCAAGAGCCACCGCGACGGGCTCAAGCTGATCGTGCAGTACGAAGGAGGTGCGGGCGCGGCACGGGCCGAGGTGCGGACGGCCGGCGACACCCAGCTGCGGCGCACGTTCCCGACCATCAACGCCGACGCGATCCGTACGTCCCAGGACGACGTCGCCAGGGTGTGGGACGCGCTGACCGACCGCCGGGCGAGCGGCGCGCGCGCCACCGCCTCCGGCATCGCGAAGGTGTGGCTGGACGGGGTGCGCGCGGCGCGCCTCGACGGCAGCGTCCGGCAGATCGGCGCCGACAAGGCGTGGGAGGCCGGGTACGACGGCACGGGTGTCAAGATCGCCGTTCTCGACACCGGTGTCGACAAGACCCATGACGACCTCAAGCCCCAGGTCGTCGGCGAGAAGAACTTCTCCTCGTCCCCCGATGCCGTGGACCGTGTCGGACACGGCACCCATGTCGCCTCGATCGCCGTGGGCACCGGCGCCAAGTCCGGTGGCCGGTACAAGGGCGTCGCCCCCGGTGCCAAGGTGATCAGCGGGAAGGTCCTCGACGACGAGGGCTACGGCGACGACTCCGCCGTCATCGCGGGCATGGAGTGGGCCGCCGCCGAGGGCGCGGACGTGGTCAACCTCAGCCTCGGCGGCCCGGACAGCCCCGGCGTCGACCCGCTGGAGGCCACGGTCGACAGGCTGTCCGCCGAGAAGGGGATCCTGTTCGCCGTCGCGGCGGGCAACGACGGCGAGTACGGCCCCGAGACGGTGGGCTCACCGGGCAGTGCGGACGCCGCGCTGACCGTGGGCGCCGTCGACAGGAACGACAAGCTGGCGCCGTTCTCCAGCACCGGACCGCGGGCCGGCGACGGCGCCGTCAAGCCGGACGTGACCGCGCCCGGCGTCGCCATCACCGCGGCCGCCGCCCCCGGCAGCGCCATCGACAGGAGCCCCGGCACTCCGCACCCCGCGCCGGGGTACCTGCAGATCGACGGCACGTCCATGGCCACCCCGCACGTCGCGGGCGCGGCCGCGATCCTGAAGCAGCTGCATCCGGCCTGGAAGTCCGCCGAGCTCAAGGGCGCGCTGACCGGGTCCGCCAAGGACATCGGCCTCACCGCGTTCCAGCAGGGTGCGGGCCGGGTCCAGGTCGACAAGGCGCTGGCCCAGAGTGTCGTCGCCGAACCGGTCTCGCTGAACTACGGCATGGCGCAGTGGCCGCACGCCGACGACCTGCCCGTCACCCGGAAGGTCGCGTACCGCAACCTCGGGACCAGTGACGTCACCCTCGACCTGTCGGTGTCCACGGTGGACCCGCACGGCAAGCCGGCCGCGGCCGGGTTCTTCACGCTCGGCGCCTCGAAGGTGACCGTGCCCGCCGGTGGCAGGGCCGAGGTCGACCTCGTCGCGCACCCGAGCGTCGGCGATGTCGACGGCACCTTCTCTGGCTCTGTCACCGCCACCGGCGCGGGCCAGTCCGTCCGTACGGCCGCGGTGGCCGTCCGTGAGGTGGAGTCGTACGCCGTCACGCTGCGGACGCTCGGCCGTGACGGCGCCGACGCCCAGAACTTCTCCAGCGCGCTGACCGGCGTCGGCGGCCCCGCCGTGGGCTTCGGGGCCCGCGTCGACAACGAGCCGGGCAGCCACACGATCCGGGTTCCCAAGGGTTCGTACACCTACAACACGGCGGTCTACGCGGACCCGTCGGACTACACCAAGGGCACCGACTGGATCGCCCAGCCGAAGCTGGAGATCACGGGCGACACGACGCTCACCGCCGACGCGCGGATCACCAGGCCGGTGGATCTCACCGTGCCCGGTCTGAACCGGGCGGACTACGGCGGCACGTACTACGAGGTCGCCACCGAGGCCGGCCGGGTCGGCAACGGCTGGGTGCTCAGGGGCTTCACCGGCTTCCGTACCGCCCACCTGGGACCGGCCGTCACCGACGGCTCGCTTCTGCAGACCTGGGACGCGCACTTCCTCAAGGACGCCACCACCCAGTACTCGGTGGCCTTCGGCGGCAGGACGAACCGGATCACGACCGGCTACACCAAGCACGTGAAGGCGAGCGAGCTGGCCACGATCAAGGTCGGTCTCGGCGCCTCCGCGCCCGGGAAGTCCGCACTCGTCTCCCCGTACCCCCATATTCCGGGCGCGCCGGAGGGCAACGCCTATGCCGACGCGCAGGCGGCGCCGGGCACCCGTACGTTCCTCGTCTCCACCGGCGACAACGTCGAGTGGCTCACCCGGTTCAACCAGCTGGGCGAGCTCGACCAGTGGGGCTACCCGGCCTTCGAGGGCGGCTACGAGATGCTCCGGCCGAAGCGTTACGAGGCCGGCAGGACGTACAAGGAGTCGTTCAACGCGGGTGTCTTCGGCCCGCTCCTGGGCGAGAAGACGGGTGTGTTCCGCACCGCTCCCGACCCGGTGACCGGCCTTCAGCAGCTCGTCGGCTCCGTGCCGCTGTTCGCGGACGGTCAGGGCAACGTGGGTCTCACTCCGGACACCACGGCCACGACGACGCTGTACCGCGACGGCGTCAAGGTCGCCGAGAACGACGACCCGCTGACCGGCTCGACGCCCTTCGCGGTCGACGCCGCCGACGCCGAGTACCGGCTGGTGACCTCCGCCGCACGTCCGGCGAAGACCGCGGAGGCCTCCAGCCGCGTCGAGACCGCCTTCACGTTCCGCTCGGGGCAGGTCGCGGCCACCACGGCGCTGCCGGTGTCCACGGTCCGCTTCGCGGCCCCCGTCGATCTCGGCTCGCGTGCCCCGGCCCTCGCGCCGGTCGTCGTCCCGGTGACCGTGCAGGGCTCGGCGGCCGGGAAGAACCTCTCGTCGCTCAAGGTGTCGGTCAGTTACGACGACGGGAGCACCTGGCAGCTCGTGAAGGTCGTCAACGGCCGGATCTCCGTGAAGAGCCCGGCGAAGGACAGCGGAATCTCGCTCTCCGCCGTGGTCACGGACAAGCAGGGCAACACGTCGACGCTGACCGTGCACAACGCGTGGCTCGGCAAGTGACGCTGTCCCGGTAGCCGTTCCCGCCGGCCGCGGTGCCGCCACCCGAGGTGGTGGCACCGCGGCCGGCGCCGTACGTGCCGGCCGGTACGGCGGCGGGCCCGGCCTCAGGGGACCGAGCGGATACGGCTCACCAGGACCGAGCCCGCGAGGGCCAGCGCGCCCGCCAGGGTGTAGAGGGTCGTGTACCCGCCGAAGTGGGTGACGACCGGGGCAGCGATCACGGGGGCCAGCACCTGGGGAAGCGCGTTGGCGATGTTGATGACGCCCAGGTCCCTTCCCCGGTCCTCCGCCGTCGGCAGCACGTCCGTGAGCAGGGCGAAGTCCACGGCCGTGTACACGCCGAAGCCGAGGCCGAGGACGAGCGAGGCGACGACCGCGCCCGTCCAGGTCTGCCAGACGGCGAGGAGCAGGGTGGCCGCGGAGATGACGAGACCCGACCGGATCACATAGGACTTCCGTCGGCCGCTGCGGTCCGACCGGATGCCGCTGATCACCACCGTGGCGAGCAGGGTGAGCGCGTTGAGCGCCGTGAGGATCAGTACGCCGTTGTCCGCGTCGCCCTCGTAACGCACGGCGTCGGTGAGGTAGTAGAGCAGGTACATCGTGCTGATGGAGTACGACAGGTTCATCAGGAAGCGGGTGAGCCAGGCCCACCCGAAATCCGGATGGCGACGCGGGTCGATCCAGAAACCGCCGAGGAAGGTCCTCCACCGGAAGGCCGGCCGGTCGGCGCGGGCGAGCGGGGTGTCGCGCCGCATGAGGACGTACGGAACGGCCGCGACCACCGAGAAGACCGCGCAGGCCAGATATCCGCCGACCACCCCGCCCGCGACCGTCGCCAGTGCCGTACCCACCAGGATGCCGCCGACCTGGGAGACGCCGAGCCAGCCGCCGACCAGACCGCGCCGCCGCGGCGGTACCTGGTCGGGGACGGCCGCGGTGAGAGCGGCGAAGGCCGCGTTGAGGGCGAGCTGGACCACGCACCAGCCCACGATCACGGTCGCGACACTCTGCGCCGCGGCCAGGACGAGCAGCCCGGCCGCCCCGCCCGCCACTCCGCCTGCCACCCAGGGGACGCGCCGGCCGACGGACGCCGTCGTCCGGTCGGAGAGCGCGCCGAAGACGGGGTTGGCGACCATCGACACGGCCGCTCCCACTCCCGTCACCAGGGCGAGGGTGGACGCCTTGTGGTCGGGGGTGAGGTGCTCGGCCTGGCGCGCCAGGAGCAGTTGCAGAGGGCCGAACCAGCCGACCCAGACACCGAGGTTGGCGAGGGACAGCGCGCTCACCCACCGGCCCCCGGCCGGGACCCCGGTCACGGGGGCCGGCTCTGCCGCCGTCCCCTCGGCGGTCATCTGCCGCTCTTGATCAGGTCGCGGTACCAGGCGTACGACTCCTTGGGCGTCCGCTCCAGGGTCTCGTAGTCGACGTGGACGAGCCCGAAGCGCTGCCGGTACCCCTCCGCCCACTCGAAGTTGTCGAGGATCGACCAGATGAAGTACCCGCGGACATCGGCGCCCTCCGCGATCGCCTCGTGCAGCGCGCGCACATGGCCGTCGTGGTACGCGACCCGGCGGGCGTCGTCGATCCGCCCCGTCTCGGGGTCCGGCCCGTCGCCGTACGAGCAGCCGTTCTCGGTGATGTGCACGGGCGGCAGCCGGTCGCCGTAGCGCTCGCGCATGGTGCCGAGCAGTTCGCGCAGTCCGTCCGGGACCACCGGCCAGCCGAAGTCGGTGAGTTCACGGCCTTCGATCTGCCGGATGGCGAAGGGGAGGTCCGCTGGTATGTCGATCCCGCCGAAGGAGGAGCCGGCGTCGGCGGAGGAGTCCGGGGTCGGCTGCGGGGCGCCGACGAGCATCGGGTTGTAGTAGTTGATCCCGTACCAGTCCAGGGGGGCCGAGATCGTCCTGAGGTCCTCCGCCACCGGGCCGGGGAGGAGCGAGGCCAGGCCCTCGTCCGGATAGGCGCCGGTCAGGAGGGGGTCGGCGAAGAGGCGGTTCGTGAGGGTGTCGTACAACTCGGCGGCCGCCCGGTCGTCGTCGCTGTCGCCGGCGGTCCAGACCGGACTGTGGGAGACGGCGATGCCGATCTGCTGGGCGCCCGCGGCCCGCAGGGCCTGGACGCCCAGGCCGTGGGCCAGGAGCTGGTGGTGGGCGGCGGGCAGGGCGTCGAAGACGAGTCGGCGGCCGGGGGCGTGCTCGCCGAGGCCGTATCCGAGGAGGGTGACCTCGGCCGGCTCGTTGATGGTGATCCACATGGGCACCCGGTCGGCGAGCCGCTCCGCGACCACCGAGGCGTACGCCGCGAACCGCTCGGCGGTGTCCCGGTCGAGCCAGCCGCCCCGCTTCTCCAGGGCGAGGGGGGTGTCCCAGTGGAACAGTGTGGGCACCGGGGCGATCCCCGAGGCGCACAGCTCGTCGACGAGCCGGTCGTAGAAGTCCAGCCCCTTGTCGTTGACCCGGCCGTCACCTTCGGGCAGGACCCGGGACCAGGAGACCGAGAACCGGTAGGCGCCGACGCCGAGTTCGGCCATCAGCGCCACGTCCTCGCGGTAGCGCCGGTAGTGGTCGGTGGCGACCTCCGCGTGCGAGCCGTCCTTGACGCGTCCCTGCTCTCCGGTGAAGGCGTCCCAGGAGGAGGGGCCGCGGCCGTCGGCCGTGAGCGAGCCCTCGATCTGGAAGGCGGAGGCGGAGACTCCCCAGAGGAAGCCGGCCGGGAACTCGGGTACGGGCGCTGTCATGGGGACTCGCTTCGATCGCCGGGGTGCTGGTTGCTCACGGCACTTTCGGGCCCCGGGATCCGCCCTGTCAATGGAAAGTGAACAATTCTCAACTTTTACCGAGGCAGCGACCGACGGACGCCGAGGGTCTGCAGACCCCCGGTGACGTCATGCCCGACCGTCCGGGTCGCGCGACCGCCGGCCACGGTCCGTCTCCGCCCGCGCGGCGATCAGGCCGGGCGCGGACGATACGCCAGACCGTGCGCGCCCGGCTCGCCCAGCTTGGCGATGTCCAGCCGGGCCAGGCGATCCAGCGTCTCCAGGTCGACGGTGGACGAGACGGCGCAGGCCACGTACGCGAGTCGGCCGTCGGAGGACGAGGTGATGGTCCGCGGGAAGAGCCCGATCCGTTCGACTGCGAGATCGGCTGCGATGCAACCAGCAGTGGTGCACGCGTGTCGTCCACGGGTGTCGTCCACGGGTGATCGGAGCACTCCGTGACCTCAGGTGAGGCGTGGTCCCTTCCGGGCCGGCCCGGCAGGGCGCCCGGGCCTCGAGGGCGAGACCCGGGCGCGTCGCTCAGCGGACGGGTTCCTGCATCGTGACGCAGTGCGCGCCACCGCCGCCGTTGCCGTAGAGGTTGTCGAGGTTGAGCTGGACGACGGGCCTGCCGTAGGCGGCCGCGATCGCCGTCCTGGCCGCCGCGTCCTTGGCCGTGTCTCCGAACTGGGTCGTGATCACCGCCTGGTTCGTCACCGTCCAGTTCATGTAGGAGCTGAGGAAGTCCTGGCGCTTGCCCGCCGCGATCCGCGGCAGGGTGTCGGGACCCTGGATGGTGAGGACCTGCAGTCGGCGGCCCCTGGCGTCGGTCGCGTTCACCAGGACGTCGTGGATGGCCTGGGCGTTGTCGGTCCAGACGTCCGGCCGTACGGCACCGGCCAGCTGCACCATCACCACGCCGGGCTTGATGTACCGGGCGGTGCCGTCGATGTGGCCGTCGGTGACGTCCTGCCCGGTGACACCGGGCAGCCAGATCATCTTCGAGGCGCCGAACCGGGAGAGCAGCTCCGCCTCGACCTGACTCCGCGACTTGCCGGGGTTGCGGTTGCTGTTCAGCCAGCAGCTCTCGGTCGCCATCACCGTGCCGTCGCCGTCGTACTCGATGCCGCCGCCCTCGCCGACCACGGACGCCTTCGCGAACGGCACACCCACGGAGGAGGCGACGCGCTGCGCGAGCACACGGTCCTTGTCGTAGGCGGAGGCGGGGAGGCCGTAGAAGCGCGTGGCGTTCTCGCCCCAGGCGTTGAAGTTGAGCCCGAAGGAATCCATGCCGCCGGCGCCGTCGACGCGGAACAGCGGGCCGGTGTCCCGCATCCAGCAGTCCGAGACGGGGATCGAGCTGATCACCGTGACCGTGGATCCGCAGGCGGTCCTGGCCTGCGAGGCGGCCGACGAGCCGTCCGCGCACATGGTGACCGGCTCGTACTTGGCCACCTCCTTCGCGAGCTTGGCGATGTCGGTCTGGATCTTGGAGAGCAGGTTGCCCCAGATCGTGTAGCTGGACGGCCAGGCCATCCAGGTCCGCTTGTGCGGCGTCTCCTCACCGGGGACCCGCCAGGACGCGGCCATGGCCGGCTGGATGCCGCCGAGTACCGGCCCCACCGCCAGTGCGGCCGCGGCCGCCCCGGTTCGGGCCAGAAGCGTTCTACGGCTGATGCCCGGCGTGTCGCCGTCGTGCTGTGTCTTCACGTGATGCTCCTTCTCGCGGAGGTTCGTACGTGCGGCGCGGTGTGCTCAGTGAGGTGGCGTCAGCAGCCCCTCCTCTCGGACCATCCGGCGTTCGGTGGCCAGGTCGAGGCTCCGGGCGAAGATCCAGTAGAGGCCGCCGGCCACCGGCAGTCCGACGAAGAGCGAACAGTCGACGCCACCGAGGATCTTCGCGACAGGTCCGACGTAGAGACCGGTGATGACCATGAACGGGGCCATGCAGGCCAGCCCGATCCCGTAGGCGAGGTTTCCGCGCCAGCCCCAACGGCCATAGATTCCGCGCGGGTTGAAGATCTCCTTCACGACGTACTGGCCGCGCCGGACGAAGAAGAAGTCCACCAGGTTGACGGCCGTCCACGGGATGAACAGGTACGTCAGCACGACCACCACGTTGGCGAAGAACCAGTTGAAGCGGTCGATTCCGACGAGGGTCGAGATCGACCCGACGGCCACCAGCATGATCCCGATCGTCACGACCCGGATGCCCCGCGTCGGCTTGACCGGCCGGAACGAGTCCACGATCGAGATCATGGTGAGACTGCCGCCGTACTGGTTGATCGCCATGATGGAGAGCAGCCCGATCAGCAGGACCACGACGGCGAGCGTCCCGAACCCGCTGAACAGCCGGTCGCCGGCGAGCTTCAGCGCGGTCACCGGGTCGGTGCCCTCAGGGGCACCGGCCGAGACCACGGCGCCGAGGAGGAACACCCAGATGCCGGAGACGGCGCTGGGCAGGTAGGTCCACCAGAAGGTGCTGCGCACTGAGACGTCGGGTCTGAGGTACCGCGAGTAGTCCGAGACGTACGGTGCCCAGCCCAGCTGGAAGCCGGCGACGAAGACGAACACGAGCACGAACGGCGCGAGCGCGAAGGGACCCGCGTCCCAGACGTCGGCGGGGAGCCCGCCGGCGAACAGGGCGGCAGCGGTGATGGCCGCGGTGACCACGACGAACGGCCAGGTGAGCCATCTGTTCAACCGGTGGATCCAGTCGTAGCCGAACAGAGCGATCACGGTCGCCACCGCGGCGGCCAGCACATACCCGAACCCGTTGGGAATCCCGGTCAGCAGGTTCACGGCCTGACCGGAGAGCAGGGCGTCGGAGGTGTTGAAGCCCACGTAGTTGACCAGCGCGAAGACCCACACGGTCAGCGCCGCGCCGACGTACCCGAACTGCGGCCGGGACTGGACCAGTTGGGGCAGCCCCAGCTGGGGGCCCTGGGCCGAGTGGAAGGCCATGAAGAACGTGCCGAAGAGCGAGCCGAGGACCGTGGCGATCACCGTCCAGACCAGCGAGGCCCCCATGGAGAGCGTCACGACGCCGGTGGCGAGACCGGTGAGGTTGAGACTGCCGACGAACCAGATGGCGCCGACACTCGACGGCTTGCCGTGCCGTTCCGCGAGGGGCACCCAGTCGATCGAGTGCTGCTCGATGCCGGCGGGAGGTGCGGAACTCCCGGTCTCCGAGGTGACTGACCCCATATGGCCTCCTGAGTAAGGGGTGCACCTCAAGGCCACCCGACCACCCCGACCGGACGGAGTCGGTGGGGCTGCGCCACCCTAGGGATTGACTCAATTTTCAGTCAATAGATAGCGCACAGATGACGTCAGGCAATCCTGCCGATGTGATCCAGCCGGTTGACTGCGCCCGCGCCACCGGGGGTTGACCATCCTTTTCGGGCATGGACACCACCGTGCCGGGAGTGAGCCGGCAGCACGCGTCCCACAGGGAACCGCGAGGGAGAGGGCCATCGAAATGACCGAATTTTCAATCAAGAGCCCGCATGGGTGTTCACCGGGCGTCGGATGCGACCTTGTCGCGCCAGCGGATGAAGAGCTGCTCCGGGTCCCCGGTGTACGACCAGGGCACTTCGGTGGCCCGGTTGTCCAGCAACCGGAAGACCTCGCCCGCCCGTTCGGCCATGCCGGCCCTGACCAGACCGTGCGCCAGATGGTTGAGGTCGGCGACGTCCTGCGCCCTGGGGACGCGGTGGGCGATCCACTTGTCCCACGCGTGGCGAAGGTCGCCGCGGGCACGCTCGTCGGTCCAGTGGTGCGTCAGGCCGAGGACGCCCTTCCCCTCGGTCGCCACCCGGTGCCGGTAGTGCTCGGCGCGCGCCACCTGGGCGAGGATGGCGAGCGGTGATCCGTACGGGGCGGAACCAGCAGCGTCCCAGGCGAAGTTGAGCGTCGTGGCGTAAGAGCCGTGCCAGCGGGCGGAGAGGTGACGAAGGACCTGGTGGTGACCCTCTCGATGGTCCCGGTCCCGCGCGAGGATCTCCTTCCACCAGGCCGACGTCTCGGGGTGTCCGCCGGGGTAGAGCCTGCCCAGGGTGAGCAGTGAGACCCACGGTTGGGGATCGGAGGGTGCGAGCTCGGCCGCCCGGTAGCAGTACCGGACCGCCGTATCCAGTCTGTCGGCGCCGGGAGTCCGCCCGGTGCGGGCGGCGGCGAACATCCGCATCACCTCGGTCTCCGCCCGCAGTACGGCGGCGTCGGGGTTCGTCGGTTCCGACACCTGCCACAGGTCCACGGTGCGCCGCCCCGCCGCGGCGTCGGCGAGCAGGCGGACGCGGTGGGCTCGTACGTCCCAGTCGCCCGGGATCCGCGCGAGCAGGTCGCGGGCGCCTTCCCAACGGCCCAGGAGCATGTCCTCGCGGCCGTCGGCGAGCGCCCTGTCGCCGAACGTCGGGTCGTAGTCGGGCGCGGATGTGCCACGGCGCAGCCAGGCGGACATGTCGGTTCTCCCTCGTACGGATTCCGGGTGCCGGGTGGCGGGTTTTCCGGGTGCCGGGTGCCGGGTGCCGGGTGCCGGTTCCGAGTTCCGGGTGGCGGGTGGCGGGTTCAGAAATCTGACAGGAGGCCTTCTCGTCTGCCGTCGGCGGTGCCGGCCGCCGGCACGTCCTCGAACGACGACTCCGCCGTGGTCACGTCCTTCGAGTTGAGCGGGCGTGGGCGGAGGAAGGACCGGCCGCCCCGGAACCACGCGATGCCCAGCGGGATCAGCCCGACGGCCAGCGCGCCGATGCCGATGGCCAGTTGTGCTCCGGTCAGGGTCCGGGCCGAGGCCACGAGGACCCAGATGTTGAAGGCCACGCCGGTGAGCGGCCAGAGCCCCAGGAAGATCAGATTGCCGAGGGAGGCGAGCAGCACACCGCGGAAGGCCACGGCGACGGTGATGCCGGCGAGTGTGTAGTAGAAGGCGATCAGGAGACCGATCCCCATGAGGGCGTCGTCGAGGACGACGAACCCGCGATCGGTGAGCACGACGAGCGTCAGGGTCGTCACGGCGAACGCGCAGACGACCAGTGTGGACGCCACGGGGGTCCGCCGCCGGGGGTGCACCCGGCCGAGGAAGGCGGGGACCATGCGGTCGCGGCCCATGGCGAACAGGGTGCGCGTCACCTGGAGGAGCGTGGTCTCCAGGGTGGCGACCATGGCGAGCGGGACGGCGAGGACGAGCAGGGTGCCGCCGACTCCCGGCCAGGCCGTCTCGCCGAGCAGAAGGAGGAAGGTCTCGTCGTCCGAGGTGACGGCGGCCGGCCCCAGGAGCATGTTCGTGCTGACCGTCAGGGTGAGGAGGGTGGCGGCGACGACGAGGAGGCCGATCAGTCCGCCCAGTCCGGAGCCGCCCCGGCCGCTGCGGGTCTCCTCGCTCAGATTGGCCGTCACGTCCCAGCCCCAGTACACGGCCCCCACGATCAGCGCGCCCGCGGTGAAGGAGTGGGTCGCGTCGAAGTGGCCGAGGCCGAACCAGGAGAAGGAGAACGCGGCGGCGTGGGTGTCCCGGGTCAGCGCGGTGACGGCCACGGCGAGCAGCAGTGCCAGCTGCACCCCGACGGCGACGACGCGCACCCCGGCGGCGATCCGGGTGCCCGCGGCCACGAGGGCGGCGATCAGCAGGAACCAGCCGAGGCCGACCGCGGTGGACCAGACCTCGCTCCTGGCCAGATCCTCGTCGAAGAGGGACAGGGTGGCCGCGCCCGCGGAGGTCGTCGAGGCGACGATGAAGAGGGTGGTGGCGGCGACCACGGCCCATCCGCTGAGGAATCCGAGGACGGGGTGGAGGCCCCTGGCGACCCAGGAGTAGGTGGCGCCGGCGCTGACGTCGAGCCGTCCCAGGTGCCGGAACGCGAGGGCGATGCCCACCATGGGGATCGCGCCGTAGAGCAGGGCGGCGGGGGCGGCGAAGCCGACCGCCGCGACGAGCGCGGGGATCAGCGCGACGACGATGTACGCCGGCCCGCAGCCCGCGACCGCCATGACCACGGAGTCGAACGTACCGAGGGCTCCCGCCCTGAGTCCTCCCCCGCCACTGCTGGACCTGTCGATCACCTGTGCGCCTTTCCTCGGCCGTGCTGGAGGACGGTGGTGGCGGCCGGGAGCCGTCCGGCCCCCGGGGGGCGGACGGACGCCCGTGGACGTCCGTCCGGTCCCCGGTGGCCCCTGTCCCGCTCTCGGCCGCCGTTCGTTCGCTATCTGACGGGCTGCTGCTGGGTGACGCAGTGGATGCCGCCGCCGCCCGTGCCGAGGCGGTCGATGTTCAGCTGCTCGATGACACGGTCGGGGTAGAGGCGGGCCAGGGTGGCCTTCGCCGCCTGGTCGGCCCGGGTGTCGCCGAAGTGGGCGCTGATCACCGCGTCGTTGCACAGGTAGAAGTTGGCGTAGGAGGCGAGGAAGTCCGGGTTGGCGGAGCGGATCTTGTTGTAGTCCGGTCCCTGGAGGCGCATCGTGTCCATCGGGGTGCCGTCGGCGGTCGTCGAGGCGGACAGGATGCCGAACTGCTGGCGTGCGTCCCGGGCGTAGGCGTCGGACTCCGACGAGAGCGGCATCTGCACGAGGGCCTCGCCGGGGGCGAGGAAGCGGGACGTGGCGTCGACGTGGTCGTCGGTGATGTCCTGGCCCTTGACGCCGTCGAACCAGATGACCTTGGAGGCGCCGTACGCCTCGCACATGACCGCCTCCAGCCGGCGCTCCGTCACCCCGGGGTTGCGGTTGCGGTTGACGAGGCTGCTGCGGGTGGCCATGAGGGTGCCGGCGCCGTCCTGCTCGATGGCGCCGCCCTCGCCGACCAGGTCGGCGTAGGTGATCGGCACGCCCACGTAGGCGGCGATCCGGCCGGCGACGAGCGCGTCCTTGGCGTGGGTCTGCTTGTTGCCCCAGCCGTTGAAGTTGAGGCCGACGGCGTCCAGGCCGCCGGCCCCGTTCGTACGGAAGACGGGCCCCGTGTCGCGGGTCCAGCAGTCGTCGACGGGGATGGAGCTGATGACGGTGACCGTGGAGCCGCACAGCTGGCGGGCCTTGGCGGCGCTCCCGGAGTTGGCGCACATCACGACGGGCTCGTACTTCGCGATCGTCCGGGCGATCAGGGCGATGTCCGCCTGGACGCCGCTCAGCGTGTTGCCCCAGATCGAGGTGCTGTCGGGCCAGCACATCCACGTACGGGTGTGCCGGACGTCCTCGACCGGGACGCGGAAGGTACTGGCGGCCGGGGCGGCGGCCCCGGCCTGGAACCGGGTGGTCGCGAGGGCGGCGCCCACGGCGGTCACGCCGGCCGCCGCGACGAATCCTCGCCGGCTCAGGGTCCTGCGTGCGTGTCGGCTCGACTCGGGTCGGCTCACTTGCGCCTCCTACGTCAACTCCCCGCGGAAGGTCCGCGGTTGGTCGGAAATCTAAAACCGAGCGAGCGCTCGGTCAATATTTTTGGCGGCACTGTCGGGAACCCGGCCCCCGCCTCCGCCCCGGGCGTGCGCCAGGCGCCGAAACCCGCTGATGGCGGGCATGGCACCTGGTTAGATGGAGGTCATGGCAGCATCCGCGAAGGACTCCCCGAACCAGGCCGCTTCCCCGGACCTGACCCGCCCGGCATCGCGGTCGCGGGCCTCGGCGAAGGGCGAGCAGACGCGGGCCCGGTTGATCGCGGCCGCGCGCACACTGCTGGCCGGCGAGATGAGCGAGCGGTTCACCACCCGCAACGTGGCGGCACTGTGCGGGGTCTCGCACGGAATGTGCCACTACCACTTCCAGGACAGGACCGACCTCGTCCTCGCCGTCATCGCGGACATCCGCCCCGAGTGGATCTCGCCCCTGGAGGAGGCGGTCACCGCCACCGGCACCTTCGCCGAGCGCGCCGGGCGCGTGCTCGATCTGCTCGACAGGCCCGAGGGAACGGACCTCGCCCACCTCCACTCCGCCCTCCACTGGCACGCGTTGAACGACGACCGGGTGAAGGAGTCCCTGGAGGCGGAGTACCGGCGCTGGCGCGCCTGCTTCGTCTCCCTGTTCCAGGTCCTGGCCGACGAGCGAGGTGGCGGCCTGGACCCCCGGCCGCTGGGCGAGGCCGTCGCCGCGGCCGTCGACGGACTGGCCGCCGTGGAGTCCCTGGACGCCGACGTCGACGCCGGGGCGGTGCTCCGGACCTTGGTCCGCACGCTCGCCGCCGGTGCCTGAAGGGGCCTCGACCGCGTTTACAGCGCCCGGCGGGCGGCCGCGATCCGCTCCGGATCCCAGCCCGGGCGGGGGACGGACTCCAGGAGCAGCCGGGTGTACGGGTGCTGCGGCGCGGCGAGCACCTCGGCGGTGGGCCCCGCCTCCACGACGGCGCCGTGGCGCATCACGATGACCTCGTCGGTGACACACCGGACCACACCCAGATCGTGGGTGATGAAGAGGTAGCCGATCGAGGTCTGCTCCCGGATGTCGGCGAGCAGGTTGAGGATCTGCGCCTGCACGGACACGTCGAGCGCGGCGACCGCCTCGTCGAGGACGAGGACGGCCGGCTCCACGGCGAGGGCGCGCGCGATGGCCACGCGCTGCCGCTGGCCGCCCGAGAGCTGACGGGGCAGCACGTCGGCGGCCCGGGTGCCCAGGCCGACCTGGTCGAGCAGTTCCCGGATCCGCTTGGCGTGGTCCCGCTCGGGGAAGTGGAGTCGCAGTGTCTCGCGGAGGGCCGCTTCGACGCTGGTCCTCGGGTCGAGGGACAGCAGGGGGTCCTGGAAGACCATCTGGACCTCGCGGGCGCGGGCGAGGCGCTGCGCGCGGCCGCGCTGTCGATCGGTCCGGGACCGGCCGCGTACATGGACATCGCCCTCGTCCGCGCGCTCCAGGCCGACGACGATCCGCGCGGTGGTGGTCTTTCCGGAGCCGGACTCCCCCACGATGCCCAGGGAACCGCCGTGCGGCAGGGTGAACGACACGTCGTCCACGGCCCGCACCGTCCCGTAGGTCCTGCGCAGGCCCTTGACGACCAGTACGGCATCGGACTTCTCGCCGTACCACGTGTTCCCGGTGTTCTCGGTGTTCCGGGTGTTCTCAGGCATCGACGGCGCTCCCTTCGAGCCGGTCGCTGTGGTGGCAGGCGGCCTGGTGTTCGGGTCGGCCGGGGGCGGGCAGCGACAGCGGGGCCTGCTGGTCGCAGAGCTCGGTGGCGAGCGCGCAGCGGGCGGCGAAGGCGCAGCCGGTGAGTGTCACCCGGAGGTCGGGGGGCTGGCCGTCGATGGCGGCGAGCCGGCCCCGCGGGTTCTCCAGGCGGGGGGTGGAGGCGAGGAGAGCCGCCGTGTAGGGGTGGCGGGGGTGCGCGAAGATCTCTTCGGCCGGTCCGCTCTCGACGATCCGCCCGGCGTACATCACGTACACGCGGTCGCTGATGGCGGCCGCGAGATCGAGATCGTGGGTGACGAAGAGCAGCCCGGTGCCGAACCGCTCGCGCAGCCTGCCGAGGAGGGCGATGACCTCGGCCTGGGTGGTGACGTCCAGGGCGGTGGTGGGCTCGTCGGCGAGCAGGAGGGCCGGGTCGCCCATCAGCGCGGCGGCGATCATGACGCGTTGCAGCATGCCGCCGGACACCTGGCCGGGGTACTTGGCGAGCGCCGCGCTGTCCAGGCCCACGGCCTCCAGGAGTTCGACGGCGCGGGCGGTCGCCTGCCCGGCGGTCATCGTCCCGGTCGTGCGGACGCTCTCGGTGAGGAAGTCGCCGATGCGCCGAAGCGGGTTGATGGCCGCCCGCGGGTCCTGGAAGATCATGGCCGCGGTGCCGGTGCGCAGCGTGCGCAGGCGGTCGTTCTCCAGGGTGAGGACGTCATGGCCGTCGACGAGGACGGTGCCCTCGGTGACGGCGCCCGGCGGCAGCAGACGCAGGGCTCTGCGTGAGGTGAGGCTCTTTCCTGAGCCGGACTCGCCGACGAGCGCGACGGTCTCTCCGGTGGCGACGGTGAGGTCGATCCCGTCGAGGACGGGGCGAGCCGTGCCGGGCAGGGTGATCCGGAGCCCTCGTATGTCGAGCGCCGGCCTGGCGGATGTGTTCATCGGTCTCTCCTGGCGACGCGGTCGGCCCAGCGCTCTCCGACCACGTTGAACGCGACGACGGTGAGCACGATGAAGACGCTGGGCAGGATCGCGGACAGCGGGTAGCCCTGCTGGACGGCGGTCTGCCCGTCGAAGACCATGCGACCCCAGTCGGGGGTGAGCGCCGGTACGCCGAGGCCGAGGAAGGAGAGGCCGGCGAGGTCCATGAGGGCGTAGCCGAAGTTGATGGTGGACTGGGCGAGGACGATGGGGGCGACGTTGGGGAGGATGTGGCGCAGGCAGATCTGGAGTGCCGAGTGGCCCTGGACCTGGTAGGCGCTGACGTACGGACGCGCGCGTTCGGCCAGCACCAGGGAGCGCGTCAGACGGCTGACGTAGGGCAGGTAGGCGACGGCGAGGGCGATGACCGGGGCCAGGAGCCCCTCGCCATAGATCGAGATGATGAGGATCGCGAGCAGCATCCCGGGGAAGGCGAAGACCAGCTCGGTGCTGCGGGAGAGGACCGAGTCGAGCCAGCCGCCCCGCCAGGCCGCCGCCGTACCGATCACGACGCCGGTGACGGTGGAGAAGAGGACCACGCCCAGCGGGCCGAGGAGCGATGTGCGGGCTCCGAGGAGCAGCCGGGACAGGGTGTCGCGGCCCGCCGCGTCCACGCCGAGGAGGTGTTCGGCGGAGGGGCCCGCGAGCGCGTTGCCGAGGTCGACCGCGTTGGGGTCGTACGGCACGACGAGGGGGGCGAGCAGCGCTCCGGCGACGACGAGGACGACGAAGCCCAGGCTGATGAGGTGGAGCGGTGACCGGGCCGTGCGGAGCTTGGCGAGGCCGGGCCGGCGGGTGAGGACGGCGGTCATGCGGAGGAGCTCCTCGATCCGAGGGTGATCCGCGGGTCGACCAACGGGAGCAGGAGGTCGACGATGAGGTTCACGATCATGAACAGGGCGACGATGATCAGCGAGATGGCTTGGACGGTCGGGAAGTCCTTGGTGGTCGTGGACAGCTCCAGGAGCTGGCCGATGCCGCCGATGCTGAACGCGGTCTCCACGAGGATCGTGCAGACCAGCAGGGTCGAGACGATCAGTCCGCCGGTGGTCAGGACGGTGCCCAGGGAGTTCCGGAACACATGGCGGCGGATCACCTGGCGCTCCGGGACGCCCCGGCTGCGGGCCACGGTGACGTGCTCGCCGTCGAGGGCTTCGAGCATCGCCGAGCGGGTGACGCGGGCGAGCATGCCGATCAGGTAGAGCGCGAGCGCGATCGCCGGGAGCGTCAGATGCCAGAGCTTGTCGAGGAAGCCCTCGCCCGCGCCGCCGCTCGGGAACCAGCCGAGCCGGACGGCGAACAGGGCCTGGAGGAGGACGGCCGCGACGAAGGACGGGGTGCCGACGGCGAACGTGGTGGTGACGAGGACGGCGGAGTCGGTGGCTCCGCCTCGTACCGCGGAGATCCAGCCGAGCAGCAGGCCGATGACCACGACCACGACCAGGGCCATCGCGATCAGCAGCAGGGTGGTGGGCAGACGGTCGGCGAGCAGCCGGGAGACGTCGGTGCGGTACGTGATGGACCGCCCGAAGTCGCCCTGGACCACGTCGCCGAGCCAGCGGAGGTAGCGGACGAGGAACGGCTCGTCCAGGTGGTACTGGGCGTTGATCGCGGCGAGCGCCTCCGGCGAGGCCGAGCGGCCCGAGAGCAGGAAGCTCGCGGGGCTGCCGGGGGCCAGGTACATCGCGCCGAAGACGACGAACGACGCGACGAGGAGGGTGGCCCCCATCTCGGCGGCCCGCCGGGCGGCGAATCTCAGGAAGCTCACGGCGCGGCCCCCACGTCGGCGGCCCACGGGTAGTACATGTACGAGATGGTGGTGGGCGCCCCGCTGATCCTCTTGTTGAGGAAGACGGCGGTGGGCCACTCCGCGACCGGTATCCACAGCAGCTGTTCGACGGCGTGCTTCTGCAGCTCCGCCTCGATGGCGAGGCGCTTGTCCGGGTCGTACACGGCGGTCGCCCGGTCGATGCCCTCGTCGTACTTCTTGTCGCTGTAGCCGGCGAAGTTCATGTAGGCGCCGGTCTTGAAGTTCTGCAGCAGGTCGATCGGGTCGGTGATGGAGTCGTAGTAGGTGAGCGGGAACATGTCGATGCCCTCGCGGGCCTCGGGGTCCGTGAACAGCGCGGTGAACGCGTTCGGGGCGATGGTCTCGAGCCGGATGTCGAGCCCGATCCGGGAGCCGGCCGCCTGGACGGCGGTGGCGAGGAGGGAGACGTCCTGGCCGATGGAGCTGGTGGCGACGGTGAGGGTCTTGCCCGTGGCGCCGGCCTCCTTGACCAGAGCCTTGGCCTTCTCGATGTCGGGCGTGAGCTGCGGAAGGCCGTCGAAGGCGTTCTTCCTGGTCTGCTCCGAGCCGGCCGCCCACGCGGCGCGGGTGGTGAGCGAGTTCGTGACGGTGCCCGCGCCGCCGAGCCCGGCCTTCACGAATCCGGAGCGGTCCAGGGCCATGGACAGCGCGCGGCGGACGCGGACGTCGCCGAGCGGCCCCTTCATGTTCGTGATGTTGACGTTGACCGTGCTGAGGCCCTCGCCGAAGTAGAGGGTGCCGACGCCGCTGGACTTGAGGCGCGCGTAGCTCTCGGTGGGGATGAGGTAGCCGCCGTCGGCCTCCCCGCTGAGCATGGCGTTCGTCCGGGAGGAGAGGTCGGTCATGAACCGGAAGAGCACCTTGCCGGACTTGGCCTTCTTGCCCCAGTAGCCGTCGAAGCGGTCGAGCTGGACGGACTGTCCCTTGTTCCACTCGCCGAGCTCGAAGGGGCCGGTGCAGGCGAGGCCGCCCGTGGTGCCGTAGTCCTTGCCGGCCGCCTCGACTCCGGCCTTGGAGGCCACGACGCCGGCGGCGGTCGCCATGTACTGGGGGAACTGCGAGTCGGGCTTCTTGAGCTTGACGGTGACCTGGAGCGGGCCGGTCTTCCGCACGGAGGCGACGTTCTGGAAGTTCTGCGCCCAGGCCGCCGCGTTGTCCGGGTCCGTCTGACGGCCGAGGCTGAAGACGACGTCGTCGGCGGTCATGGTCCGGCCGTCGTGGAAGCGCACCCCGGACCGCAGGTCGTAGACCCAGGTCTTCGGGTCGGGGTTGGTGGCCTTCTCGGCGAGTCCGGGTTCGAGGGTGAGGCCCGGCGTCCAGCGCATCAGGCTCTCGCACACGTTCGAGAGGATCGTGTTCTGCGGGTAGTCGAACGCCACGGTGTAGTCGAGCGTCGGCGGCTCCGCGTACACGGCCCAGGTGAAGGAGTCGATCTCGCCCTTGGCGGCGGGCGTGGTCTTCGAGAGGGAGAACGCGCCGGTGCTCTCCCCGCTCTTGGGCGGCCCCGAACAGGCCGTGACCAGGGCCGCCGCCGTCAGGAGGGCGGCCGCGGCGGCGCGGCGGCGCCCGGGCCGACGGCCGCGGCGCACGCCGGCACGTCTGCTGGCGCGGGGGGCGGGTGTGCTCATCGTCGCGCTCTCTTTCCGTACGGCCTGTGCGTACGCGATAGGGGGAGGCCGCCGGACCGCGGGGACGGTCCGGCAGGAGCGATCGGTCCGGTCCGGTTACGCGAGCGGGCGGGCGACGGGGATCTGCTGCGTGATGCAGTGCACTCCGCCGCCGCCGAACGCGATCGCCTTCGCCCGCACGCCGACCACCTTGCGGCCGGGGTGGGCCGCCGCGATCACCGCGAGGGCCGCGTCGTCCTGGGCCAGACCCGCCACGGGCACGACGACGCCGCCGTTGGCGACGTAGTAGTTCAGGTACGACACCTCGACCTCGTCGCCGGCCACATCGGCGAACGCGACCTGCGGGACGTCGACGATCTCCAGGCGCCGTCCCCGAGCGTCGGTGCTGGCCTCCAGAACAGCGCGGTTGGCGCGCATCCTGGCGTAGTCGGGGTGCTCGGGGTCCTCGGGCAGCGAGACGACGACCTTACCGGGGGCGGCGAAGGCGCAGACGCCGTCGACGTGGCCGTCCGTCTCGGTGTCCAGCAGGCCACCGTACGGAAGCCAGACAACCTTACGGACGCCCAGCCGGGATTTCAGCTCAGCCTCGATCTCGTCCCGGTTCATACCGGGATTCCTGTTGGTGTGCAGCAGGCACTGCTCGGTCGTGATCAGCGTGCCCTCGCCGTCGACCGTGATCGCTCCACCCTCCAGGATCATTTCGGAGGGGATGCGCTCCACCCCGAGGTGGGCGAGGAGCAGGGCGCTGATCCGGTCGTCGGAGTCGTAGGGGTGGTGCTTGCGGCCCCAGGCGTTGAAGCGGAAGTCGACGCCGGCGCGGCGCCCCTCGCCGTCCAGGACGAACAGCGGGGCGGAGTCGCGGAACCAGGAGTCGTCCAGCGGAAGCTCCACGACGGTGATCCCGTCGCCGCAGTGGGCGCGGGCGTCGTCGCCGTGGCCGGGCGGGGCGACCATCGTGACCGGCTCGAACCCGGCGATGGCCCGCGCGACGTTCGCGTACTCCTCCTTGACGTCGTCGAGCACACCGCCCCAGAGGTCGGGGCGGGTGGGCCAGGCCATCAGGCAGCCCTCGTGCTCGGACCACTCGGCGGGCATACGGAATGCGGTCATTCGAGATCTCTCTTCTCTCGCCAGAGATACCGGTCGGTGGCGGACGGGACGGCGCGCAAGGCCGAATCGAGCCAAGGACGGGTACGTGGTGGGTGGAATCTTCCCCTCGACTGAATTTTCAGTCAAGAGACAGTTCAGAGGTCGTCCACTCGGAAGCGGAACGCTGCGGATCAGAGGAAGTACAGACGGCTGAGGGAGACTGCCTCGGCCGGTTCGGAGCGCAGGGGCTCCCCGTCCATCGTGACGAGGCCGGTGCGGCCGTCGACCTGGACGTCACCGGTCCGGGAGTTCAGGAAGAGGTCGGCGGGGCCGATGCCCCGGGTGCCACGCACCGCGACCCGTCGCCTGCGGGTCGCCATGGCGTCGTACGGGCGGCCGAAGGAACCGGACTCCGCGGCGGCGCGGCTGACGAAGGCGACGGAGAGCTCGGCCGGCGTGGCTCCGTGCGCGCCGAACAGCGGGCCGAGGACGAGGGGCTCGCAGGTGTCGGTGGCGGCGTTGGGGTCACCGGTCACGCCGTAGGCGGGGAAGCCGTTCTTGATGACCATCTGGGGCTTGGCGCCGAAGAACGGAGGCCGCCACAGCACGATGTCGGCCATCTTACCGATCTCGATCGAGCCGATCTCGTGGGCGAGGCCGTGGGCGATCGCCGGGTTGATGGTGAGCTTGGCGATGTACCGGAGCACACGTGCGTTGTCGTCGCCCTGCCCGTCGCCGTCCAGCGGGCCGAGCTCGCCCTTCATCTTCCCGGCCATCGCGAAGGTGCGCCGGATCGTCTCCCCCGCCCGTCCCATGCCCTGGGCGTCGGAGGAGGTGATCCCGATCGCGCCGAGGTCGTGGAGGACGTCCTCCGCGCCCATCGTCCCGGCCCGGATCCGGTCGCGCGCCATGGCGGCGTCGCCGGGCAGGTCCGGCTTGAGCGCGTGGACGGAGACGATCATCCCGTAGTGCTCGGCGACGGCGTCGCGGCCGAAGGGGAGCGTGGGGTTGGTGGAGGAGCCGATGACGTTCGGGACGCCCGCCATCTTCAGGACGTTGGGTACGTGCCCGCCGCCGCAGCCCTCGATGTGGAAGGCGTGAATCGTACGGCCGTCCAGGACGCGCAGGGTGTCCTCGACCGACAGGCACTCGTTGAGGCCGTCGCTGTGCAGGGCGACCTGCACATCGTGCTCCTCGGCGACCCGCAGGGCGGTGTCCAGGGCCCGGGTGTGGGCGCCCATGTCCTCGTGCACCTTGAAGCCGGACGCCCCGCCCTCCGCGAGCGCCTCCACCAGCGGCGCCGGGTCCGAGGACGAGCCCCGGGCCAGGAAGCCGATGTTCACCGGCCAGGCGTCGAAGGAGTTGAACGCGTGCTTGAGGGCCCATGGCGAGTTGACGCCGACGCCCCAACTCGGTCCGATCTCCTGGCCGATGATCGTGGTGACGCCGCTCGCGAGGGACGCCTCCATGATGCGGGGCGAGAGGAGGTGGACGTGGGTGTCGACGGCTCCGGCGGTGGCGATCAGCCCCTCGCCGGGGATCATCGTCGTCCCCGTACCGACGACGACGTCGACGCCGTCGAGCGTGTCGGGGTTGCCGGCCCGCCCGATGGCGTGGATCCGGCCCTCGCGGATGCCGACCGACACCTTGCGGATGCCGAGGACGGCGTCGATCACCAGCACGTTGGTGATGACCACGTCGCAGGTCTCGCGGACGGCGGCGGCCTTCAAGTGCATCCCGTCGCGGGCCGTCTTGCCGAAGCCCGCGAGGAACTCGTCGCCGGGCTCCTGCGAGTCGGCCTCGACCCGGACGACGAGACCGGAGTCGCCGAGCCGGACCCGGTCACCGGCACGGGGCCCGTGGACGGTGGCGTACTCGTACGGGTCGACATGTCTGCTGACGCCCGGCTCGCAGTGATCGCTGTGACGTTTCTGCTTGCTCACGGGGTGGTTCCTTCCAGGGCTTCGGCGGCATCGTCGCGCGCGCTGTCCGCTCCGAGGTAGCCGCAGGCCGCCGCGCGCCGCAGGGCCTCCTCCTTCGCGCCGGGCGCGTCCAGCGGGCCGTCGACCAGACCCGCGAAGCCGATGGCGACGCGCGCGCCGCCGATCGGCACGAGCCCGACCTCCGCCGCGCCGCCCGGGTCGAAGCGGAAGGAGGCGCCGGCCGGGATGGCGAGCCGCATGCCGTACGCGGCGGCCCGGTCGAAGTCGAGGCGCGGATTGACCTCGAAGAAGTGGAAGTGCGAGGTGACGCTGACCGGCACCGCGGCGGTGTTGCGGACGGTCAGCGTCACGTCCGGCTCCCGCACCTCGATGACGTCCGACACGGGCAGCAGGGCGCCGGGGGCGGCGTCGTCGCGCTCGTGGGCACCGAACGGCTCGGCGATGGCCGCGAGCCGGGTGCCGTCGTCGAAGACCGCCTCGACCTGGACCTCGGTGACCACGTCGACGACTCCGGGCAGCACCTCGTCCGGGCCGAGGACCGAGCGGCCCCGCTCGATCGCCTCGGCCAGCCGCAGCCCGTCGCGGGCGGCTTCGCAGACCGTGTCCGCGATGAGCGCGGTCGCCTCGGGGACGTTCAACCGGAGTCCGCGCGCGCGGCGGGCCCGGGCGAGCTCGGCGGCGGTGAACAGCAGCAGGCGGTCCCGCTCGGTGGGAGTCAGCGGCACGACGGCCCCCGACCTCTTGGTCCGACGGGTGCGCCGGTCGACATCATGGTGTTCATTCCTTCTCCGGAAGGTGCGAGACGCCTGTGCGGCGGCGAGGCAGCCGCTGGGCGCCGGACCGGCCACGGCCCGGGGGCGGCGCGGCCGGCGATGGCCGAGGAGCTCTCGGCGGGCGGGGAAGCCGGCGGTACGGGATGCGGGAGCGGTCCGTACTCGGCGATGACCTCACTCTGACACTGACTGAAAAAACAGTCAATACATCGGAGAGGAACGCTCCACACCGGACCAGAAGAAGGAGCCGGAGAGCGAAAGCTCCGCGGCACGACACAGCACGGACAGGGAGAAGGAGCTGGCGGCGCCCGGGGTCAGCGGAGCCCGGCCAGCTCCGCTTCGACGGCGCCCCGCAGCAGTGCGCGCGCGTGGTCGATCCTGATCCCGCCGCCGAGCCACCTCATGCTGAGCCCCTCCAGGAGGACCGTGAGCCGCTCCCCCGCCGCGGCGAGTGCCGACGCCGACGCCATGGGCCGCACCTGACCGAGCAGCGCGGCGACGTCCTGGGCCCACATCAGGGTGGCCCGCGCGAGATCCTCGCGCAGCAGCTCGTCGAAGACGGCGCTCGCCCGCAACTCGCCCCAGGCCGCGCTGTTCTCCCGCACCTCGACGGTGTCCTGGAGCTCCAGGAGGAGTGTCTCCTCCAGCTCCTCCCGCGGGCTCAGCGGCGGGGCGTCCGGATCGCGGTCGCTCGTGTACCGCTCGGCGCGCTCGCTGATGAACTCCAGCGTGCGGCGCAGGATCCCCGCGCGGTCCTTGAAGTAGTAGTAGATCAGGGCCGTGGAGACGCCTGCCTCCGCGGCGAGCTCCTCCACCCGCAGCCCACGGATCCCGCGCCGGGCGATGACCCGCGCGGCCGCTTCGAGGATCTGAGTACTACGAGATGCCATGCGCGAACCCTACCCGGCGCCGTCCCGGCCGATCCCAGGGCCTCCGCGGCCGCCCGACCGGCACGGATCCCCCTCATCCCGCGCGGCGATAGCGGTCCACGACGACCGTGACGGAACCGCCGCCCGACGTCGCTTCGACCAGGCGCGCGATCACGATGTCCTTCTGGTCCGCGCTCCGCACGCAGAAGGGCCGTTCGTCGGCGAGCTCGGCGAAGGGCAGCGCCGTCACCGGTTCCGACTCGATCCCGTGTACGCACTCGGCCACACTGAGGCCGTCCCCGGACCCGACGAAGGCGTCGCTCTCCTCGGGCAGGACGAACGCGCCGTCACCGATGGCGAGGTACCAGGAAGCCGTGTCCGCGGGAACGACCTTGCCGGCCTGGATGTCGAACTCGTACGAACTGTCGGGCGAGGTGAGTTCGACACCGGCGTATCCCGGCACATAGCCGGCGGACGGCTTCGGCGCGGAGCTGGAAGGACCCACGGTGACGGGCGGACTCGACGGTTCGCCGCTGGCACCGGCCGGTTCCGTCCCCTCCTCCGGCAGATAGTCGAGGGAGTAGACGGCCGCCCCGCCCACGACGAGCGCGAGGACCGCCACCAGGGCCGTGAGCAGCAGCCGCCCACCGCGACGCGGCGCTCTGCGCGACGACGGGGCGTGAGCCCGGACCTCGACGGGACGCTCCGCCACGCCGCCGGACGAGGCCGTGCCGCTCGCGCCGGCCGAACCCCTCGCCGAGTCGATTCCCCGAGGGACGCCCTCCGACGGGAACGCGGTGGCCGTGGCGGTGGCAGTGGCAGTGGGCTGCGCGTACGACGGGGTCGGCCCCACGCCGTGCCCGGCGATGTCCGCGCTGACCGGGTGGGGCAGCCAGTCGTCGGCGAACTCCGGCCGCGCCCCCACGGCGGGGTGGGCGTGGACGGCCGCGATCACCTCGGCGGTCGTGGGGCGGTCCTCCGGACGCTTGGCGAGGCAGTGCCGCACCAGGTCCCGCAGTCCGGCGGGGACACCGGCCAGATCGGGCTCCTCGTGGACGACGCGGTACAGCGCCGCCGACTCCGGCCCGTTCCCGAAGGGCGGCGCGCCGCCCGAGACATAGGCGGCGAGCGCGCCGAGCGCGAACACGTCGGTCGCCGCCGTCGCCTGGATTCCCAGCGCCTGTTCGGGCGCCATGAAGGCGGCCGTCCCTATCCGCAGACCCGCCCCGGTCAGCGCGGCGGCGTCGGCCGCCCGCGCGATCCCGAAGTCGATCACGCGGGGGCCGTCCGAGGCGATCAGTACGTTGGCGGGCTTGAGGTCCCGATGGACGACGCCCACGCCGTGGATGCCCTGGAGCGCCTCCGCGATGCCCGCGACGAGCAGCAGCACCGTGCGGACCGGCAGCGGGCCGTGCCGCTGGACCACCTGCTGGAGGGTGGGCCCGGGGACGTATGCCGTCGCCAGCCATGGCGTGCGGGCGTCCACCCCGGAGTCGACCACCTGCGCGGTGAACAGACCGTGGATCCGCCGGGCGCTGGCCACCTCCTGGGCGAAGCGCTCGCGGAACTCGGGGTCCGCGGCGAACTCCGCCCTGACCGCCTTCAGGGCGATGGGACGCCCGCCGGGGGTGTAGGCCAGGTACACGACGCCCATGCCGCCCGCACCCAGCCGGGCGTGCAGGCGGTAGCCACCGATCTCGCGGGGGTCGTCGGGGGACAGAGCCGTGCTAGCGGGCTGTACACCGGGAAGCTGAGCGGACATGCGGCTGGCTCTTTCAGCAGGTGGAACGAAGCGGCGTACGGAATATCGCGAGTGAGGAGACGGGGTTCCGTCCCGGTACATCGGGACTCACTCACATGACGCTGTCCGCATCGTGCCCTTAACTAAAGTTTCAGTCAATGTGAGACGATGACCAGCGGAGACGGTGAACACCGTGAAGGCCGGCCGGAGGGAGTAGAGGGTGACCGACCGAAGAACCGCGATCCTGGAGGCCGCGGCCCGCACCATAGCCCGACGAGGGGTGCGTGGGCTCCGCACGGAGGAGCTGGCCGCCGAGGCCGGGGTGTCGACCGCGCTGGTCTACTACCACTTCAAGGACCGAGCCGGCATCCTACGGCACACGCTCGAGTTCATCACCGACCGGGCGAAGGCGCACTCCGCGGGACGGCGCCGCGCCGACGGGCCGTCGGACGCGCGGGACCTCCTTGAGCTGGCCTTACTGCTGGAGTTCCAGGACCTCCCCGAAGTCCGCGAGAACAGCACGGCGTGGGGCGAGCTGCGCGCCAGCGCGGTCTTCGAGCCCGAGCTCAGGGAGGCCCTGGCCAGGGCGGGTGCGGCCTGGGTCCAGCTGGTCGCGGAGCTCCTCGCTCTCGCCCGGCCGACCGCGAGCGCGGCCCACCTCGCGGCCCCGGCCGAGCCGGCGCCCCCTTCCGCCCCTGCGGCATCCACCGAGCCGGCGGCCTCCTCCGGCCCTGCGGCCCCCATCGAGCACCCCGCCCCTGCGGAGCTCACGGCCTCCGCCGAACGTCTGACCGCGCTGCGCGAAGGACTCAACGCGCGTCGACTCACCGGCATCCTGCGCCCGGACCACGCCCGCGAGCTGATGCGGGAGGCGATCGAGGTGGAACTCGCGCACCTGACCGCACGGCCACGCCCGACGGTGAGCGTCTGACCCCGGCACCGCCCCCTCCGATTCCGGAAGCGGCGGTGCCGGGTCGAGCCATCCGACTGATATCCCAGTCTCCGTTTCGCGCGCGCCCGGCGCCGCGGCCTCCCCGCACTACAACCGCTTGGCGCTCCGCAGCCCCGCGGCGTAGAAGCCGTCGCCGTCGAGACGGGCGACGCCGCCCAGGTCGCCGAAGGTAGGGCCGTCGGCCTCCTCGCGACTGGAGACGAAGCGGGGCTTGCCTTCGGTGTCCAGGCCCATGTACATGCCGACGTGGTCGAGCCGGGCGCCCGTGCGGGCGTCGATCTCGAAGAACACGAGGTCACCCGGCTGGAGTTTGCCGAGCGAACGGGGACGCTCCCCCGTGAACGCCAGGGTGTCCACGCCCACCTTGCCGCGCGCCATGCCGTTCGAGGTACGCGGCAGACCGTCGCCCTCGTCGTCGCTCGGGGCGAGCGGAAAACGTGCCCGATACCCGAGGACCAGACGTATGTAGCCGGAGCAGTCGACGGCACGGTAGCGGGCCTTGTCGGGCCGAACGGCCGTCCCGTCGCGGAAGGTGTAGGGGATGCCGAGGTAGTCGAAGAAGTCCGACTCCTCCAGTCGCTTGTCACCCGTGGGGTCGGGGTTGACGGGGCCGAAGCCCGCGTCACCGGCGCAACCGGTCCCCCGGGCGTCCTTCTTGACCTTCGCCCCGTCGAGGTACTCCTGGGCGAAGGCCAGCACGTCGGGCTTGCCGCCGTTCCGTTCCGCGGCGAACCAGGCGGTGAACCAGCCGGCCTTCTCGGCACCCGCCGTCCAGGGCCGGGGCAGGAGGCGCACCCACCGGTCCGTGACCACCTTCGCCTTGGTGAAACGCGCCTCGGCGAAGGTACGGACGGGTCCGGCGAGCACCGCCGTACGGGCTCCGTCGGTGAAGGTCGCGACCACCGCGCCATCGGCGCCGCGGGCCACCGTGCGGTTCGGGTCGCCGAGCCGCTCGAAGGTCAGCGCCCCGTGGACGATCGGTGTCGCCGCCCTGTCCTCGACGACGGGCGGCGGTGGCGGCGTCCTGGCCTTGTTCAGTTCGCCGGTCAGATGGACGGACGTGCCGAGCAGGCCGACGGCGGCGACCGCCGCGAGGGCACCGCGCCTTCGACGCTTGCGTGTGGTCGTGTCAGGCACCGGGCATCACTCCGAGCAGGATTCCGGCCGTCAGCACCACATAGGTGGCGAGGGCGACCGTACTGGTGGCGAGCAGGGTGGCCCCCCGGGGCTGCCGGACGAGCTGGTGCGCGATATCGCGTACGCGACGTTGGCGATGTCCCGGCGCACCGCGCCGAGGGAGCTCGACCAGACCGACGACAGGGCGGGCCAGGCCATGAAGGTACGCACGTGCTGGTCGGTCTCCGCCGGCATCCGCAGAGTGGCGCCCGACGGGGCCGTCGCCGCACGGGCGACCGACGGCAGCGCCGCGCCCAGAGCGGCGAGCGGCAGAGCGGCCGCACCGAGCTGGAGGAGTCGGCGGCGAGAGGTGACTGGCATATCCATGGAACTCCCTAGGTAGGGACGGGAGGATGTTCCGCCATCCTGGCCTGAACTGAAAATTCAGTCAGCATGAGATAGTGGCGGGCGACGACTAGGAGGTACGACGTGGCGACAGACCGCAGAACCGCGATCCTGGAAGGGGCTGCCCGGGTCATAGCGCGACGGGGGGTCCGGGGACTGCGGGTGGAGGAACTGGCGGACGAAGCCGGGGTGTCCACCGCGCTCGTCTACTACCACTTCAAGGACCGGGCGGGCATCCTGCGCCACACGCTGGAGTTCATCAGCGACCGGGCAGACCGTTACACGGCCGCGGAGGAGGCGGCGGCCGGCCGCTTCGATCCGCATCAGGAGCTGGAGCGATCGCTGCTGCTGGAGTTCCAGGATCTTTCCGAAGTCCGGGAGAACAGCACGGCATGGGGCGAGCTGCGCGCCAGCGCGGTCTTCGACCCCGAGTTGCGCACGGAGCTGGCCAGAGCCGGCCTGACCTGGGTCCACGAGGTCGCGGCGCTGTTGGGTCAGACGTGCCCCGAGGTCCCCGCGCCGACGCTCACGGCGTCCGCGGAGCGCTTGACCGCACTCCTGGAGGGGCTCAGCACGCGTTGGCTGAGCGGAGCGCTGACCTCGGCGCACGCCCGCGAGCTGATGCGGTCGGCCATCTCGCTGGAGATCGGCGATCTGCGTCGGCGTTGGGTCCCGGACGGCGAGGCCGTCCGGGACGGCACGTCCGACCCCGCGGCTTCTCGGTGAGAAGCTCTCCGTCAGCGCTTGAGCAGCTGCTTCATGCGCTTCCCCTGGGGCGACTCGGCGAGGGTGTCCCACAGCTTCTTCGAGCTCGTGGAGGTGTAGACGCCCGGAGCGCCCTGCTCGCCGCAGCCTTCGCCGTACGACACGACGCCCGTCTGGTAGGTCCGCCCGGACACCTTGCGGAACAGCGGACCGCCGCTGTCGCCCTGGCAGGAGTCCTGTTCTCGACTCCGGCGCAGATGTTGACGGCCTTGTCGTACTCCTTGTACGTCGCCCGGCACTCCGCGTGCGAGAGCATCGGGACCGTCACACCCCGCAGCCGGTCGGGGAACCGAGGCACCTGGGTGTTCGTATCGCCCCAGCCGATGACGCTCGCCTTCGCGCCGGGCCGGAGCAGCGCGTCCGTGCCGGGGGTCGGAAGCCGCACCGGAGCGACGCCGTCGACCGGCCTGTCCAGCCGATAGAGGGCCAGGCCGTACGCCTCGTCACCCTTCGCGTAGCGCGGGTGGACGACGATCTCCTTCACCTTGCGCACGTGGCCCTGGCGCGTGTCGGAGAGCACGGTGCGCCCGACGGTGACCTCCAGCTTGTTCGCCGGGGCCACGACGGCGCAGTGCGCGGCGGTGAGCACGACGTCGGGGGCGATCAGGCTGCCACCGCACAGGTGCCGGTCGAGGGCGCTGCCGGCGCCCCTGAACTGGGTCGACACCATCCACGGATAGGCGCCGACGGGCTGCGGCGCGCCACCGATGATCTTGATGCTCGGCTTCGTGCGCGGGGCGCCCGACGGGTCGGGCTCCACCGAGGCCGCCGAGGCGGCGGTGGCGGCGAGGGTGAGGAGCGCGAGGGCCGAGGTCGACGCCAGGCCGGCCAGGGCGAGACGTCGGGGCAGGATCGTTCTCATGGGTGTGTGTTCTCCACTTCCAGAGCCGGTGTCGCACCGGTGGTCAGGGACGATCCTCGGCCGGACGAAGGGCGCGCGACAGGCCTGACCGGCCTTTCACGACCACGGAATGAAGGAGTCCCCCCGGTCGTCCACCCCCGCTCACCGACCGGCGAGGGCGGCAACCGGACGGCTACTCCTCGGATTTCGCGCAGGCGCGGGCAACCCGGCCCGGACGAACGCCGTCTTCCGCTCGACCCCCCTGCCAGAGGAGAATCTGTGCCGCCCACCCCGGACCTCGTACCGCGCTTCCGCGTCCCCACCTTCGACAACGACGACTACCTGGGCCGGGCCATCGCCCTCGGCGCCGGTGGATTCCTCCTCAAGGACACCGAACCCGACACGCTGATCCGGTCCGTACGCGCCCTGGCGACCGGTGCCGGCTGCCTCTCGCCGTCCGTGGTGCGCCGGCTGCACGGCGGGCTCGCCCCCGGTGCGCGGGCACAGTCGGCCGCGCGGGCGGTGGCCCGGCTGTCGCCACGGGAGCGGGAGGTGCTCGGCCGCATCGGGCGGGGCCTGTCGAACGACGCGATCGGCGCCCGGATGCACTTCTCGGTGGCCACGGCCAAGAACGACGTCAGCGCCGTCCTCGGCAAGATCGGTGTGGCCAACCGGGTGCAGGCCGCGGTCATCGCGGAACGCGCGGGCCTGCTCGGCGCCGACCCGCCCGAGGACTCCCTCGAAAGGGCCTGACCAGGGAGTTCCTCCAGGTCGGCGGTGCGCTCGGGGGCAGGGAGCGGCGCGGCGGAGCCGATCGGGCGGGGTGCGAACAGGAGCAGGCCGCCCCCTCGTCGCACGCCGCCGTGGGGAATCAGCGGTACCACGGTGCCGGCCGCCCACTGGGACGCCTGACGGCAGGGCTCGGACCTTCCGGACGGGCGGAGGCTACAGCTCTCGCAGCCGGGCCAGCTCCACCTCGACGGCCTCCGACATGAGCGCGCGCGCATGGTCGATCGCGAGACCGCCGCTCAGCCAGCGCATGCTCAGGCCCTCCAGCAGCGCCGTGAGCCGTTCGGCCGACGCGGCGAGACCGACCACCGGCGCCAGCGGCTGCACCTGACCGAGGAGACCCGCGAGCTCCTGGACCCATGTCAGGGTCGCCCGGGCGAGATCCTCGCGCAGGACCGGGTCGAAGACGGCACTCGCCCGGAGCTCGCCCCAGGCCGTGCTGTTCTCCCGCACCTCCGGGGTGTCCTGGAGCTCCAGGACCAGCACCTGGTCGAGCTCCTCGCGGGGGCTGAGCGGCTCCGCCCCCTCCTCCCGCGCCGCGGTGTACCGCTCGGCACGGCCGTTGATGAACTCCAGCGTGTGCCGCAGGACACCGGTGCGATCCTTGAAGTGGTAGTAGATCAGCCCGGTGGAGACCCCGGCCTCCTCGGCGAGTTCCTCCACGCGGAGCCCGCGGACCCCGCGCCGGGCGATCACCCGGGCGGCCGCCTCCAGGATCTGAGTACTACGAGATGCCATGTCGCGAACCCTATCCGGACCTTCGGGCGACGCCCCAGCCCGGCCCGGCCACCCCCACCGCGGGCACTCCCGGTCCCTGCCCTCCCGCCGTACGAGAACCTTCGGTAACCCGTCCCGCACATTTGACTGAAAATCCAGTCAGTGCCACAGTGGTATCACGGCCACCCCCACTCACGCCACGACGCGGCCGCCGACACGGCCAGCCGTGCGCGTGAAGCCAAGGCCCGCGATCCCGTTCGCCGCGTCCCGTCCCCCGCGATCCGCCGGCCGCCGCCGGATACGCTCGCCAATCCACGATCGGAGCACGTTGTGTCCCATTTCCTCCCCTCCCGTCGCAGCGCCTTGCGCGCCTTCGCAGGAATCGGCGCCGCCCTCGGCCTCGGCGCGACCGCCTGCGGCCCGCAGGATTCCGCACTCGGGGGTACGTCCGGCACTCCCGCCCGCACGCCCTCCGGCGGCGAGCGTCGCTTCGGCGCCGAATGGGACAGTCACACCCGCACCTTCATGGCCTGGCCGGCCCTGGAGTCGGTCTGGGGCGAGGACCTGCCCTACGTACGAAAGGACATCGCCCGCGTCGCGCGGGCCGTCGCGGAGTACGAGGCGGTCGTGATGATGGCCAGGCCCGCACAGCTGAAGGCCGCGCAGAGGGCGTGCGGCTCACAGGTCGAGGTGATCCCCCTGGAGGTCGACGACTTCTGGGCGCGTGACATCGTTCCCGTCTTCGTCGAGGAGGACGGCGAGGTCGTCGGGGTCGACTTCCGCTTCAACGGCTGGGGCAACAAGCAGGAGCACACCCACGACGCCGAGGTCGGCCGCAAGCTCCTCACGAAGTACGGGCTCCCCCGGGTCGAGGCACCGCTGGTCGCCGAGGGCGGCTCCTTCGAGACCGACGGCGAGGGCACCCTCCTCATCACGGAGAGCTCGATCGTCAACGACAACCGCAATCGCGGGAAGAGCCGGGACCAGATCGAGGACGAGCTCATCGAGACCCTCGGACTGGAGAAGGTGGTCTGGCTCGCCGGAGTCCGCGGCGAGGACATCACCGACGCACACGTCGACAGCCTCGTCCGCTTCGTCGCCCCCGGCGTCGTCCTCCTCGACCAGGCCTTCCCCGGCACACCCCCGGACTCCTGGTCCCGCTCCGCCGACCAGGCCCGCTCCGTCCTCACCAAGGCCACCGACGCCCGAGGCCGGCGCTTCGAGATCATCGACCTCCCCCAGCCCGACCTCGACAGGATCACCGGCGAAGGCGACGACTTCGTCTCCACCTACGCCAACTTCTACATCGCCAACGACTCGGTCTTCATGCCCAAGTTCGGCGACCGCAAGTCCGACAACAACGCCAAGGCCATCCTCCAGGAGCACTTCCCCCAGCGCGACATCGTCATGGTCCAGATCGACACCATCGCCTCCGGCGGCGGCGGAATCCACTGCTCCACCCACGACCAGCCCGGCAAGCCCGCCGCCTGACACCACCCGGGAATGACACCCGAAGCCTGGACCAGCACCACACCGGCGTCATGCCGCACGAACCTCACGTCACGTGGGACAACCCCTGCGCCTCGGCGGGTGCGGCCGACCTGGCGGCCTGCTCGACCTTCGCCCAGTGGGCCGCCCGGGCTTCCTCGTCGATCGGCTTCTCCAGTTCGGCGCGCAACCCGGTCCGGCCGTCGAGGCCCTCGCGCAGGATGTCGGCGTGCCCGCCATGCCGGATGGACTCGCCGAGGACATGGACCATGACGGCGAACAGGTTCGTGTCGGCATAGGGCTCCGGCCACCACGGCACGTGGCCGGGGGCGTCGAGGGGAAGCGCGTTGATCGTCGCGTCCGAGTGTTCCCACGTGCGCCGGTAGAACCCGGTGATCTGATCGCGGGTCTCGTCCTCGGCCGCCCACAGATCGCTGCCGTCGGAGTCCTGCCACCGGGGCAGCGGTTCCGGAGAAGGACGGTCGAAGACCTCGCCGAAGTACCTGGCCTCGACGGCGGCCAGGTGTTTGACCAGGCCGAGGAGGTTGGTCCCGGTCGCTGTCAAAGGTCGGCGGGCGTCGTATTCGGACAGGCCGTCGAGTTTCCAGAGCAGCGCCTCGCGGTCCCGCCGCAGTCTCCCGTGCAGGTTGTCCTTGGCGAATTCGTCGATCATGCGGCATGAGCCTGCCATGGGCCGCTCGTGGTCTCAAGCGCCCCGGAGAACAAGGCCGCCAGGGAGCACCGGGCCGTGACCGGTGACCCGCGGCACCGGAATCGGTGGCGCGGGTCACCGCCGTCCCTGCCCGCCGGCGGTGCGGGCGGCCCGCGTCAGGCGCCGGCCCGGCGCCTGCCCCGCACGCGGCGCGGGTACGGGAAGAGCCTCGGAGAGCGCTTCGCGGCCACGTCCTCGACCCAGCCGAAGGCCAGCACCAGCAGTCCGATCAGTGGGATCGCCACCATCAGCGGAAACCACTGGCTGGTCAGCAGCCACTGGCAGTGCTCGTAGAAGAAGCCGACGGACCAGAGGGGGTCGATCAGCGGGACGGCGGCCACCAACGCGGTCTCGTGCCAGAGGTAGACGCTGACAGCGCGTGAGTTGAGCAGGCTGATGAGGCCGTTCCAGCGTTCCAGCGGTCGGGGCCACTGTTCCCAGGAGGGACTGACGTGGAGCAGGACGGCGACGAAGCCGAAGGACCACAGGGCCTGGGCTATCGGCCAGCTCTCGATGTCGGTGGGCACGGTCGGATCGACCGGCCGGGTCTGCAGGTACCACCAGCCGGCCACCATGATCAGCGGCGCGACGGACGGCACGACGTACTGCGGGATCTTCTTGAGCAGGCCCTCCTGATGAGCCATGCCGAGGATCCAGCAGGAGCCGAAGGTCGCGAAGTCGCTGACGGTCTCCCAGACCCGGCTGTAGATGAACTCCTGGTCGATGAAGAACGTGTTCATGACGATCGACAGCGCGAGCGGCACGAACAGCGTCACCACCGGCATCCGCCGCAGCGCCCACAGCATCAACGGTGACAGCAGGACGAACCAGAGGTACGCGCGGAGGTACCAGAGCGGGACGATGACCTGCACCGCCCAGCCCTGCCCCACGAGATGGTCGAAACCGTTCAGCGACTCGGCGTACGGCGGAGTGCTCAGCGGCACGATCCAGAGCAGCAGCTTGCCCCACCACCAGTCGGGGTGCCCCTCGGCGTCGGGCCCTCCGCCGTCGAGGAGCTGGCCGGTGAGCATGATCGCGCCGAACAGCCACATCGGCGGCAGCAGTCGGCGCAGGCGGCCCCGGATGACGCCGAGGGCGGGCCGGCTGAGGGAACGGGCCATCAGCGACCCGGCCAGCGCGAACATCACGCCCATCGACGGGAAGACGACGGGCAGCCAGAACCAGCCGAAGTTGTGGTAGAGCACCACGCGAACCAGCGCCAGGGCGCGCAGCAGGTCGAGATAGCGGTCCCGGCCGCCCTTGGCCCTGGACGGTGCCGTGGGGTCCGGCTCCGGCTCCTGCGTCGGTTCCCGTCGCAGAGCGGCGGGGACGCGCAGCGCGAGGGTCTCGTGGGTGCCCCCGTACTCGAAGGATGCGGTCATGGTCAGGCCTCCACCGGTGCGGCGACCTCGCCGGTGCGCCGGAGCTTCTGCCAGCGCAGCCGGCCACCGGTCAGCGCCGTGATCGTGGACTGCAACAGGACGAGGTACATCAGCTGCCGGTAGACCAGTTGCTGGATCGGCAGGCTGATGAGGTGCAGGGGCTTCTCGCCGTCGAGCCGGAAGGCGTACCAGGACAGCACGGCCTGGAGCAGGATGAAGCCGCCCCAGCTGGCGAGGGTGATCGGGGCGTCCGCGAACAGCACGCCGTACAGCAGGAACATGTCGACCAGCGGCGCGAGCAGCGGGGCGACCACGCCGAACATCACGACGAGCGGCAGTCCGAGCCGGCCGAAGCGCCCGGCCGGGCCGCGGGAGGTCACGGCACGGCGGTGCTTCCACATCGCCTGCATGGAGCCGTAGCTCCAGCGGTACCGCTGGGACCAGAGCTGCTGGAGGCTGGCGGGGGCCTCGGTCCAGGCGCGGGCACGCTCGGCGTAGACGATCCGCCAGCCGTCGCAGAGCACCGCCATGGTGATGTCGGTGTCCTCGGCGAGGGTGTCGTCGCTCATTCCGCCGACCCGCCGCAGGGCCTCCCTGCGGAAGGCGCCGACCGCGCCGGGGATGGTCGGGATGACGTTGAGCATGTCGTACATCCGCCGGTCCAGGTTGTGGCCGAGGACGTACTCGATGTGCTGCCAGGCTCCGATCAGGCTGTCGCGGTTGCCGACCTTGGCGTTGCCCGCGACCGCGCCGATCGTCCGGTCGCCGAACGGCTGGACCAGCTCGCGCACGGTGGACGGCTCGAAGACGGTGTCGCCGTCCATCATCACGATGATGTCGTGCGACGCGGCCGCGATGCCGAAGTTGAGCGCGGTGGACTTGCCGCCGTTGGCCTTGCGGATCAGCCGGACGAACGGCAGACGCATCTCCTCGACGATGTCCGCGGTGCCGTCCGTCGAGCCGTCGTCGATGACGATCACCTCGATGGGATAGTCGCTGGCGGCGAGGGAGTTCAGGGTGTTCGCGATGCACTCGCGCTCGTTGTAGGCCGGGACGAGGACGGTGACCGGCTCGGTGACGGGCGGTCCCCACGCGTCCCGCCGCCGGGAGCGCCGGGCGTGGAGTGGTGCGAGGACGAGCATCAGCGCGAACCGGCCGAAGTTGAGGAAGCCGACGACGGCCAGCAGAGCGACCAGCACCGGCACGGAGAGCACGGCGGCCTTGGTGGCCCAGATGAAGGACTTGCCCGCCCACAGCTGGTAGCCGTGCACCGGCACGGTGGCGTCGGTGGCGCCGAGTGCCTCGGAGATGGTGGTGAAGCGGTACCCCTCGCCCTGCAGCTTCTCGATGATCCGCTCGAGCGCGGCAAGGGTCTCGGTACGGTCGCCACCCGCGTCGTGCAGCAGGATCAGCTCGCCCGCGCCGGGCTTGCGCGGCATCGCCGCCTCGACGATCGCGTCGACGCCGGGACGCTTCCAGTCGTGGGTGTCGCGGTCGATGAACGCGGTGAGGTAGCCGTGGGAACCCACGTACTTGATCACCGGGTAGTTCCAGTCGTCGAGCGCCGAGGCGTCGGAGGAGTACGGCGGGCGGAACAGCGCGGTGTGGACGCCCGCGACGCCGGCCAGCGCCAGCTGCGTCTGGGCCAGCTCCCAGCTGATCCGGGCTTCGGACTGGTACACCAGGTCGGGGTGGGTGAAGGTGTGCACGCCGATCTCGTGGCCGCCCGCGACGATCTGCCGGATCAGCTCCGGGTGGCGCGTGGTCATCGCGCCGGTCACGAAGAAGTCCGCGCGGATGTCGTGGGCCGCGAGCACGTCCAGGATCTTCGGGGTCCACTCCGGCGAGGGGCCGTCGTCGAAGCTCAGGACCACGGTGCGGTCGGGGATCCGGTAACTCACGGGGCGCTCGTTCCTGGTGCCGCGCGCGTCGATGATCGGGCCGCCCTTGAGCAGGTTCTCCGGCACGGTCGTCTTGTCGACCGAGGTCGCCACCCGGGTGTCGTGGAACGCCTCGTTGGTGGCGAGGCCCCGCAGGACGAGGAGCGCGAGCAGGCAGGCCAGCAGGGACAGCGGCATGAAGAAGCGCAGCGGCGGCGCAGCCAGTCGGCGCGGCCTCAGCAGGGACTGCCGACGACGCTGGTGGCGGGACAAGGGTGCTCCTGGAGATGGGTGGTGCGGACGATCAGGCACGCTCGGCCCGGCCCGCAGACGGTGCTCCGGGCGGCACGACGGTCGCGGTGTTCGAGGGAATGTCCCGAGGTTCGGCGTGAGGGCCGAACTCTTCGGGCGGGGTGTCGCGGACCGTGTCCTCTAGGGCCAGGAGGGCGACAGGGGCCCCCTGGTGGGCAAGTACGAGGGCTTCCCCGGTATCCCCATCGCCGGGGCGTCCGACTGCCCGCCGATGAGGCTGCTGCCCATGGCGGCCGCCAGGATCGCGCCGACCACGGAGACCGGCCAGCCGAAGCGCCGCAGCTGGCGGCTGCGCAGACCCGACTGGTCGACGAACACCGGTGCCGGAGCAGGCTCCACCTGATGCGATTCGGCCACGCCGGGCTGTACCGAGTGGAACGATCCGCGCCCGGAGGGTGTGGCGACTTGGCGCATGAGTTGTGGCCTTTTTGTGCAGGGTGTGGAGACTGCTGAAGCGTAGAGCGGACCGTAGCGCATGACCTGAATCGATTGGTGTGCGATGTGCGTATTTGGCATATTCCGATCGGGTGTCGTAACCGGATCGGTATCTCAACAGGCGCCTCCCCGCCCTTGGATGGCCGGGACGCGAACAGCAGGCGGGGTGGCCTGAATCCTTCGCTAGGATGACCGCTCAATTCATGCGATCAGCGATTGACCCGCATGCAACGGGCGTGTCCAGTCACCGCCTCTACGCCCCAAGGAGCCCGTGTGAGCCAGCCCCGCCGCACCTCTCGTCGCCGAGCGTGGACGGCGCTCACGCTGCCCGCCCTCCTGTGCGTACTCGCCGCGTGTTCCGCCGGCCCCGCGACCGGCGGGGGCGCCGACGCCGCCGGGCCCGCGAGGGACGCCTCACCGACGCCCACCGGCCCCCCGGGAACCCTGTTCGACGACTTCGACTACACCGGCGCCGACGACCCTTCCCTCACCGCGCACGGCTGGGAGATCCGTACCGGCGGCGGCGGCCCGGGGATCAAGGACACCTGGAGCGCCGACGGCGCCGCCTTCCCCTCCGACCCGACGGCCGAGGGGGGCAAGGTCCTGCGACTGCGCTCCTCCACCGACGGCACGGAGCAGGGCACCACGCAGGTCGAGGTGCAGACCACGAGCCGGAACTTCCTCAAGGGAACCTTCGCCGCCCGGGTCCACCTCAGCGACGAGCCCACGAACGGACGCGACGGCGACCACGTCGTCCAGACCTTCTTCCCGATCTCCCCCTCGGACTCCTCGGAGAACTACAGCGAACTCGACTTCGAGTACCTGCCGAACGGCGGCTGGGGTTCGGTGGGTCCGCAGCTCGACAACGTCAGCTGGTACAGGGCCGACCCGCCGGACCGGGTCCACCACACCCTCAAGCGGAGCCTCGAGGGATGGCACACCATGTTGATCACCGCCATGGACGGAAAGGTCGTCTACTCCCTGGACGGCAAGGAGCTCTTCACCAGCTCCGGCAAGTACGTCCCGCGCGAGCAGATGGACATCCACTTCAGCAACTGGCTCATCGACCTCCCCTTCACCGGTGGCCGGCGCACCTGGGACATGAAGGTCGACTGGGTCTACTACAAGGCCGGCGAGGCCGTCTCCCGGGCGGACGTCCAGAAGACGGTGGACGGCTTCCACAGCGCCGGCACCGACTACGTCAACACCGTCCCGAAGCCCTGACCCCACCCGCTGCACGGTCGCAAGCACCCCCGGAGCGCAACTCGACCCCGTCGAAGTGCGCTCCGGCGGGTCAAGGCGAGTTGGTCCCCGACCGGTCCGCGAAAACGATCGAGGGGCCGTTTCAGATTGCTCTGAAACGGCCCCTCGATCGACGACTCTCTCGAGTCGGGACGACAGGATTTGAACCTGCGACCCCTTGACCCCCAGTCAAGTGCGCTACCAAGCTGCGCCACGTCCCGGTGCTCGTCTTCGCGGTTTCTCTCCGCGTCGGCGTGCAGGGAAAACATTACCTCACTCCGGACGGTGGGTTGACGCACGGGCTGTCACCGCGCCGGAGGTGAGGGGGTCCGCGCCGCAGGTGGTGGCCAGGGACGTCGCTTCGGCGAGGGCCGAGGGCGAGCCCGTCGCGTGGGCGAGGTCCAGGCGGGCACGGGCCTCCTCGTAGCGGGAGGGGGAAGCGGCCAGGTGCGCGACGGCGCGGGTGAGGAGGCGGCGGGACTCGGCCGGGGGCGCGAAGAGGGACAGACAGCGGAGGGCCTCGCCCAGGGCGGTGGGGGTGCCGAGGTGTTCGGCGTGGCCGTGGGCCTGGGTGGCGATCCCGGCCGCGCGGTCCGGATCCGTCGGGGCGAGGGCGAGGGCGCGGGCGAGGTCGAAGGGCCAGGGGGCCCAGACGCCGTGGTGCCGGCCGCGGACGGTCAGCGCCTCGGCCGCCGCCTCCAGGGTGTGGACCGCCTCCTCGTGGCGGCCCTCGGCGAGCAGCAGCCGGCCGAGGACGCTCGGGCCGTCGGGCAGCACGATCGCGCCCGGCCAGGGCGGGCCGAAGGCGTAGTGGTCGGCGACCTTCCGGGCCTCGGCGGTGCGGCCGCGGGCGAGCAGCGTGTCGACGAGGAGGCAGGCCGTGTCCCAGTGGACGGGGAGTCCGGTGCCGACCCGGTCGGCCAGCCGGAGGCCCTCCTCCAGGTGCCGCTGGGCCCGGGGCAGGTGTCCGCGCCTCCGGTGGACCAGGCCCAGCAGGGTGTGGGCGAAGGCCAGGTGCGCGCCGCTCCAGCCGGAGATCTCGAAGGCCCGGACCGCCTCGCCGAACAGGGTCTCGGCGCGGTCGGGACGGTCGGCGAACGCGTACGCGATGCCTGTCAGCGCCGGGATCTCGAAGCCCCAGGTGGTGTCGGTCCAGCCGAGCCCACGGGCCGGCGCGCCGTCGACGAGGGCGCGGTCGCAGAGCCGTACGACCTCGGTGGCGGGTTCGCCCCGGAGCATCGCGTCGAAGGCGCGGACGGCGACGAGGGCCCGTTCGGAGTTGTCCGCGCCGGTGAAGTCGGCGGTGAGCCCGGCCAGGCGGCGGGAGCGTCCCGGGCCGTTCTCCTCGACGGCCTGGAACCCCTCGTACATGAAGTGCGCGGCCTGGAGACGCCGTCGGCCGGTGCCGGGCGGGGTCCTGGTGGCCTCGGCGGCGACGGTCCGTGCGGCCTCCCCGAGCTGGTTGCTGTGGGCGAGGACCTGGGCGAGCCGGAAGGTCGCGTCGATCCGGCGCGCGTCGTCCAGTCCCGGCAGGTCGAGCGCGGAGCGCAGATGACGGACCGTGGCGGCGGGTGCGGTGAGCAGGGAGGCACAGCCGAGTTCGTACAGGACGGTGGCGTACGTCTCCGGGCGGGGCGGTTCGGCGAGGGCCCGGTCCAGGCAGCGGCGAGCCGCTTCGGGGGCTCCGACGGCCAGGTGCTCGACGGCGGCGGCGCGCAGCTGACGGACGACGTCCTCGTCGTCGTCCGGGTGCACTTCGAGGAGGTGCCGGGAGGCGGCTGCCGGTCCTCGCCCCGCCGCGGTGAGCGCCCAGGCGGCCCGTCCGTGCAGGGCGGTCCGTACACCCGCGGGGACCGACCCGTGGACGGCGGTCGCGATGAGCGGGTGGGCGAACTCCAGAGGGGCCGTCGCTGCGGTCCCCCGGGGATGCGTCGGGGCGGCCGCTGAGGGCGCGGCCACGATCCTGGCCCGGCGGAGGCGCTCGCCGTGTTGGGCCACCTCGCTCGGTGCCATGCCCGTGAGCGCCGCGAGGAGCTCGGGTGTGCTGTCCGTGCCGAGGACGGCGATCGCCCAGGAGAGTCGGGCCGGGCCGCTGCCGAGCGCCTCCAGGCGGGCCACGAGGCCGCCGCCGCGGGCGCCCGCGGCGAGATCGCGGAGGAGGGCGGCGGATCCCGCGACGGGTTCGACCATGCGGTCGCGGGCCTTGGCGAGCAGCTCGACCGTCTCGTACGGGTTCCCGGAGGTCACCGTCCAGAGTTCGTGGCAGAACGGTGCGTCCGCGTGCCCGCCGAGGGCGTCCCGCGCCAGTACGGCGGTGGCGTCGGGCGTGAGGGCGTCCAGGCCGAGGGCCAGGACGGCGCGGTCGCCCAGCGCGGCGAGAGTGGCGGAGGTGGCGAGGGCGCCGGGCCCGCCCGGGCCGTTCGGTCGGCTCGGCAGGGGCCGGTGGGCGAGGACGACCAGGACGGGCAGCCGACCGTCGCGCCGGGTGCGGGTGTAGGCGTCGAGCCAGGCCAGGGACTCGGCGTCGGCCCAGTGGGCGTCGTCCACGAGCAGCACCGGCGGGCGGTCCCGCAGCCGCTCGGCGAGCCGGTCCAGGAGCCGTACGAGACCGTCCCGTACGCCCTGCGGGTCCGCGGGCCCGGCCGAGGACGGCGGCGGCGCCGTGAGCCCCAGCGCGGGGGCGAGGAGGTCGTAGTGCTCGCCGAAGAGGTGGCGGACCGCGTCGGCGTCGTGCCCGTCCAGAGCGGGTTGGAGGAGTTGGCGTGTGAGGTGGAAGGGGACCGAGGTGAGCGTCTCGCCGCCCCGTGCGGTCAGGACGGTGCACCGGTCGCGGGCGGTGCGGCGGATCTCGGCGAGGAGCGCGGTCTTGCCGATGCCCGGCTCTCCCCGGAAGACGAGGATGCCGCCGCCGTGCGGTACGGGGCCGGGCGCGCCGGAGAGACGGCCGAAGGACCCGGCGGCGGACGCGGCGGCCTGCCCGGTGGCGGACCCGCCGAGCGATCCGACGACCGGCCCGCCGGCCGGCCCGGTGACGGACCCGCCGGCCGATCCGGCGACGAGCGCGTCGACGGCGTGGGCGGCTGCGGCCAGTTCCGGGCCGCGTTCCAGGAGGCCTCCGCCGTCGGGGCGGACTCCCCGGCGCGGCGGGCCTCCGGCGGCGGACGTCCCGGATCCCCCACCGCAGGCTTCCACCAACGACCTTGCGTGCGGCGGCCGTTCAGGATCCGACGACACATCCGACGACACCGGTGACCCACTCCCCCACAAGAGCTGCTGCCATGACCGGCCCGCGCGACCCACGCGGACCCGGGATTCGCTGGACCGACGAGCCTAGCGGTCCTGATCGTCCCGGGGGCGACAATGGGCGCGTGAACCGGACGACGAGTGACCCCGGCAGGGACCGTGACGACGAGGGGCGGGCGCGCAGCGCGCGTCCCCGTGACGGGCTCGGCCGGCCGCTGCAGTACGGGGCGGAGGGCGTGCCCCGGCAGCCCGAGGGGGTCGTACGCACTCCGGAGGAGACCCTGCGGGAGGCGCAGCGGCTGCTGGACGCCGGAATGCCCTTCCACGCGCACGAGGTCTTCGAGGACGCCTGGAAGTCCGGCCCGGAGTCGGAACGGGACCTGTGGCAGGGCCTCGCGCAGCTCGCGGTGGGGCTGACCCACGCCGCCCGCGGCAACGCGGCGGGCGGGGCGCGGCTGCTGCGCCGTGGCGCCGACCGCCTGGCGGGCGCGCCTGCGGACGTGACGAAGGCCGCCGTCGCCCGGGGGATCGATGTCTTCGGACTCGTGGCGTGGGCGCGGGAGTTGGCCGATCGCGCGGAGGCCGGGCGGACGCGAGGGGCGGACGGCGGGAGCGAGGACATCGGCCCGGCGGTGTCCGGCGCCGCCGCGGACGTCCCGACCGTGGTCGACGCCGCCGCCGAGGCGCCCCGACTGCGCGGGGACCTTCCCTGACGGCCGCGTCCCCGCAGACGGCCCCGGCCGCCGCCCCGACGACGGCGCCGCCGGCCGCTTCCCCGGCTACTCCCCCGACCGCCGCTCCAGTTCCCGCTCCAGCACCGATGTGTGGCTGACCGACGGGTCCTTGGCGGCCGTGAGGAGGGTGACCGTCCCCTCGGCCGCGAGGTCGCGCAGCCGGTCCAGGGCCGCCGCCGCCTCGGGGACGGCGAGTTCGGCCTCGTACCGTCGGCGGAACTCCTCGTACGCACCCTCCGGGCCGTGGTACCAGCGGCGGAGTTCGGTGGACGGGGTGAGCGCCTTGGGCCATTCGTCGATGTGGGCGTCCGTCTTGGCGAGTCCGCGCGGCCAGAGACGGTCGACGAGGACCCGTACGCCGTCGTCGGGCGAGGGTGGCTCGTAGATCCGGCGGACGCGGACGTCGTGGCTGTGTGGGGGCATGGCTCCAGGGTGACGGACGGGCCCGCGACTCACCCCTCGACGCACAGCGCCGGAAGCAGGACGGCGTCGACGAAGGTCCGCATGGTGGAGACGTCCGAGAAGCGGTCCTCGAAGAGGCGTTCGATGCGGAGCATGCCGAGGAAGCAGGGGGCGACGAAGCCGATCGCGGGGTTGTCGGCGTCGACCTCGCCGCGCTCGACCGCGCGGGCCACCACCGCGTCGATGGCCGCGACCTCGGGGGCGATGACGGTCTCGCGGAGTGCGGCGCGCAGGTCGGGGTGCTGGATGAAGGCCTGGGCGACGGCCTCCATGAGTTCGGCGTCGCGCTCGTGGTGGGAGGCGGCGATGCGGCCGGCCTCGCGCAGGTCGCCGGCGAGGGTGCCGGTGTCGATGCCGGTGAAGACGGTGCAGCGGCGCTGGGCGAGCGCGGCGGTGACGAGCTGCGGTTTCGTGCCCCACTGCCGGTAGAGGGTGGCCTTGCCGCACTTGGTGCGGGCCGCGACGCCCTCCATGGTCACCGAGTCGTAGCCGCCCTCGCGCAGGAGGCGGAGCACGGCGTCGTACAGCTCGGTCTCGCGCTCCGGCGTGATCTTGCTGCGGCGGGCTGCGGCGGTCGCGGCTTCTGTGGACATCGATCCCTCCAGGACGCCTCTGTCTCTGCACATACGAGAGTAGGGGGTGCACAATCGAGACGCAAACGTATCGAGACGCTTGCGTCTCGATGAAATCGGATCTAGGCTCACTCCGTTTGTTGGCGATTTGACGGATTAGAGGGCCGCACGATGGCTGGCGGGATACGCGGGATACGAGGACCACGTCCTGCAGGACCGGGGATGACGCCTACCCCCGGCCCCGCCGGACACGACCGCGGAGGGAGCAAGGAGCGCGACGGGGACGGCGGTGAGAGGACCGTCAGACCGCCGCTCCTGCGCGAGCTCGCGCTCGTCACCTCGCTCTTCCTCGTCTACAAGGTCGGCCGGCTCTTCGCCAACGGCCACGAGACCCGCGCCTTCAGGAACGCCGACCGCGTCTGGGACGCCGAGCGCGCGCTCCACCTGCCGGACGAGGGAACGATCCAGCAGCTGCTCCTGCACACCGAATCGCTGGTCCGGGCAGCGAACACGTACTACGCGGCCGTGCACTTCCCGGCCACGCTCGCCTTCCTCGTCTGGCTGTACCTGCGCCGCCCCGCCCACTACGTGTGGTCGCGCCGCGTCCTCGCGCTCGTCACCGCCGCCGCGCTGGCCCTGCATCTGCTGATGCCGCTCGCCCCGCCCCGGATGCTCGCCGCCGCCGGACTCGTCGACACCGCCCGGGTCTACGGCCCCTCCGTGTACGGAGCGACACCCGAGACGGACTCGATGGCGAACCAGTTCGCCGCCATGCCCTCGCTGCACTTCGGCTGGGCCCTGATGGTCGCCATCGGCCTCATCGCCGCCACCCGGTCCCGCTGGCGGGTCCTGTGGCTGCTGCACCCGCTGCTCACCCTGCTCGTCATCGTCGGCACCGCCAACCACTACTGGTTCGACGCGCTCGCCGCCGCCGCGATCCTCGGCCTCACGCTGCTCGCCGTCCGCGCCCCCGGACGCCGGACCGCGCCACCACCCGTACCCCACCCGCTCGGTACGGCCCCTCTTCCGGTCGGAGTCCTCCGATGAACCCCGCCGTCGGCACCGTCATCGCGGTGCTCCTCTCGCTCGTCTCCGCCGCCGGATACGCGCTCGCGGCCGTCGCCCAGTCCCGGCTCGCCGCCGCCTCCCCCGCCCAGGACGGGCGCGGGGCGCTGCGCGCGCTGCTCGCCCGCGGGCAGTGGTGGTCGGCGGTCGGCCTGAACGCCGCCGGCGCCGTCGCCCACGTGGCCGCGCTGCACTACGGGCCCCTGACCCTGGTCCAGCCGCTCGGCGCGCTGACCCTGGTGGCGGCGCTGCCGCTCGGCGCGTACGCCGCGCGGCGGCGGGTGACCCGTACCGAGTGGCGCGGGGCCCTGTGGACCCTGGGCGGTCTCGTCGGACTGGTCGCGGTGACCGGTCCCACGGCGCCCGGCGAGGCGCTCAGCCTGCGCGAGTCCCTGCTCGTCGCCGCGGCGACGGCGCTCCTCATCACCGCGCTCGCCTCGGGCCGGCTGCACGGCCGGGAGCACGGGGCCGCACGCGGCGCCGGGGCGCCCGCGGCCGGCGGGCGGGCCGGCCGCGGGCTCGGCCACGCCACGGCCTCCGGGATCGCCTCGGGTGTGGCGTCGGCGCTCACCCAGACCCTGACGGCCGCGCTCGCGCTCGAACTTCCGGGCCGCGAGCCGAGCTGGTGGCAGACCGCGCTGCTCGCCCTGCTCATCTCGGGCTTCGCGACGGGCGGCCTGCTCCTCTCCCAGGCCGCCTACCGGGGCGGTCTCGCGGCGCCGCTCGCCGTGGTCAACCTGTCCAACCCGGCGGCCGCCGCGGTGATCGGGGTGGCGCTGCTCGGCGAGACCTTCCGGGCGGGTGCGTGGGGCTGGCTGGTCGCGGCCGGCGCCTCGCTGGTCGCGGCGCGGGGTGTGGTCCTGCTGACGAAGGGGGGCTCCCCCGAGACCGCTCCGGCCGCCGAGGCCGCGCCGGTCGCCAAGGCCGCGCCGGTCGCCAAGTCCCTGCCGACGGCCGAGCACATGCCGGTGGCCGTGCCCCTGCCGGTGGTCGAACCGGTGGCGGTGACCGTGCCCCTGCTCCCCGTCGGTCCCGGGGGTCCGGACTCCGCGCGGACGCGTGTCCCCCGGGAGCTTCAGGCGGTGCCGACACCTCGTACCGGGGACCTGGGAGCGCGCGGCCGGGAGCAGGCGATGACCTTGAATTCGTCATCTTGACGACAATCGGACGAACCCCCTATCGTCAACATGACGACAAGGGGGTTTGTTCATGGCAGACATCACCCGGCGGGCCGGCTGGCGCCATCTGCGCTCCGCGCCCACCGCGCACATCCGCCACCAGCGCCGCGGCCGGCTCGTCCACGACGGCGAAGGTCTGAGCTTCTGGTTCCGGCCACGCACCGCGGCCCTCTCCGAAGTCCCGGTCAACGACCGCGAACTGGCGATGGCCTTCCATGCCCGTACCGCCGACTTCCAGGACGTCAGCGTCCAGTCCACCGTCACGTACCGGATCGGCGACCCGGCGGCCGCCGCCACCCGCCTCGACTTCTCCATCGACCCCGACACGGGCGCGTGGCGCGGCACCCCGCTGGAGCAGATCGCCACCCTCCTCACCGAGACCGCCCAGCAGCACGCCCTCGACGTCCTCGCCCGCACCGCGCTCGCCGAGGCGCTCGTCGACGGCGTGGCCGCGGTCCGGGACCGCGTCACGGCCGGGCTCGCGGCCGAACCGCGGCTGCCCGCCACCGGCATCGAGGTCGTCGCGGTCAGGGTCGTGGCGCTCCGCCCCGAACCCGAGGTCGAACGCGCCCTGCGCACCCCCGCCCGCGAGCAGATCCAGCAGGAGGCCGACCGGGCGACGTACGAGCGCCGCGCGGTCGCCGTCGAACGCGAACGCGCCATCGCCGAGAACGAGCTCGCCAGCAAGATCGAGCTGGCCCGGCAGGAGGAGCGGCTCGTCGAGCAGCGCGGCACCAACGCCCGCCGCGAGGCCGAGGAGAACGCCGCCGCCGACGCGGTACGCGCCGAGGCCGAGGCCGTACGGAAGGTCCGCCTCGCGCGGGCCGAGGCGGAGGCGGCGCGCGAGGTCGGCACCGCGCGCGCCGGGGCGCAGTCCGAGTGGCTGCGGGCCCACACGGAGGTGGATCCCGCCACCCTGCACGCCCTCGCGGTGACGCGCGCGGCCGAGAACCTGCCCCGGATCGAGCACCTGACGCTCTCGCCGGACGTGCTGACCGGGCTGCTCGCCAAGCTGGGCGAGGGCGGGGCCAGGCCGTGAGCCTCGCGCCGCGCGCGGTGCTCGTGCACCGGACCACGGAGTACGAGGAGCTGCTCGCCCGGCACGGGACGCACGGCCAGGCCGCGTTCTTCCTCTCCGCGCGCGGCCGCTCGGTGGACGCCGTGCGCGAGCGCCACGAGCGGACCCGCCGGGCGCTGGCCGAGGTGGCGGGCGCGGTGCCGCTGACCTGGCGGCAGACCCGGGTGGAACGTGCCGATCTGGACCGGTTCCTCTTCGGACCGGAGGACGTGGTCCTCGTGGTCGGTCAGGACGGTCTGGTCGCCAACGCGGCGAAGTACCTGACGGGTCAGCCCGTCATCGGGATCGACGCCGACCCCGGGCGCAATCCGGGTGTCCTGGTCCGGCACCGCGCGGACCGCGCGCGACGGCTGCTGCCGTACGCGGTGGAGGCGGGGGCGACGGTCGACGAGCTGACGATGGTCGAGGCCGTCACGGACGACGCGCAGCGACTGCTCGCCCTGAACGAGATCTACGTCGGGCCGCGGGGCCACCAGACGGCCCGGTACACGCTGGAACTCGACACGCCGGAGGTGCCGAGCGGCGCGCCCGAGCCCCAGGCCTCCTCGGGTGTGCTGGTCGGCACCGGTACGGGGGCCACGGGCTGGCTGCGGTCCCTGTGGGAGCAGCGCTCCAGCGCGCTCGCCCTGCCCGCGCCGGCGGACGCCCGGCTCGCCTGGTTCGTCCGGGAGGCCTGGCCGTCGCCGGCGACCGGCACCAGCCGGGTCGAGGGCCTCCTCGACCCGGGCGAGGGCCTGCGTCTCACCGTCGAGTCGGACCGGCTGGTGGCGTTCGGCGACGGCGTCGAGTCGGACGCGCTGGAGCTGACATGGGGTCAGACCGTTCGCCTCACGGTCGCGGGCCCGCGCCTGCGCCTCGTCCACTGAGGGAGCCCTCGCAGGAGCCACCGGGAGACCGGCGAAGGAGCGCCGGGGAACACTCCCCGAACCGGCATCACCCTCGTGGAGGTCGCCGGAGCATGGCCGAAGAGAGCCCTGCGGACGCCGGGGTGCCCGCGGCCGGAATCGATCGGCCGTGGGCGAGAGCGGTCGCGTGCGGCGCTATGCTCAGCGCGCTTTGCCCGGTTTCCCCGGGGATTCCGTCCCGGTTTCACCCCGTTCGAGGATCTGCCTGCTCCGGCTGTCGAAGGAACCCCCATGGCCTCCGCCTCCTCCGGCTCACTGTCCGTCTCGCCCGCCACGGAGCGGGACTGGGGGCTCGTGCGCTCCTGGGCGGCCGAGGAGGGGTGGAACCCCGGACTCTCCGACGCCCCCGCGTTCTTCGCCCAGGACCCCCGCGGCTTCTTCCTCGGCCGGGTCGACGGGGAGCCGGTCTCGGCCATCTCGGTCGTCACCTACGACGACGCGTACGCGTTCCTCGGCTTCTATCTCGTCCGTCCCGAACTCCGCGGCCTCGGCCACGGCCTGGCCACCTGGCGGGCCGCGCTCGCCCACGCGGGCGACCGGTCCGTCGGGCTCGACGGGGTACCGGCGCAGCAGGACAACTACCGGCGCTCCGGCTTCGTGACGGCCTACCGGACGGCGCGGTACGTGGGCGAGGTCCCGGCCCCCGACGGCCCGGTGACGGGTGTGGTGGCCGCCGGGCTCGTCGACCCGGCCGCCCTCGCCGCGTACGACGCCGCCTGCCACCACGCGGACCGGCCGCGCTTCCTCGGCGCCTGGCTCGCCACGCCCGGCCACCGGGCGCTGGTCCGGGTCGTCGACGGCCGTCCGACCGGGTACGGGGTGGTCCGCCCCGCGCAGGACGAGGCGCGGGTCGGGCCGCTGTTCGCGGACACCCCGGCGGACGCGGCCGCCCTGCTCGACGCGCTCGCCGCCGAGGCCCGGGGCTTCGGCTCGGCCCGGATCGCGGTCGACATGCCGGAGTCGAATCCGGTGGCGGCGCGGCTGGCCGAGGAGCGGGGTCTCGAGCCGACGTTCGAGACGGCCCGGATGTACACGGGCCCGGTCCGCCCGGTGGCGCACGAGCGCGTCTACGGGGTCACGACGCTCGAACTCGGCTGAGGTCACGCCGTACGCCTCGGGGTGGGGCCCCCGTCGCCCTCGCTCCGAGAGGTGTGTACCTTTCCCGCTGAGAAGGTACGTACCTGACCGCCGAGCCCCGCGTACTCCTGCCGCTCGGCGCGTGTGTGACGGGGTGCCGACTCCCGTGCCCGCGCACCTGGTCGAACCTCCCCTCACCGACCCCCCGCCGGGCTGTGAGGGGTGACAAGGGTTTTCCCCGTATCGGGTTCACCCCCCCGTTCCCTACTGTCCTCCGCACCGGCAGATATCATCCCCCGAGCGCACCCTGACAGGTGCATGAGGAGGGTGGCATCCGCCGGTGACGGCCTTGACCCGGGCCGTCGCGCCGGTGGCGGCGCACGGGCCCCCCAAGCCCAGGGAATGCCGGTTCGCGACCCCACTTCGCTCCGTGTGTCCCGCGCCGCCGCCACTGCTCCGCAGTTACGTCGTACTCGAAAGGGCCACACCTTGAACGGTTCCAGGCGGAGAGTCATATCCGTGGTCGCGAGCGCCGCGATCCTCGGCGCCGCTGCCACGACCGGGGCGATCGCCGCCGCCCCGGGCGCTGCCACCCCGAAGCCCGCACCGGCTTCGCAGACGATGAGGGCGCTCCCCAGCGCTCCGGTCGAGAAGGTCATCGTCACCTACAAGAGCCAGGCCACCGAGGCCGGCTCCAACACCGCCGCGAAGAGCGACACGGCCGAGAAGGCCGCGAAGACGGGCGAGAAGCTCTCCTTCGAGCGTCGCCTCGCCGGCGGTGGCGCCCTGGTCGACCTGGGCGACAGCGCCACCAAGCAGGACGTGACGGAGGTCATGGACGCGTTCCGCGCCGACCCGTCCGTCGCCTCCGTCGAGCCCGACATCCGTGCCTACGCGATGGCGGTCACGCCGAACGACACCGACTACGCCAAGCAGTGGGACCTCTTCGAGCCCACCGGCGGCATGAACGTTCCGGCGGCCTGGGACAAGACCACCGGCTCCGGCGTCACCGTCGCCGTGATCGACACCGGCTACGCCGCCCACACGGACGTGGCGGCCAACGTCGTCTCCGGGTACGACTTCATCTCGACCTCCGCCGACGCCCGCGACGGCAACGGCCGCGACGCGGACGCCAAGGACGAGGGCGACTGGAACGCCACCGACGGGGAGTGCGGCACCGGCTCCAAGGCCTCCAACTCCTCCTGGCACGGCACCCACGTGGCCGGCACCATCGGCGCCGTCACGAACAACACCAAGGGCATCGCGGGCATCGCGTACAACGCGAAGATCCAGCCCGTGCGGGTGCTCGGCAAGTGCGGCGGCTCGTCCGCCGACATCGCCGACGCCATCACGTGGGCCTCCGGCGGCACCGTGCCGGGCGTCCCCGCCAACCCGAACCCGGCGCGGGTCATCAACATGAGCCTGGGCGGCGCCAGCGCCTCCTGCCCGAGCGTCTACCAGACCGCGATCAACGGCGCCGTCTCGCGCGGCACCACCGTCGTCGTCGCCGCGGGCAACAGCAACGCCAACGCCTCCGGCTTCACCCCCGCCAACTGCGCGAACGTCATCAACGTGGCGTCCACCAGCCGTGAGGGCAACCGGTCGTACTACTCCAACTTCGGCACCATCGTGGACGTGGCCGCGCCCGGCGGCGAGACCCGCCGCGCCACCGACACGCCCGGTACCGTCACCACCCCCGAGAACGGCATCTACTCCACGCTGAACTCGGGCTCGACGACCCAGTCGGCCGAGACCTACAAGCCCTACCAGGGCACCTCGATGGCGGCTCCGCACATCGCCGGCCTCGCCGCCCTGCTGAAGTCGGCCAAGAGCACCCTCACCCCGGCCGAGATCGAGTCCGCGATCAAGGCCAACGCCCGACCGCTGCCCGGCACCTGCACCGGCGGCTGCGGCACCGGCATCGCCGACTCCGCGAAGACGGTGGACGCCGTCACCGGCACCACCACTCCGCCGACCGGCACCGTCTTCACCAACGCGACCGATGTGACGGTCCCGGACAACACGACCGTGTCGTCCTCGATCGCCGTGACGGGCCGCACCGGCAACGCTCCCGCCGCCCTCAAGGTCGGCGTGGACATCAAGCACACCTGGCGCGGGGACCTGGTCATCGACCTGATCGCCCCCGACGGCACGGTGCGCAACCTCAAGGCGTCCTCGTCCTCGGACAGCGCCGACGACGTCGTCACCACGTACACGGTCGACGCGTCGAGCGAGGTCGCCAACGGCACCTGGAAGCTTCAGGTCCGCGATGTGGCCTCGGGTGACACCGGCTACATCAACTCGTGGAGCCTCACCTTCTAACGCACCACGGCTCCACCCTCGAACCACCCCCCACATCAGCATTCTTGCTGGTCAGCGACGCGCTCGTGGTCTACACCACGGGCGCGTTCTGGCGTTTCGACGCACCCTCACGCCGGGGCGCGCTGTCCGTATGCCGGACAAGGGGCCTGGACTCCTCCGGTGGGCTCCGTATTCTCTGCCCACGGGGCCCATGGGCCGGGGGCCCGAGCGGCGGAGGTGGTGGACAGTGACGACAGCTCCGTACCTCGCCCTGCGCCCTGCGGGGGCGGGCGGTCCGCCGGCGCCGGTGGGCCGCGAGGAACTCCTCGCCCGGCTCGAACGCGCCCTCCACACCCGGGGCCGCGCCCTGCTCACCGGACCCGCCGGTGTCGGCAAGACCGAGCTCGCCCTCGCCGAGGCCGCCCGCGCCGAGGCACGCGGCGAGACCGTGCTGTGGCTGGCGACCCTGCCGTCCGACCGCGAGATACCCGGGGCCTCGGCCGCCGCGCTCGTGGCCTCGGTGGCGACGACGCCCGCCTGGCCCGGACTCCGCACCACCCCGCCCGAGACGTCCGGGGTCTTCGACGAGCTGCCGGGACCCCAGCGCACCGCCGTCGCCATGCTCTGCCGCGAGGCGCCGATCGAGGCGGGCGGCTGGGACCCCATCGCCCTGCGGCTCGGCATCGCCCAGATCCTGCGCAACCTCACCTGCCGGGGCCCCGTCCTGCTCGTCGTCGACGGGGTGCAGCACGTCGACGCGGACAGCGCGGACCTGCTGCGCTTCGCCCTCCACCTGGCACCGCCCGCGCTGCGGGTGGTGGCCGTCGAGACCCCGGAACCGTACGGCGAGGCCGGCGAGCCCTACCGCGCGTCCCACCGCCCCGAGGACCCGCACGCCACCCACCTCTGGGTACCGTCCGAGGCGGACGTGCTGCTCGTCCCCCCGCTGCACGCCGACGAGATCGCCGAACTCCTCATCCACCACCGGCTCCCCTCCCGGATGGCCGGCCGCATCCACCGCGCCAGCGGCGGCAACCCGCGGCTCGCACTCGCCGTCGGCCGGTCACTCGCCGACGCCCGGACCCCTGTGCACCACGCGGAGGCGCTGACCCTCTCCGGGCGCGCCCGCGACCTCGCCCGCCAGCTCCTGGGCGCCGCGCCGCCGGCCGTACGCGAGACGCTGCTGCTCGCCGCCCTCGCCCTGCGCCCCTCCTCCACCCTGGTGCGGCGGGCCGGGCGGCCCAACGCCGAGGCGGACCTCGCCGCGGCCGAGCGGGCCGGCCTCGTGTCGCTCGCCGAGGACGGCTCGGTGACCTTCACCGCCGGGCTGCTGCCCTCCACCCTGGTGCACGACGCCTGTTGGGCCGAGCGGAGCGCCGGACACGCGGCCCTCGCGGAGGTCGTGGACGACCCCGTGGAGGCGGTACGGCACAGGGCGCTCGCCACCGACAGCCCGGACGAGGACCTCGCCGCCGAGGTCGCGGCCGCGGCCGACCTCGCCCGGGGGCGCGGAAACAACGCGCTCGCCGCGGAACTGGCCCTGCTCGCCGCCGAGTCGACGCCGGGACGGCACGGGACGCAGCGGATCGCACGGCTCGTCGACGCCGCCGAGGAGGCCGCCCGCGCGGCGCGCGCCGACCTCGCGATGCGGGCCGCCACCGATCTGCTCGCCCGGGACGCGGTGCCGGCCGACCGGGTCAGGGCACGGCTCGCCGTACTCGACACGGCGGGGCAGGGGCTGACCGGACTCGACGAGATGTACGTCCACGCCATGGAGGACTCGGAGGGGGACACCGCCCTGCGGGCCGCCGTACAGCTCCGGCTCGCCATCAAGTACGTCCTCGCCGACGGCGATCCCCATCGCTCCCGCACGGCGGCCGTCGAATCGGCCGCTCTGGCCGCCTCGATGGGCGATCCGCGCACCGCGGCCCAGGCACTGACCGTGCAGGCCCGGATGGAACGGGCCCTCGGTTCACCGGACGCCGAGGCGGTGCTCGCGCAGGCCCGCGCCCTGGAGCTGGCCGAACGTCCCCTCGGCATCCGCAACGCCGCCCAGATCCTGACGATCCGCCACGCCCTCTTCGACGACCGTCTGACGGACGCCCGGGACGAACTGAACGCGCTCCTTCCCCTGGTCCAGCGGCGCGGTTCGGTGGAGGACACGATCGAGCTGTTCTCCACCGTGGCCGCCATCGACTCCCGCAGGGGCGCCTGCGCGGCCGCCCTCGCCCACGCGGGGCAGTCCCTCGCGCTCACCCTGGAGGCGGGCCTCTCCCCCGGCCCCGCCTGGTACACCCTGGCGCTCGCGGAGACGGCCGGCGGCAGCTTCGCCCGGGCGGCGAGCTATGCCCGGCGGAGCGTCCAGGCCTCGGAGGAGGAGGGCGACCGGGTCTTCCTCTCCCGCAGCCGGTACGCGCTCGGCCGGGTCCAGCTGATCAACGGCGACGTGGCCGCCGCCCTGGAGACACTGCGGCGCGTCCAGGCCGACGAGCGCGCCCAGTCGACCGTGGACCCGTCGATGCTGCGCTGGCACGAGGAGCTGGCGGAGGCGCTGCTCGCCCACGACGCCGCGGACGAGGCCCTGGCGCTCCTCGACGAGGTACGGCCGGTGGCCTCCCGGCTGGGACGGACCACGGTCCTGCTCGGCTGCGACCGGGCGTACGCCCTGTGGCTCGCGGCGGAGGGGCGGACCGACGAGGCGGCGGAGCTGCTCACCCGCACGGCCGAGGCCTTCGGGCGGGCCGGGCTGCCCCTGGAGCGGGGGCGGGCGCTGATCGCCCTGGCGCGGGTCGAGCGGCGCAGACGGCGTCGCTCCGCCGCCCAGGGCGCGCTGCAGACGGCGGCCTCGGTGTTCGAGCGGGCCGGTGCCGCTCCGTGGCTGGCGCTGGCGAGCGAGGCTCCGGCGGGCGCCGCGGGAGAGACTCCCGGGACCGCCGCCGGGGGTGAGGAGGCTCTGCCCGCGCTCTCCTCGCTGACGGAGGCGGAGCTGCGGCTCGCCCGGCTCGTGAGCCAGGGCGCCAGCAACCAGGAGGCGGCGGCGAAGCTGTACTTGAGCGTGAAGACGGTCGAGGCGCGGTTGACCCGGATCTACCAGAAGCTCGACGTCCGCTCGCGGGCACAGCTGGCGACGGCCCTCAGGCCGTAGCGGGGGCCGCCGGAGCGGGTTCAGACCGTGAACGGCCGCTGGTCGAGGAAGCCCTGGTCCGGGGTGCCCGTGAGGTAGAGGTTCGGGCTCTGGGTCGGGGGGAGCCGGCGCTGGATCGCCCGGTGGAAGTCGCGGTAGCCGCCCTGGAAGGCGCCTTCGCCCCAGACCTTGAGCAGAGCCTCGGTGAAGGCTCCGTTGACGTCGCCGTCGGCGGCGACCTGGTTGTCCTGGCAGGCCGAGACGAGGAGGGCGTCGGGCCCCGCCCCGTCGGCCGGTGCCGACTCGGCGAGCGAGCCCTTGAGGGTCGCGTAGAAATCCCGGTCGCGCTCGAACAGCCGGCGCTGCTGGGGTTCGGGCATGAAGCGGCCCGTGCCGTCGGCCTCCGGGCCGCCGGGGAGCTCGATGCTGCTGCCGCTGTGGCAGCAGTCGAAGAGGGCCACGATCCGGACGTCGTCGTCGAAGGAGTGGAAGGCCCGCCGGACCTCGTCGTCGAGGAACTGGCGGTCGTAGAAGACGAGGGTCTCGTCCAGGGCGTCCGGCTCGTGGTCGGAGCCGGGGGCGTCGGATCCCGGGACGTCGGGCACCTGCCCGCCGTGGCCCGAGTAGCTGAAGAGCAGGATGTCGCCGGGGCCCAGCCGGGCGGCGGCCTCGCCGAGCACGGCGGTGACGTTGGCGACGGTGCCGTCCGGGGTGAGCAGCACGGTGCTCTCGAATCCGGCGTTGCGGGCGAGCCGGGCCATGTCGCGGGCGTCGTTCTCGCAGGCGACGAGCGTGCCGTCCCAGCCCTCGTAACGGGCGGGGTCGACCCGGTTGAGTCCGACGTGCAGGGCGAGTCCGGTGGCCATGAGGTGCCTCCTGGCGTGCGGCGGGGGAAAAGCGGAGGGGACACCGGGGCGTCTGATCGAGTGGCCTGTGGTCCGGCGCCGAGCGCGACCCTCTCCACGCGGTACTTACATCGTATGAAGCCTTCCGATCCCTCGCCCCCTCCGGACCCGAGCGCCGCCCGCCGTGCCGTGCTCGCCGACCGCACCGGCTACGACGAGGCCTTCCTCGGCCCCCTCGTCCCGCTGCCGCTCCCGGCCCGGGGCACGGTGGAGACGGTGGTCCTGCCGTACACCCATTTCACCGTGGTCTTCCGGCCCGACCGGCGCTTCGCCGCCTCGACGGCCGTGTGCATCGACGGGGGCGCGCTCCAGGAGGACGTCCCCCGCGACGACATCTGGCTGTTCGACCCCCGGCTGCCCGAGGAGCAGCAGGCGGGCGACGAGATCTACCGGAACAACAGCCTCGACCGCGGTCATCTGGTCCGGCGGCTCGACCCGGTCTGGGGACCGACGGCGCTGGCCCTGCGCGCCAATACGGACACCTTCCACTTCACCAACGCCGCCCCCCAGGCGGACGTCTTCAACCAGGGCCGCCAGCTCTGGCAGGGCCTGGAGAACTACCTCCTCGACCACGCCGCCACATACGACCGGAAGCTGACGGTGCTCACCGGACCGGTGCTCCAGGACTCCGACCCGCCGTACCGGGGGATCCAGGTACCGATGCGCTTCTGGAAGGTGGCCGCCTTCCTCCAGGACGGGGCCCTCGCCGCCGCCGCCTACGTCCTCGACCAGAGCCCCGACCTGAGCAGGGACGCCGAGCGGGCCCTGGCCGGGGCGACGGCGGGCGCGCCGCCGCCGCTCGGTCCGTTCCGTACGTACCAGGTGCCGGTCTCGGACGTCGCGGAGATCACCGAGCTGGAGTTCGGGCCGCTGCCGGACGTGGACGTGATGCCGGCGACGCGGGCGCCCGAGGAGCGCTGGCGTCGGCTGGAGTCGTACGGGGACATCGTGCTGCATCCCTGACCCGCCGCCCCGGGCCCCCACCGGGATTGCGACCCTCCCTGCCCGGTGGAACGATGAAAGGGATCGGGCGTCCTGCCCGGTCTTCACGTCCCGGCGCCGGAGCGACCGGCGCTGCGCCAAGAGCGCCGGGCAGGTGCGGTATGCCGCTCACCGAGACCGAGTGGGGGCTCGTCGCCAGTTGGGTGCGGGACCACCTCCTCGACACACCCGAACCACGCGAACAGCTGCTGCGTGCCGGTCTCCCGGCCGACTTCGTGGCGGACCTTCCGCTCACCCCGGACGCCGACCGGAACGCCCTGCTGATGGTCGCCGCCGCCCGCCGGGACATCGCCCACCAGCGCCGGCTGCTCGCCGTCCTCGCCGGACTCGACGCGCTGGCCGCCATCGACGACCCGCACGCCTTCGAACAGGGCGCGGAGGCCCGGAATCTGCTCACCCGGCTGCGGGAGGACGAACGGCTTCGGCGCTCCCCCCGGGATCCCGTCGACAGTCATCTCCTGAAGCACGGCACCGAGGTGTTCCTGGACCGCTCCGAGCTGCGCGAGAAGCTCCGGGGCTTCCTCGCCGACCCGGAGCAGACGGTGCTGATCGTCGACGGCCCCCCGGACAGCGGCCGCTCGTACACCTATGAGCTGATCCGCCATCTCGGCCAGCACCGCGACTTCCGTCCGGTACGGGTGACGCTGTCCCGTACGTCGACGGCGGCACGGCTGATGGAGCGGCTCTCCGCGTTCGTCGCGGGACCGGAGACCGAGGGATTTCCGTTGAATCCCACACGGTTGAACGATCCACTGCCGTCCTTCGAGGACGCCGCGCACCGGATCGTGGCCCGGGCCAGCGCCTCCGAGGACCGCTACTGGCTGGTCCTCGACGACTGCGACCGGCTCGACCCCCACTCGGACGTGTGGGACGCCATCGGCGTCCTGGCCCGGGCGATCTACGAGCACACCCCGGTGCGCGCCGAGACCGTGCCGCGCCTGGTGCTGCTCGGGTACGCCACCACGATGCGCCAACTCCCCTACGAGATCCGCAAGAACGAGTGCCGGGACACCACACGCATCGCGGGTGAGGACGATCTCCGTTCCTTCTTCCGGGAGTTCTTCACCGACACGGTGGCCGCGCCTGGCCAGGATGCGCAGGTCCACGAACTCACGGAAACGGCCGTGGCCGAGGTGCTGCGAGCCGTCGACTCCCCCTCGAACGGCGACAGTTACATGCGCAGGCTGTGCACGGCCGCGGAGGACGTCGTACGGCTCCACCGGGCACTGCCCCCGGAGTCGCCGCCGCCCGGAGAGTCCGCCCATCTGCTGCGAGACGCCCTGCGCGCCAGCCTCACCGCACCCGTCGCCGCCCTGCCCGACCCGCGCCGCTCCTACCGGGAGGCGGCCTGCCTGCTCCAGGAGTTCGACCCCGCGCTGCTGCGTCTGCCCGGCGAGGAGCGGCCCACCGGGCGGGCCGTCCTGGAGCTCGTCGACGACTGCACCGCCCTGCCCTCCCCCGGCGCCACGGTCTGGACGCTCAAGCCCGAGATCCGCGACACCACCCTGGCGGAGCTGGCGGGCCCCGGTGCCGCGCTGCAGGTCCTGGGGACCAACATCGACCTGCGTCCCGAAGGCCCGGGACCGGAACGCACCGCCCTCGCCCTGCTCAGCGGCGCCGGCCTCCCGGTCCCCGGCACCGGCCCACCCGTCACGGACGACGTCGAGGAGCTCTCCGACACCCTTCAGGCCGTGCTCTGGCTCAGCCGGGTACCGGGCACGACCGGCCTGCCCTCCGTCGACGAGATCCAGCACCGCCTGGAGACGGCCCGGCTGCTCCAGCCCATGCACCGGCTGATCCGCGGGACCTTCCACGGCCGCACCGCCGAACTCGCCTCCCTGCACGCGTACATCGCGCTGCCGGAGGAACCGGCTGAGCCGCCGGTGCTCCTCCACGGTGTCGGCGGCATCGGCAAGAGCACCCTCCTCGCCAAGTTCCTCGTCGACGCCCTCGCCGCGGCGCCCGCCGGATTCCCCTTCGCCTACATCGACTTCGCGCGCCCCACGCTCTCCATCCACGAACCCGCCACCGTGATCGCGGAGATGGCCCGCCAGCTCGGCGTCCACCACCCCGCCCTCCACGCCTCCTTCGAGGCGCTCGCCGACGAGTGCGAGCGGACGGCCGCCGTGCAGCGCGGCGAACGCAACGAGCTCGACGAGCTCCACCAGCTGGCCGGCACCCGGGCCACGCTCGCCCGCGACTACTCGTCCGACTTCCACGCCCGTGCCAGCGCCCGCGAACAGGAACTCGCCCACCGGGTCGCGTCCCTGGCCGCCGAGGCCGTCCGCCCGGCCCCCGGCGGGACGGCTCCCCCGCTCGTCGTCGTCGTGGACTCCTTCGAGGAGGCCCAGTACCGGGGCTCCCCCGTCATCGCCCGGATGTGGGCCATCTGGACGGCGCTGCGGGCCGCGTACTCACGCCTGCGGTTCATCGTCTCCGGGCGGGCCCCGATCGACCATCCCGCCCGGGTCCTCACCCCGCGCACGATGGAGATCGGCGAGCTCGACCGCCAGGCGTCCATGGACCTCCTGATGTCCTCCGGGGTCGTGGACGAGGCGCTCGCGGAGGACCTCGCCGACCGGATCGGCGGTCACCCGCTGAGCCTCAAGCTGGCGGCCCGTACGGCGGTCGCCGTGGGCACCGACTCCCCCTCCTTCGGCGGGCTCCTGCGCGGACTGCCGTCCCGGCGGCGGTACTTCGACCGGCAGGTCGACCAGATGCTCATCCAGGGCACCCTGTACGACCGCATCCTCAAGCACATCGCGGAGGACGACGTCCGGGTCCTCGTCCAGGCGGGCCTGGCCCTCCGCTTCATCACCCCCGACCTCCTCCGGGAGGTGCTCGCCGGCCCGGCGGGGCTCCACGTCGAGACCGCGTCGGAGGCCCGCCGCCTGTACGGGCTGCTCACCTCGCGGGTCGACCTGATGGAGTCGGCGGGGCCCGACGCGATCCGGCACCGGGCCGATCTGCGGGCCATCATGCTGCGCCTCTCGGACAGCGCGCGGACCGATCTGATGCGGGCCGTGGACCACAGCGCCGTCGCGTACTACGCGGTGCGCGAGGGATCCAGGAACCGCGCCGAGGAGATCTACCACCGGCTGCGGCTCGGCGAGAACCCCCGCACGGTGGAGGCGCGTTGGGAGCCTGGCGTCGCCGCCTACCTGGGCGGCTCGACCGACCGGGAGATGCCGCACCGCTCGGCCGCCTTCCTCCTCGGCAGGATCGGCGGCCATGTGCCCGACCAGATCATGACCGCGGCGGACCAGGAGGACTGGGAGCGGATCGCCGCGCGCGAGGTCGAGGACCTGCTCACCCAGGGGTACGTGGAGGCCGCGGCGCAGCGGCTCGCCGAGCGGCGTCCGTGGACGCCGTGCAGCCGGCTGCACGCGCTGCTCGCCGAGACCCTCGCCCGCTCCGGCCGGACGGCCGAGGCGCGAGCGAGCGCCGAGCGGGCCGTGAACCGCGCGGCGGAGGCCGGCTGCGCGGAGACCCAGCTCGAACTCTTCCAGCTGTCCGCGCGGCTCGCGCAGGACACGGGCGACTTCGCGGAGGCGGACCGGGACCTCCAGGAGGCGGAGGAGATCGCGGCGGGACTGGGGTTGCGGTTCGAGTCCCTGGGTGTGCTCGTCGCCCGGTCGCGGCTGGCCACCCTCGCGGACGGCGACGCCGCTCCGGCGCGGGAGCGGCTCGCCCGGACGCTGCGCGGAATGCCCGACGCCGACCTGGCACGGCAGCCGTCGCTGGCCCGTACGGCGGCGGCCGCGGCCTGCCCCGCCGACCCCCGGGTCCTGGAACACACGCTGCGGCTGGTCGGTCTACCGGCGGACGAGGAGGCCGTGGTCACCGAGCTGGCCCGCTGGATCGAGACCACCCTCGTCGACGAACCCGGGCTCCGGGAGCCGCTGGCCCGCATTCTGGCGTCGGCCGCCGGAGAGAACACCGCGCTCCCGGGTGACCCGGCCGGCCCGGACCGCGAGCGGATCGAACGGGAGCTGCGGGAGGCACGGCGGCGCGGCACCCTGGACAGCGTCGCCCGGCAGGCCCTCACGCTCCGGGACGGCAGCGGGGACCTGCTGACCGGTGTCGCCTCCGCCATGGACTCGGGCCCGCTGCCGCGCGGTGCGGCGGTCCCGGCGGACGCGGGCGTCGGAGAAGCGTCCACGAGCGGCGGCGCACACGAGGGCGACGGCGACGCCTACGGTGACGGCGCTCCGAACGGGACGGAGCGGGGCTCCTGGCCGGGCGCGCGCCCCCGGCACGGCAGCGCGGGTCTGTGGACCCGCCCGCCGCCGAACGCCGCCGGGGCCGCGCTCCGCAAGGAGCCCTTCCTCCGCCAGCAGGAACTCGTCCGGGTCCGCAACGCCGCCCTGGAGGCGGGGCTCGCGGACCGGGCCCTGCGCTCCGCCCTCCTCAAGGGCGTCCCTGGCTACTTCACGGCCACCCTCGAACCGCTGGACGACCCCCGGGAGCAGGTCCACGCCGATCTGAACGCGATGAACCAGGTGGAGCGGCTGATCGACGGTCTGGTGCCGCTGGAGATCTGGTTGCACAACGCGATCGAGCAGACGCGTGACCCCGGGCCGCGCGCCGTACTGCAGGGCGCACTCGACGTCGTCGCCCGCGCGATCACGGGCGAGGCGGAGCTCCCGGCGGAGATGATGCCCGGGGAGATGAAGGAGGAGGTCATCCTCCAGGACGACACCGTGCCGTACGAGTTCCTGCACGGCGGGATCCGGGCCGGCGCCTCCGTCGCGCTCCTGAGGATCCCCCCGTACGAGTCGGGCGCCCCGCTGCTTCCCTCGTATCCGCACGGCGGCACGGGCTGGATGATCGCCCCCGATCTGCTGATCACCAACCACCACGTGGTGATGGCCCGTTCGTGGGAGTCGGGCGTGCGGCCGTTCGTGAGCGACGAGGATCTGCGTCTCCAGGCGCTCATGTCGCGCTCCCGCTTCGACTTCGTCGAGAACGCGGCGGCGGCGCCGGAGGCGACGGCCGGTGAACTCGCCGCCTGGGACGCCGCCCTCGACTACGCCATCGTGCGGCTCTCCTCCGACCAGGAACGGCGTCCGACGCTCCGGATCGCGACCCGGCCGCTGCTCGTCCGGGAACGGCAGCGCGTACCGGTGAACATCATCCAGCACCCGGGCGGTCTGCCGAAGCGGGTCGCGCTGCGGAACAACCTGGTCTACCGGGCGGACGAGCACGACCTCCTGTACTTCACCGACACCCGCGGCGGCTCGTCCGGCTCCCCGGTCTGCCTCGACGACTGGACGGTGGTGGGACTGCACCGGGGGACGCGGAAGGTGGACGAGGTCGAGTTCCAGGGTGCCCGGACGCGGTTCGTCAACGTCGGCACCCAGATGAGCGGGATCCTGGCCCATCTCCGCGAGTTCCGGCCGGAGTTGTACGAGGAGATCATGGCCGCCCAGTCGGGCCGGCCGGCCCCGGGGCACCCGGTGAACGGGAGCCCGACGAACGGAACGCCGACGAACGGAACGCCGAGGTGAGTGAGCATGCCCAACGGACCAGGGAACGTGTCGCCGGTCGCGACCGCCGCCGAGCAGATCTTCGGCGATCTGAGGGAGGTCGCCGCCCGGGTGCGCGGCCGGCTGGAGGCGGAGATCGCCGAGTCCATGTTCGAACTCCCCGCCGATGTGGCACCGGCGGCGGAGATCTCCCGCTTCGCCCGTGAGGAACGGGCACGTGTCCTGGAGGCCGGGGTCAGCGGCCTGGAGAAGCTGGCCGCGCACCGGGAGGACGAGATCGCCGGGGACGAGTCCTTCGGCGTGGAGGCGATCGTCCTCATGGAGGGCCGTCCGGCGATCCTCGTCCAGCGCCAGGACTTCGCCCCGCAGCAGGACGAGTGGGCGGTCCTGGACGGCCAACGGCCCGCGATCCGCGAGTCCCTGGCCCGGGTCGGCCGGGTGGAGGTCACCGGCCACCCCAGCCTGGACTGGATCGGCACGGCCTTCCTCGTCGGCCCGCGCACGGTGATGACGAACCGTCATGTGGCGGTGGAGTTCAGCCGCTCGGCGGACGGCGACGGCCGCTGGACCTTCGCGTACGGCATGTCGGCCCGGGTCGACCCGGCGGAGGAGCTGCCGGTGGAGGGCGGGCCGCCGGGGGCCTCCGTCCCGTACGAGATCACCGAGGTCATCGGCATCCACCCGGATGCCGACCTGGCCGTCCTGCGGGTCGAGCCGTCGACGGACGACGGCCTGCCCACCCCGCTCGCGGTGGCGGCGGACGCCCCGGCGAGCGTGCCGGGGCGTCCGGTGTACGTGGTCGGCTACCCGGCCTGGGACGGCCGGCGCAACGAACCGGAGTCGATGCGCCGGATCTTCATGGACGTCTACAACGTCAAGCGGCTCCAGCCGGGAGTGGCGACCGAGTGCACCCCGGGCGGACTGGTGATGAAGCACGACTGCTCGACCCTCGGAGGCAACAGCGGCTCACCGGTCCTCGACCTCACCGACCACCGCGTCCTCGGCCTCCACTTCGGCGGCCGGTACCGCACGGGGAACTTCGCCGTCCCGCTCTGGGAGCTGGTGGACGACCCCCTGCTCGCCGCCGCGGAGGTCAACTGGGTGTAGACACCGTGGAGTCGACCGGCCCGAAGGCGGCGAAGAACTCGCCGCGCACGGTGGTTCCCCCGGCGAGCTCCCACGGGGCGGTGACCCCGCCCGCGGCACCCGGGGCCGGGTCCGCGCCGACGCCGAGGACGCGCCGCACCCGCAGGGTCAGCGTCTCGGAGGCACCGGGGGTCCGCACCGTCACGTCGGTGTGGTCGGAGCCCTCCGTGACCCGTACGAGCTCCGCGTCGTCCCCCGTCCCCGCCTCGATCCGCGTGACGTCCACGGCGAGGTCGGGTGTGTCGGTCAGGGACTGGGCCTGCGCCTGCGCCCGGCTGGTGAGAAGCGCGTACAACTGGGCGACGAGCACCGGGTCGTGGGTACCGTCGTAGATCCAGCGCTTGCCGAGGACGCCGTGCTCCGCCGTGCCGATGAGGGCCTTCTCCGCACCGGCCAGGGGGGCCGCCCGGTAGGTCAGGGGGACGAGGTACGAGGCCGCTCCGTCACCCTCCCCGTCGGTCACCGCCATGAACTCGATGCCCACCTCGCCCGCCGGGTCGTCGAGCCGGAAACCACCGGCCCTCACGGGCCGTGCCTCCCCGCCGGTGTGCCACGCCCGCGTGGGCAGCCATCCGGCGAGCAGTTCCAGCTTGGTGGGCTGAAGGGTGGTGCGGTGGATGACGGCCATCGTGCGGGTCTCCCTCTCCTGTGTGTACCGGACATCCGCAACGTAACAGACCCCGGCGCGAGGTCACCGTGCGCGCCGGACCGGCCCGGCCTAGCCTGGAGACGGAGCGTTGTCCCCGGCCGGCAGGAGGCCGCCGTGAGGTACTCACGCACATGCCGCAGGCGCGTCTGCGCGGGAATCGCGGCACTCGGAATCTTCGCCGCCCCGCTGGGCGCGGGAACCGCCCTCGCCGCCGAACCACCCGTCCCCGCCCCGTTCGTGGCCGCCGCACCCGCCGCCCAGGACGACTTCCCCGAGCTCACCCCGGCCGTCGCGGACCGTCTGGACAAGGCCATCCAGGACGTGATGAAGGAGGCGGGCGTCCCCGGTGTGACGGTCGGCCTCTCCGCGCCGGGCAAGGGGACGTACATCCGTTCCTTCGGCGTGGCCGACAAGGCCACCGGGCAGCCGATGAACCCCAACCTGTACATGCGGATCGGCAGCGAGACCAAGACGTTCACCGTGACCGCCCTGCTCGAACTCGTCGACCGGGGCAAGGTGAGCGTGGACGACCCGATCTCGAAGTACGTCGACGGCGTCCCCAACGGCGACCGGATCACCCTGCGCAATCTCGCCTCCATGCGCAGCGGACTGTTCAACTACTCCGCGGACGAAGGGTTCTACAAGGCCTTCACCGCGAACCCCGACCGCCCGTTCACCCCGCGGGAACTGCTCGACTTCGCGTTCAAGCACCCGATCCAGTTCCAGCCCGGGGCCGAGTTCGACTACTGCAACACCAATCTGATCCTGCTCGGCCTCGTGGTGGAGAAGGTCAGCGGCACACCGCTGCACGAGTTCATCCAGAAGAACGTCCTGGACCCGGCGGGCCTGCGTAGCACCGTCTTCCCGACGGACGCCGCCTTCCCCAGCCCGCACGCCCACGGCTACACGATCCAGACCGCCTCGGGCGAGGTCGAGGACGCGACGAACTGGAACCCCTCCTGGGGCTGGGCGGCGGGCGCGATGATCTCGAACCTCCGGGACCTGCGCACCTGGGCCCGCGTGGTCGCCACCGGCACCCTGCTGACCCCCGCTACCCAGGCCGAACGCCTCAGGACCTATCCGACGGTGATCCCCGGCGCCGGATACGGGCTCGGCATCTTCAACATCCAGGGCTGGATCGGCCACAACGGCTCACTGCCCGGCTACGAGTCCCTGACGATCTATCTGCCGGAGTCGAAGGCCACCCTGGTCGTCCTCCTCAACACGGACATGCTGCACGACAACAACGAGCCGAGCACCCTCTTCGGCCAGGCCATCACCCGCATCGTGACCCCGGACCACGTCTTCGACATCCCGGTCACGGCGGCCGCTCCGAGCCCGAGCGAGAGCTGACCCGCGGACGCCACCCCGACCGGCCCTGTCAGTCATGCCGTATTCGGCCTGCGACACGTCATCGTGCCGCCGCACAACGGGAGCAGGAATGACCGGTGGACCCGAGCCCATCAGCGCCGTCGCCCGCGAAGCACTGGAGCGCGAACTCGACGACCTGCGCACCGAACGCGAGGCCGTCGCCGTCACCCTGCGGGACGGGGGCGGCGACCAGACGGGCGACAGCGCCGACCAGGCCGACGAACTCCAACGCGCCACACAACTCGACCGTCTGGACCGCCGCATCGACGAGATCGACGGCCGGCTGCACGAGGCGGCCGCCGCGGGAACTCCCCGTACGGACACGGTCGGCGTGGGCAGCTCCGTGACGGTGCGGTTCGAGGACGGCACGGAGACGACCCTCCAGATCGGCGAGGTGGCGGCGGTGCTCGACGCGACCATGGTCACCGTCGACAGCCCGCTCGGCAGCGCCCTGATCGGCCACCGCGCGGGCGACACCGTCAGCTACGTGGCGCCCGACGGAAGGACCACCGCGATCGTCCTGTCCCTCGGCGGCTAGCCGGCGGGCGGGACGAGAGCCCTCATGTGCGCGAGCCCCGGTGGCGGCGTCGGTCCGGCTGCCACGAGGGGCGCGCGCCGAGCCGGCGCAGCGCGGACGCGGCCGCCCCGGCGCCGCACATGCCGTGGGCGCCGGGGCCGGGCGGGGTGGCGGCAGAGCAGAGGAAGACGCCGGGCAGGCCGGTGGAGTAGGGATCGAGCGCGGGGCGGGCGCCCAGGAGGAGCTGGGGGACCGTCTTGGCGCCGGTGAGGATGTCTCCGCCGGCGAAGTTGGGGTTGGCCGCGGCGAAGTCGGCGGGGCGGGTGATCCGCAGGCCGACGACGCGTTCGCGGACACCGGGGGCGAAGCGTTCGAGCCGGCGCAGGATCGCCTCGGTGGCGTCCCCGTCGTAGCCGTGCGGGACATGGGCGTACGTCCAGACGGGGTGGACGTCTCCGACGGACCGGGAGGGGTCGGCGAGGTACTGCTGGCCGACCAGCACGAAGGGCCGTTCGGGCATCCGCCCCTCCGTCACCTCCCTCTCGGTCCACACGACTTCGGAGAGCGGGCCGCCGAGATGCACGGTCCCCGCCCGGCGCGCCCGCTCGTCCGTCCAGGGCACCCCGCCCTCGACGGCCAGATCGACCTTGAACGCGCCGGGACCCCGTCGGAAGCGCCGGTACGCGGCGGACACCCGGCGCGGCAGCAGGTCGCCGTAGAGACCCGCGACCTGGCCGGGGTCGAGGTCGAGGAGGGCGACGTCGGCGGGCGGGATCTGCCGGCGGTCGGTGATCCGTACGCCGGTGCGGATCGTGGCGCCGTACGTGTGGAGGACGGAGGTCATGGCGCGCGCGAGGGACTGCGACCCGCCCTCGGCGACGGCCCAGCCGGCCGAGTGGCCCGCGATGAGGATGCCGAGCCCCACGGCCGAGCTGAACGGGTCGGTGAGCGGGCGGAACGAGTGCGCCGCCACCCCTGCCCACAGCGCCCGCGCCTGCGGGGTCCGGAAGAGCCGCGCGAGGGCCGCGGCGGGCAGGACGGTCGGCGCTCCGAAGCGGGCGAGCGGCAGCGGGTGCGCCGGGACCCGCAGCAGGGGGCCCATGACGTCCTCGGCGAGCGTGTCCCACCGTCGTACGGAGGGCTCCACCAGGGCCCGGTAGCGGCCGCCGTCGGCGCCGAGTCCGGCGGCGGTCTCCGCCACGGACCGCAGCAGGACGCCTGCCGTGCCGTCGTCGAGGGGGTGGACGCAGTCGATCTCCGGCTGCCGCCAGCGCAGCCCGTGCCGTTCCAGACCGAGCGACCGGAGCGCGGGCGAGGTGACGGCCATCGGGTGGATCGCGGAGCAGTGGTCGTGCAGCAGGCCCGGCAGGACGGCCTCGTGGCTGCGGGTGCCGCCGCCGACCTCGTCCGAGGCCTCCAGGACGGTGACGTCGAGGCCCTCCCGCGCGAGCAGGGCCGCGGCGGCGAGCCCGTTGGGCCCGGCACCGACGACGACGGCGGCGGTCTTGGGCGTCTCCGGACCGGGGCCCGCCTCAGCCTGTGACGATCCCCGTGACGAGGTTGATGGTGGTGGCCAGGATGCTGGCGCCGAACACGTAGGACAGCAGGCAGTGACGGAGGGCGACCGAGCGGATGGTCGTGTCGGAGACGTCGGTGTCGGAGACCTGGTAGGTCATGCCGAGGTTGTAGCTGAAGTAGAGGAAGTCGCTGTAGCGGGGCGGCTCCCGGGAGTTGAAGTCGATCCCGCCGCCGGAGCTCAGGTAGTAGAGGTACGCATAGCGTGTGGCGTACATGAGGTGCAGGGCCGCCCACGCCATGAAGACGCCGCCGAGCGCCGTCGCGGCGGCGGCGTGGCCCAGGTCCGACCTGCCGGCCAGGAGGAGCACGACGATGCCGACGAGGCCGCTCACCGCCGTGGCGACGACGACCAGTTCCTCGACGACGGGCCGGAACTCCTCGCGGCGTACGTTGCGACGGGTGGTGGTGGCGTCCATCGGCCACAGGGCGATCCACCCGGTGACGACGAAGAGTGTCTCCGCCGCGGTGATCCCGGAGAGGACGCCCAGGGGCGTGTGGGTGAACGCGGCGACCACGGCACCGGCCGCCGCGCCGGCCACCGCCGAGACGGCGAGCCGGGGGACGGCGGCGAGCGGCAGCGGACTGTTCATGGCGGCCTCAGGGGTTCCCGTCGCTCCGGCTCTCAGGCTTCCAGGACGACGACGGCCTCGTCCGTGTAGGTCCGGAAGGTCAGCGTCTCCTGGAAGTACAGCTGGACACTGTCCGCGTCGTGCCCCGTGTAGCCGATCGCCAGGTCCTGGCCCAGGAGCAGTTCGAAGTCGCCGCCACGGGTGGAGAGGACGAAGCCGCCGCGGAGGGCCGGTGCCCAGATCGGGGAGCCGTCCAGCATGCGGCCGAGGTGGGCGGCGATCGGGTAGCCGTGGTCGGAGGTCTCGCTGACCGCCCGGTACTCGTCGGCGCCGAGCAGCAGGGCGTACGGTCCGTCGACCCCGGCGAGGCGCAGTTCGGTGAGGGCCCGGCTGACCGCGTCGGGGTAGTCGCGCGGCTCGACGGGCAGCCGTACGACCGGGTTCGAGGATCTGGCGCGCAGTCCGTCGACGCCCGCCGCCTCGTACCCGTCGAAGATCAGCCGGTCCTCGACGAACGCCATGTCGCGGGCCGCGTCCTTGACGGGCTGCCAGTCGGAGTCCTTCGAGCCCCGCTCGACGTCGTCGACGGCGGATCTGTCGACGGTGAACGGCACCCTCAGTTCGACGAGCGGTCGGACCTCGCGCAGGCGCGCGGTGACGCCGGGAGCGGGCGCGGCCATGTCGGTGAGGTGCCCCGTACCGACGGCGGCGAGTTCCGGGCCGCCGGGGGCGGGGACGTCGACGACGCGGCGGCCGGCGACGTTGCGCCGGAAGGTGCGGCGGGCCTCCTCCTCGATCTCGGCCCAGGCGGCGGGGCTGATGGGGGCGAGTTCGCGGTGCAGGTTGTTCGTGTCGGGGCCGTGGTGCGGTTCGTTCGGGGCGTCGGGGGTCGTCATGGGGCTCAGGCTCCTTTCAGGCCACCGATGCCCAGGGAGTCTCCCCGGCGGGCGGCGGGCGGCGGCGCGGCGGGCAGGTCGTCGAGTAGGTCGGCGCTCGGCACGAAGAAGAGGCCGCCGGTCACGGCCCGGGAGAAGTCGAGGAGGCGGTCCGTGGTGCCCGGGGGGTCCCCGAGGAACATGTTGCGGAGCATCTGTTCGGTCACGGCGGGCGTCCGCGCGTACCCGATGAAGTACGTGCCGAACTCGCCGCCGCCGATCCGGCCGAACGGCATGTTCGCGCGGAAGATCTGCCGCTGGACACCGTCCTCGTCGACGACGGTGTTCAGCGCGACGTGCGAGTCCGCCGGTTTGACGTCGTCGGACAGCTCGACGTTGGACGCCTTGCCGCGGCCGACGACGTGTTCCTGCTGCTCGACGGTGAGCGCGTCCCAGGCCGGCATGTCGTGCAGGTACTTCTGCACGACGACGTAGCTGCCGCCCCGGAACCCGGGGTCCTCGTCGCCGATGTGGACGGCGTCCGCCGCCACCGGGCCTCCCGGGTTCTCGCTGCCGTCGACGAAGCCGAGGAGGTCGCGCTCGTCGAAGTACGCGAAGCCGTGGACCTCGTCGACGACGGTCACGGCGGTGCCGAGCCCGTCGACGATCAGCCGGGACAGTTCGAAGCAGAGGTCCATGCGCTGGGCGCGTACGTGGAAGAGGAGGTCACCGGGGGTGGCCGGGGCGCGGTGGTGCGGGCCCCGCAGCGCGGGGAAGGGGTGGAGCTCGCGGGGGCGCTGCCCGCCGACGAGCCGGTCCCAGGCCTCGGAGCCGATTCCCGTGACGCAGGTGAGTCCGGCGTCGGGAATCCGGAAGGACACCGAGCGGATCAGGCCCGACAGGTCCTGGAGTGCCTCCCGCACCACGGTCTCACCGCCGGGGTCGACGGTGACCACCAGGAACACGCCGGCCCGCGAGGGCGGGGCGACGACGGGTTGCACGACGGCCATGGGACTCCCACCGGTAGGCAATGAGCATCACAGAGCAAGAAGACCGGCAAACGAAAGAAAGTGCGGAAATGGGAGAAATCGAAGAAATGGACAGCGTCAGCGTAGGCGCGCATGATCCGGTACGCAGCCCGTGCGGCCTTCCGGAAGCCGCCCCTCGGGGCCGAGTGGCACCCGTTCCGCGGCGGGCATAGCCTGCCGAAGGGGTGGCGTTTCCTCCAGCCATGCCCCATTGATCCGCAGGGTGAAAGGGTGACCCCGCCTTGAGCACCGACCAGGAAGCGCAGGGCGCGCAGGACGCGCAGGAGCCCCCGGAGCCCCGAGTGGGTCCCACCCCGCAGGGCGATCCGGAGTTCCACCCCTATCACCACCCCGCCGCCGGCTGGGGCGCCGCCAGGAGCGTGACCGGCTTCCTCGTCCGCGAGGGGGCACTGGTGGACGGCCCGCGCGCGATCATGCGGATGAACCACGAGAACACCGGCTTCGACTGTCCCGGATGCGCGTGGCCCGACGACACCAAGGGCCTGCACCTGGACATCTGCGAGAACGGGATCAAGCACGTCACGTGGGAGATGACCCGCAAGCGGGTCGACCGCGACTTCTTCGCCGCGCACTCGGTGTCCGAGCTCGCCGAGTGGAGCGACTACGACCTCGAGAACGAGGGCCGGCTGACCGAGCCGATGGTCTACGACCCCGAGTCGGACCACTACGTACCGATCACCTGGAAGGACGCGTTCGAGGTGGTCGGCCGTGCCCTGCGCGGCCTCGACGATCCGAACCGGGCGTCGTTCTACACCTCGGGACGGCTCGGCAACGAGGCCACCTTCCTCTACCAGTTGATGGCCCGCGAGCTGGGCACCAACAACCTGCCCGACTGCTCCAACATGTGCCACGAGGCCAGCGGCCGGGCCCTCCAGGCCTCCCTGGGCACGGGCAAGGGCACCGTCGACCTCAAGGACTGGGAGACCGCCGACGCGCTGTTCATCCTCGGGGTGAACGCCGCCTCCAACGCGCCGCGGATGCTCACCGCGCTCGCCGAGGCCCACCACCGCGGGGCACAGATCGTGCACGTCAACCCGCTCGTCGAAGCGGCCGCCACCCGCACCATCGTCCCGCACGACTTCACGGACATGGCGCTCTTCAAGACGACGAAGACCAGCACCCTGAACCTCCAGCCGCGCATCGGCGGCGACATGGCGCTGCTGCGGGGCATGGCCAAGGCGATCCTGGAGCAGTCCGCGACCGACCCCAAGGCACTCGACCGGGAGTTCGTCGACCGGCACACCTCCGGCTTCGACGAGTACCGCGCGCGGTGCGAGAGCACGCCGTGGGAGGAGATCGAGAGGCAGTCGGGGCTGAGCCGCGCCGACGTCCTCAAGGCCGCGCAGGTGTACGGCGAGGCCGACCGCTCCATCGTCAGCTGGTGTCTCGGCCTCACGCAGCACGAGCACGGCGTCGACACCGTCCGCGAGATCGTCAACCTGCTGCTGCTCCGCGGCAACCTGGGCCGCGAGGGAGCGGGCCCCTCCCCCGTCCGCGGACACAGCAACGTCCAGGGCAACCGCACCTGCGGCATCGACCACCGCCCCGGCGACGCCTTCCTCGACCGGCTCGCCGAGGTCTGCGAGTTCGAGCCGCCCCGCGAGCACGGCATGGACACCGTCCGCACCATCGAGGCGATGGGGCGCGGCGAGATCAAGGTGTTCATCGGCATGGGCGGCAACTTCGCCCTCGCCGCACCCGACACCCCGCTCACCTACGCGGCGCTGCGCACCTGCGACCTCACCGTCCAGGTGAGCACCAAGCTGAACCGCAGTCACATCGTGCACGGGGCGCAGGCCCTGATCCTGCCGTGTCTCGGCCGGACCGAGAAGGACCATCAGCGCAAGGGCGTCCAGAGCACCTCCGTCGAGGACTCGATGAGCATGGTCCATCTGTCCGTCGGCATGAAGCGCCCGGCGTCCCCGCACCTGCTGTCCGAACCGGCGATCGTCGCCGGCATGGCGCGGGCCGCGCTGCCCGACAGCGCCACGCCGTGGGAGTGGTACATCGAGGACTACGACCGTATCCGGGACACCATGGCCAAGGCCCTCGACGGCTTCGAGGACTTCAACCGGCGGGTCCGGCTGCCCCTCGGCTTCCGCATCAAGCAGCCGGCCCGCGAACTGGTCTTCCTCACCCCGTCCGGACGCGCCGAGTTCTCCAGTCCCCCGCTGCCCGACGTCGTGCCCGAGCCGGGCACCCTGGCCCTGGGCACGATGCGGTCCCACGACCAGTGGAACACCACCATCTACTCCGACAACGACCGCTACCGCGGGATCAAGAACCTGCGCACGCTCGTCTTCATGAACCGGGCCGACATGCGCGAACGCGGGATCGAGGACATGGGTCCGGTCGACATCACGAGCACCGCGAAGGACGGCAGCGAGCGGCACCTGAACGGCTACCTCGCGGTGCCGTACGACATCCCCCGGGGCTGCGCCGCCGGCTACATGCCGGAGATGAACGTGCTCTGCGCGCTCGCCGACCACAGCACCCAGAGCGACCAGCCGATCATGAAGCACGTGAAGGTGAGGATCGTCCCGGCCGCCTGACTCCGGGCGTCACGGGCGGCACCCGAGTCACGGGTGTCACTGATGTCGTCCGCGCCGCGAGCGTCACCGGCGAACTTCGCGATCCACGTCGAAGGGAGTCGTCGTCCGCCTCGAACGCGCGTCATGACACAGTCGTACGAGGCCGCCCGCAGAGGCACGACCACCATCACACCGTCGGAGCGGCGCTCCGGGGAGAGGAGCGAACCATGGGACGAGTGACCGTACGGCGGCGCGTGCTGCGCGTGCGGGAGGGTGATGCCTCCTACCGTCCGGACACCCTGGCCGCCGAGGAACCGATGGAGATCCGGGTCGGCGGGCGCCCGCTGACGGTGACCATGCGCACCCCGGGCGACGACTTCGACCTCGCGGTCGGCTTCCTGGTGAGCGAGGGCGTGGTGCACTCCGCCGAGGACGTGGCCGGCATCCGCTACTGCGCGGGCGCCACCGCCGACGGCGGCAACACGTACAACGTGGTCGACGTCGGCCTCGCCCCCGGGGTGGCCGCCCCCGACGCCTCCCTGGAGCGGAACTTCTACACGACCTCCTCGTGCGGTCTGTGCGGGAAGGCGAGCCTGGACGCGGTGCGCACCACGGCCGCCTGGACGGTCGCCGAGGACCCGCTGCGGATCGGGACGGACGTCCTGGCAGCCCTCCCGGACCGGCTGCGGGCGGCCCAGCGGGTGTTCGACAGCACCGGTGGACTGCACGCCGCGGGGCTCTTCTCGGCGGAGGGCGAACTGGTGTGCCTGCGGGAGGACGTGGGCCGGCACAACGCCGTGGACAAGGTCGTCGGGCACGCCCTGCGGTCGGGGCTGCTTCCGCTGCGCGAGTCGGTCCTGATGGTGAGCGGCCGGGCCTCGTTCGAGCTGGTGCAGAAGGCGGTGATGGCGGGAATCCCGCTGCTCGCGGCCGTCTCCGCGCCGTCCTCGCTGGCGGTGGACCTCGCCGCGGAGAGCGGCCTGACCCTGGTCGGCTTCCTGCGCGGCGCGTCGATGAACGTGTACACCGGCGACGACCGGCTGCGCCCGCTGCCGGTGGCCTGAGGAGCGCCGGGCGGGAGCCGTCGGGGCGATGGCCCGCGCTCAGTCGGCTTGCCGCTCATCGGTCACTCCTTGCCGTCGGGGGTGGCGGTCGCCGCGCCGGCCCCCGGGGTCCTCGCGGCGCCGTCGCCCTTGCGGATCGTGCAGTGCAGGGAGTCGTCGATCACGTCGGCGACGATGGTGTCCCCGGGGTCGGCCTCTCCGCCGAGCAGCAGGGAGGCGACGCGGTTGTCGAGTTCCGTCTGGATCGTGCGGCGCAGCGGGCGGGCGCCGAACTCCGGCTGGTAGCCGTGGGCCACGAGGAGCTTCGTGGCCGCCTCGGTGACGTCGAGGGTCAGTCCCTGCGCGTGCACACGGCGCTTGGACCGGTCCAGGAGGTGCTCGACGATCTCCGACAGGTCCTTCTCGGTGAGGCTGTGGAAGACGATGATGTCGTCGATGCGGTTGAGGAACTCGGGCAGGAAGCGGCCGCGCAGGTCCCCCATCAGCTCTTCCTTGAGCTCGGCCGCGTCACCCTCGTGGGCGAGGATGCGATGGGCGCCGATGTTGGACGTCATGATGACGACGCAGTTCCGGAAGTCGACCGTGCGGCCCTGTCCGTCGGTGAGGCGCCCGTCGTCGAGGATCTGGAGCAGGGTGTTGAAGACGTCCGGGTGTGCCTTCTCCACCTCGTCGAAGAGGACCACGCTGTACGGGTTGCGGCGGACCTTCTCCGTGAGCTGACCGGCCTCCTCGTACCCGACGTAGCCGGGCGGCGCTCCGACGAGCCGGGCGACGGTGTGCTTCTCCTGGAACTCGCTCATGTCGAACCGGATCATGCGGTCCTCGTCGCCGAACAGCAGCTCGGCAAGGGTCTTGGCGAGTTCGGTCTTGCCGACACCCGTGGGTCCCAGGAAGAGGAACGAGCCGACGGGGCGGTTCGGGTCCCCCATACCGGCGCGGCTGCGCCGTACGGCCTCGGAGACCGCGGTGACCGCCTCGTCCTGGCCGACGATCCTGGCGTGCATCTCCTCTTCCAGCTTGAGGAGCCTCTCCTTCTCACTGGCGGTGAGCTGGGAGACCGGGATGCCGGTGCGGCGCGAGACGATGTCGGCGATGTCCGCGGCGGTGACCGAGACGACGCCCTCCCTGCGCTCCTCGACGCCCGCGATCTCGCCCTGCACCTCGGCGATCTGCCGCTTCAGGTCCGAGGCCTTCTCGAACTGCTCCGCGGCGACGGCCTGGTCCTTCTCTCGGCGCAGCTTGGCGAGGCGGTCCTCACGGCCGACGACCTCGGTGGAGCGGCCGGCGCTGCGCAGCCGTACGCGCGCGCCCGCCTGGTCCATCAGGTCGATGGCCTTGTCGGGCAGGAAGCGGTCGCCGATGTACCGGTCGGAGAGTTCGGCCGCCGCCGCGAGGGCGCCGTCGGCGAACCGGACCTGGTGGTGGGCCTCGTACGCGTCCCGCAGCCCTTCCAGGATCTGTACGGTCTCCTCGACCGTGGGCTCCGGGATGAGGACGGGCTGGAAGCGGCGTTCCAGGGCGGCGTCCTTCTCGATGTGCTTGCGGTACTCGTCGATCGTGGTCGCTCCGACGACATGGAGCTCGCCGCGGGCGAGGGCGGGCTTGAGCATGTTGCCCGCGTCCATCGAACCCTCGCCGGTCGCGCCCGCTCCGACGACCGTGTGGAGCTCGTCGATGAAGAGGATGATGTCTCCGCCGGCCTCCTGGACGTCCTCGATGACCTTCTTGAGGCGCTCCTCGAACTGTCCGCGGTACTGCGCGCCGGCCACCAGGCCGGACAGGTCGAGGGAGACGACCCGCTTGTCCTTCAGGGTGTCGGGCACCTCTCCCGCGACGATGCGCTGGGCGAGGCCCTCGACGATGGCGGTCTTGCCGACGCCGGGCTCGCCGATGAGCACGGGGTTGTTCTTGGAGCGCCGCGAGAGGATCTCGATGGTCTGCTCGATCTCCTCGGCCCGGCCGACCACCGGGTCGAGCCTTCCCGCCTTCGCCTCGTCCGTCAGGTCCCTGCCGAACTCGTCCAGGGTCGTGGCCGGCTGCTTCGGCTGCTTGCCGGCGGCCGGGGATCCGCCGTCGGGGCCCGCGGTCCGGTCCGTGAGGCCCCGCAGCTTCTTCACGTCGGTGCCGTCGGCGCCGAGGAGCCGGGTGGCTCCCGAGTCGGCGTCGGCGAGGAGCGCCGCGAGGATGTGCTCGGGGCCGATGTACGACACACCCGCCTTCTGCGAGTGGCCGTAGGCGGCGGCCAGGGTGCGCTTCGCCGCCGGGGTGAGTCCGGGCTCCGACGAGGGCTCGCCGGACTCCCGCGGCAGCACCTCGTCGAGCTGGGCCGCGAGCGCCTCGGGGTCCACCCCGACCTGTGAGAGCAGTCTGCGCGAGGGGTCGACCCGGGTCGCCGCCCACAGGAGGTGCTCCGTGTCGAGGTCGGAGGTGCCGTCCTCGACGGCCTTGCGGGTGGCCAGGCCGAGGAGCTCGTGCGAGGACTCGGTCAGGAGGCGCCCGATCGGTACGCGCTGGACGGCCGGGGGCGAGGACGCGGGTGACATTCCGAAGAAGCGGTTCAACATGTCGCTGAAGGGATCGGACGAACCGAAGGATGAACCGAACGCCATCGACATGTCAGCTCCAAAGACGCATGGGGGTCGTTCCCACTCAAACGTGACGTCCGGGGCTCCGCAACCGGAGTGGGGGTCCGGGGTTTTCGCCCCTCGCTTGGCATCGGAGCCGGTCCTCGGGGACCGGTGGGCCGACACGCCCGCCCTCCCGTACGGGCCGCAATCCGCGCCACGACGGCGCGCGCGTCGACGATGACACCATGACGTCCGCGATCCCCCCGAACACCCCCGGCCCGCAGGTCCGCGCCGGGGCCCTCGTCCGGAACCCCAAGCTGTGGCTCGTACCGACCGTCCTGAGCGCACTCGTCGCCGTGGGCCTCTCGCTCCTCTACATGGGCAGCATCCTCAATCCGAACGACAACCTCCACAGGCTGCCCGTCGCCCTGGTCGACGAGGACCGGGGCGACCCGCTGCCCGGACAGCGGGAGAACCTGGGGAAGCAGATCACCGACGCGATCGTCTCCGCCGGTGCGTCGAAGACCGATGTCGACTGGCAGCGGCTCGACCGCGCGGAGGCCCAGGACGCGCTGGCGTCCGGCAAGGTCTTCGGCGCCCTCGTCGTCCCGGTGGACTTCACCGCCTCCGTCGCGGCCCTCACCACGAACCGGGCGACGGTACGGCCGACGCTCACCGTGCTCACCAATCCCGGCGTCGGCAGTCTGGGATCCTCGCTGACGGCGCAGATCAACCAGGGCGCGGCCCATCAGGCCTCCCTGACCATCGGCAAGCAGCTCGCGGCCTCCACCGAGGTCCCGACGACCCGTCTGTTCCTGACGGACCCGGTGGCCGTCACCACCCGCGTCGGCCATCCGATCGGCCGGCACAGCGGCCTGGGTCTGACGGCCTTCTACTACACCCTGCTGCTGGTGCTCGGCGGCTTCATCGGCGGCAACCTCGTCAACGCCGGAGTCGACACCGCGCTCGGCTATGCCGACAGCGAGATCGGCCCCTGGCACTCCCGGCACCCGACGGTGCCCATCAGCCGCACCCAGACGCTCGTCCTGAAGATGCTGATGACGGCGGGCATCTCGCTCCTCACCACCACCCTCGTCATGGTGGCCACGATCGCGGTCCTGGGGATGGACGCCTCGCACCTGCCGATGCTGTGGCTCTTCTCCTACTGCGCGACGGTCGCCGTCGGTCTGGGCGTCCAGGCCATCAACGCCGCGTTCGGCGGGATCGGCCAGCTCGTGTCCATGTTCGTCTTCATCGCGCTCGCCCTCCCCTCCTCCGGTGCGACCGTCCCGCTGGAGGCCACCCCCGGCTTCTATCGCTTCCTGGGCGTCTTCGAGCCGATGCACCAGCTCAGCGCGGGGGTGCGGTCCATCCTGTACTTCGACGCCCGCGCGGACGCCGGCCTGGCCCGCGGCTGGATCATGATCGCGGTCGGCATGACACTCGCCCTGGCGTTCGGCTTCGCCATGACCCACTACTACGACCGCAGGGGGCTGCGCCGCCTCACTCCACAGCCCGCCTGAGGTACGTGGTCCCCCGGGTCCGCCGGGGCTACCGCCAGTCGTCCCAGGGCGGCGGCTCTTCCGTCCCGTCCATGTCGTAGGGCGGCTCTTCGTCGACGTACGGAACGTCGGGCTCGGGAGCGGAGGGCACGGAGTCCCTCGCGGGGACGACGGCCGCGGCGGGAGTGACGCGGGCGGCGGGCGGCGGCACGGCGGCGGCGGACGCGACGACCGGACCGGCACTGGCACCGGCACTGGCACTGGCACTGGCACTGGCACTGGCACTGGCGGAAGCGTCGGCGGGGGCGCCGCACTCGGCGAGGGCTTCGAGGACACCCTCGGCGTACTTGGTGAGCTTGGCCTCGCCGACGCCGCCGATGGTGCCGAGCTCCTCGGCCGTCGCCGGAAGGCGCGTCGCGATCTCCCTCAGTGTGGCGTCGTGGAAGACCACGTAGGCCGGTACGCCCTGCTCACGGGCCGTCGCGGCCCGCCAGGCGCGGAGGGCCTCGAAGACCGGCACGGCGGCCTGCGGCAGGTCGACCGGGACCCGGGCGCCCTTCCCGGAGCGCCCGCCGGACTCCTTGCGGGAGGAGGCGGCCGGCGCCTTCTCCTTCCGCATCGTGACGGTGCGGCGCCCACCGAGCACCTCACCGCTCTCCTCGGTGAGCACGAGCGTGCCGTAGTCGCCCTCCACGGCGAGGAGCCCGAGACCGAGGAGCTGACGCACGACCCCGCGCCACTCCGCGGTGCCCAGGTCCGACCCGACGCCGAAGACCGTGAGTCCGTCGTGGTCGAACTGGATGACCTTGGCGGTCTTCTTGCCCTGCAGGATGTCGATGATCTGGCCGGCGCCGAACTTCTGGCGGCGCTCCTTGGCCAGCCGCCACACGGTGGACAGCAGCTTCTGCGCCGCGACCGTGCCGTCCCAGGACTCGGCGGGCGTCAGACAGGTGTCGCAGTTGCCGCACGGCTTGCCCGACTGACCGAAGTACGCGAGGAGGCGGACACGGCGGCAGTCGACCGTCTCGCAGAGCGCGAGCATGGCGTCGAGGTGCATGCCGAGGGCGCGCCGGTGCTGCTCGTCGCCCTCGGAGCCCTCGATCATCTTGCGCTGCTGGACCACGTCCTGGAGGCCGTACGCCAGCCAGGCCGTGGCCGGTTCGCCGTCACGGCCGGCGCGGCCGGTCTCCTGGTAGTAGCCCTCGACCGACTTCGGCAGGTCGAGGTGGGCGACGAAGCGCACGTCCGGCTTGTCGATGCCCATGCCGAAGGCGATCGTCGCCACCACGACGACCCCGTCCTCCCGCAGGAAGCGGGACTGGTTCGCCGCGCGCGTACGGGCGTCCATGCCCGCGTGGTACGGGACGGCGTCGATGCCGTTCTCCACGAGGAGGGCCGCGGTCTTCTCCACCGAGGCGCGGGAGAGGCAGTAGACGACTCCGGCGTCCCCGTCGTGCTCGGTGCGGATCAGGTCGAGCAGCTGCTTGTGCGGGCTGCTCTTGGGGACGATGCGGTACTGGATGTTCGGCCGGTCGAAGCCCGCGACGAAGTGCTTGGCGTCCTCCAGGCCGAGCCGTGCGGCGATCTCCCGGTGGGTCGCCTCGGTGGCCGTGGCGGTGAGCGCGATCCGCGGCACCTTGGGCCAGCGCTCGTGCAGCATGGAGAGCGCGAGGTAGTCGGGCCGGAAGTCGTGGCCCCACTGGGCGACGCAGTGCGCCTCGTCGATCGCGAAGAGCGACACCGTGCCCCGGTCGAGGAGCCGCTGGGTTCCCTCGGTCCGCAGGCGCTCGGGCGCCAGGTAGAGCAGGTCGAGCTCGTCGGCGAGGAAGGCCTGCTCGACGGCCTGGCGCTCGTACGGATCCTGGGTCGAGTTGAGGAATCCGGCCCGCACCCCGAGGGCCCTGAGCGCGTCCACCTGGTCCTGCATCAGGGCGATGAGCGGGGAGATCACGACGCCCGTGCCGTCTCTGACGAGGGCCGGGATCTGGTAGCAGAGCGACTTCCCGCCGCCGGTCGGCATCAGTACGAGGGCGTCGCCGCCCTCGACGACCTGCTCGATGATCTCCTGCTGCTCGCCTCGGAAGGAGCTGTAACCGAAGACGCGGTGGAGCACCTGCGCTGCCTCGGAGATCACGGCGGAACCGTCGGAAAGGACCATTCGCCCACCCTATCGGCCCCCACGGACACGCCGACCGGACGAAGGCGAGCCTGTGGACAACCCTTGGACGCGCTCGGGCCGGTCCGGCCGGACCGGGCTCGGGCCGGGCCCGAGGCAACGTACGGGGCGCGGCGCGCGTCCTTCTTCACAGGGACGCATCGGCCGACACGACGGCCGAGGCCGCAGGGAACAGGACACATCATGAGCGACAAGGCCCGCACTCTCTTCGACGCGCTCGACCTCGACCATGACGGCACCCTGACGCGCGTCGAGATCATCGACGCCCTCCGGGTCAAGGGCCCGACCCTCGCCGCGCAGGGCGTGATCCCCTTCTGGGGGGTGGGGAACGCCGACGACGCATCGGCCCTGTTCGACCAGGCCGATCAGAACGGGGATCGCGTTCTGTCGTTCGAGGAGTTCGCGACCCTGGTCGACCGACGCTTCGGCTGGTGACGGCGGACCGTCGCCCGAAGGGGGCCGGCGGTACGGGAGCGGTCGGCGGCACGCGGAAAAGAGGGAGAGCCGGCACCGCGCGTGGACGCGCGGTGCCGGCTCTTCCGTCCGCAGGCCTCCGGGGGACGAAGGCTTCGAGGGACCGGCCGGGATCAGGAGATCTCGGGAAGCACCCCGGTGACCGGTGCGGCCAGATCGGTCAGCTGGTGGAGCTGGTTCACCTCGTTCACACGGTTGAGCCCGCCGAGCTGACCCGCGATCCCGGGGAACTGCGCGCGGGACTCCTCGGGGAGTCCGGTCGTGGCGAGGGAGTCGAGCTCGCTGATCGGGCTGATCGGCGGACCGAGCGGGCTGGTGGTGGCGACGGCCTGCGCCGCGGTCGCCCCGAGGCACGAGAAGGCGGCGGCGACGGCGAGGACTGAGGAGATGCGTCGTGTAGAGGTCACACCCTCACAACGGCCCTCCTCGCCGACGGACACGGCCCCGCTCCGCCCGCACCGCCCGAAAGCACCACTGTCCGAAAGCACCACCGACGGAATCCGGCGTGGGAACCCGGCGCAAGGGCCCGGCACGGGAACCCGGCGCGGGGACCCCGCGCAGGGACCCGGCCGGGGCACCGGCGGGCGATTCGGGTGGCAGGGGAGGTCCCCGGCCACGTCCCGGCGTGGCGTCGCGGGTGAGCGGCGGCGCATCGGTGATGCTCCCTCCCTCGGGGAAGGAGCATCCGGGGATGCGCAAGCTGCTGGCCGACGCCGCCCACACGCTGATCCCGCCGCGGGGCGACAGGCACGGGCCGCTGCCGCCGCTCATGCTGGCGCTGACGGTGGTGACGGGTCTGGTGGACGCGGTGAGCTACCTGGGGCTCGGGCAGGTCTTCGTGGCCAACATGACCGGCAACGTGGTGCTCCTCGGTTTCGCCCTGGGGGGTGCCGCGGGCCTGTCCGCGCCCGCCACCGCCGTGTCGACGGCGGCGTTCCTCGTCGGCGCGGCGGCCGGCGGCCGCTTCGGCACCCGCTTCGCCGGGCATCGCGGGCGTCTGCTCGCCTCGGCCATGACCGTGCAGGCGGCGCTCCTCACGGCCTCGCTCGTCACCGCCGTCGTGGCGGACGGCCGGGTGGCCGCCCCGGGCCGGTACACCCTGATCGTGCTGCTCGGGCTCGCCATGGGGCTGCAGAACGCGGTCGCCCGGCGTCTCGGTGTCCCCGATCTGACCACGACCGTGCTGACCCAGACGCTGACGGGCCTCGCCTCGGACCCCGCCCCGGACGGCGGGGCCGGCCTCCGGCGCGGTCGGCGGATCCTGTCGGTGCTGGCGATCCTCCTCGGCGCCCTCGCGGGTGCCCTGCTCCTCCGGGTCGGCCTGCCGCTCGTCCTGGGGGTGGCGCTCGCGCTGCTCGTGGTGGCCGTCGTGGCCACGCGGCGCCTGTCGGCCACCGACGCGGCCTGGGTCAGGCCCTGACGTCCCGTACGGGATGCCGGCTCAGGATCGAGACGCGGTTGAAGGCGTTGATGGCGATCGCCACCCAGATCACCGCGGAGATCTCGTCGTCGTTCAGGACCTCTCGGGCCGTGTCGTAGGCCCGCTCCTGCGCGAGGGAGTCCGCCGGGTCGGTGGTGGCCTCCGCCAGGGCGAGGGCCGCCCGCTCCCGCGGGGTGAAGAGTTCGGTCTCCCGCCAGGCGGGGAGAACGCCGAGGCGCCGGGTCGTCTCCCCGGCCCGGAGCGCCGCCCTGGTGTGCACGTCGAGGCAGTAGGCGCAGCCGTTGATCTGCGACACGCGGAGGTTGACCAGTTCCACCAGGACGCGGTCGAGGCCCGCGTCGGCGGCGGTCGCGCGGACGGCGTCGGCCGTCCCGACCAGCGCCTGGTAGGCGGCGGGGCTCTGCTTGTCGAGGTAGACCCGTCGACCGTCCCGGACCGCTGTCACGTCGCTCACCCTGCACTCCTTCGACCGGCCCGTGCGCATCACGGGCTTCCGAGGCTATGATCATCCATAATTGTTGAAAACAAAACTACAATCTCGGAGTACGAGAGGGGTCGGGCATGGACGACACGGAGGTCCAGGTCCTCGGCGCCCGGGACGTCCCACTGGGCGGCCCGCGCGCCATGACCGTACGGCGCACCCTGCCCCAGCGGTCCCGGACGCTGATCGGAGCATGGTGCTTCGCCGACCACTACGGTCCCGACGAGGTCGCCGAGTCCGGCGGGATGGACGTCGCCCCGCATCCCCACACCGGGCTGCAGACCGTGAGCTGGCTGTTCAGCGGGGAGATCGAGCACCGCGACAGCCTCGGCAGCCACGCCTTCGTACGCCCCGGGGAACTCAACCTCATGACCGGCGGCCACGGCATCAGCCACACCGAGGTCTCCACCCCCGGCACCACGGTCCTCCACGGGGTGCAGCTGTGGGTGGCGCTGCCCGGCGAACACCGGCACGCCGACCGCGACTTCCAGCACCACGCCCCGAAGCCGGTACGGTTCGAGGACGCGGAACTCCGGGTCTTCCTCGGCTCGCTGGCCGGTGAGACCTCCCCCGTCCCCACCTTCACGCCCCTCCTCGGCGCCGAGATCCTCCTCGAACCCGGCGCCACGGTCACCCTCCCCGTCGACCCCGCCTTCGAGCACGGCCTGCTCGTCGACGAGGGAACCGTCCGCCTCGCCGGCGCCTCCCTGCGCCCGGCCGAACTCGGGTACGTCCCCACGGGACACGACACGCTGACCCTGGCGAACGAGTCCGGCCACCGCGCACGGACGGTCCTCCTCGGCGGCACGCCCTTCGACGAGGAGATCGTCATGTGGTGGAACTTCATCGGCCGCGACCACGCGGACATCGTCGAGGCCAGGGAGGCGTGGGAGCGAGCCTCCGAGCGCTTCGGGCACGTCGACGGCTACCCCGGCGCCCGTCTCCCCGCCCCGGCCCTGCCGAACGCCGCCCTCACCCCCCGCGGCAACCCGCCCCGCGCCTGACCCCTCCGCGCACCCGAACCCCGATCACCACCGATCCGAAAGGCAGCCACGGCAGATCATGAGCGAGCAGGAAACCGAGCAGGAGAACACGGCCCCCGTCGTCCGCCGCGTCGACGCCCGCCACCGCTACGAGATCCTCGTCGACGACCGGCGCGCCGGGCTCACGGCGTACCGCGACCGGGACGACCGGCGCGTCTTCTTCCACACCGAGATCGACGACGCCTACGCGGGCCGGGGCCTCGCCTCGACCCTCGTCGAGCAGGCGCTGACCGATGTACGTGCCTCCGGGATGAGGATCGTGCCGGTCTGCCCGTACGTGGCGAAGTTCCTGAAGAAGCACGAGGAGTTCGCCGACATCACCGACCCGGTGACCCCGGAGGTCCTCCAGTGGCTGGACGGGCAGCTGGGCCGCTGAGCCCGGCGGGCCGGGCGCCCGGGGGTGCTCCTCGCCCCGGGCGCCCGGCCGTCCGTCCTCCCCGCCGCCCGGTCCCCCGGGCCCGCCGGTCGCCCGCTCAGCCGGCGGTCGGCGCGAGGACCACGAAGTCGGCGTTCGAAGGGTCGAGACAGACGGCGAGCCGTCCGACGCCCTCCGCGTCGTCCGGCCCCATCTGGAGGGTGCCGCCGCTCGCGGTGACCCTGGCGACCGCGGCGTCGCAGTCGTCGACGGCGAAGACCGGGTGCCAGTACGGCCGTCCGTGCGCGAGGGCGAGGTCCGCCTCGGACACCTGCATGAGGCCGCCGTGCATGCGCTCCTGGGGGAGTCCCGCGGGGGTGATGAGCGTGTACGTACCCCCGCCGCCGGGCAGCTCCATGTCGCCGAACTGCCAGCCGAAGACAGCGCCGTAGAACTCCTTCGCGGCCGCGGCGTCGGTCGCGTACAGCTCGGTCCAGGACAGTGAGCCCGGCTCGTCGGCCAGATCGACGCCCTTGTTCGACCCCGGCTGCCACACGGCGAACTGCCCGCCCAGCGGGTCGCTGTACTGGGCCATCCGGCCCCACTCGTCGAGGTCCGTCGGGGCGACCCGGACCGTGCCGCCCGCCTGCTCGACCGCCCGGGTCGTGGCGTCCGCGTCGGCGACGCTGTAGTAGATCATCCAGGCCGAGCGCGCCCCCTTCTCGGTGAGCCTGCCGAGCCCGGCGACGGTCTTTCCGTCCTTCCGGAACATCCCGCCCTCCATGTCCTCCGACTCCCCCATGGACTCGTACTCCCAGCCGAACACGCCGCCGTAGAAGGCCGCGGCGGCCTTGACGTCGGGGGCCCCGAGGTCGAGCCAGCAGGGGGAGCCGGGTACGAAGTCGGTGGTGATCATGCTGATGCCCTTTCGCAGACGCGGTAGGCCCTCAGGCTCGCACCGGACCCTGCCCCCCGCCCGTCGACGGCTCGCACCACTACTCGCCGGTCATGAACCCCGACGACCTGCGCAAGGGCCTGTCCGCACTCACCCCCGGCGGGTGAGCCGCCCGGCGCCCCGCTCTGCTCCCGGACGGTGGTTCGGGAGCGTTCCCGGGTGCGGGCCCCGAAAGGGGCGCGGCCTCTCGCCCCCCTCCCCCCGGGCCGTACGCGGCAGGGCGCCGGCCGGGGCGGGGGTGTCGCCCACCCGTCCGCGGGCGTCGAGCGGTTCGCCTCAGGGGGACACCCGGTCCTGCAGGGCCGACTGCCAGGCGGGGGCGGGAACGGTCGGCTTGGTCTCGGGGCGACGGCCTCCCTGGGCGAAGAAGTCGACCAGGGGCAGCAGCGCCGCCCCGACGGTGACCGCCTCGGGGCCGAGGGTGCCCATGCCGACGGAGGTACGGCTGGCCGGGTACCGGAGCGCGTACTCCAGCGCGTAGGCCGTCACCGTCTCCAGGAAACGGGTGCCGAGTTGGAGACCGGCCCAGCCGCCCACGAGGATCCGGTCGGGCTGGAAGAGGTTGATCAGGTCGGCGAATCCGGCGCCCAGGTACTCGGCGGTCTCGTCGAGCACGGAGAGCGCGGTCGCGTCCGGGTCCGTCCCCGGGTCGGCGGGGTAGGCGGCGGCGAGCATCGCGGTCAGCGCGGTCTCCTCGTCGGCGCCGGCCGGGGGCTGCCCGCCGGCTTCGCACCACCGCTCGAGGAGCGCCTCGGCTCCCGCGTACGCCTCCAGGCAGCCCTCGGCACCGCAGCGGCAGCGCCGGCCCCGTACCCGTACGGTCAGATGACCCCATTCGAGTGCCCGGCCGGGCCCCGTCGGCTCCGTGAGGACACAGGCCCCGACGCCCGAGCCGAAGAGGACGACGACGGCGCTGCGCGCACCCCGTCCGGCGCCGAACCACATCTCGGCCTGGCCGAGGGTCTTGGCACCGTTGTCGATCCAGTAGGGGACGTCCTCGGGCAGGTCGACGGCGGCGCGGAGCAGGCGTTCGAAGGGGACGGCGTCCCAGCCGATGGTCTGGCCGTGCACGACGGCGCCGTCGCCGGTGTCGCGGGCGACGATGCCGGGGACGCCGACGCCGACCCCGATGAGCCGCTCGGCGGGAACGTCCGCGGTGCGCAGCACCTCCGCGATGCCCTCGCGGAGATGGGCGACGACGAGGTCGACGTCGTAGCGGGCGGTACGGGGTCCGGAGCTGGCCAACGGGCGTTCGGTGCGCGCGAGTTCGGTGAGCGTGAGGTCGAACAGCTCGATCCTTATGCGGGTCTCGCCGATGTCGACCCCGATCATGAAGCCGCTGGCGGGGGTGATGCGCACGAGGGTACGGGGGCGGCCGCCTGCGGAGTCGACGCTGCCGGCCTCCTCGACCAGGCCCTCGGCGACGAGTTCCGCGACCACGTTGCTGACCGAACCGGAGCTGAGGCCGGTCGCGGGTCCGAGCATGAGGCGGCTCATCGGTCCGTCGAAGTACAGCCTGCGCAGCACTGCGGTGCGGTTCTCGCGCCGCAGGTCACGCACCGTGCGGCCACTTCTCGCGTGCACTTTGGTCCCCGTCTCTGAAGTCGTTCGTTGCAACATACCCGCACTACAAGCCTTGACGCGACCTTCTCATGGGGTTTAACTCACATCCTAAATTAAGCCGGTGTTACGGCGGCGCTCCAGCAGCCCACCGCACCGGCGCCCCCCGTCATCCCCGAAAGGGCCCAGGAGCCATGCGCAGATTCAGAGCCGCTGTCACCGGTGCCGTCTCCCTCTCCCTCGCCTTCACCGCCACCGCCTGTGGCGGCGGTGAAGGAAGCGAGGCGTCCCCGAAGACCCTCACCTACTGGGCCTCCAACCAGGGCTCCAGCCTTGAGGTCGACAAGAAGGTCCTGCAGCCCGAGCTCGACCAGTTCGAGAAGGAGACCGGGATCAAGGTCAAGCTGGAGGTGATCCCCTGGTCCGACCTGCTCAACCGGATCCTCACCGCGACCACCTCCGGTCAGGGCCCCGACATCCTCAACATCGGCAACACCTGGAGCGCCTCGCTGCAGTCCACCGGCGCCCTGCTGCCCTGGGACGCGAAGAACCTGGAGGCGATCGGCGGCAAGGACCGCTTCGTCGACTCCGCGCTCGGCTCCACCGGTGTCACCGGCAAGGAGCCGGCCGCCGTCCCCCTCTACTCCATGGCCTACGCGCTCTACTACAACAAGGCGATGTTCAAGGAGGCCGGCATAACCAAGCCGCCGACCACCTGGGACGAGGTGGCCGCCGCCGGCAAGAAGCTCACCAAGAACGGGAAGGCGGGCCTCGGGGTCGAGGGCTCCAACCTCTCCAACAACATCCACCAGGTCTTCGTCCTCGCCAAGCAGCACGGCGCCGACTTCTTCACCGCCGACGGCAAGGCCGACTTCACCTCCGACGGGGCCGTCGCCGCCGTCAAGCAGTACGTCGACCTCATGGCCACGCAGAAGATCGTCGCCCCCGGCAACGCCGAGTACGCCCAGAACCAGTCCCTCAGCGACTTCGCCAAGGACAAGACCGGCATGGTCCTGTGGCAGACGCCGTCGCAGACCTTCGCCTCCCAGGGCATGGGCCCGGAGGAGTGGGGCGTCGCCCCCGCCCCCGTCCCCTCCGGCAAGCCCGGCACCGGCGCGCAGACCAACTCGATGGTCGCCGGCATCAACATGGCCGTCTTCAAGAACACCAAGAACCTCGACGGCGCGCTGAAGTTCGTGAAGTTCATGACCAGCGACGAGGAGCAGATCCTCCTCAACAAGGCCTACGGCTCGGTCCCGCCGGTCAAGAGCGCCCAGAAGGACCCCGTCTTCGCCGACCCGTCGCTCGGCGTCATCCGCGACACCCTCGCCACCAGCGCCGCCGCCCTGCCGCAGGTGCCCGAGGAGTCGCAGTTCGAGACCGTCGTCGGCACCGCGGTGAAGGAGCTGTTCGCGGACGCCGCGGCCGGCCGGCCGGTGACCACGGAGTCCGTGCGGGCCAAGCTCGAAAAGGCCCAGCAGCAGATGCCCAAGAAGTAGGCCGCACCTCCATGACCCAGACCGCCGTCACTCCCCCGAGTGAGCGCGCGGTGCGCAAGGCCACACCCGGAGAGGCACGCGCACCACGCCGCTCCGGGCGTCGCCGCATCGCACTGCCGTACATGCTGCTCCTGCCCGCCCTGCTCCTCGAACTCCTCGTCCATCTCGTCCCGATGCTCATGGGCATCACCATGAGCTTCAAGGAGCTCACCCAGTTCTACATCCGGAACTGGTCGGAGGCACCCTGGTCGGCTCTCGACAACTACAGCGTCGCGATCGACTTCGACGCCCCCGTCGGCCAGGCACTTCTCAAGTCCTTCCTGACGACCTGTCTGTTCACCCTCCTCTCCGTGGGACTGTGCTGGTTCCTCGGGACGGCCGCCGCGATCTTCCTCCAGGAGAACTTCCGGGGCCGCGGCTTCCTGCGGACCCTCTTCCTGGTCCCGTACGCGCTGCCCGTCTACGCCGCCGTCATCACCTGGGCGTTCATGTTCCAGCGGGACAACGGCCTGGTGAACCACGTCCTCCACGACCAGCTCGGCATCGGCGACAGCCCCGCCTTCTGGCTCATCGGGGACAACAGCTTCTGGGCGCTGCTCGTCGTCTCCGTCTGGAAGGGCTGGCCCTTCGCCTTCCTCACCGTCATGGCGGGACTGCAGAACATCCCCCGGGACATGTACGAGGCGGCCGCCCTCGACGGCGCCGGCGTGTGGAAGCAGATCCGGCACATCACTCTGCCGTCGCTGCGCTCCGTCAACCAGGTCCTCGTGCTCGTCCTCTTCCTCTGGACGTTCAACGACTTCAACACGCCGTTCGTGCTCTTCGGCAAGGCGGCGCCCGAAGCCGCCGACCTGATCTCGCTCCACATCTACCAGTCGTCCTTCCAGACGTGGAACTTCGGCACCGGCTCGGCCATGTCCGTGCTGCTCCTGCTGTTCCTCCTCGTCGTCACGGGCGTCTACCTCCTGCTCACCACCCGCGGAAGGAAGACCTCCGATGTCTGAGCACGCATCCCGGCGGGCGGTCCCCCGCTCCCCCATGGCGGCGCCCCGCTCGTTCCTCTGGACACGGCGGATCTTCCTCACCCTGCTCACCGCCTTCGTGGTGCTGCCGGTGTACGTCATGATCTCCAGCTCCCTGAAGCCGCTGGAGGACGTGTCGGGCGAGTTCGAGTGGATCCCCTCCGGGCTCACGATCCGCCCGTACTTCGACATCTGGGAGACCGTCCCGCTCGCCGACTACTTCGTGAACTCGATCGTCGTCGCGGGAGCGGCCACGGTGCTCTCGGTGGCCGTCGCGATCTTCGCCGCGTACGCGGTGAGCCGCTACAGCTTCCGCGGCAAGCGGGTCTTCACGGTGACGGTGCTGTCCACCCAGATGTTCCCCGGCATCCTCTTCCTGCTGCCGCTCTTCCTCATCTACGTCAACATCGGCAATGCCACCGGCATCGCCCTCTTCGGCTCCCGCGAAGGTCTCATCCTCACCTATCTGACCTTCTCGCTGCCGTTCTCCATCTGGATGCTGACCGGCTACTTCGACTCGATCCCGCGCGAACTCGACGAGGCGGCCAAGGTCGACGGCTGCGGTCCGATCAGCGCGCTGTTCCGCGTGATCGTCCCGGCCGCGTCCCCCGGCATCATCGCCGTCGCGGTCTACGCCTTCATGACCGCCTGGGGCGAGGTCCTCTTCGCCTCGGTCATGACCAACGACACCACCCGCACCCTCGCCGTCGGTCTCCAGGGGTACGCCACCCAGAACGACGTCTACTGGAACCAGGTGATGGCCGCCTCCCTCGTGGTGAGCGTCCCCGTGGTCGTCGGCTTCCTGCTCCTCCAGCGCTACCTCGTCGCCGGCCTCACCGCGGGTGCGGTCAAGTGACGTCCTTCTCCACACCGATCACGAAGAGGTTTCCCGTGTCCGAATCCACCGACGCCCGCACCGCGCTCGACCTGGAGGCCTTCCCGCCGAACTTCGCCTGGGGCACGGCGACCTCCGCCTACCAGATCGAGGGCGCCGTCGCCGAGGACGGCAGGGCGCCGTCCATCTGGGACACCTTCTCCCGCGTCCCCGGCGCGATCGACAACGGCGACCACGGCGACACGGCCTGCGACCACTACCACCGCTGGCCCGAGGACATCGCCCTGATGAAGGGCCTCGGCACCGACGCCTACCGGCTGTCCGTCGCCTGGCCGCGCGTCTTCCCCGGCGGCGACGGCCCCGTCAACGCGGCCGGACTCGACTTCTACGACCGGCTGGTCGACGGTCTCCTCGACGCCGGGATCACCCCCTCCGTCACCCTCTACCACTGGGACCTGCCGCAGGCCCTCCAGGACCGGGTCCGGGACAGCCACGGCGGCTGGACCGAGCGCGCCACCGCGGAGCACCTCGCCGCGTACGCCTCCGTCGTCGCGGAGCGCCTGGGCGACCGGGTCACCCAGTGGGCCACGCTCAACGAGCCGCTGTGCTCGGGCTGGATCGGCCACCTGGAGGGCCGTATGGCGCCGGGCCTGACCGACATCACGGCCGCCGTCCGCGCCTCGTACCACCTGCTCCTCGGTCACGGCCTCGCCACCCAGGCCATCCGCGCCGCCGCGCCCGGGGCCCGGATCGGCCTGGTCACCAACCACTCCACCGTCGAGGCCGCCTCCACCCGGCCCGAGGACATCGCCGCCGCGGCCCGCGCGGATGGGCACACCAACCGCTGGTGGCTCGACCCGGTCTACGGCCGCGGCTTCCCGACCGACATGCGCGAGCTGTACGGGGTCGAGCTGCCCGAGCGGCCCGGTGACCTGGAGACCATCGCCGCCCCGCTGGACTGGCACGGCCTCAACTACTACTTCCCGGTCACCGTCGCCGACGACCCGACCGGACCCGTCCCGTACGCCCGCGAGGTGCGCCTGCCCGACGTGCCCCGCAGCGGCATGGACTGGCAGATCGACGCCGGCGGCCTGGAGGCCTTCCTGCTGCGGCTCACCGAGGACTACGGCGTACAGAAGCTGTACGTCACCGAGAACGGCTCGGCCTTCCCCGACACCGTCGGGCCCGACGGCGCGGTCCACGACCCGGAGCGCACCGGCTACCTGGAGCAGCACCTCGCGGCCTGCGCCCGCGCCGTCCGCAAGGGCGCCCCGCTCGCCGGGTACTACGCCTGGTCCCTGCTCGACAACTTCGAGTGGGCCTACGGCTACGACAAGCGCTTCGGTCTCGTCCACGTCGACTACGACACCCAGCGACGGACCGTGAAGACGAGCGGACGCCGGTACGCCGACATCATCCGCGCCCACCGGGAGGCGACGGCCGGCTGACGTGAAAGTCCGTCATGACCGCCGTGAAGGCCGCCCCGCACCGCCGGGGCGGCCTTCCGGAGCCCCGGCAGCACCCACCCTCTCCCCGGCTTCCGCACAGGAGCGACCCATGGCCGCCAGTGCCGTCCCCTCCTCTCCCCCCGGGCCCGACGACGACTCGAGCGACGCCGACGCGCTCGCCGCCGCACGGCTGCGTCACGCCCTCGGCCCGGTGACCGTCGTCCGGGGCACCGCCCTCAGCGGGGGCCTCTACAACTCCGCCCGGCTGCTCGAACTCGGCGACGGGCGGCGCGTGGTCCTCAAGACGGCACCCCCGGCGACCGCCCCCGCCCTCACCCACGAACAGGCGCTCCTCGACACCGAGGCGCTCTTCCACCGTCTCGCCGCCGGGGCGGGCGTCCGGGTTCCCACCGTCCTCCACCACGAGCCCGCCGGCCCCGGGAGCCCCTCCGAGTGGCTCGTCCTCTCCTACCTCGACGGCACCACCTGGGACGCCGCCCGCGACCGGCTCACTCCGGCCGATCGCGCCGCGCTGCGCCGCCGGCTGGGGGCGACCCTGGCCCGGATCGCCACCGTCACCGGTCCCGCGTACGGGTACCCCCGGCCCGGCACCGGTCTGACGGCCGCCGACTGGCCCTCCGCGTTCACCGCCATGCTGCACGCCGTCCTCGCCGACGCGGGCCGGTTCGACGTCACCCTGCCCGTCCCGGCCGCCTTCCTCGCCGAGCTGCCGCTGCGGTTCGGGCCCCGGCTCGCCGAGGTCCGCCGGCCCGCCCTCGTCCACTTCGACGCCTGGGAGGGGAACATCGTCCTCGGCCCCGGCACCGGCCGCTGGCAGCTGAACGGCCTCATCGACGGCGAACGCGCCTTCTTCGGCGACCCCTTGGCAGAACTCGTCGGGCTCGACCCGCTCGGCGCGGCCGAGGACGACCCCGACCTCCTGGCCGGCTACCGCTCCGTCGCTCCCGCGCTCACCCTCGACACCGGCGCACGCGTCCGGCTCGCTCTCTACCGTGTGTACCTCGCCCTGGTGATGCGTGTGGAGTCGGTCCCGCGGGCCTACGGCGGGGAGTTCGCGAGCCGGCTGGACACCTGGTCCGCCGACCGCGTCACGGAGCAGCTCGCCGTACTGGACACCCTGGAGCGGTGAGGTGCGGGCCGTCGGCGGAGGGTCAGGTGGACTCGCGGACGACGAGCACCGGCTCGAAGACCTTCGAGGCGGGATCCGGCGTCCCGGGGTCCGCCCGCGGGCGGCCGCCGGCGAGTTCCTCGACCAGGATTCCGGCCATGGCGGCCGCCATCCGTTCCACCGGCTGGCGCACGGTGGTGAGCTGCGGCCGCGCCTTGCGCGCGGCCACCGAGTCGTCGAAGCCCACCACCGCCACCGTGCCGGGGACGGCCACGCCCTGTTCGCGCAGGTACTGGCAGGCGCCCTGAGCCATCAGGTCGTTCGCCGCGAACACCGCGTCGGTCTCCGGGTGGTCCTTCAGCAGCTTCGCCATGGCGCGCCGGCCGCTGTCGATGGTGAACCGTCCCCGTACGACGGGGACGGAGGTCACCCCGTGGGCCGTGAAGACGTCCCGGAAGCCGTCGAGGCGCTCGCCCGCCGTGGGGGCGCTCACGGGTGCGGCGATGGTGGCCGGGCGCCGCCGGCCGGTGGCCCACAGGTGCTCGGCCGCCAGCCGGGCGCCCGCGGCGTTGTCGAGGTCGACGAAGCCGCACCGCTCCCCGTCGCGGGGGCGGCCGAACAGGACCGTGGGCAGGCCCGCCGCCACGAGCATCGCCGGCAGCGGGTCGTCCTCGTCGAGCGGCACGAGCAGGGCTCCGTCGGCTCCTCCCTGCCGGAGGTACTCGACGAGTTGGGTCCTGGCCTGCTCCGACTCGGCCACCAGCAGCACCGGCTGGATCCCGCGGTCGCGCAGGACCGGCAGGACGCCGTCGACGACCCGCCCGAAGAAGGGGTCGGAGAACACCCGGGCCGCGAAGGCCCTGCCCGTCGCGGAGAGCACGAGTGCGACGGTCCCGGTGCGTCTCGTCACCAGGGAACGGGCTGCCTGGTTGGGTGTGTAGCCGATGCGGGCGATGGCCTCGCGCACGCTCCGCTGGATCTCGGGAGCCACGTTGCGCACGCCGTTGACGACGCGGGACACCGTCGCGCGCGATACCCCCGCCTCACGTGCGACGTCTTCCAGTGTCGGTCCTCGATTCCCCACCTCCGCACCTTAACGGTGCCGAGTGTCCGCTGGGAGAACAGTCCACGCCCGGACCGGCCCCTCCAAGGTCGACACTTAATGAAAGCCAAAAGAAAAGTCATGTCATACGCCTTGACCGTCAACTCGCCCTGCGTGCAAGGTTTCGGAGAGCGCTCTCCCACATTTCCCCCATGTATCCAGAGGAGACCCCATGTCTTCCGTCGGGTCCCCGCCGGTCTTCCGGCGACCCGCCTCAGCCGTTCGACGGGCCACCGTCGGCGCACTCGTCTCGTCGCTGGCCGGCGGTTTGCTCGCACTGGCCCCCGCCACGACGGCACACGCCGCCCCCACCCTGCTCTCCCAGGGCAAGACGGCCACCGCCTCCTCCACGGAAGGGGGCGCCTTCACCGCCGGCGCCGCCGTCGACGGCGACCTCACCGGAACCCGCTGGGCCAGCGCCTGGCAGGACGCCCAGTGGATCCAGGTCGACCTCGGCAGCAGCGCCACGCTCAGCCACGCCGTCCTCAACTGGGAAGCGGCCTACGGCAAGAGCTACGCCATCCAGGCCTCCGAGAACGGCACCGACTGGCGGACCGTCACCACCGTCAGCGCCGGCGACGGAGGCACCGACAACGTCACGCTCTCCGGCACCGGCCGCTACATCCGCATGAACGGCCTCACCCGGGCCACCGGATACGGCTTCTCCCTCTGGGAGTTCCAGGTCTACGGCACCACCGGCGGCGGCACCGGCCCGACGCTCCCCGGCGGCGGCGACCTCGGCCCCAACGTGCACGTCGTCGACCCGTCCACGCCCGGCATCCAGGCCAAGCTGGACCAGGTCTTCCAGGAGCAGGAGTCGGCCCAGTTCGGCAACGGCCGGCACGCCTTCCTCTTCAAGCCCGGCACGTACAACGGGCTCAACGCCCAGATCGGCTTCTACACCCAGATAGCCGGCCTCGGACTCCGCCCCGGCGACACCACCATCAACGGTGACGTGACCGTCGACGCCGGCTGGTTCAACGGCAACGCCACCCAGAACTTCTGGCGCGGCGCGGAGGGCCTCACCCTCAACCCGGTCAACGGCACGGACCGGTGGGCCGTCTCGCAGGCCTCCTCCTTCCGTCGCATGCACGTCAAGGGCGGCCTCAACCTGGCGCCCAACGGCTACGGCTGGGCCAGCGGCGGCTACATCGCCGACTCCAAGATCGACGGCCAGATCGGCAACTACTCCCAGCAGCAGTGGTACACCCGGGAGTCCACCATCGGCGGCTGGTCCAACAGCGTCTGGAACCAGACCTTCTCGGGCGTCGAGGGTGCCCCGGCCACCTCCTTCCCGGAGCCCCGCTACACCACGCTCGACACCACGCCGGTCTCCCGCGAGAAGCCGTACCTCTACCTCGACGGCAACGAGTACAAGGTCTTCGCCCCCGCCAAGCGCGTCAACGCCCGCGGCACCAGCTGGGCCAACGGCGCCCCGCAGGGCGAGTCGATCCCGCTGAGCCAGTTCTACGTGGTCAAGCCGGGCGCCACCGCCGCCACCATCAACCAGGCGCTGGCCCAGGGCCTGCACCTGCTGTTCACGCCGGGCGTCTACCACGTCGACCAGACCATCAACGTGAACCGCGCCAACACCGTCGTGCTCGGCCTCGGCCTCGCCACGATCATCCCGGACAACGGCGTCACCGCGATGAAGGTCGCCGACGTCGACGGCGTCCGCCTCGCCGGCTTCCTGATCGACGCCGGCCCGGTCAACTCGCCGGTCCTGCTGGAGCTCGGACCGCAGAACTCCGCCGCCGACCACGCCGCCAACCCCACCACCGTGCAGGACGTGTACATCCGCGTCGGCGGCGCCGGGGCGGGCAAGGCCACCACCAGCGTGGTCGTGAACAGCGACGACGCCATCATCGACCACACCTGGGTGTGGCGCGCCGACCACGGCGAGGGCGTCGGCTGGGAGACCAACCGGGCCGACTACGGCGTCCGCGTCAACGGCGACGACGTGCTCGCCACCGGTCTGTTCGTCGAGCACTTCAACAAGTACGACGTCGAGTGGTACGGCGAGCGCGGCCGCACGATCTTCTACCAGAACGAGAAGGCGTACGACGCCCCCAACCAGGCCGCCATCCAGAACGGCGCCACGAAGGGGTACGCCGCCTACCGGGTCGACGACTCCGTGAACACCCACGAGGCCTGGGGCCTCGGCAGCTACTGCAACTACAACGTGGATCCGACGATCGTCCAGGACCACGGCTTCAAGGCACCCGTCAAGCCGGGGGTGAAGTTCCACAGCCTGCTCGTGGTGTCCCTCGGCGGAATGGGCCACTACAACCACGTCATCAACGACACCGGGGCCTCCACCATCCCCTCCGGCACCTCCACCGTGCCGTCCACCGTCGTCTCCTTCCCCTGACGGTCCCGCCGGGACGCCCCACCCACCGGGGCGTCCCGGCCCCTCACCCCTTCCGGGCGGCGCCCAGTCCCCACCGCGCCGCCCGGAAGGCGATCCCCTCCCCCTCCGTCCAGGAGCCGCCATGACCACGACCCATGCCCCCACGACACGAAGGCGCGCCCGCGACCGCGCCCGCACGACAGGCTCACTCGTCTCCCTCGGCGCCCTGCTCGCCGCCTCCGTCACCTCCACCGCCCTGCTGACCGCGGCGCCCGCCACCGCCGCCGAGACCCTGCTCTCCCAGGGGAAGACCGCCACCGCCTCCTCCAGCGAGGGCGCCGCCTGGGCCGCCTCCGCCGCGGTCGACGGCGACCTCACCGGCACCCGCTGGGCGAGCCAGTGGAGCGACGCCCAGTGGATCCAGGTCGACCTGGGCAGCAGCGCCGACATCAGCCGCGTCGTCCTGAACTGGGAGGGCGCGTACGGCAAGGCGTACGACATCCAGCTCTCCGACAACGGGACCGACTGGCGCACCGTCAAGTCCGTGACCGCGGGCGACGGAGGCGCCGACGAGCTCGCGGTCACCGGCAAGGGCCGCTACGTGCGCCTCCAGGGCGTCACCCGGGGCACCGGCTACGGCTACTCGCTGTGGGAGTTCCAGGTGTACGGCGGCGGGACCGCGCAGCCGGAGCCCACCGGCGCCGTCCGGGTGAGCGGCACGCAGGGCAACTGGCAGCTGACGGTCGGCGGGCAGCCGTACACCGTCAAGGGTGTCACCTGGGGCCCCGCGATGGCCGACGCCCCCCGTTACATGCCGGACGTGAAGTCCATGGGCGTCAACACCGTCCGCACCTGGGGGACGGACGCCGGCACCAAGCCGCTGCTCGACTCGGCGGCCGCCAACGGCGTCAAGGTGATCAACGGCTTCTGGCTGCAGCCGGGCGGCGGCCCGGGCTCCGGCGGCTGCGTCAACTACGTGACGGACACGGCGTACAAGAGCAACTCGCTCACCGAGTTCGCGAAGTGGGTCGACACCTACAAGTCCCACCCCGCCACCCTCATGTGGAACGTCGGCAACGAGTCGGTCCTCGGTCTGCAGAACTGCTACAGCGGCGCCGAGCTCGAGGCCCAGCGCAACGCGTACACGACCTTCGTGAACGACGTCGCCAAGAAGATCCACTCCATCGACCCCGACCACCCCGTGACCTCCACGGACGCGTGGACCGGCGCCTGGCCGTACTACAAGCGGAACGCGCCCGACCTGGACCTCTACTCGATGAACGCCTACGGCGACATCTGCGGGGTCCGGCAGGACTGGGTGGAGGGCGGCTACACCAAGCCGTACATCATCACCGAGACCGGCCCCGCCGGTGAGTGGGAGACCCCGAAGGACGCCAACGGCGTCCCCGAGGAGCCCACCGACGTCCAGAAGGCCGACGGGTACACCCAGGCCTGGAACTGCGTCACCGGCCACCGCGGCGTCGCCCTCGGCGCGACCGTCTTCCACTACGGCACCGAGCACGACTTCGGCGGCGTCTGGTTCAACCTGCTCCCCGACGGCCTGAAGCGCCTGTCGTACTACGCCCTCAAGAAGGCGTACACCGGCTCCGTCGCGGGCGACAACACCCCGCCGGTCATCAGCGGGATGGCGGTCACCCCCGCCGGATCCGCCCCGGCCGGCGGCGAGTTCACGGTGCGCGCCGACGTCCGCGACCCCGACGGCGACGCCGTCACCACCAAGATCCTCCTGAGCGGCAACTACGCCAACGGCGACAAGCGCCTGATCCACGCCCAGTACCGCTCCCTCGGCAACGGGACCTTCGCGGTCACCGCGCCCGAGAAGCTCGGCGTGTGGAAGGTGTACGTACAGGCCGAGGACGGCCGCGGCAACGTCGGCATCGAGACCAAGTCCGTCAAGGTCGTCGCCCCGCCGGTCGCCGGCACCAACATCGCCCTGAACAAGCCGGCCACCGCCTCCTCCGCCCAGGCCTCCTACGGCGACTGCCCCTGCCCGGCGAGCAACGCGACCGACGGCAACACCACCACCCGCTGGGCCAGCGACTGGAGCGACCCGCAGTGGATCCGGGTCGACCTCGGCTCGGTCCGCTCCTTCAACCGGATCCAGCTGGTCTGGGACCCGGCGTACGCCCGCTCCTACGACGTCCAGGTCTCCGACGACGGCGCGACCTGGCGGACCATGCACTCCACCACGACGGGCAACGGCGACATCGACACCGTCGAGACCGGCGCCACCGCCCGCTACGTCAAGCTCCAGCTCACCGCGCGCGGCACCGGCTGGGGCTACTCGCTCCACGAGTTCGGCATCTACAGCTGACCCCCTGAGGAGAACGAGGAGATCACCATGAGAATCCGCGGCAGGACCCTGTCCGCCTTACTGCTCACCGCCGCCCTGGGCGTCTCCGCCCTGACGGTCGACACCTACACCGCGGCCAGCGCCCACGGGGAGACCACCGCCCCGGCCGCCGCCCACGGGGCGCACGCGGCGGGCGCCGCCACAGGCCACGTCATGGCGGCCTCCGTGCTCCCCTCGGGGGACGACGCCGACGGCGACGGCTACATCCCGGCCGTACCCCAGGTCACCGGTGTGACCCCGTCCACGGCCACCCCGCCCCCGGCCTACCATCACGAGTTCCAGGCCGGCTGCTCCGTCACCCACACCGCGCCGGACGACCCGATCGTCTACCCGGGCCAGTTCGGCAAGTCCCACGACCACACGTTCATGGGCAACACCTCCACCAACGCCGCCAGCACCACCGGCTCGCTCTACGGAGGCAGCACCACCTGCAAGGCACCCGCGGACGCCTCCGCGTACTGGATGCCGTCGCTGTACAAGGGCGACCAGAAGATCCTGCCCGTCGGCCCGCAGGTCATCTACTACAAGTCGGGCGTCACCGACTACCGGAGCGTGCGGCCCTTCCCCAAGGGTCTGCGGTACGTCGTCGGCAACCCGATGCAGACGGCCGAGGAGTTCCGCGCCCACAAGGGGTTCGTCGAGGGCTGGGAATGCGGTGACAGCTTCTTCAACACCGACATCCCGGCGAGCTGTCCGAACCGGCCCGACGTACAGCTCAACCTGCGCATGCAGGCCCCCAGCTGCTGGAACGGCCTGTACCTCGACACCCCCGACCACAAGAGCCACATGGCGTACCCGGTGGTCAAGCCCGGCACCAACGACAACATGTGCCCGGCCTCCCACCCGGTCGCCCTGCCGATGATCGAGTTCAAGATGGCATGGCCGGTCAACGGCGACATGAGCCAGGTCCGCCTGGCCAGTGGCCGCGGCTACTCCTTCCACTACGACTTCTTCAACGCGTGGGAGGAGCGCACCCTCAAGGCCCTCGTCGACCACTGCATCGTCGGCGGCCTGCAGTGCGACACACGGGGCTTCGACCTCTACCGCCCCGAACGCGGTGTCGTGCTCGACGAGAACCACCGCCTGCCCTGATCCCTCTCCCGTACACGGCCCGGACGCCCGCCAGGGCGTCCGGGCCGCTTTCCCGTCCGCCCCTCGACACCAGGAGGACCCCGTGACCGCCCCCGCCCCGTCCCCCACCGCCCGCCACGACGCGCTCATCGACCTCCTCCCCCCGCACTTCCGGTTCGGCGCCGCCACCTCCGCCTTCCAGATCGAGGGAGCCGTCGCCGAGGACGGCCGCACCCCGTCCATCTGGGACACCTTCTGCCGCGTCCCGGGAGCCGTCGACAACGGCGACACCGGCGACCAGGCCTGCGACCACTACCACCGCATGCCGGAGGACGTGGCCCTGCTCGCCGCTCTCGGCCTCGACACGTACCGCTTCTCCGTCTCCTGGTCCCGTGTCCAGCCGCACGGCCGCGGCCCGGCCAACCCCGCGGGACTCGCCTTCTACGACCGTCTCGTCGACGAGCTCCTCGCCCGCGACATCACCCCCTGGCTGACCCTCTACCACTGGGACCTGCCCCAGGAGCTCCAGGACGCGGGCGGCTGGCCGGCCCGCGACACCGCGTACCGCTTCGCCGACTACGCGGAACTCGTCCACGAGCGCCTCGGTGACCGCGTCACCCACTGGACCACCCTCAACGAGCCCTTCTGCTCCGCGATCCTCGGCCATGTCGAAGGCGTCCACGCACCGGGTGGCCGCTCCCTCGCCGACGGGGTGGCGGCCGTGCACCATCTGCACCTGGCCCACGGACTCGCGGTCCGGCGGCTGCGTTCCGCCGCCAACCGCCCGCTCGACCTGGCAGTCACCCATCTCCTCGGCACGAGCAGTCCCGCCACCGACAGCGAGGCCGACCGCGAGGCCGCACGCCGGGCGGACGCCCTCGGGTTCCGCTTCTACCTCGACCCGATCCTGCGCGGCCGGTATCCGCAGGACCTCGTCGACGACCTGGCCGTCCACGGCATCGAGATCCCCGTCCAGGAGGGCGACCTGGAGACGATCGCCGCCCCCATCGACACCCTGGGCGTCAACTACTACCGCTCCATGCGCAGTTCGGGAGTCGACGAGCACGGCGCCACCGCCGACGCCCGAGGCGTCCCCGTCACCCGCAACCTGCCGCACGGCGGACTGCCGGTCACCGGGCTCGGCTGGGAGGTGATGCCGCACGACCTCACCGACCTGCTGCTGCGCATCGCCCGGGACTACCCCGGCACCCCCATGGTGATCACCGAGAGCGGCGCCGCGTACGAGGACCGGCCCGACGCCCACGGCTTCGTCGACGACGCCGACCGCACCGCCTACCTCGCCGCCCATCTGGCCGCCGTGGCCCGGGCCCGCAGCGGCGGGGCCGACGTCCGCGGCTACTTCGCCTGGTCGCTCCTGGACAACTTCGAGTGGGCGTACGGCTACGACAAGCGCTTCGGGCTCGTCCGCGTCGACTACGGCACCCAGCGCCGTACGCCGAAGCGCAGCGCCCTGTGGCTGCGCGACACGGCCCACCGGATCCGCGGCGCCGCCGGGCGGGAGTGACGCGGAAGGCCGGGGAGGGGGATCGGTCTAAGAGCCCTCCCCGGGCTTCCGTCCCCAGGCCGTGAGCATGCCGGCCGACAGGGCGGCGCACGCGTCGGAGTCCAGGTACCGGATCGCCTCGTCGACGGCCGCGTCGTCGACGAGGCCGGTCGCGATCATCGGCGCCCGGCTCCGCTCCCAGGTGTCCGCCCAGAAGCGGCTGATGGGGCTGCCCGGCTGCAGGGGCGGCACGTGGATCTCGGCGGCGACGGGTTCGAGGCCCGCCCCGCGCAGGAGTCGCGGGTACGACGGCACCCAGGAGACATCGGTGCCGATGGTGTCGCGCAAGGCCTGCCACATGGCGCGCATCATCGAGGTGTACGGCGTGCCGGGCGTCGCGTCGGCGGCCGGGCCGTCGGTGGAGCCGCCGGTTGCGCCGTGGACCGGACCGCCGGTCGGGCCGCCGGTTGCGCCGCCGCTCGGGCCACCCGTCAGGCCGCTCGTCAGGTCGACCGCGTCGCTGAGCACCAGCACGCCGCCCGGCTCGACGAGTTCGGCGAGACGGGTGATCAGCCGCTCGCGCTCGGGCAGGTGCATGAGCACGAAGCGCGCGTGGACGAGCCGGAACCGGCCCGGGGCGAAGTCCGGGGCGGTGATGTCGGCCTCCAGCACGTCGAGCCCGGTCACGGGCCGCTCCAGGAGGAACCGTACGTCACGGTCCACGGCGAGCACCCCCGTCACCCCGGCCTCGTCCAGGAGCCGTCGGGAGACCGTGCCGGTGCCGGCGCCGATGTCGAGACACCGCCAGCCGGGGCCCGCTCCGAGGGCACGCAGCCGCGCCATGGTGAGGTCGTCGTAGGCGAGGGCGCCGAAGTCGATGCGCTCTCCCTCGCCCTCCTGTTCGGGCCGGAACACGGCCTCGCCGTAGCGGCCGTCGCCGTGCGCGTCCCCGCGCGGAGCGGTGGTCATGTCGCCACCGGAGCGGCGCCGCGGCACGGGAACCGCGGGTCCTCGAACAGTTTCATGGCCGGTTCTCTTCGCAGGTGGGGAGGGGTCGGGCGGCCCCGTCCCCTCCGGCCGCCTCCCGTCGATCCTGCACCGGCGGACGTCCGGACGGCCGAGGCGCGCCGGGCCTGGGCCGATCGGCCCAAGGGGCGCGGCTCCCCCGCCGGCGACGCCGCCCGGACCGGGGAGCGGTCCGGGACCGGGCATCGACCGCACCGGCCCCAACCATTGACAGGTCCATCTCACCCTCACCATTCTTGAGAGCGCTCTCAGACCGCCCTCACGACCCACCCGCCTCCCTACCCGCCTCCCCATGGGTCCCCCACTTCCCAGGAGCCCCCACATGTCCGCACGCCACAGGCGCTCACGCGCCGTGTTCGTCCCCCTGGCCGCCGCCGCGCTGATCAGCACCGCCGTCGCCGTCGCCGGTCCGTCCGACTCCGTCCAGGCCGCCGTCCCCTCGACGATTCCGCTCACCTTCACGAACAACTCGGGCCGCGGAGACCAGGTCTACATCTACAACCTCGGCACCGAGCTCTCGACGGGACGTCAGGGCTGGGCCGACGCCAACGGCACCTTCCACCCCTGGCCCGCCGGAGGCTCCACCCCCGTCCCCGCGCCCGACGCCGCCATCGTCGGCCCGGCGAACGGCCGGTCGACGACGATCCGGCTGCCGAAGTTCTCGGGACGGGTCTACTTCAGCTACGGGCAGAAGCTGGTCTTCAAGCTGGCCACGGGCGGGCTCGTCCAGCCGGCCGTCCAGAACCCGAGCGACCCCAACAGGAACATCCTCTTCAACTGGTCCGAGTACACGCTCAACGACTCGGGCATCTGGATCAACAGCACCCAGGTCGACATGGTCTCGGTGCCGTACGCCGTCGGCGTGAAGCGCCCCGACGGCTCCGTCGTCAACACCGGACGACTCAAGCCCGGCGGCTACCGCGGCTTCTACGACGCGCTGCGCGGCCAGCCCGGCGGCTGGGCCAACCTGATTCAGACCCGTTCCGACGGAACGGTGCTCCGCGCCCTGGCCCCGGGCCACGGCATCGAGGCCGGCGCGCTGCCCTCGGGGGTGATGAACGACTACATCAACCGCGTATGGAGCAAGTACGCCACGTCGACCCTGACCGTGACGCCCTTCGCGAACCAGCCCTCCGTGAAGTACTACGGCCGGGTCTCGGGCAACGTCATGAACTTCACCAACGGCTCCGGCGCCGTCGTCACCTCCTTCCAGAAGCCCGACTCCGACAGCGTCTTCGGCTGCTACAAGCTCCTCGACGCCCCGAACGACCAGGTGCGTGGCCCCATCTCGCGCACGCTCTGCGCGGGTTACAACCGCTCGACCCTGCTCACCAACCCGAACCAGCCGGACACCTCGTCGGCCGGTTTCTACCAGGACGCGGTGACCAACCACTACGCGCGCAAGATCCACGCCCAGATGGTCGACGGCAAGGCGTACGGCTTCGCCTTCGACGACGTCGGCGCCCACGAGTCGCTGGTGCACGACGGCAACCCGCAGCAGGCGTACGTCACGCTCGACCCGCTCGACTAGGGTCTGTCGTCACATTCCCGTCGTCGCCCGCGGGGCAGACGGGAATGTGACGACAGGCCCTAGAAACCCGGAGTCGTCGGCGACGGCCTCGTGGCCGTCGCC
>NZ_JBIRMW010000011.1:0-305051 GCF_044331325.1 Streptomyces sp. NPDC017246 | reverse complement strand
CGGGGCCCCCCCGGCGGCGGGGCCCCCCCCCCCCGCCCGGGGGGCGGGGGGGCCCCGGGGGGGCGGGGCCCCGGGGCGGGGCCCCCCCCCCCGGGGCGGGCCCCCCCGCCCCGGCCGTCCGGCCCGCCGGGCTGTCCGGCAGGTCGGTCGATGCGGCCGGTCGAGCCGTCCCGCCCGCCGAGCCGTCCGGCTAGTCCAGCTGCGCGAGGTGCTTCCTGTTGGTGTCGTCCGTGGCCTGCTGGTCCTCGGACATCCGGAGGATCAGGTCGGGAAGCGTGCCGCCGAGGTGGTCGCCGAAGGCCGTCGTGGCCTTGGACAGGTTGTCCAGGACCGTGTCGAGCGTCGGGGCGACCGACGCGGCGAGGGACCCGCCGGCCGCGGCGGTGGCATGCGCGGCGGTGGCCGTGCGCAGAGCGCCGCCGGTCGTCCCGAGGAGCTGGGTGGAGACCTCCCGGAGCCGTCCGGCCGCCCGCTCGTGCTCGGCGTGGTCGACCTTGACGCCCTGGCCCGCGTCCCGCGCGGCGTCCGGGACGAGGCTGCCCCGGGCGCGGCCCGTGCCCGCGCCGGCCCCGGCTCCCCGGTCTCCGACGGCCCCGGCGAGATCGGTGGCGACGCCGTCGAGGCCGGCGACGGCCGGATCCCGCTGGAGGCGGCTCAGTACGCCGACGATCTGCTGACCGCACCTGGTGGTGACGGTCCGTGCCGAGGTCTGGGCCACCGCGATGTTGGTGGCGACCACGTCGTCGGCCGCGCCGAAGACCAGTGCCCCGCCGACGAGCTCTGCGGTGGTGGTCACGGCGCAGGTGGCGGCGACCTGGACGACTTCCGCCTTGGCGGTGGCGAGGGTGTCGGCGATCGCGGTCGCCGCCTGGGACGTGATCGCCGCGGCGTCCGAGACGGAGCGGACGTCCTGGTGCATGATCTTGTTCCAGTGCCCGGCGAGCGCGTCCATCGCCTCCCCGCGGCCGGACGACAGAAGGCGCTGGATGTGCGCGTTCGCGTCGCCCGCGTCGTTCCAGATCGCGTCGGCGAAGGCGCGGAGGCTCTCCGCCGTGGAGTAGTAGGGCTCCTGCTCGGCCTCCGGCTGTGCGAGCAGCTGGTCGATCAGGGCCTGGTAAAGGTCCGAAACATAGTCGCCCACGGCGCGAACTCCCCCTCGTCACGCGCGTGTTGGTCGCACGCGCCCCCACGTGTCCCACTCACGTTTCCACGCACCCCGTGGGCCCACAAGGGCGGTCTCCGGTCGATGTGCGGTCGATGTGCGCGATCCGGGGCGGCTCGGCCGTCCGTCCCGGCGGCAGTCCGTCCGCCGTCGCGTGTCGGCCGGGCCGGGTGCGCGCGGGGCGTCGTCGGCGTGGCTCATTGGACCAATCCGTCCGTTCGCGCGCATCGGGCCAGTACGCGCCCACCTTCACTGGATGCACCACGCAACGACCGCGCGAATTGGTCTAGTCCATGTTTTGTTCAAGCGCTGCCCAAGTCATTGACGCGGCCGGGACGACGGGGTTTCCGTATGGCAAATGCCGTGCGCCCCAACGGTGTTGGCGCACACCCCGCCCCCACACACAATCATTGGATTGCCATGATGAGACGCGTACGGTCCCTCCGCACCGCCCTCACGGCCGCGGCGACCGCCGTGGCCGCCCTGGGCCTCGCGGCGACCGCCACCGCCCCCGCCCAGGCGGCGACGCCGCTTCCCGAGCACGTCTTCGCCCCGTACTTCGAGGCCTGGACCGGGGAGAGCCCGGCCGCCCTCAGTGCCCAGTCGGGGGCCAAGCACCTGACGATGGCCTTCCTCCAGACGGCGGCGAAGGGCTCGTGCACCGCGTACTGGAACGGCGACACCGGGACGCCGGTCGACCCGGCCTCGTTCGGCGCCGACATCAAGACCATCCAGTCCCGCGGCGGCGACGTCATCCCCTCCTTCGGCGGGTACGCGGCCGACACCACCGGCACCGAGATCGCCGACAGCTGCACCGACGTCAGCCAGATCGCGGCCGTCTACGAGAAGGTCATCACGACCTACGACGTCACCCGGCTCGACATGGACATCGAGGTCGACGCGCTCGACAACACCGCCGGCATCGACCGCCGCAACAAGGCCATCAAGCTCGTCCAGGACTGGGCCGCCGCCAACGGTCGCAAGATCCAGATCTCGTACACCCTCCCGACGACCACCCACGGTCTCGCCGCGAGCGGGCTCGCCGTGCTCAAGAACGCCGTGACCAACGGCGCGCGGGTCGATGTCGTCAACCTCATGACCTTCGACTACTACGACAACGCCGCCCACGACATGGCCGCGGACACCAAGACCGCCGCCCAGGGCCTCTACGACCAGCTCGCCAAGCTCTACCCCGCCAAGACCCCCGCCCAGCTCTGGGGCATGATCGGCATCACCGAGATGATCGGCGTCGACGACTTCGGTCCCGCCGAGACCTTCACCCTCGCCAACGCCCGTACGGTCTACGACTGGGCGGTCTCCAAGGGCATCAACATGCTCTCCTTCTGGGCGCTCCAGCGGGACAACGGAAGCTGCCCCGGCGGCGCCGCCGCGGACAACTGCTCCGGCATCCAGCAGAACACCTGGGACTTCTCGCACGTCTTCGCGCCGTTCACCAGCGGCACCACCGCACCGGCCGACGACTTCTCGGTGACCGCGACGCCGGCGTCCGCCACCGTCACGGCGGGCTCCTCCACCACGGCCACGGTGAAGACGGCGGTCACCGCCGGTTCGGCCCAGACGGTGAACCTCACGGTCGGCGGACTGCCCGCCGGTGTCACCGCCTCGCTCAGCCCCGCCTCGGTGACGACCGGGGGTTCCTCGACCCTCACGGTGAACACCACGACGGCCGCGGTCTCGGGCACCTACCAGATCGTGGTCAACGGAGCGAGCCCCTCGGCGGGTCACGCGGCGGTGCTCACGCTGACCGTCACCGGCGGCACCACCGCGTGCACGGCGGCCCCGTGGGTCACCTCGGCCGTCTACACCGGCGGCCAGCAGGTCTCGCACAAGGGCCACACCTGGAAGGCCAAGTGGTGGACGACGGGCGAGGAGCCCGGCACCACCGGCCAGTGGGGCGTCTGGCAGGACCTCGGCGCCTGCTGACCACCCCGTCGGCCCGGTGTCCGTCGCCCCCGGCGGCGCGGCGCCGGGCCGTCCGGCCGGGGTCCGCCGACACGGCGGGCCCCGGCCGGTGCCGTTCCCGTGGTGCCCGCCCCCTCCGCTCAGTCGATGTGCACGACCTGGAACGCCTCCGCCATCCGGCCCGCCGGCAGTCCGCCGGCCTGGGCGTGCTCGCCGAGCCAGGTGCGGAGGAGACCGGCGAGGTCGTCGAAGTGGGCGGTCTGGGAGGTGTGGATGCGCAGTGCCTGGACCTTGCGGTCGAAGACGGAGGTGACGTCCACGTACTGGTTGGGGGTGGGTCCGGTCATCAGCCACAGTTCGTGGACGGTCCACGGCTCCAGGCCCTCCTCCTTCAGGAGGGAGGCGTGGGCGAAGGGGTTGCGGGCCTCGGGGTAGACCGCGCGCAGGCAGGCGTCGCCGACCGCGCGGTGGTCGGGGTGGAGGTCGGCGACCCGGGCCCAGTTGATCTCGGGGGAGGGGATGATCGCGCGCTGCGGGCGTACTTCGCGGATGACCCGGCACAGGTCGCGGCGGAGTTCCACCGAGGCTTCCACGAAGCTGTCGGGGTAGCCGAGGAAGCGGACGTCGGCGACTCCGCTGAGTTTGGCGGAGTGGACCTGTTCGGCGCGGCGCAGGTCCGCCATGGCCTGGCGGGGGAGCTGTTCGTCGTAACCGCCGGCGCCGCCGTCCGTGACGATGCAGTACGTGACGCGGGTGCCGCGTTCGATCCACTGCATGACGGTGCCGCTGACGCAGAACTCGATGTCGTCCGGGTGTGCGGCCACGACGAGCAGCGACGCGGGGGCGGTGCGGTCGGTGTGGTCGAAGTCCTCCATGGGGTCAGCCTGTTGGGGTGCGGGGGGCGTCGCAAGGCCGGTTCGTGGCGTGAACTGGACATGGCACTTACGCGCCATTCAAAAACTTGGTAGATTCAAATCATTGGGTGTGACAGGTGACGTGCTTGGAGGGTGACCGGTATGTGCAGGATTTTCGGCTCCTTCGCCGCCGGGGCGGCGACCGGCGCGGACCGCCCCGAGCCGGCCCAGCTCGCGGCGGTCTCCGCCCGCCAGCGCCACGGCGGACCCGACGAACACCAGGTCCTCAGCGGGCCCGGCTGGGCCCTCGGCTGCGACCGCCTCGCCGTGACCGATCCCTGCGGCGGGCAGCAGCCCTACCGGCTGCCGCACCTCCCCGGCATCCTCGCCGTGCTCAACGGCGAGCTCTACAACCACGCCGAACTGCGCCGGACCCTCGCCGCCCGGGGCCACCGCTTCCCCGACCGCTGCGACGGCACCCTGCTCCCCGCGCTCTACGCCGAGTACGGCCCCGCCTTCGCCGAACACCTCGACGGCATGTTCGCCGTCGCGATCCTCGACCTGCGCCCCGGCAGCACCCGGCTCGTCCTCGCCGTCGACGACATGGGCATGAAGCCGATCCACCTGCACCACGACCCGTACGACGGCTCCACCCGCTTCGCCTCCGAGATCCCCGCCCTGCTCGCCTTCGAGGGCGTACGGATCTCCCCGCGCGAGGACGCCCTCGACACCCTCCTCGCCACCCGTACCTCCTTCGCCACCCACACCGCGCTCGACGGGGTCGGTGTCCTGCCGCCCGGCGCCACCGCGCTCGTACGGCCCGGCACCGCACCCCTCGTACGCCGCCGCGGCCCCCACCGGGCCGCCCCCGTCGGCGACACCCAGGACGTCCTGCGGCACGAGGTGCGCCGGCTCGCCGAGGCCGAGGTGCCCGTCTGCGCCATCACCAGCGGCGGCCTCGACTCCGGGCTCGTCACCGCACTCGCGGCCGAACACGCCCGCGAGACCGACGCGCCGCCGCTCCACACCTTCCACCTCACCTACCGGGGGCGGTGGCCCGACTCCGAGGCCGCGTACGCCCGTTCCGTCGCCCGCCGGACCCGGACCGTGCACCACGAGGTCTCCGTCGACCCCGACGAGCTGAGCTCCCTCCTCACCCGGACCGTCCGCCACCTCGGCCAGCCCAACGCCGACCCCATCACCCTCTCCACCTACGCGCTCTTCCGCGCCGTCCGCGAGAACGGCTTCACCGTCGCCCTCACCGGCGACGGCGCCGACGAACTCTTCGGCGGGTACGACCGGATGCGCGCCGCGCTCGCCGCCCCCGCAGGCAGCGACTGGGCCGGCGCCTACGCCGACTCCCTCTCGGCCGCCCCCCGGCTCCTGCGCGAACACCTCTACACCGCCAACTACCGCGCCCACATCGCCGACCAGGGCTCCGCCGCCGACCGCATCGAACAGGAGCTGCGCTCCGCGGAGGCCGTCGGCGAGGACCGGCTCACCGCGATGACCGCCTTCGAGACGCGCTGGCGGCTCCCCGCGTACCACCTGCGGCGCGTCGACCACCTCTCCATGGCGTGGGCCGTCGAGGCGCGGATGCCCTTCTGCCAGCCCTCCGTCGTGACCCACGCGCGGGCGCTGCCGACGGCCGCGCGCACGGGGAAGCGGGCCCTGTACGAGGCGGGCGCGGAGCTGCTCCCCCCGGCGGTCCTGCGCCGGCCCAAACAGCCCTTCACCCTGCCGATCGCGGCGATGATCGCGCCCGGCAGCCCGCTCCTGGACACGGTCAGGGAGCTCCTCTCCCCGGCCCGGCTGGTCCTCGGCGGGAAGGTCCGCGCGGACCGCGTCCAGAAGCTCCTGGCACGCCATTTGGAGCGCCCCTCGCACCACGACGCCCAGGCGCTCTGGGCCCTGGCGGTCCACGAACTGTGGACGGAGGTCGTCCAGGGCATGCGGATCCCGGTGGGCTGTGCGGCCTGACCCCCCGGGACCTCCCGGTCCCGTGCCCGTCCCCACGGCCGTCGCCACCGTGGTCCGGGCCCACGACGCCCCCGGTCCCACCCTCGTGCTCCGGCTCGATCAGCTTCCGCCCGGGGCGCTCGCCCTCGGCGGGGAGCTGGCGCGGCTGCGCCGGGCGCTCGCCCTGGGCCCGTATCCGGACCTCAACAAGATCGCCCTGTACGGGAGATCGCCCCATCCGGGCGTCGATCTCGACTACCGCTTCGTCCAGGCCCTCCCCGGCGGCGGTTTCGACTTCCGTACCGGCTGCGGCCATTCCCTCCTCGCCTGCGTCGTCGCCGACGCCCGCACCGCCACCGACGCCCGCACCGCCACCGGCACCGCCACCGCCACCGACACCCACACCCACACCGGCACCGACACCCGCACCGGCACCAGGACCGGCCCCGGCCCCGTCACCGTCCGGGCCGTGACCACCGGTGACACCGTGCTCTGCGAACCCCACGCCGGCACGGCCGCGTACACGCTCAGCTTCCTCAAGGCCCCGAACGCCCCCGGCACCCTTCCCACCGGCCGTCCCCTCGACGTCCTCGACGGCATCCCCGTCTCCCTCGTCCGGTACGGCAATCCGTACGTCTTCGTCGACGACCGGCACCTGCCCGGCGAGGGGCTCCAGGAGCGGCTGCTCTCCCTCCGGGCCGCCGCCGCCCGGCTCCTCGGCTATCCGCCGCACTCCGCCCTCCCGAAGATCGCGGCCTTCACCTCCGGGCCCGACGGGATCGCGGTCCGCGCCCTCACCGTCGGCGGCTGGCACCCCCGGCTCGCCCTCACCGGGGCCGCCGCCCTCGCCGCCGCCGGAACGCTCGACGGGACCGTCGTGCCGCCCGTGCGCGGCGAGGTCCGGACCCCCGGCGGTACGGTGACCGTCTCCGCCGCGCCCGACCGCGTCCGCGTCCACCACAAGCGCGCCGACGTGCTGGAAAGGCTCGAACTGCCGTGGCGTATCCACGCAACGGCGTGAATGCGCACCCCTCTCACCAGGGCCGGAGTCCGCTTCCTCTGCCACGCTGAAATGGACCGGCAATCGGTATCCGTGGGGAGAGCAGACACACATGAAATTCGAGAATCTGCGTGTCGTCGTGACCGGGGCGTCCCGTTATTTCGGTCGTGCGCTCGCCGTCGGATTCGCCCATCTCGGCGCCGAGGTCTATGTCTCGGCCCGTACGGTCGAGGCCGCCGAACGCACCCGTACCGAGGTCATGGGCTCGGCCCGTGACCGTATCCACGCCTTCGGCTGCGACCTCAGCAAGCCGGCCGAGATCCGGGAGTTCGCCGCCCGCGTGGGCGAACGCACGGACCGGGTCGACCTGTTGGTGAACAACGGCGCCCGCTGGCTCGACGGCATGGACCTGGAGGCGGCCAGCGACGCGGAGATCGTGGAGACGATCGAGTCGACGGCCGGCGGCACGGTCCTCATGGTGAAGCACTTCCTGCCGCTGCTGCGCGGCTCGCTGCGGCCCGACATCGTCAACATGGTGGCCGTCCGCGACGCCGAGGGCGCCTCCGCGGCGGCCGCGGGCGCCGCCCACGAGGCCTTCTGGGCGGCGAAGAGCGCCCAGGCCGGATTCGCCGACATCCTCTCGCGCCGGCTGCGGCCCTCCGGGGTGCGCGTCTTCTCCCTCTTTCCGCCCGACTTCTCGACCTCCGATCCGCGGTTCGCGGAATGGGACGGAACGAATCCGGACGGAATGGCGCCCGACGAGAAGCTGACCACGCAGGCCCTTTTCGAATGCGTCGTCTACGCCGTCGAGCAGCCCCGTGACTGCTTCATCCGCTCCTTCCACTTCGAGCCCCGCTGACCGGCCGGCCGACGGTCTCCCCACTTCGACCCCGCTGATCGCCCTGCGCCGACAGCGCTCCGCCGTACGCGACCGCTGAAGCCACCGCACCACAGCGTCAAGGAGGTCCCACATGAGCACCCCTGTCTGGATCACCGCGACCCCTCCCGCCACCCACGGCGAACTCCACATCGGCCATCTCGCCGGGCCGTACGTCGCCGCCGACGTCCTCACCCGCTATCTGCGCGCCGAGGGCGAGGCGGTCCGGTTCACCACCGGTACCGCCGATCACGCCAGCTCGGTCGAGGTCCGGGCGCTGCGCCACAACCGCAAGCCCGAGGAGGTCGCGGAGGGCTACCGGGCCGCGATCACCGCGGACTGGCTGCGCTCGGGCGTGGAGTTCGACCACATCGTGCGCCCGCGCCGCGACAAGGGGTACGGACGCTGGGTGCAGGACCTGTTCGGGCGGCTCTTCGCGCAGGGGGTGATCGCCCCGCGGACCCGTCTGCTGCCGTACTGCGAGCCCTGCGACCGCTGGCTGCACGGGGCGCACGCGACCGGCACCTGCCCGCACTGCGGCGCGGTCAGCGACGGCGGCATGTGCCACGAGTGCGCCCGTCCGAACGACGGCGGCGACCTCATCGCCGCCCGCTGCGCGCTCTGCGACACCCCGGCGGTGGCCCGCCGTTGCCGGCGGCTCTACGTCCCCCTGGAGCCGTTCCGGGAGACGCTCGCCGACTACTGGGCGACGGCGGGTCTGCCGCCGCGGCTGGCGGCGCTGTGCGAGTCGCTGGTCGAGGACGGTCTGCCGGACATCGCGGTGAGCCATCCCGCCGAGTGGGGCCTTCCGGTGCCCGTCGAGGGCTTCCCGGACCACCGGATCGACGGCTGCTTCGAGGCGGCCGCGATGCACCTCTTCGGCTACGACGTGAAGGGCCCGCTGCCCCGCCGCGCGATCCACTTCTGCGGTTTCGGGCACGCCTTCTGCCATGCCGTGCTGCTGCCGGTGCTGCTCCTCGCGCAGGACATCAAGCTGCCGCAGGACTTCAACGTGAACGAGTCGTACGTGATCGAGGAGGGCGTCCAGGAGGGCAACGTCTGGGCGCTCGACCTGCTCACCGAGTACGGCTCCGACACCCTGCGCCGCCATGTCCTCCAGGCCCGCCCGCTCGGCCGCCGCACGGTCTTCCGGCGGGAGCGGCTCGCCGCGGCCCGGCGGGAGCTGGACGAGAACTGGAACAGCTGGCTGTCCCGGCTCTTCGCCGCCGTACGGGAGGAGTGCGACGGGCTCGCCCCGCAGGCGCTGCCCGGCGGCACCGGCTGGGAGATCCTGGAGCGGCGGCTGCACCGGGGCGTGGACGATCTGCGGGAGGCGTACGGCCCGGACGCCTTCGACCCGCGCCGTGCGGTGGCCGTCCTGGACGAGATGGTCCGCTCGGCGGCCGACTTCGGTCATGTCAACGCCCACGAGCGGTGCCGGCCCAGTACCTCCTGCCGTCATCTCCCCGCGCTGGCGGCCCAGTTGGCGGTGGCTTCGGCGCTGTCGGCGTGGGCGCGGCCGGTGATGCCGGAGGGGGCCGACCGGCTCGCGGCGGCGCTCCGGGCGACGCCGGGCCGTCCGGTCGACTGGCAGGCCCTCTCGGCCCCGCTGCCGGGGACCCGCCTGGCGCCTCCGTCGGGGCCGGTCTTCGGGTTCTGACCCTCACTACTAAGCAACTAAGTATCCCAGTAGCCAAGTAGGCGAGCGAGCAAGCAGGCGAGTGAGCGAGTAGCCCGTAAGTGCCCGAGTTCCCACCCCTGCCGCGTGACCGTGCGCGCGCGAGCGACGCGCAGGGGCACGTGGCCCCCCACTCCTCAGGAGTCCCACGTGTCCCTGCGCGTCGCCATGCTCAGCGTCCACACCTCCCCGCTCCACCAGCCCGGGACGGGGGACGCCGGCGGGATGAACGTCTACATGGTCGAGCTCTCCCGCGCCCTGGCCGAACAGGGCACGGAGGTCGATCTGTTCACCCGCTGCGGGGACGAGGGCCTGCCCCCGCTGGTCGAGCTCGCTCCCGGTGTCCGGGTCCGGCATCTGCACGCGGGGCCGCGCCGGGCACTGCCCAAGGAGGCCATGCCCGATCTGGTGGTGCCGTTCTCGCTGGCGCTGCTCAAGGAGGAGCGGCGCTACGACCTGGTCCACTCGCACTACTGGCTCTCCGGGCAGGCCGGCCGGATCGCCTCGGTGGGCTGGCGGATCCCCCTGGTGCACACCGCCCACACCCTGGCCCGGGTGAAGAACGCCTCGCTCGCCGCGGGTGACACCCCCGAGCCGGAGCTCCGGGTGCGGGGCGAGCACCAGGTGGTGGCCGCGGCCGACCGGCTGATCGCGAACACGGCCGACGAGGCGGAGGCGCTGCGGGCGCTGTACGGGGCGGAGGGGGAGCGGACCCGGGTCGTGCGTCCGGGGGTCGATCTGCGGACCTTTCATCCCGGGGACGGCCGGGCGGCGGCGCGGGCCCGGCTCGGGCTTCCGGCGGACGCGTTCGTGCCGCTGTACGCGGGCCGCATACAGCCGTTGAAGGGCCCGGACGTGCTGGTGCGGGCGGTCGCCGAGCTGCTGCGCGAGTCCCCTGAGCTGCGCCGGAGGCTCCTGGTGCCGGTGGTCGGCGGGCACTCGGGCGCGACCCGTGAGGGGACGGCCTGGCGGCTGGCCGGGGAGCTGGGGGTGACCGATGTGCTGCGGTCCTGCCCGCCCGTGCCGCAGGAGCGGCTCGCGGACTGGTACCGGGCGGCGGACGTCCTCGTGGTGCCTTCGCGCAGCGAGTCCTTCGGGCTGGTGGCCCTGGAGGCGCAGGCCTGTGGGACTCCGGTGCTCGCGGCGGCGGTGGGCGGACTGCCGACGGCGGTGTGGGACGGGGTGACGGGGCTTCTGGTGCACGGTCACGACCCGGTGGAGTACGCGAGCAGGCTCCGCCTGCTGGCGGCGCACCCGGAGGTGGTGGAGAACATGGGGAGGGCGGCGGTGCGCCATGCGCGGGGGATGAGCTGGCGTGCGTCGGCCGCCGAGACCGTCGAGGTGTACCGGGGGGCGCTCGCGGAGACGCGCCGGCCGGTCTTCCCGGGGGTGGTGGGGCAGGGGCGGCGGCACGCCCCTGCCCCGGCGGCCCCTCTCTCCTGGAGGAACGAGAAGGCCGTAGCACAAGTCTAGCACCTCTTTTGGTTCGACCAAAGATATGGGGAGCTCCGGATCGGTTAATTCCGTTGTGGAGAAGGCGGATTGACGCATCCACGCCATGGCGGGTCCACGCAGAGACGATCCCTGGATTCGATTCGAGGGCCCGGACAGAATGGAGATGTCTTCAGGGAACGCCCGGCGGCACGGGCCCCCGGAAGGCGGAATTCACATTCCAAGTCCTGGAGGAATCATGTCTGTTGCGCAGAACGCCGGTTTCCGCAAGGCCGCCCGTCAGCTCCTGGTCGCCGCGGCGGCGTGTACCGTCGTCGCGGGCGGCGCCGCCTTCGCCGTCGCCTCCGACAGCGGGCCGGTCACCCCGCAGACCATTGCCGGCGTTTCCGAGGACAACGGCTGGCCGGTCGTTCCGCCGAAGCCCACCCCCACCAACTGACGCAATCCCTCGGGAAATTCACCCGGAACGCACGGCCCGGGGAATTCCCCGCCGCCCGGCCCCGCAATCGCTGCCACGATTGTGGGGCCTCGCGCTGTTTCCCGCACCGCCGCAGACCGCCCGAATTCCCGCTGCCGGCAGGTCAGTCCAGCCAGCCGAGCCGCACCGCGCGGGCCCCCGCCTCGAAACGGCTCGTCGCCCCCAGCTCCTGCATCAGCTCCGAGATCATCCGGCTGACCGTCCGCAGCGACACCCCGAGCGTCCGGGCGATCCGCTCGTCCTTCATCCCCGAGGCCAGCATGTGCAGCGCCGCCCGCTGCTGCTCCGAGAGGCCGTCGCCCCCGGCCTCCGCCGTCGCCTCGTTGCCGTACGGCGTCGCCGTGTGCCAGCAGTGCTCGTACAGGCTCAGATACGGCCGTACGAGAGCCCTGCCCCGCGCCAGGATCGCGCCCTCGCCGGGCTCCTCCGGGCGGATCGGCACCAGGGCGAACTGCTGGTCGGCGATGATCAGGTTCATCGGCACGACCGGGGCGAGCCGGATCTCCACCCCCAGCTCCGCCCGCTGCCCCAGGAACTTCTCCATGTCCGGGTCCGTGGCCTCCTGCCGGCCGTAGATGGCCCGCACCCGCACCCCGTTGGCGATCTGCCGCCGGTCCCGGTCGAGCATCCGGTCCGGGTTCTGCCGCCCCGGCGTCCCCGGATGCAGCGAGGCGGAACTCTCCTGCATCACATCGGTGATGTCCTCGATGGCCTGCTGGATCCTGCGGTAGTCGGTCAGCGCCTCGACGTGCGCCTCCGCCCGGGTCAGCGCCTCGGCCCGCAGATAGGAACCGGCGAGGATCTCCAGCGTGCTGTACGCCTCGTCCGCCTCGGCCAGATGCTCCCGCAGCCGCTCCCGCTCCCGCTCCAGCAGGCGGAGCAGCGCGATCTCCGGGTCGATCGCCGCCACCGTGTCCGTCTCGGAGCGCCAGCTTCCGTCCTGTACGGCGGCGACGGTGGCATGCGCCTGACCGGTCGGCACGATGAGGCCCAGGGTGAGCAGTTCGCCACGACATCGCTCGTACTCGTCCGGCGCGAGCCCGAGGTCCCTGCGGACCTCCTCGAAGTCCGAGACGCCCCGGCGGCGCAGCTCCTGGTACACGGCCAGCAGGACCTCGGTCGCGCCGTCCCCGATGCCGTCGCCCGCAGTGACCATGGCGAAGTGACCCCCCTCATTCTCCGAGTCGCCCCGCCCTCACCTTGTCATACGGCTCGGCGGGAGTCCGTCGTGCAATGCCCGTACCCGTACTGGTCTCGGTACGGGTATCCGTGCTCGCAGCGCCTGCACCTACCGTGTCGCACCGGAACTCCTTGGACTAGACCCCGTGTTCGGATCCCTCGCCGTCGAGCAGGCCGAGCCGGGCCGCCTTCACGCCGGCCTCGAAGCGGCTCGCCGCCCCCAGCTCCTGCATGACCTCCGAGAGCAGCCGGCTGACCGTCCGGAGCGAGACCCCGAGACTGCGCGCGATCTGCTCGTCCTTGATCCCGGAGGCCAGCATGTGCAGCGCGGCCCGCTGCTGGTCGGACAGGCCGTCGCCGCCGCCCTCGCCGGGCTCCTCCCCGTACCGGGAGGCCGCCTGCCAGCAGTACTCGTACAGCGCGAGGTACGAGCGGACCAGGCCGGGACCGCGGGCCAGGATGGTGGGCGAGTCCGGTTCGTGCGGGTCGGTCGGCAGCAGGGCGAAGTTCTCGTCGGCGAGGACCATGTTCATCGGGACGACGGGGGAGAGCCGCAGCTCCACGCCGAGCGCGGCCCGGTCCTTCAGGTGCTGGGTCATCTCGGGCACGGTGCCGACCCGGCGGCTGTACATGGCGCGGACCCGCACCCCGCGGGCGGCCCGGGAGCGGTCCCGCTCCAGCTCGGCGGCCATGTCCTCACGGCGCACCGAGCCGGTGTGCATGACGTGGACGGCGGTACGGACGGACTCCGTGAGCTCCGTCAGCTCCCGCAGCACCCGCTGCGGGTCGGTGACGATCTCCACCTCGACCTCGGAGCGGGGGGCGGCCCCGGCGCGCAGGAACGGTCCGGCGAGGGCTTCGAGCGCGGTGTGCGCGCGGCTGGTCGCGGCGAGCCGGTCCTGGAGCCGGTCGCGCTCCCGGCGCAGCAGCCGCAGCAGGGCGACATCGGGGTCGACGACGATCCGGGCTCCGGTGCCGGGGGGAGTGTCCGATTCCGCTCGGTCCCGGGGGGCCTGCGGGGCGGTGAGTCCTAAGGAGGCGAGTTCCTCGCGACAGCGCTCCCGCTCCTCGGAGGAGAGCTCCAGGCGGTCCGTGGCCTCGTCGAAGGTGCTGTCGGGGCGGGCGCGGAGCTCCTGGTAGACGGCGAGAGCCTGCTCGCTGCCCACACGGGACACGGCGGCGTTTCTGGACACGGCGCAGCAGACTCCCCTCGGATCCACGCGGACCCTGTTGAATCGCCCCGCTAGACCCTGCCACACATTCGAACGACACGCACGGAGTTGAACGGCCGTCAGGCGGCGGGGACGCTCGCCCGGCAGTCGGGGCACAGGCCCTTGAAGACGACCTCCGCGTCCTCGACCCGCCACTCCGACAGGGCGCCCTTCGGCGGCGCGGGCGCGACGGCCGTGACGTTCTCCACCCGGCCGCACACCGTGCACAGCGCGTGCTGGTGCGCCGGTCCCGAGACCTCGAAGACCGCGGGCAGGCCGGGCCGGTCGAACTTGCTGACCAGACCCGTCTCCTGGAAGTGCCGCAGCATCTCGTACACGGCCTGGCTGGTCAGCGTGCCGAGCCGCTCGCGGGCGGTCGTGGTGATCGCCTCGACGTCGAGATGGCCGCCGGCGGCGAGCACCGTGAGCACCTCCAGGCGCGGGCCCGTGACCCGCAGCCCGACATCGCGCAGACGCTGGATCACCGCCTCGCGGCCCGTCAGCTCTTCCACGACTGCCATCTTCTCCGCCCGCCACCTGGTCGGCTCAAACTTTTGTGGGCATCTTACCTCTTGCTCGTCAACCTCGTCAGGTGTGCTTGTTCGACCTCGTCAGGTGCTCGGAGGCCGTCCGTCAGTCGTCCGCCCTGCACACGAGCAGGACGGACTCGGTCCGCTCGTCGATCCGGTGCCGCCGCCGGCCCTCGATGTGCAGGCCCGCGGAGTGCAGCTCCGCCGCGAGCCGCTCGGGGTCCACGATCCACTTGTCGGTGGTCAGCACGACCCGCTCCGTGGAGAGCTTCCCGGTCCTGGCCGCGTAGTAGGTGATCCGCTCGCTCATCGACGGCAGGTCGAAGACCTGCCGGGCCACCACCCACTCGTCGATGCCGTCGAAGCGGGGCACCTGGAACGCCCAGGTCCGCCGCGGTTCCTCGATGAGGCCCGGCAGCTGGTGCGCCGTGTAGTCCAGGGCGAGCGCCCCGCCCGTCTCCAGATGGGAGGCGATCTCCCGCAGCAGCGCGGGCCGCCGTGCCGGGGGTACGGCGGTGACCATGGCGCCCGCGAGCAGCGCGAGCCGGTAGCTGCCTTCGAGCCGCAGCTCGGTGAGGTCCGTCCGATGGGGGACGACGAGCCCGGCCACCTGCGGACCGATCCGGCGGGCCCAGCCTTCGAGGCGCTCCAGGGCCGAGGCGTCCCGGTCCACGGCTTCCACGGCGAAGCCGTGCCGGGCGAACGGGACGGCGAGCCGTCCCGCGCCGGAGCCGAGGTCCAGAACGGGTCCGCCGGTGGAGCGGGCGAGGCTGAGGTACCGGACGATGTCCGCGCTGTGCGGGCCGAGCAGGGCGTCGTGCAGCCAGACGGAGCTCTCGTCGGCGGGGGAGACGGACTCGAGCCCGGGAAGGGTGTCCGGGGTGACCCGGACGCCGGCCCCGGGGGCGGGCTCCTGCTCCCGGCCGTATCGGGACGGCAGGACCGGAGCGAGCGCTGCGGGCACGACGGGCAGGGAAGTGCCGCTCGGTGTGTGCATCGCTCCTCCAGGGGCTCGCTCGGTCCATGCCGTCCGGACGAGGTACCCGTGCCGCCGGGACCGCGCCGCTGGACCCATCCTGACCTGGGGAGGGAGCCCCGATCCACCGGATCGGGCTGCGTGAACACGCGATGGCGTGGATCTGCCACGCCCTGAAGTTCGGTCTCTCAGACGAGCGTTCGGCTGAACCGGCGGGGGGAGAGGGAGGTGAAGCCCAGGTGGGTGTAGAAGGGAAGCGCCGGGTCCGTCTCCGCCGGGAGCTCCACCCGCTGGTCCCTGGCCCCGTAGTTCCGCATCCGGTCCGTGGCCGCCGCGATCAGGGCCGTACCCACGCCCCGGCGGCGGGAGCCGGCCGCCACGGCCAGGGCGTACACCTCGCCCTCGCCCGGGACCGGGACGCCGCCCGCGGCGGCGCCGACGACCACGCCCTCCGTGTCGGTCGCGACGAGCCAGCCGAGCCAGCCGGGCGCGCCGCCCGGAATTTCAATTTCCGCGCGTATGCGGGGGAGTGCGCATTGTGCGGAGATCAGTCGCCGCATCGGGATTTCGTCCAGGATTCCCGCGTAGCTGCTCCGAATGACGTCGGCGAGCAGCCTGGATATCGTCGTCGCATCACCGGCCGCGGCCGTTCGAACGCCAGCCAGCTGCATCGGTTCTGTACCCTTCGACGTGCCGAGCCCGATCCCCCAACATACCCACAATAGCCGGGAATTCAGTGGGCCGTGACCGATGCGAAATCTACGAATTCGCTTAGTAAATAAGGCTGTTCGGCAGGCCGGTCGTTGAAGCGAGTAAATTATCCGGGGAAGGAACAGCAGGCGACGATCAGCGGCGCCATCGCGAGTCCGGCGGACGCGATGGTCAGCAGACCGCGCAGAACGGGGTGTCCCGCGCTGTACGGGGTGAGGATGCGCCGCATCCGCAGCGCCGCCGACGGACCGCCCGCCGCGAAGGCGGACCGGGGCGCCCGACCCGAGGCGAGCGCGTACAGCGCGGTGGCCAGCGCGTCCCGCGTACATCGGCGCAACGCCCGGTCGTCCGCCGCCATCTCCAGCAGCAGCGGTACGGCGGCCCCGCCGTACCGTGCGAGCGGGAGGCGCGGGAAGACGGCCGAGAAGGCCTCCGTCGCCGCGACCAGCAGATGGTGCCGCCCCGCGATGTGCGCCCGCTCGTGCGCGAGGGCCGCCGCGAGCTGGTCCGGGGTGAGGGCGTGCACCGCGCCCGAGGAGACGACGACCCGGCGCGAGCGGCCGGGCAGGCAGTAGACGGCGGGGCGTTCGTCGTCGAGGACCGTGGCCCGCAGGGCGGGGTCGTACCGCCCGACGAGACGCAGCACCCCCGCGTGCCGCACCCGCACCCGCCGCGCCCTGACCAGTCGGCGGACGAAGGCGACGGCGGGCACCGACAGCACGGCGAGGGAGAGGGAGAGGGCGAACCGCTCGCGGCCGTCGAGGTGGAGGATCTGCCCGACCGTGGGCAGGCGCAGCGTGAGCAGCATGTCCGCCAGGTGGTGGCTGCTCTCGCCCGACATGACCATCTGGGCGGGCAGCAGGGCGGTCGCGGCGGCGAAGACGGCGCCGCACGCGGCCCAGACGCCGAGGGCGAGCCGGGGCACCTGCTGGGCCCAGTGCGCCCTGGCCACCAGCCAGGGCACCAGGAAGCCGGTGAGGGCGACGAGTCCGGCCGGGACGAGGACGTGGTGGTTCACGCGCCGCTCCCGCCGCCGGGGTGCGGGTCCTGGTCGGCGCGGGCGGCGCGCAGGGCGGCGTCGAGGGCGTCCATGTCCTCGTCCGAGATGACCTCGACGAAGCGCAGGAGTGCGGCGGGGCGGTCCTGGCTGTCGCCGAGGGCGTCCCGCATGAGTCCCGCGGTGTACTCCTCGCGGCTGCGGACGGGCTCGTACAGCCAGGCCCGGCCGGCCTTCTCGCGGCGGAGCCAGCCCTTGCGGTGCAGGATGTCCGCGACCGTCATCACGGTCGTGTAGGCGACGCGGCGGCCGCGGTTGATGTCGTCGACGATCTCGCGGACCGTGGCGGGCCGCTGCCAGGCCCACAGTCGGTCCATGATCTCGGCCTCCAGCTCTCCCAGCCGGCGCACGTGCATCCCCTCCCCCTACGGGCGGCTCATCGTACGGGCCGGTCTCCTCGCCCAGGTATACCCCCCAGGGGTACGGTGGCAGGATGTCGCCCCTCATGAACGGCCTCATGAAGAACCGCCCCTGCGCGACAGTCTGCGGCTCCGGTCCGCCCGGATCGGTGGAGCTGGTGCTCCTCCGGCAGCTGCTCGGCCTCTGTCTCCGGCTGAGTCTCACGCTGTCCGCCGACTGTTCCTCGCGCAAGGGCGGTTGATACCGCCGCGATAGTCCGTCACGTCACCCGGTCAGGTCCGGATCAGCCGGGCGATGGCCTTCGACGCCTCGCCCACCTTCTCCTTCGCCTGGTCCCCGCCCTGCGCGATGGCCTCCGTGACGCAGCAGCTCAGGTGCTCGTCGAGCAGGGCCACCGCGCAGGACTGGAGGGCCGCGTTGATCGCGGAGACCTGGGTGAGGACGTCGATGCAGTAGACGTCCTCGTCGACCATCCGCTGCACCCCCCTGACCTGGCCCTCGATGCGGCGCAGGCGTCTGATGATGTCTTCCTTGTGCTGTCCGTAACCGGCCACGACGGGCTCCTCGGGGATTCGGCGGGGAAGGGAGGTCGTGTCAGCGGTCGGCGGCCTGGAAGCCCCGCAGCCGCAGGCTGTTGCCGACCACGAAGACCGAGGAGAAGGCCATGGCCGCGCCCGCGATCATCGGGTTGAGCAGTCCGGCCGCGGCCAGCGGCAGGGCAGCCACGTTGTAGGCGAAGGCCCAGAACAGGTTCGAGCGGATCGTGCCGAGCGTCTTGCGGGAGAGTCGGATGGCGTCGGCGGCGGCCCGCAGGTCCCCGCGGACGAGGGTCAGGTCACCGGCCTCGATGGCGGCGTCCGTGCCGGTGCCCATCGCCAGGCCCAGGTCGGCCTGGGCGAGCGCGGCGGCGTCGTTGACGCCGTCGCCGACCATGGCGACCGAACGGCCCTCGGCCTGCAGCCTCTTGACGACGTCGACCTTGTCCTGCGGCATGACCTCGGCGATGACCTCGTCGATGCCGACCTCGGCGGCGACGGCCTCGGCGACCGCCTTGTTGTCACCGGTGAGGAGGATCGGGGTCAGACCGAGCCCGCGGAGCCGCCGGATGGCCTCGGCGCTGGTCTCCTTGACCGCGTCGGCGACCTCCAGGACCGCGCGGGCCTCACCGTCCCACGCCACGGCGATGGCGGTCTTGCCGGCCTTCTCGGCCGTGTCCTTGGCGGACTTGAGGTCCGCCGGGAGCGCCATGGCCCACTCGTCGAGGAGCTTCTCGCGGCCGACCAGGACGGCGTGTCCTTCGACGATTCCCTGCACACCGAGACCGGGGATGTTGGCGAAGTCCTCGGGGGTGGGCAGCGTGCCCACCCTGGAGGCGGCGCCGGTGGCGACGGCCTGGGCGATGGGGTGCTCGGAGGAGTGCTCCAGGGCGCCCGCGAGCCGCAGGACGTCCTTCTCGGCGACGCCCCCGGCGGTGTGGACCTTGATGAGGGTCATGCGGCCGGTGGTGACGGTGCCGGTCTTGTCCAGGACGATCGTGTCGACCTTGCGGGTGGTCTCCAGGACCTCGGGGCCCTTGATGAGGATGCCGAGCTGCGCGCCGCGGCCGGTGCCGACCATGAGGGCGGTCGGGGTGGCCAGGCCCAGGGCGCAGGGGCAGGCGATGATGAGGACGGCGACGGCGGCGGTGAACGCGGCGGTGAGGCCCTGTCCGGTGCCGAGCCAGAAGCCGAGCGTGCCCAGCGCGAGGGCGATGACGATCGGGACGAAGACCGCGGAGATCTTGTCGGCGAGGCGCTGGGCGGCGGCCTTGCCGTTCTGCGCGTCCTCGACGAGCTTGGCCATGCGGGCGAGCTGGGTGTCGGAGCCGACGCGGGTGGCCTCGACGACGAGCCGGCCGCCGGCGTTCAGGGTGGCGCCGGTGACGGAGTCGCCGACGGAGACCTCGACCGGCACGGACTCGCCGGTGAGCATGGAGGCGTCGACGGCGGAGGAGCCCTCGACGACGGTGCCGTCGGTGGCGATCTTCTCGCCCGGACGGACCAGGAAGCGCATCCCGACCTGGAGATCGGCGGTCGGTACGGTGACCTCCTGGCCGCCCCGCAGGACGGTGACCTCCTTGGCGCCCAGCTGCATCAGCGCCTTGAGCGCGGCGCCGGCCTTGCGCTTCGAGCGGGCCTCGAAGTAGCGGCCCGCGAGGATGAAGGCGGTGACGCCGGCCGCGGCCTCCAGGTAGATGTTCCCGGCGCCGTCGGTGCGGGCGATGGTGAACTCGAAGGGGTGGGTCATGCCGGGCGTGCCGGCGGTCCCGAAGAACAGCGCCCACAGGGACCACAGGAACGCGGCGATCGTGCCGACCGAGATCAGGGTGTCCATGGTGGCGGCGCCGTGCCTGGCGTTCGTCCAGGCGGCCCGGTGGAACGGCCAGGCCGCGTACACGACGACCGGCGCGGCGAGCGTGAGGCTCAGCCACTGCCAGTACTCGATCTGGAGGGCCGGGACCATCGCCATCGCGATGACCGGCACGGCCAGCGACACGGCGGTGATCAGCCGCTGCTTGAGGGGCCGCAGTTCCTCCTCGGCCTTCTCCTCGTCGGAGGGGCCTTCGGCGCCCGGGGCCTCGGACTTCGGGGGCGCGGGCTCGGCGGCGGTGTAGCCGGTGGCCTCGACGGTGGCGATGAGCGCGGCGACGTCGATGTCGGCGTCGAAGGTGACCTTCGCCTTCTCGGTCGCGTAGTTGACGGTGGCCTCGACCCCGTCCATCCGGTTGAGCTTCTTCTCGATGCGCGCCGCACACGAGGCGCAGGTCATGCCGCCGATGGCGAGCTCGACCTGGGCCGTGCCGGGTGTCGTCGTTGTCATGAGACTGCTTCCTCGTGAGTACGGGGTCGGGGGCCGGGGCCCGGTCTCGCGGGCGGGCCCCGGCGGCCGGGGTGGTGCGGGCGGTGGTCGCCGGGCCGGGCGGACCGTGGGTACCGGGACGGGGGACGCCGGTGGGTGCGGTCGGCCCGGCGGCGGATCAGGCGCGGCCGGTGAGCTCGTAGCCCGCGTCGTCGACCGCCGCGGTGATCGCCGCGTCGTCGGGCGCGCCGCCCGTGGTCACGGTCACCAGGCCGCCGGCGACGTCGACGTCCACCGAGAGGACGCCGTCGAGCGCGCCGACGGACTTGGTGATCGCGGTCTTGCAGTGTCCGCAGGTCATGCCGGTGACGGCGTAGACCGTGACGGTGCTGTCGGCGACCGCGACGGCGGTGGTCTCCGTGGTCGAGCAGCTGTTGTCGGGGGTGCAGCAGGAGCCCATGGCTTCCTCCTCGGTCGGTTCCACTGTGGTTTCCCTCTGGCCGGATACCCTCGGGGGGTATTCGGTTGTGAGTCCATGTATACCCCCCGCCCGTATCCCGCGCAAGCAGTTCCCCGACTTGACTTGATACCCCCCAGGGGTATGGTGAGGTGCATCGAACGGTACCCACGCCACCCACACGTACGGGAGAGCAGCCATGAACACCGGAGTGAAGATCACTGCCTTTGCCGCCGCGCTCGCCGCGACCTTCGGGACCGCGTACGGGGTCGGCAAGGGGGTCGGCCCCGTCGAGGAGCCGGCGAAGGCCGGGCACGGCGACCACGCGGCCGCCCAGCCGGAGAAGAAGGACGAGGGGGGCGCGCACGCCGGCCACGAGGAGGGCGCCACCGAGGGGAACGCCCCCGCCGCCGAGATCCCCGGCGGCCTCCAGGTCTCCGAGGGCGGCTACACCCTGGCCATGGAGACCCCCGTCCCCACCGCCGGAAAGAGCGTCCTGAAGTTCTCGGTCAAGGACGCCGACGGCCGGAAGGTCACCGCCTTCACCACCGAGCACGGCAAGGAGCTGCACTTCATCGTCGCCTCGCGCGACCTCAACACCTTCCGTCACCTGCACCCCGTGAAGGCGGCCGACGGCACCTGGACGACCCCCGTCGACCTGCCGGCCGCCGGGGGCTACAAGGCCTTCGCCGACTTCAAGCCCGCCGCGCCCGGCGCCAAGGGCATCACCCTCGGTGTCGACCTCTCCGTACCGGGGGCGTACGCGCCGAAGCCGCTGCCCGCCGTCGCGCCGACCTCCACCGTCGACGGCTACCAGGTCCGCCTCGGCGGCACCCTGAACCCCGGCAAGGCCGGCGAACTGCGACTCACCGTCACCAAGGGCGGAAAGCCCGTCACCGACCTGGAGCCCTACCTCGGGGCGTACGGTCACCTCGTGGCCCTGCGCGACGGCGACCTCGCCTACCTCCACGTGCACCCGAACGAGGGCGGCCCCGGCCCCGACGTCTCCTTCACGGCGACGGCGCCCAGCTCGGGCACGTACCGTCTGTTCCTCGACTTCCAGCACCAGGGCAAGGTGCGCACGGCGGCCTTCACGGTCACCACGGGTGGCGCGGGAGCGGCCGGAAACAACTCCGAGGCGCCTGTTCCCGCAGCTGGTGAGGCCACGCACGATGCGGGAGGGCACGCGCACGGCTAGGCTGGTCATTGGACTAGACCTATAGCCGTCATTCATGGAGGAATGGGCTCGATGAGCAACCGTGCAGTCCTTGAGGTGATCGCCCTCGACGAGGAAGACGCGGTCGCTGCCCAGACCGGTGGAGCCGACCGGCTCGAACTCGTCACCGACATGGCGGCGGACGGACTCACCCCGTCCCTGGCAGGCTTCTCCGCCATCCGCGCCGCCGTCGACATCCCGCTGCGGGTGATGCTCCGCCTCGCCGACGGATTCGCGGCCGGCGACGTCGACGCCCTGGTCGGACGCGCCCTGGAACTGCGCGCGGCGGGCGCCGACGAGTTCGTCCTCGGCTTCCTCACCCCCGACGCCGAGCCCGACCTGGTGGCCGTCGAGCGGCTCATCGCCGTCCTCGACGGCGCCCGCTGGACCTTCCACCGGGCCATCGACCGCGCCGCCGACCGCGACGGGCTGCGCAAGCGGCTCGCCGACCTGCCCGGCCTCGACACCTACCTGACGGCCGGCGCCGCAACCGGCGTCGACGACGGCCTGGCCACCCTCGAGGCCGAGGCCGCCCGCGCGGGCGAGCCCGGCTACGAGGCGCGGATCCTCGTCGGCGGCGGCCTGCGCCTCGACCACCTCCCCGGACTGCGCGCGGCCGGCCTCGACGCCTTCCACATCGGCGGCGCGGCCCGTCCCCAGGGCTGGGCGGCCCCGGTCTCGGCGGACGCGGTCCGTACGTGGCGCGAGGCGGTCGACGCGTAGGAGTTCCGGCGGCGGGACCGGAAACCGCTCCCGCCCGCCCGGGGCTCCCGCCCGGCGCTCCCGCCCGGGAAACGCCCGCCCGGGAAAACGCCTGGCCCCGGGCGAGGCCCGGTCGTTAGCCTCCCCGGTATGGCAGCCACCCCGATGCAACCCGGCGAACTCGACATCGACACCGCGCTCGTCGAAGGGCTCGTCGCCGGGCGGTTCCCCGCATGGGCGGCCCTGCCGGTCCGGGCCGTGGCCTCGGCGGGCACGGACAACGCGATGTTCCGGCTCGGCGACGACCTCGTCGTCCGGCTGCCCCGCGTCCCGTACGCGGCCCGCCACGTCGAGAAGGAACAGCGCTGGCTGCCCCGGCTCGGCCCGCACCTGCCGCTGGACGTCCCGGTCCCGGTGGGGCAGGCCGGGGCGAGCCCCGACTTCCCGCTGCCCTGGTCCGTCTACCGCTGGCTCGACGGGGACGACGCGTACAACGCCCCGCTCACCGACCTCGCCCACGCGGCCGTCGAGCTGGGCCGCTTCGGCACCGCCCTGCGCACCATCGACGCGAGCGAGGGGCCCGCCTCGTTCCGGGGCGGCCCGGTCACCGCGTGGGAGAACGGCAACCTGCCGGCCGCGATCCGCGCCCTGGGCGCCGAGGGCCTGGTCGACGCGGAGCTCGCGACCGCCTCCTGGGAGGCCGTCCTGCGGCTCCCGCGGTGGGAGGGCGCGCCCGTCTGGATCCACGGCGACCTGCTGCCGGGCAATCTGCTCGGCCGCGGGGGCCGCCTCAGCGCGGTCATCGACTTCGGCGGCGTCGGTACGGGCGACCCGGCCTGCGACATGATGCCCGCCTGGACCCTGTTCACCGCCGGCACCCGGCCGCTCTTCCGCGAGGCGGCGCGCGTCGACGACGCGACCTGGGCGCGCGGGCGGGGCTGGGCCCTGGCCTGGGGCCTGGTCACCGAGGCCTACTACCGCGACACGAACCCGGTGCTCGCGGCCGTCGCCCGCCGCACCCGCACCGAGGCGCTGGCGGAGTACGCGGAGTCGCGCACGCTCTAGCGGACGACGTCGAACACGTTCTTCTGGATGCCGTTGGCGTACGCCTCGTGCTCGACGAGCTTCAGCTTCTGCGTGTCCTTGTCCGTCTCGCTGAAGAGCCGCTTGCCCGCGCCGAGGAGCAGCGGGAAGACGAGCAGGTTGTACCGGTCGATCAGACCGGCGTCCGACAGCGCCCGGTTCAGCGAGGCGCTGCCGTGCATGATGATCGGACCGCCCTCGGTCTCCTTCAGCGCGGCGACCTCGTCGAGCGAGCGCAGGATCGTGATCTCGCCCCAGTTGTCGACCAGGTCGTCCTCGGTGAGCGTCGTGGACACCACGTACTTCGGCAGCGTCTTGTAGCGGGCGAAGTCCTCCATGCCCGGCCAGACAGCGCTGAACGCCTCGTAGCTGGCCCGGCCGAGCAGCATCGCGGTGGCGTCCTGCTGCTCCTGGCCCTTGAGGGCGTACGCCTCCGGAACGAACTCCATCTCCTTGAAGGTCCAGCCCGAGTTCCGGTAACCGGGCTCGCCGCCGGGGGCCTCCACGACACCGTCGAGCGAGACGAAGGCGGTGCTGATGAGCGTGCGCATCTGGGTTCTCCCGTGAGGTTCTTGACGGCCGCTCAGCACTGGCGCTCAGCGGCGAATACAACCTATAGACCGAGGCTCGCGAAGAAACTCATCGCTCGTCGGGATCTTTCTCCGTGGCGGCGACGAGCTCCACCTCGAACCCGTCGGCGTTCTCCAGGTAGGCGGCGTGGAAGGCCAGGTGGTTCAGGCCGGGCCGGAGCCGGTCGTGCCGGTCCGACGTACGGGCCGGGGACTGCTCGACGACGAGGTACAGGGAGTCGAGCGCCCAGCTGCGACCACCCTCCCAGCGCTGGAAGGGCCGGTAACCGAGGGCGCCGAGGAGCCAGCCGAAGCTCGCCTCGGCCACGGCGAGGTCGCCGACCCACACCTCGACGTGATGCAGGGCCCCGGCGCGGCTCACGCCTGGGCCAGCTGCGCCGGGATCGGCGCGGAGTGAAGAACGGCGAGGCCGGACACGGCACGGGTCAGTGCCACGTACAGACGCCGCAGGCCGGTGCGTTCGTCGGGTTCGCCGTCGACGACCGCCGCCGGCTCGTCCAGGACCACGTAGTCGTACTCCAGACCCTTCGCCAGCGAGGCCGGGACCAGCGTCAGCCGGGACTCGGCCGTCGTCTCCTCGCCGGGGGAGAGGTACGCGAGGCCGGCGGCCGTCAGCGCCTCCGCGAGCGGCGCGATCCGCGCGTCGGCGGCGATCAGCCCGATGGAGCCCTCGTGGGCCAGTGCCTCGACACAGGCCGCGACGACGTCCCGGTCCAGGGCGTCCGTGTGCCGGACGTCCAGCGACCCGGGATTCTCACGCACCGACTCCACCGCGGCGAGCCCCGGCGACATGTGCGGCAGGAGTCGCGAGGCGTAGGCGATCACCTCACGCGGCACACGGAAACCGGCGGTCAGCTCCTCCACCACCGCCTCCGGCTTCCCGAGGTGCCCGAGCGCCTCCGCCCAGCTCGTCGTCGCCCACGGGGTGGTCCCCTGCGCCAGGTCGCCGAGGATCGTCGCCGAGCCGGTCGTGCAGCGCCGGCCCACCGCCCGGTACTGCATCGGGGACAGGTCCTGCGCCTCGTCGAGGACGACATGGCCGAGCGAATGCGTCCGCTCCACCAGGTCCTGCGCCTCGTCGACGAGGACCGCGTCCGCCGCCGACCACTTCGCCGTCTTCACGCTCCGGGCGGGCTTCGCCCACAGCAGCAGCTTCTGCTCGTCCTCGGTGAACAGCCCCTCGGCGTGCTCCGCCAGGAACTCCGCGTCGCCCAGCAGCCGGAGCACCAGCTTCGCGGGCTCCACCGGCGGCCAGCACTCCTTCACGACGGCCTTCACCGCGGTGTTCCGCGCGACCGCGTTCTGCACCCGGTCGTCGGGCGCCTCGCCCGCCTGCTCCATCCGGACCAGGACCGCGTGCGCGATGCGCTGCGGAAGGGCCTCGCGGGCGGCCCCGTACCGGATGTCGCGGTCGATCAACTCCTGGACGATCTCCTCCAGTTCGTGCGCGGGCACCCGCCAGCGGCGCGAACCGCGCACCACCATGAGGGACTCCTTCGGCAGCGCCACGTGCGAACGCACCGCCCGCCGCAGCAGCTCCGCCATCCGGGCGTCGCCCTTGACGACGGCGGTCGCGGCCCCGTCCGTCCCCCGCACCTCGACCCGGCCGCCGACGAGATCGTCGACCGTCGCCTGCTTGACCTCCAACTCGCCGAGCGCGGGCAGCACTTGCTCGATGTAGTGGAGGAAGGACCGGTTCGGTCCGACGACCAGCGTCCCCGTACGGGCGAGCCGCTCCCGGTGCGCGTACAGGAGGTAGGCGACACGGTGCAGGCCGACGGCCGTCTTGCCGGTGCCGGGCCCTCCCTGCACACACACCGTCCCCGACAGGTCGGAGCGGACGATCCCGTCCTGCTCCGGCTGGATCGTGGCGACGATGTCCCGCATCGGACCGACGCGCGGCCGCTCGATCTCCGCCTGGAGCAGCCTGCTCGTCCGCTCCAGCTCCTGCGGGTCGGAGAGGTGCTCGTCCTCGTAGGCGGTGAGCTCGCCGCCCGTGTAGCCGAAGCGACGGCGCAGGCCGACGTCCTGCGGGTCCTTCTTCGACGCCTGGTAGTACGGCTGCGAGACCGGCGCACGCCAGTCGATCACCATCGGGTCGCCGCCGGCGTCGTGCACGTGCCGGCGGCCGATGTAGAAGCGCTGCCCCTCCTGCGTGGTGTGCAGATAGTCGAGCCGCCCGAAGAACAGCGGGGTGTGGGACAGATCGGCGAGCGCCTTGATGCGGTCCTCGATCTGCCGGCCCAGCACCACCGCGTTGACCCAGTTCGCGGTGACGTCCTTGATGTCGAGCGCCTCCACGTCCTCGCGCATCGCGCGCAGGGCGGCGCGGGACGAGGTCAGATGGGCGCGTTCGCGCGCGAGCGGATCGTCGGAGGCGGGCACGGGCGCGGACACGGACACGGACACGGTGGAGCCTCCGGGGCGAATGCGCGGATACGCGGATACACGGACACGTCGAGGTGGCCGCCGATTACCGACCGGGCGGCGGCTCTCCACGGAGGGAGGCGGGGAAGCTGGCGAGTGTAACTCCGGAGCGGGGGCGGAGGCGAGCGGATTTCCCTCATGTCCACCCCGTAGGGGACGGGGTCCGTCTCACGTCGGACCCGGGCGCGCCCCCGGTTCACCCCCGAGAGCGATGTGTTCGGAATGTCCGGATTCCATCATGGATGCATGACCGCGACGACCTTCACCCTCGTGACCACCGTGACCCGCCCCCGCGTCCGCCCCCTCGACACCGCCCTGCGCGCGCTGCGCGCCTTCGGCGGCGCCGCGGCCGGAGTCGTCCTCCTCGGCGACTACGGCCCGCCCGAGGCCGGGGTCAGGAACCCGCGCCCTGAGTACGCGCCGGGCCCCGACTGAGTACGAGAGCGTCTGCCGCCGGGGGACCGGCCCTGATGTGATCGATGCATGACGACGACGCCCGCCGACCTCACCGGCCCCACCGACCCCAACGCCCCGAGCCCCCGCTCCCTGCGTGTCATCGCCGGCTGCGGATTCCTCCTCCTGGCGGCGTGCCTCGTGGCCACCGTCGTGGTGGTGCTCGAAGGCGCCATCGGGGGAGACGACGTCGTGCCGGGGTTCGCCACCGCGGCCTTCTGGGCCCTGTGCCTGGGAGCCCTCGTGGCCGTGGCCGCCCTGATCGCCCCCCGAAGGGGCCTGGTGATCGCCGAGTACTCCCTGGCGATCACGGCCCCCCTGCTCGCGGTGATCGGCTAGCGGACCGCCCTACGGCGCCAGCAGCTCGTCCGCGTCGACGATCCGGTACGCGTACCCCTGCTCGGCCAGGAACCGCTGCCGGTGCGCGGCGAAGTCCTGGTCGATGGTGTCCCGGGCGACCACCGAGTAGAAGTGCGCCTGGTGGCCGTCGGCCTTCGGACGCAGCACCCGGCCGAGGCGCTGTGCCTCCTCCTGACGGGACCCGAAGGTGCCCGACACCTGGATGGCGACGGTGGCCTCCGGCAGGTCGATGGAGAAGTTCGCGACCTTCGACACGACGAGCACGCTGATCTCGCCGGTACGGAAGGCGTCGAAGAGCTTCTCGCGCTGGGCGTTCGAGGTCTCGCCCTTGATGACGGGCGCGTCCAGGTGCTCGCCGAGCTCGTCGAGCTGGTCGATGTACTGCCCGATGACGAGGATCTGCTGGCCCTCGAACTTCTTCACCAGGGCCTCGGTGACCTTCCGCTTCGTCGCGGTCGTCGCACAGAAGCGGTACTTCTCCTCGGCCTCGGCGGTGGCGTAGGCGAGCCGCTCCGAGTCCGTCAGATTGACCCGGACCTCGACGCAGTCGGCGGGCGCGATGTAGCCCTGCGCCTCGATCTCCTTCCACGGTGCGTCGAAGCGCTTGGGTCCGATGAGCGAGAACACGTCGGACTCGCGCCCGTCCTCCCGGACGAGGGTCGCGGTGAGCCCGAGCCGCCGCCGGGCCTGCAGGTCGGCGGTGAACTTGAAGACGGGCGCGGGCAGCAGGTGCACCTCGTCGTAGACGATCAGCCCCCAGTCCCGGGAGTCGAACAGCTCCAGGTGCGGGTAGATGCCCTTCCGCTTGGTGGTGAGCACCTGGTACGTGGCGATGGTGACCGGCCGGATCTCCTTCTTCGTACCGCTGTACTCGCCGATCTCGTCCTCGGTCAGCGAGGTCCGCTTCACCAGCTCGTGCTTCCACTGCCGGGCGGAGACCGTGTTGGTCACGAGGATGAGCGTGGTCGCCTTGGCCTGTGCCATCGCACCGGCTCCGACCAGCGTCTTTCCCGCGCCGCAGGGCAGGACGACGACGCCGGAGCCGCCGTGCCAGAACCCCTCGACGGCCTGCTTCTGGTACGGCCGCAGCGACCAGCCGTCCTCGGCGAGGTCGATGCGGTGCGCCTCGCCGTCGACGTAACCGGCGAGGTCCTCGGCCGGCCAGCCCAGCTTGAGCAGCGTCTGCTTGATCTGCCCGCGCTCGGAGGGGTGCACGACGACGGTGTCGGCGTCGATCCGCTCCCCGACGAGCGGCTGCACCTTCCGCGACCGCAGGATCTCCTCCAGGACCGGCCGGTCGGTGCTGGTGAGGACGAGGCCGTGGGTGGGGTGCTTGGACAGCGTCAGCCGCCCGTACCGGGCCATGGTCTCGGCGATGTCGACGAGCAGCGCGTGCGGGACGGGATAGCGCGAGTACTCGACGAGCGCGTCGACGACCTGCTCGGCATCGTGCCCGGCGGCCCGCGCGTTCCACAGGCCGAGCGGCGTCAGCCGGTACGTGTGAATGTGCTCGGGCGCCCGCTCCAGCTCCGCGAACGGCGCGATGGCCCGCCGACAGGCGTCGGCGAGCTCGTGGTCGACCTCCAGGAGCAGCGTCTTGTCGCTCTGGACGATAAGAGGTCCGTTCACGTGATCAGGTCCTTCCGACACCGTGCCGTTCCCGTAACGGCCAATCCTCCAGTGTGCCCGACCCGCGGGTCGGCCGCGTCGCCGTGAGCCCGCCCTTACGGGGAAAGAGCTACCGCGGGCATCTTGTTAGGTATTTAGCTAAGGTGCTAAACATAAGCCATGACAGACGCTCAGGACGAGGCAGGGGCCTTTCGGGCCCTCGCCGATCCGACGAGGCGCCAGATCCTCGAGGACCTCAGAGGCGGTGAGCTCGCGGCCGGCGAGATCGCGGCCCGGTTCGCGATCAGCGCGCCCTCCATCTCACGGCACCTCGGCGTCCTCAAGGGCGCCGGTCTGGTCACCGAGCGGCGTGAGGGCAACCGGATCCTCTACACGCTGGCCGAGGAACGCCTGGCCCTGTGCGTCGGCCGGTTCCTCAGCGCCGTCTGCCCCGAGCAGATCGTGCTCCGCCACACCACATGGCGCCCCGGGGCGCAGAACGAGGGGTCATGAGGCAGCCACGACTGTCCAGCGTCATCGAACGACGACTTCTGGTGAACTACCGGGTCGCCCCGGACGCCGCGGCCCGGCTGCTCCCCGAGCCGCTGCGCCCGCAGGTGGTGAACGGCCACGCGGTCGCCGGCATCTGCCTCCTGCGGCTCGGAAAGGTGCGGCCGGCCTGGGCACCCGAGGCGTTCGGCCCCAGCAGCGAGAACGCGGCGCATCGGATCGCCGTCGAATGGGACGGACCCGACGGCGTCGAGACCGGCGTCTACATCCCACGCCGCGACACGGCCTCCCGGCTCAACGCCTGGGCCGGAGGCCGGGTCTTCCCCGGTGAACACGGCCGCGCCGATTTCGAGGTGCACGAGACGCCCCACCGGACGCGTGTGGCCCTGGAGACCTGGGACGGCGACATCCGGGTGGACGTCACCGTCGAGCCGGCCGACGAGCTGCACGGCAGCGAGCTGTTCGCCGATCTCGCGGCGGCCTCCCGTTTCTTCCGCGCGGGGGCCAAGGGCTTCTCGCCCACCGGCTCGGGCCACCGCCTGGAAGGCATGGAGCTGCACACCGACGCCTGGCACGTGGAGGCCGGCCGGGTCCGCGCCGCCGCGTCGTCCTTCTTCGAGGACCCGGACCGCTTCCCGCCGGGGAGCGCGACCCTGGACTGCGCTCTGATCATGCGGCACGTCCCCGCCGACTGGCGGCCGCTCCCCGCGACGGCCACGAGCCGAGGCGCTCTACTCGCCTGCTGAAGGGCGCGGTCACCGCCGGCCGGCCCTCCCGACGCGCGCCCCGGATGAGTACCCGGGCCGCGCCGGATGAGTACCCGCGCGCTGGGGGCCGGACCCGCAGGGGCGGTGGGATGGGGGTATGACGAACAGCACCCGACGGCCCGCCGCCGTCACCGCCGGGGCCTGCGCCGCCGCGTGGCCCGCCGCCACCGCTCCCGGTGACGAGGCGGACCCGCGGTGGTGGGTGGCGCCGCTCGTGGCGACGGTGGCCGCGCCGCTGCTGTCGTTCCTGACGGCGGTGTGGGCGGACCTGTTCACCGCCCTCCCCGTCTTCCTGATCGGCGGCTTCGCCCTGCCCCTCGCGCTGGTCGTGCCGGGCTGGTGCCTCGCCCGGACCCGCCGGCGCCGCCAGGCGCGGATCAATCTCGCCACCCTCGCCTGCTGCCTCGCGGTGGCGTACCCGGCGCTGATCGGCGGCATCGGTGTGGCGGTCGTCGTCGGCCTGTTCCTCACGGGCAACATCCACTCCTGACGGGAAGCCGCCCGTCTAGGCGGCCCCTCCAGGCGGCCCGTTCCCGGCGGCCCGTTCCCGCCGGCCCGTTCCGGGGGCGCCCGCTTCCGACGCGCCCCGCTACACCTGGTCGTCCGCGAGTTCCGCCACGCCCGTGATGCGGTGCAGCGGATACGTGCGGACCTCGTCGGCCGTGTGGTCGTAGCCCGTCACGAAGCCGCCCTCCACCCGGACCGGGGCGATGACCCGCTGGCTCGCCGCGCCCTCCGCGTTGACGTAGCCGATCCAGACGGCCGAGCCCGTCATCGCCGCCGCCTGGACCGTCGCCAGGGTCTCCGCCGCCGACGTGCGCGGCAGGGTGCCCGCGGCCGTCGGGGCCGTCGGCTCCTTGCGCACCGCCGTCGCCGCCCGGTCGCCCGCACGGATCGCGCGGACCGCCGCGCCCAGCAGGGTCGTGTCGGGGGCCGGCGGGCCGTCCGGCACCGGGACCGGGGCCGTGCGGGCCCCCGTGCGGTAGGCGTCCGCGCGGGTGATCAGGACGTCGCCCTCCGCCGACTCGGCGGCCGGCGCGTACCCCATCGACCGCAGCCCTTCGAGCAGCGACGCCGGGTCCGTCTGCGCCGCGAGGACCGTCGGGGCGATCCTGCGCAGGCCCAGACCGGCCGAGCGGCGGTCCGCCAGGATCTCGCCGAGGACGGTGTCGTCGTCGCAGCGCACATACGCGGACGCCGCCCCGACCCGCAGATGCCCGTGCCGTCGCGCCACGTCGTCGACGAGGTAGGCGAGCGGCTGGGGGACCGGGGTCCGGGAGTGCGCCTTGAGGAATTCGTGGAGGTCGGTGGCCGTCTGCCCGGAGTCGAGCGCGCGCCGTACGGACCCGGGAGTGAACCGGTAGACCGTCGCGCCACCCTTCGACTCCACGTCCGCGAGGACGGCGAGCGCGTCGGCCAGCGGCCGCCGCAGCGGCCCCGGTGCGACGGCGGTCAGGTCCGCCTGGAGGAGTACGTGGTCGACGGCCTCGGGCAGCAGCGGTGCCAGCAGGGTCGCCGCGCGGCCCGCCGCCACCGACAGTTCGACGCCGCCGCCCGGCTCGGCGGCGGACGCCGCCTCCGCGAGCGGGAGGTTGAGCAGCGCCCGCGCGGGCCCCGAGAGGGCGCCCCGCCCGGTGAGCCCCAGCAGCTCCGCCTCGGCGAGCGTCCAGCGGGCCAGCCGCGATCTCAGGTCGCCGGGGACCGTCCCGGGCTGGGTCTCCGCGTCCTCCGCGCGGGCCTGCGCCGCGCCCCTCAGCGGCCGTTCCCAGCGGAGCCGGGCGAAGAGCGACTCGGGCTCGGCCGCCGAACCCGGCGGCAGGGTCGCGAGGAGGCCCAGGACCCGGTGCCGGACCTCGGGCGCCGCCGCGCGGTCCAGGTCGGGGCCGAGGACCGAGAGCGTCCGGCCCTTCGTGTCCTGGCCGCCGGCCAGACCCGGTGTACGGGTCGCCGTGAGCCAGGGGGTGACGAGCAGGGCCCAGCGTTCGGCGGGCGGCAGGTCCAGCCAGTCGTCGTAGGCGGGCGTCGGGGCGTACCGTTCGTCCGCCTCGCCGTCCGAGGCCAGCAGCCCCGCCGCGTGACAGAGCTCCAGCCAGAACGCGGCCGTCTCCTCCGTGACGTCCAGGGCCGCGGCGGTCCGCTTCAGGTCCCGTACGGCCAGACCACCCGCGCGCAGCACCGGCGGCCCGCCCCGGTCCCAGGACTTCAGCAGCTCCTCGACGGTGGCGAGCGCCAGCTGCGCCTGCCCGGCCGCCGCGTTGTCCACAACCTGTGGGCGGTACTCGCGCTGCACCCCTGGCTCCGGCGCCAGCGGCTCCGGCGCCCGGTGCGCCCGGCCGCCCCGCAGATGCAGCGCCACCTCGCGCGGCAGCACCATCGTCCGCGGCGACACCGGAAGCAGCAGACCCCGGTCGCGCAGCCAGCGCACCGGAGGTGCCGGGTTCGCCGTCACCTCGCCGTACGGCGGACCCCACACCAGCCGGTCGAGGACGGCCAGCGCGTCGGGGGACGCCATGTCGAGGAGCGCGTCCATCCGGGACCGGTCCGTGAACAGGCCCGTCAGCACGGCCACCGCCGAGACCGGATCGTGCGTCGCGGGCAGCCCGGCCGCCGCGATGATCTCCTGCACGCGGCCCGGCGACATCCCGGACGTCGCCTCGGCCACCGTCGGCCCCAGACCGGTCGGCGAAGGGTGCTGCGCCGACGGCGCGAGCAGCTCCCGCGCCGTCCGCACGAGCCGCAGCCGGTCGTCCTCGCCCCACACGAGCGCCTGCTCGCGCAGCAGCGCCACCGCGCCCGGCAGCGCCCCCTCGATCTCGGGGTCGCCCTCGGTGCCGGTGAGCAGTGCCAGGAGTACGGGGTACGGGGCCGGGTCCGGGGCCACGGCGAGGGCCTCGGCCGTCTGGAGGGCGAACCGGTCGAGCCGTTCCAGGGCGCGTACCACCGAGCCCCGCGTGCCGGCACGCGTCGCCAGCTGCGTCAGGTCGTTCGGCACGGGGTTCAGCAGGTCGGGCCGTGCCCGCAGCAGCGCGGCGAGCCCTTCGTCGCCGCGGGCGCGCAGCGCCTCGGCGAGTGTGCGGGGCGCCGCGGCGGCGCCAGTTACCTCGGGCACGTGCGCCTCCCGGTCGAGCTCACCGATCCCCATCCGCACCACGTTAGCCGCTGCGCAGGCGCTAACGTCGGGCCGTACCGGGCGAACCGGCTGTGGAGGGGCACCGTGGGGATCGAGAGCGACCAGTTGGTCTACGACTATCTGAGCCGGGTCGGCGATCTGGCGCAGCAGCGGCAGCTGCCGGCGAGCGACCGGATGCGGCTGGTGTCGACACTCCGGAACGAGATCGACCGCCGCCGCGCCACTCACGGCGAGGAGAGTCCCGCGGCGGTACGGAGCATCCTCGGCGCGCTCGGCACCCCGGACGAGGTGGTGGAACGGGCGGAGGGCCCGGGCGCGGCGCCGGCATCCGCGCCGTCACCGCCGTCATCCGCGCCGAAGGCGCCGGGGAAGCCGGTGGGGAAGCCGGTGCCGAAGCCCCGCGAGGGGGAGCGGACGAAGGAGCGTACGGGGAGGGGCGCCGGGTGGCTGCCGGGCGCCCGCCGGTCCCTCGACAGGACCGCGTCGGACGAGCCGGCCTCCGGCGGGTCCGGGTCCCGGTCCGGGTCCGGCCGGTCCGCGGCCGGGCGGCCGGTGTCCGCCGTCGGTGAGGGTGCGCGCCCGGACGGAGCCGTCGCCGACACGACCGGGTTCGACACCCCGGGCGGTGGTGACGCGGCCGTCGACGGCGTGTCGGACTGGTGGCGTCTGGAGGACGCCGCCGAGGGTCTGCCGGGCTTCGTGGGCGGGGTCGAGCGCCCGGACCTGTTCAAGGAGCCCGTCCCCGACGAGGCCGAGGACGAGGCCGAGGACGACGGGGAACCCGTCACCGGGAAGCGCCGCCGTCTCGCCCGTGTCCTCCGCCGCCGCAGGCCCGAGGCCCCGGCGGCGGCACCGGAGACCGAGGCGGAGCCCGCGGCGGTGCCGGCCTCCCGCCTCCGCCTCGCGAACCCCTTCGTCCTGCTCGCCGCACTGCTCCTGCTCGGCGGCGCGGTCTTCGGCTCGCTGGTCGCCCTGGCCGCGGGCTGGCTCATCGCGTACGCCTCCCGCCGGCTGACCCCCGGTGAGGTCAGGGCGGCCGTCCTGGTGATCCCGGGCCTCGCCGTCGCGTCGGGCGTCGCCTGGCTGTGGGGCCGGGTGGAGGGCCGTTGGGGCGTCCCGGTGGCGGCGGGCGGCGAGGCGATGGGCGCGGCGGTCTCGGAGACCTGGCCGTGGGTGCTCCGGGGCGCGGCCGTCGCCTCGGCCCTGTTCCTGCTCTGGCGGTCACGCAGGCGCTGAGCGCCGTTCCGGCGGGGTGCCGGCGTGCCGGGGTGCCAGGGTGTCGGCGCGCCGAAGCGCCGGGCGCGGCTCATGCTCAGGTCGTCACCCAGGCACCGAGGCTCGCGTCACCGGCGCCGCGAGCCCCAGCCCCGCGAGCCCCAGCCCCGCGAGCCCCAGCCCCGCGAGCCCCAGCCCCTATGAGCCCCAGCCCCCGCGGGCCTCAGACCGCGTGGGTCTGCGCCGCTTCCTCCGTCTCCCGCCCCGCGTGCCACGGCGCCCCCGGCACCACCAGCGGTGACCCCGTCACCGGGTCCGGCACGACCACCGACCGCAGCCCGAAGACGTCCCGTACGAGCTCCTCGGTCACGATCTCCTCCGGCGGGCCCTCGGCCACCACCCGGCCCGCCTTCATCGCGACCAGGTGGTCGGCGTACCGCGCCGCCTGGTTCAGGTCGTGGAGGACGAGGACGACCGTGCGGCCGCGCAGCCGGTTGAGGCGGCGGACCAGGTCGAGGACCTCCACCTGGTGGGAGATGTCGAGATAGGTGGTGGGCTCGTCGAGGAGCAGCAGGTCCGTCTCCTGGGCGAGGGCCATCGCGATCCACACCCGCTGCCGCTGGCCGCCCGAGAGCGCGTCGACGGGCCGGTCGGCGAGCGCGGCGACGTCCGTGCGCTCCATGGCGTCGGTGACGGCCCGCTCGTCCTCCTCCGACCACTGCTTCCACCAGGCCTGGTGGGGCTGGCGGCCCCGCGAGACCAGGTCGGCGACGGTGATCGCCTCGGGGGCGACGGGCGTCTGCGGAAGCAGTCCGATGGAGCGGGCGATCCGCTTCGTCGGGAGCTTCGCCAGTTCCTCCCCGTCGAGGAGGACGGATCCGCCCGCCGGCCTGAGGAGCCGGCCGAGCGCCCGGAGGGTGGTGGACTTGCCGCAGGCGTTGGGGCCGACGATCACGGTCACCCTGCCGTCGGGGATCACGAGGTCGAGCTCGTGGACGACGGTGCGGTCCTCGTAGGCGAGTGTCAGTTCGCGCGCGGTCAGCCTGCTGGTCATGCCTTGCCTTCCGTACGGCTCCGGACGATGAGCCAGATCAGATACGGGGCGCCGACCGCCGCCGTGAGGACTCCCACCGGCAGTTCGACGGGGGAGAGGAGCCGCCTGCCGAGCAGGTCGGCGAGGACGACGACCGCGGCCCCGGTCAGGGCCGAGCAGAGCAGCGGGATCTGTGCGGTCCTGGTCATCCGGCGGGCGATCTGCGGTGCGAGGAGGGCCACGAAGTCGACCGGTCCCGCGACCCCGGTCGCCACGGAGGCGAGGACGACTCCCACCGTGACGAGCCCGAGGCGGACGCCGCCGAGCCGGGCGCCGAGCGCCGTCGCCGTGTCGTCGTCGAGGGAGACGGTCCGCTGGGCGCGGGCCGCCCACAGCACGGCGGGCAGCATGAGCAGCAGCGTCCAGCGGATCGGCGCGGACTCGTCCCAGCCGCGGCCGTTGAGCGAGCCGGTCATCCAGATCTGGGCCTGCTGGGCGACGAGGAAGTCGCCCTTGGTCATGAAGAGGGTGGTGAGCGACCGCAGGGCGATCGCGAAGCCGATCCCGATGAGGACGAACCGGGTGGCGTGCAGCCCGCCGCGCCAGGCGAACAGGTACACGAGGGCGGCGGCGAGGACGCCGCCGGCGATCGAGAGGTACGGCAGCACGGTGTACGAGGTGAGGCCGAAGGTCATCGCGGCGACGGTGACCGCTCCGGCGCCCTGGCTGATGCCGATGATGTCGGGGCTGGCGAGCGGGTTGCGGGCGACGGTCTGGATGAGGGCGCCCGCGACACCGAACGCGGCGCCGACGGCGAGGGCGACGACGAGCCGGGGCTCGCGCAGCTCCGTCACGACGAACGTCGAGGGCGACGACTGCCCGAACAGGATCCGTACGACCTCGGAGGGGGCGACGAACCGCTCACCGACGCAGAGGTAGGCGACGGAGGACGCGGCGAGGAGCAGCAGCAGGCCCGCGGCGGCGAACGCCGAACGCCGGTGGACGAGGAAGGAGGCGCCCCGGGCGCGGACGAGCCCGTACCCGGCGGGGCGAAGCCTGTCCTTCGTGGGACGGACGGCGGTGGTCGTACTCACGCGGGCACCGCCTTCCGGCGTACGAGAGCGACCAGGAACGGCACTCCGATCAGCGCCGTCATGACCCCGGCGGGCACCTCGCCCGGCGGGAACACGATCCGCCCGGCGACGTCCGCCACGAGCAGCATCACCGGGCCGGTGATCGCGGCCATCGGCAGCACCCACCGGTGGTCGGAGCCGACGACGGCCCGCGCGATGTGGGGAACGGCGAGGCCGACGAAGGCGATGGGGCCGGCGGCGGCGACGCCCGCCCCGGTGAGGACGGTCGCGCCGATCCCGCCCACGATCCGGACGGTCGCGACCCGCTGCCCGAGCCCCTTGGCGACGTCCTCGCCGAGGGCGAGCGCGTCGAGCCCGCGCGCCACGGAGACGACGAGGACCGTGCCGAGGAGCAGGAAGGGCCAGATCTGGCCGACGATCTGGGCGTCGCGCCCGTCGAGGGAGCCGATCTGCCAGAACCGGAACTCGTCGAGCGCGGAGGCCTTGGTGGTGAGGATGCCGGTGGTGACGGAGAGCAGCAGTGCGTTGATCGCGGCACCGCCGAGCGCCAGCTTCACGGGGGTGGCCCCGCCGCGCCCGCCGGAGGCGATGGCGTGGACGGCGACGGCGGCGACCGCGGCGCCGGCGAAGGCGAACCACACGTACCCGGTGAGGGTGTGCACTCCGAAGAAGGCGATGGCGAGGACGACGCCGACAGAGGAGCCCTGGCTGATGCCGAGGATGCCGGGGTCGGCGATCGGGTTGCGGGTGATGCCCTGGAGGGCGGTGCCGGCGAGCGCGAGCGCGGCGCCGACCATCAGCCCGATGAGGGTGCGGGGGACGCGGAGCTGCCGTACGACCTCGGCGTCGGGGCTCGTACCGCCGTGCAGCAGGGCGTCGAAGACCGTGGACGGGGCGATGGCGCGGGCGCCGACGGCGAGGCTGAGGAGGACGGCGAGGAGCAGGGCGACGAGAGCCGCCGAGGTCGCGAGGACCCGTCTGGAACGGAAAGCGGCTGACATCAGGACCCATCGGGTGGTGCGTGTCGGGCGGTACGGGTTCGGTAAGGCTTGGCTCAGTGTAAGCAGCACCCATATGCGGACGCCCGGGCCGGAGGTCCCCCAGAATGGCTCCCATGACGACCTCCGCGACCACCCCGCCGCGCACACCGCCGCTGACCGTCGGCTTCGACCTCGATCTGACGCTGATCGACACCCGCCCCGGCATCAAGGCCGCCTGGGAGGCCTTCTCGGCCGAGACGGGAGTGCCGGTCGACGCGGACCTGGTCGTCAGCCGCCTCGGTCCGCCGCTGGAGCACGAGATGGCGCACTGGGTCCCCGAGGAGCGGGTCACGGAGATGGTGGCCCGCTACCGGGCGCTCTACCCCGCGTACGCGATCGAGCCCTCGGCTCCGATGCCGGGCGCCCGGGACGCGATACGGGCCGTGCGGGAGGCCGGCGGCCGCACCGTCGTCGTCACCGCGAAGAACGGCCCGCACGCCGAGCTGCACCTCGCGCACCTCGGCATCGAGCCGGACGCGGTCGTCGGCGGCCTGTGGGCCGAGGGCAAGGCGGAGGCCCTGAGCGCCCACGGCGCCCAGGTGTACGTGGGGGACCACGTCGGCGACGTCCGCGGGGCCGCGACGGCGGGCGCCGTCTCGGTGGCCGTCGCCACCGGTCCCTGCGCCCCCGAGGAGCTCAAGGAGGCCGGCGCGGACGTGGTCCTGACCGACCTGACGGACTTCCGTGCCTGGTGGGAGGGCTACCTGGCCTGAACCGGTGCGGCCGTGCCGCTCCGGGCCTGCCGCCGCTGGGCCGCGATCGAGCGCAGCACCCCGGCGGCGGCGACGGCGAATCCGACGCCCATCAGCATGGAGACGGTGTACGCCACCGTCGGGAACGGGTCCGTGCCGAGGAACAGCGGAGCCACGGTGACCAGCGTCGCCACCGCGCCGATCGCGAAGAGGATGACACCGGCCTTGACGAGGCCGTCACCCGGAGCGCTGTCGTTCGCCGGTGCGGCAGGGGTTTCACTACGCATCCGGCCAGGGTAGTTCCCTGGCCGAAGGAACACATCGGCGACGTCTTGTCACCGGCCTCCGGACCATTAGCCTGGTGCGGCGGGTCGGGCGACCCGCTGTGCGCCATCCCCATCGACGAGGACGAGGACGAGGACAGACGTGCCTACCGGCAAGGTCAAATGGTTCAACAGCGAGAAGGGCTTCGGCTTTCTCTCCCGCGACGACGGCGGCGACGTCTTCGTCCACTCGTCGGTGCTCCCTGCCGGAGTCGACGCCCTGAAGCCGGGGCAGCGGGTCGAGTTCGGGGTGGTCGCCGGCCAGCGCGGCGACCAGGCACTGTCCGTCACGATCCTCGACCCGACCCCGTCCGTCGCCGCGGCGCAGCGCCGTAAGCCCGACGAACTGGCGTCCATCGTCCAGGACCTGACGACCCTCCTGGAGAACATCACTCCGATGCTGGAGCGCGGCCGCTACCCCGACAAGGCGCAGGGCGCCAAGATCGCGGGCCTGCTGCGCGCGGTCGCGGACCAGCTGGACGTGTAGGACCGCTCGTCGGGCCCCTCAGGGGAAGGCGAGCGCGTCCGGGCCGAGGGGCGGTACGAGTCCCTCGGCCGCGGCGCGGGTGAGCAGCCCGCGGACCGCCGCGTAACCGTGCTCGCCGAGGTCGGCCGTGAACTCGTTGACGTAGAGGCCGATGTGCTGGTCGGCCACCTTCGGGTCCATCTCCTGCGCGTGCTCCAGGACGTACGGCCGGGAGGCCGCCGGGTCGTCCCAGGCCATCCGCACCGAGGCGCGGGCCGCGTCCGCGAGCCGCTCCAGCGTCTCGGCGCCGAGGGAGCGCCGGGCGACGATCGCGCCGAGCGGGATCGGCAGCCCCGTCGTGGACTCCCAGTGCTCGCCCATGTCGGCCAGACAGTTCAGGCCGTAGTTCCTGTACGTGAAACGGGCCTCGTGGATGACGAGCCCCGCGTCGACCTTGCCGTCGCGGACGGCGGGCATGATCTCGTGGAACGGCATCACGACGACGTTCCCGACCCCGCCCGGCACCTTCTCCGCCGCCCACAGCCGGAACAGCAGATACGCGGTCGAGCGCTCGCTCGGCACCGCGACCGTCTTCCCGGTGAGGTCGGCGCCGGTCGCGTCGTCCCGGGTGAGGACGAGCGGCCCGCAGCCCCGGCCGAGGGCGCCGCCGCAGGGCAGCAGCGCGTACTCGTCGAGGATCCACGGCAGCACGGCGTACGACACCTTCAGGACGTCGTGGTCGTCGGTGCCGCTCTCGGCCCAGCCGTTGGTGATGTCGATGTCGGCGAAGGTCACGTCGAGCCGGGGCGCGCCGGGGACCCGGCCGTGGGCCCAGGCGTCGAAGACGAAGGTGTCGTTCGGGCAGGGCGAGTAGGCGATCTTCAGCTTGGTCACGGCGAGGGCTCCAGGAAGACGGTCCGACTGAGCAGCTCGAAGGTGTGCCGGAGCGCGCCGAGGGCCTCGCCGATGCGCCAGGCGGCGCGGTCGCGGGGACCGACGGCGTTCGACACGGCCCGGATCTCGACGACGGGCACGCCGTACGCGGCGGCGGCCTCGGCGACACCGAAGCCCTCCATCGCCTCGGCGGCGGCTCCGGGATGGCGTTCGGCCAGCTCGGCGGCCCGCCCGGCGGTTCCGGTGACGGTGGAGACGGTGAGGACCGGCGCGACGGTGTGCGGCAGGCCCCCGGCGTCCAGGGCGGCGGCGATACGTCCGGTGAGGGCTTCCGGCACGGGGTGCGCGGACCGCCCGAAGCCGAGCTCCTCGACGGTGAGATACCCGTCGGGGGTCTCCGCGCCGAGGTCGGCGGCGACGACGGACGCCGAGACGACGACGGACCCGAGGGGGGCGAGGGGCTGGAAGCCGCCGGCGATGCCGGCGGAGACGACGAGGTCGTAGGGGCTGTCGGAGCCCGTGAGTGAGGCGTGGGCGAGCGCGGTCCCGGTCGCGGCGGCCACGGCGGCCGGTCCGACCCCGCCGACGAGCACGTCGACGAGCGCGCCCCCGCCCGGGGAGGCGGTGTGGCGGCGCAGGACGAGACCCCCCGGCAGCGGGAGGAGCCCGGGGCTGCCGAGGCCGGCGGAGACGGAGTCCGCCTCCGCCGCCACGGCCGTCACGATCAGGATCCGGTGGACCACCGGACGATCAGGATTCCTTCTTCAGCTGGAAGTGCCAGACACCGGTCAGCTTCTTTCCGGTGTTCTCGACGATGGTCACCTGGGTCTTGTCGGTGGCCTCGCCGGTCTGGCTGGAGAAGAAGGCGCTGGCCGGAATGGTCCGGTACGTCTTCTTGTACGGCTCGGGCTCGGCCTGCTGGCCGCCGAGGAAGATGGTCCAGCCGTTGTCCGCGATCTCGGGGTCGACCCCGAAGCGGATCTTGTCGTCCATCGCCACGGTGATGGACTTCTCGGCCTTCTTGTTGAGGCACTGCTGGATCTGCGACTCCTTGATGGCGTCGCCGTCGTTGTAGCAGGCGGCCTCGGAGTGGATCGAGTCGGACCCGACCGTCACGGTCGCGATCGGAGTCGGCTTGTCGCAGGCGGAGAGTACGAGGAGCCCGGCGGAGACGGCCCCGAGGGCGACGGCGGCCCGGCGGCGCGAGCCGGTGAAGAACGCAACGGTCATGAGCCGAAGGCTATCGGGCCGCCGCGCCCGCGCCACGCGGGGGTACGGCGTGCCGCTCTCCGGTACCGGAACGAGACCCCTCCCGGGGCCCCGAACCGGCCCCGACTACGCCACCCGGGCCTTCGACCGGCCCTTGGACCCCGGCCGCCGCCGGGCGGCCGCCAGCAGGCCCCGTACGGAGAGAAGGGCGCCCAGCGCGAGGATCGCGGCCGCCACCGCCATGCCCAGGGTCCCGTTCAGCGGCAGGGCGATGCCGATCGCGCCGCCCACCACCCACGCCATCTGCAGCGCCGTCTCGGAGCGCGCGAACGCCGAGGTCCGGACCACCTCCGGCACGTCCCGCTGGATCAGGGCGTCCAGGGACAGCTTCGACAGGGCCTGGGTGAGGCCCGCGACCGCGCCCAGGACGGCCACCATCGCCCCGCCGAAGAAGATCGACGTACAGATCGCCGTGGCGCAGACCACGCTGATCATGGTGGCGATGATCACCTCGGGCCCGTGCCCCCGGTCCCGCAGCAGCGAGCCGGCCGCCGTGCCGCAGGCGTTTCCCACGCCCGCCGCCACGCCCACGATCCCCAGCGAGACGGCGGCGCTCTGCCCCGACAACGGGTGCTCGCGCAGCAGGAACGCCAGGAAGAAGATCAGGAAACCCGACAGCATCCGCTGCGCCGCGTTCGCCTCCAGCCCGTGCAGGACGGACGGCCCCACCGTCCGCAGGCTCGGCTTCCGCTCGCCGTGCGTCAGCAGATGCGCCCGCCGCTCACCCTTCGCCGAATCCACCTTGGGCGGCATCCGCAGCGCCCAGAACGCCCCGAGCAGGAACAGCGCGCACGCCCCGTACAACGGATACGGGGGCCCCAGGACCTGGAGCCCCGCCCCGATGGGCGCGGCGATCCCGGTCGCGAGCAGCCCGGCCAGGGTCACCCGCGAGTTCGCCTTCACGAGCGAGAAGTCCGGTGGCAGGAGCCGTGGCACGACCGCGCTGCGCACCACCCCGTACGCCTTCGAGGCCACCAGGACCCCGAGCGCCGCCGGATACAACTGGATGCCGCCGGTGGCGACCGCCGCCGACATCATGATCGCCAGCACCGCGCGCGTCAGCATCGCGCCCGCCATCGCCGCCCGCCGCCCGTGCGGGATCCGGTCCAGGAGCGGACCGATCACCGGGGCGAGCAGCGTGAAGGGCGCCATCGTGACGGCCAGATAGAGAGCGACACGGCCCCGGGCCTCGTCGGTGGGCACGGAGAAGAACACGGTGGAGGCGAGAGCGACGGTGATCATGACGTCCCCGGCACCGTTCACGGCATGCAGCTCGATCAGTTTCCCGAGCCCCGACTCGCCCGCGCCGTGCGCGTGAGTCGCCTTGCGAATGCCCTTCGCGGTCCCCGTGAACGGCAGGTGCAGGGCACGACCGACCCTCCGGCCCGCTCTGCGGAGCGGTCCGGCATGATCTTCGGATCGTGCGGGGGACCGTGCGGCTGCCACTCCGTCATAGTGCCCCACCGGCACACCGGACGAACCGTGGCACGACGGTGAAGACCCTCCGGAACGTCCTGAATCCGCCGTCCGCTCCGCCCCACGGACTGTTTCCGGCCACTTTCGCGACCGCCCTCCCGTCCGCCCCCCGGACCTCCCCGGTTCACCTCCCGGACCGTCCGGCACGCCCCTCCGAGCGTCCGTGATCCGGGGCACTTGGGGCGGGCAGGTGGGCTGAGGCCCGCGAACGGGGTAGCGTGCGTAGCGCGTCACCGGCGGAAGCTCTCGGCCGCGCGCCTCTTCGGCATCCCGCAGAATGGATGGCGATAGGTGTGCCCGAGACACGCGAGACAAGTCGGGTGCGCGGACGTCGATGCGGCCCACAGGTCCGCTCCGCCCGCCGCCCGAGGCTTCGCTCCCGCCGCTCGGCCGGCGCACCCGTGAGACGGCGTAGGAGAGAAGCGAGACCTGTGAGTGCTGCGACGACGCGAAGCGGTACCCCGCGTACCCCGCGAGCCACGCGTATCCCCGACCGCCTGTGCGCCGAGGCCGTAGACCTCGCGCGGGAGGCCGCCGAGGAGGCGGCCGCCCCCGGCATCGTAGGGGCACACGTCGAAGTGGTCGCCGAGGGTGACCGCGTCGTCACCCACTACTTCGAGTCCAAGGAACCCGGCTACCGGGGCTGGCGCTGGGCGGTGACCGTCACCCGGGCCTCCCGCGCCAAGAACGTCACGCTCGACGAAACCGTCCTGCTGCCCGGCTCCGACGCCCTCCTCGCACCCGAGTGGGTGCCGTGGAGCGAGCGGCTGCGCCCCGGCGACATGGGCCCCGGCGACCTCCTGCCGACCGAACAGGACGACCTGCGCCTGGAGCCCGGCTACTCGGGCGAGGACACCCCGCCGCCGAACTCCGTGGTGTCGGAGGAGCTGGCCGAGCACCTCGACGTCGAGGACGCCGAGATCGTCACCCGCACCCCCTCCCGGGGCGCGATCGCCGCGGTCGCCGAAGAGCTCGGCATGCGCCGGGCCCGGGTCCTCTCCCGGTACGGCCTCCACACGGCCGCCGACCGCTGGGACGAGGCCTTCGGCGCCAGGACGCCGATGGCCCAGGCCGCGCCGGCCACCTGCGAGTCCTGCGCCTTCCTGGTGCCGCTGGCCGGCTCCCTGAAGCAGACCTTCGGCATCTGCGCCAACGAGTTCTCCCCGGCCGACGGCCGCGTCGTGTCCCTCTCGTACGGCTGCGGCGGCCACTCGGAAGCCGCGATCATGCCGAAGCCCCCGCGTCCGGCACCCCCGGTCCTCGACTCGATGGCGGCGGACGCCTTCCCCCTCCGCCCGGCGAAGGACTCCGGCTCCACGACGGAACCGGACGCGACGTCGGAGGACCTGGGCCACTCGTAACGCCAGGACGCGGCCCGACGCCGCGCCCCGGTCGCCGGCCGCGCCCGCCTCCGCGCGGTCCGCGCACCCTCGTGCGGCCCGCACCTGGCTCGTGCCCCGCGCGGGTCGCGCCCGCCTCGGACTCCAGTGCGGGCCGCGCCTGGCCAGCGCCCCGCGCGGTCCGCGCCCGCCTTCGCCACCCTCGTGCGGGCCACGCCCGCCTTCGCGCACCCACCCCCGTGTGGGCAATCGTCCCGCAGGGCGGGACGGGTGGGCACCCGGGACGACGCCCCTTGCCGGGCCCAGGCTCCTGGTGCCTGGACGTCGCGCTGACGGTGCGGCGCCGTCGTGGGTCGTGCCCACCCGTTCCGCCCCGCGGAACGCCTGCCCACAACCCGGCCCGGTGAGGGCGGCAGCCGCAACCCGGTCCGGTAGGGGCAGGCGGCCGTAACCCCGGACCCGGCCCGGCCGAACGCCTCCGCGCGCCCCGCCCCCCACCGTGCCCCCGCAAGAGCCGTGACCCGGAGCGCGGTACCTTCGGGCACCCGGGCCTGTGGGTCCGGGCCGGACCTCCGGGTTCGGGCAGACCCGGCAGTATCAGCGCCCCGCAGAGTGGAGTCAGACGTGAGCGTCAGCGTCCGGACGACGACCGACGGAACCGATCCCTTCGGCACCGCACGGCTGCGGCGGGGTGTGCTCGACGCCTGGGGCGCCTCGCCCGCCCGGTTCCGGGAGGACGCGAACGCCGAGGAGGACCTCGCCCTCGGCGGCTACCGCGACCGCCTCGTCGTCGAGCTGGCCCAGAACGCCGCCGACGCGGCCCACCGCGCCGGCGTCACCGGCCGCCTGCGTCTCACCCTGCATCCGGCGGATCACGAGGGCCCCGCGATCCTCGCCGCCGCCAACACGGGCGCCCCGCTGGACGCCACCGGTGTGGAGTCGCTGTCGACGCTCCGGGCCTCGGCCAAGCGGGAGCAGACCCAGGGCGCGGTGGGCCGTTTCGGTGTCGGTTTCGCCGCCGTCCTCGCGGTGACCGACGAGCCCGCCGTCCTCGGCCGGCACGGCGGTGTCCGCTGGTCCCTCGCGGAGGCCCGCGAACTCGCCGCGGATTCCGCCAAGTACAGCCCCGGTCTCGGTGACGAGCTGCGCCGCCGCGACGGCCACGTACCTCTCCTGCGCCTTCCGCTGCCCGCCGAGGGCACCGCTCCCGACGGCTACGACACCGTCGTGGTGCTCCCGTTGCGCGACACGGCCGCCCGAGACCTGGCCGAGCGGCTCCTCGCCTCCGTCGACGACGCTCTGCTTCTCACTCTTCCGGGGCTCGCGGAGATCGTCGTGGAGACCTCGGAAGGGGTACGTACCCTCCACCGTTCCGAGGACGACGGCTACGTCCGGATCGTCGACACGGCCACCGGCACCCACCGCTGGCGGACCGTCTCCCACGGCGGCCCGCTCGACGCCGGACTGCTCAAGGACCGTCCGGTCGAGGAGCGCCTGCGCCCCCACTGGTCGGTCACCTGGGCCGTACCCGTGGACGCGGAGGGAGCCCCGCGCTACCCGCGTACGACCCCGGTCGTGCACGCCCCCACGCCCACCGACGAGCCGCTCGGCATTCCCGCCCTGCTCATCGCCTCCCTGCCGCTCGACACGGCGCGCCGTCACCCGGCGCCCGGCCCGCTCACCGACTTCCTGGTGCAGCGCGCGGCCGACGCGTACGCCGAACTCCTCGCGGAGTGGCAGCCGGTGACGACCGCGACGCTCGATCTCGTTCCCGGTCCGCTCGGCAAGGGCCCGCTCGACGGGGCGCTGCGCGAGGCGATCCTGGACCGGCTGCCGAGGGTCGCGTTCCTGGCGCCGGCCGCTCCGTCGGAGGAGCTTCCGGCGCTGCGGCCGATCGAGGCGGAGGTCGTGGAGGGCGCGGGCGCGGACACGGTGGATGTTCTCGCGGAGGTCTTCCCGACGCTCCTTCCGGCCGGTCTGGAGCGGCGTCCGGAGCTCCGGACCCTCGGTGTCGGCCGGGTGCCTCTGACCGAGGCGATCGACCGCCTGGCGGGGGTGGACCGGGCGCCGACGTGGTGGTGGCGTCTGTACGACTCCCTCGCGGGCGTGGACCCGGACCGTCTGTCGGGTCTTCCGGTGCCGCTGGCGGTGCCGGAGTCGGCGTCGGGGCGCGTCTCGGAGCGGTTGGCGGAGCCGGAGGCCGATGCGGACGAGATGTCGGGCTCGGGCGAGCGGGGCCGTATCCGTACGGCCGTCGGCCCTCGCCAGGTCCTCCTTCCGCAGGACCGGACGCCCGCCGAACTGACCCGGCTCGGTCTGAAGGTCGCGCACCCCGATGCCGCGCATCCGCTTCTGGAGAAGCTGGGCGCCCTGCCCGCCACGCCCCGCGCGGTCCTGACGACCCCGCAGGTGCGGGCGGCGGTCGCGGCCTCCCTCGACGCGGGTGAGATCTGGGACGAGGACGCGGAGACGCTGGACGCGGACGAGCTCGTCGAGACGGTCCTCGGTCTGGTCAGGGACGCGGAGCTCGACCCGGGCGAGGAGCCCTGGCTCGGGGCCCTGGCCCTTCCCGACGAGGACGGCGAGCTCTCCCCGGCGGGGGAGCTGGTGATGCCGGGCTCGGCGTTCGCCGCCGTCATGCGCGAGGACGAACTGGCCTATGTCGATGCCGACCTGGCCGTCCGGTGGGGCGAGCGGCCGCTCGCCGCCTGTGGAGTCCTCGCCACCTTCGCACTGGTCCGCGCGACCGATCTGCTGCTCGACCCGGACGAGGTGGAGCCCCGCGAGGGCGACTACCCGGAGCCGGACGACGCCGGGCTCCTCGACGCGGTCGACGTGTGGTGCGAGGACGTCCTCGACCGGCTTCCGGAGTCGCCGGTGCCGCCGGTGGCGACGGAGATCGTGGCCGTACGGGACCTGGACCTGGTCGACGACGACGCCTGGCCGCAGGCCCTCGCGCTCCTCGCGCAGCCGCCGCTGCGGGACGCCCTGACGCAGCCCGTACGGGTGCTGCTGCCGGACGGCACGACGGAGACGGTCCGCTCGTACACGGCCTGGTGGCTCCGTGACCACCCCGTCCTGGACGGCCGGCGGCCGGCCGGACTGCGCGCGGCGGGCACGGACCCGCTCCTGATCGGGCTGTACGACTCCGCCGACGCGACGGGCTTCGAGGACGAGCAGGTCCTCCGGGCCCTGGGGGTGCGCACGTCGGTCGCGGCGCTCCTGGACGAGCCGGGAGGCGCGGCGGAACTCCTGAACCGGCTGGCGGACCCGGAGCGGGAGGTCACGGGCGCCCAGCTGCATGCCCTGTACACGGCGCTCGCGGATCTGGATCCGGAACAGGTGACGCTGCCGGACGAGGTGCGCGCGGTGGTCGACGGCAGGGTGGTCGTGGTCGACGCGTCGGAGGCGATGGTGGCGGACGCCCCGGACCTCCTGCCGCTGGCGGAGGGACTGCCGCTGCTCCCGGTGTCTCCGTCGCGGGCGGCGGATCTGGCGGAGCTGTTCCAGGTCAGGCGGCTGAGCGAGGCGGTGGAGGCGGAGGTCGCGACGAGGGGCGAGGAGCACGAGGTGCCGGACTCGGTCCGCACCCTGCTGGGCCCGGCGACCCCCGCCACGTACATCGAGCACGAGGAGCTCCGGGCGGCGGACACGGAGCTCGACTGGCGTCGCACGCCGGACGGCACGGTCCACGCGTCCACCGTGGAGGGCGTGGCGGCGGGCCTGTCGTGGGCGGCGGGCCAGTGGCCCCGCCGCTTCGAGGTGGCGGCTCTCCTGGAGGACCCGTCGAGGACGGCGGAACTGGCGAGGGACCGCTGGTTCGACTGATTCGACGGGGTGCGACGGGTGCGACTGGTCGGGGCGATGGGGCCGAGGGGTACGGGGGCTCGGTCCCGTCAGTGCTCGACCAGGCAGAACGGGTGGCCCGCCGGGTCCGCGTAGACGCGCCAGCAGCGGGTGCTCCCGCCCGCGTCCAGGAGCGTCGCGCCCCGCGCGACGACCTCCTCGTGGGCGGTGTCCAGGTTCGGTACGCCGAAGTCGAGGTGGAACTGCTGGGGGCGCTCCGGGGCCGGCCAGGTCGGCGGGCGGTGGTCGGGGACTCCCTGGAAGCAGAGGACCGGTCCGCCGGGGGTGTGGAGCGTGGACCAGTTCTCGTCCAGGGACCAGCGGCGGTCCGGCCGGTCGACCTCGCCGCCGAGCACCGCGCGGTAGAACTCGGCGAGCGCGCGGGGTTCGGAGCAGTCGAGGACGACGCACTGCAGTTCGGCGATCATGTGCGGATCCTAGGGTCTGTCGTCACATTCCCGTCGTCGCCCGCGGGGCAGACGGGAATGTGACGACAGACCCTAGGGGGGTCGCGAGCCCGGCCCGATCGGGCGGGCCCGCCGGTCAGCCTCCGGCCGGGATCTTCGCGTCCCTGGGCGTGGGCGTGGCCCGCACCTGGGTCCTGACCGCGCCCATGCTGGCCGCGATCACGAGGGCGATGGCGAGGGCGTCGGTGACCGACAGCGCCTGGCTGAGGATGAGGAAGCCCGCCGTCGCCGCGATGGCCGGTTCCAGGCTCATCAGGATCGCGAAGGTGGGGGCGGGCAGGCGCCGCAGGGCGAGGAGTTCCAGGGTGTACGGCAGGACCGAGGACATCAGCGCGACGGCGAGGCCGAGGCCGATCGTCGACGGCACGAGGAGCTTGTCGCCCGCTTCGGCGATGCCCAGCGGCAGGCTGAGGACGGCGGCGAAGGCCATCGCGAGCGCGAGTCCGTCGGCCTGCGGGAAGCGTCGGCCCGTGCGGGCGCTGAAGACGATGTACGTGGCCCACATCGCGCCCGCCGCGAGCGCGAACGCGGCGCCCACCGGATCGAGGCGGTCGAAGCCGCCGCCGCTGAGCAGGACGACGCCGCCGAGGGCGAGCCCCGCCCACAGCAGGTTCATCAGGCGGCGGGAGGCGACGACGGAGAGGATCAGCGGGCCGAGGACCTCCAGGGTGACGGCGGCGCCCAGCGGGATCCGGTCGGCTGCCTGGTAGAAGAGGACGTTCATCCCCGCCATGGCCGCGCCGAAGGCGACGATCGTGCCCCAGTCCGCGCGGCCGTAGCCGCGGACCTTGGGGCGGCAGACGATCAGCAGGACGGTGGCGGCGAGCACGAGCCGCAGGGTGACGACGCCGAGTGCGCCCGCCCGGGGCATGAGGAGGACGGCGAGCGCCGATCCGAACTGCACGGAGAGTCCGCCCGTGACGACGAGTGCCACGGGGGCGAAGCGGTGACCCGCCAGGCCCTGGACGCGGCTGCCCGTGGGGGCGGCGCCGATCGGCTCCGCACCGGCCACGACCGCCGCCGGGGCCACCTCCTTGACCGGACTGTCCACCGAACCGCTCCTCCACACCGCACACCGGCGCCGTCACACCGACAGCGACACCCTCAACAAAGGTTTAATGAACTGTACTCCTGGTCCAGGATGCTGCACTACCCCTTTCCCGGCCGCCCGGAGCCACTCCGTTCCCCTCTCACGCTACGAGCCCCCGCGCGGCACCGGAAATGCCGATTGTGCTGCGGTTATGCTCCGGACGCATGAGCATCGAGCTGCGCCACCTCCGCTGCTTTCTCGCCATCGCCGAGGAATCCAGCCTCACCAGGGCGGCCGCCCGGCTCCACCTCACCCAGCCCGCCGTCTCACGGACGCTCGCCGCCCTGGAACAGCACCTCGGCGCCCGGCTGGTCGACCGCTCCACCCACCACCTCGCCCTCACCGCCGAGGGCCGCGCCTTCCGGGACCGGGCCGCCGCCGCGCTCGCCGCCTTCGACGCCGCCGTCGACCCGGCCAGGCTGCGCCACCGGCCGCTGCGCCTCGGGCACGCCTGGTCGGCCTTCGGCCCGTACACCACGCCCCTGCTCCGGCGCTGGCAGCGCGAGCACCCCGAGACCCCGCTCGAACTCCTCCGTATCGACGACCGCACCGCCGGTCTCACCCGGGGCGAGGTGGACGCCGCCCTGCTCAGGGGGCCGGTCGACGCGCCGGGGCTGGCCACCGAGGAACTCGCCACGGAAGGCAGGGTCGCCGCCGTCCCCGCCGACGGCCCGCTCGCCGAACGGTCCCGGCTCACCCTCGACGACCTCGCCGGCGGAACCGTCGTCCTCAACACCGTCTCCGGTACGACCACCCTCACGCTCTGGCCCGCCGCCGCCCGCCCGGCGGCCACCGTCACCGTCGCCAACACCGACGACTGGCTCACGGCGATCGCCGCCGGCCGGGGTGTCGGCGTCTCCTCCGCCTCCACGGCGGCGCTGCACCCGCACCCCGGCGTCGCCTACCGCCCGCTGCCCGACGCGCCCCCGCTGCCGGTGGTCCTGGCGTGGCGGGACGCGTTCCCGCACCCGGCGACGGCGGCCCTGGTGGCGATGGCCCGCGAGATCGTCAGCGGGGAGTAGGCGCCGCACCGCCGACGGCGGGACCCACCGCTCCCGGATCGCGGGCGTCATCCGACCCTCCCGGCGCCCTCCTCGATCGCCTCCGCCAGTACCTCCGCCAGGTGCCGCCCCCGCCGGTCCGTCAGGTCGCCGATCTGGGTCCGGCAGGAGAAGCCGTCCGCGAGGACCTCCGCCGCCGGGGCGGCGGAGAGCGCAGGGAGGAGCTGGTCCTCCGCGCAGGCGACCGACACCTCGTAGTGGCCCGGCTCGAAGCCGAAGTTGCCCGCCAGGCCGCAGCAGCCGCCCGCCAGGGCGCCTGTGAGGCCCGCGCGTGCGCGGAGGCGGCGGTCGGCGCCGTCGCCCAGGACGGCGTGCTGATGGCAGTGGGTCTGGCCGGTGACCGGGCGGTCCAGGCGCGGCGGCGCCCAGTCCGGGGCCAGCGTCTCCAGGGCCTCCGCGAACGTCAGGACGGACGCGGCGAGCCGGGCCGCCCTCGGGTCGTCCGGCAGCAGTTCCGGCAGGTCGGTGCGGAGGGTCGCCGCGCAGGAGGGTTCGAGCACCACGACCGGACCCGCGCCGCGCGCCCCGGCCCGCCCCGCCCCGGCCCGCCCCGGCCCCGCCCGCCCCGGCCCCGCCGGCCCCGGCCGTTCCTTCCCGCGCGCCTCCGGACCCCCCTCCAGGACGTCCAGGCTCCGCCGCATCACCCTGCGCGCCGCCCCCAGCTGCCCCGTCGACACATACGTCAGCCCGCAGCACACCCTTCCCTGCGGCAGCGCGACGCCCAGTCCCGCCTCCTCCAGGACCCGTACCGCCGCCCGCCCCACCTGTGGCGCGAGGTGGTCCGTGAAGGTGTCGGGCCAGAGCGTCAGGGCCGCCGGCCGGGTCGAACTCCGGTCGGCGAACCACGAGACGAAGGACTGTTCCGCCACGCGCGGCATCGCCCGCTCCGGTGTCACCCCCGCCAGCCGGGCCGCGAACGGCAGTCCCATCACCGGGTTCAGTGCCCGTCCGAAGACGTCGAGCCAGTGCGGCAGCCGTCCCATCGTCCAGTGCGAACGGGGCCGGCGCAGGACGCCGAGCGGTCCCGCGTAGTGCCGGTCGAGGAACTCGGCCTTGTACGCGGCCATGTCGACGCCCACCGGGCAGTCGCTGCGGCAGCCCTTGCAGGACAGGCAGAGGTCGAGGGCCTCCCGCACCTCCTCCGACCGCCAGCCGTCCGTGATGACCTCGCCCAGCGCCATCTCGTGCAGGAGCCGCGCCCGGCCCCGGGTGGAGTGCTTCTCCTCGCCCGTCGCCCGGTAGGACGGGCACATCACGCCCGGCCCGGAACTCGGGCCGTCCACCCTGCACTTGGCGACGCCCACGCACCGGGCGGCCGCCCTCCCCACTCCCACCAGGGGCAGGCCGGTGAAGCGCAGGCCCTCGTCGAGGGGGCGCGGACGGACCAGCATCCCGGGGTTGAGGCCGCCGTCGGGGTCCCACACGTCCTTGACCGCGCCGAAGAGGCCGACGAGCTCCTTCCCGTACATCCTCGGCAGGAGTTCGGCCCGCGCCTGCCCGTCGCCGTGCTCTCCGGAGAGCGAGCCGCCGTGGGCGACGACCAGGTCCGCCACCGCCTCCGAGAACCGGCGGAAGTCCCGTACGCCCTTCTCCGTCCACAGGTCGAAGTCGATCCGGACGTGGACGCAGCCGTCGCCGAAGTGCCCGTACGGCACACCCCGGAGGCCGAAGTCGGCCAGCAGGGCCCGGAATTCCCGGAGGTACGCGCCCAGCAGTGCGGGCGGGACCGCGCAGTCCTCCCACCCCGGCCAGGCCTCGCCCCCGTCGGGTGTCCGGGTCGCCGTGCCCGCCGCGTCCTCCCGGATCCGCCACAGCGCCCGCTGCCCGGCCGGGTCCTTCACCACGGCCGCGTCGAGCGCGTCCGCCGCCCGGACGAGCCGCCGGGCGGCACCCTCCCCGTCGGCCTCGCAGAACAGCCAGGCCCCGCCCTTCGGCAGCCCGGCCGCGCCGCGTACGAGATCGGCGGCCATGCCCTCCACCGTGAGCGGGCCGTACGGAAGGAGCCCCGCCGCCGCCTCGGCGGCCGCGCTCTCGTCGGCGTACCCGAGGACGACGAGCACGGGGTCGGCGGGCAGCGGGACCAGTCGTACCGTCGCCTCCGTCACCACTCCCAGCGTGCCCTCGCTGCCGCAGAACGAGCGGGCCACGTCCACGCCCCGCTCCGGCAGCAGCGCGTCGAGGGCGTAGCCGGAGATCCGGCGCGGCAGCCCCTCCGGATAGCCGGTCCGCAGCAGTGCGAGGTTCCGTTCGACGAGATCGAGCAGTCCGGGCGGCGCGCCCCGCCCCTCGCGGCCGAGCGTCAACCGCCCGCCCCGGTGCGTCACCACATCCAGCGAGCGCACGTTGTCCGCCGTGGTGCCCCAGGCGACCGAGTGCGCCCCGCAGGCGTTGTTGCCGATCATGCCGCCGAGGGTGCAGCGGCTGTGCGTCGACGGGTCCGGGCCGAAGGTCAGCCCGTACGGCCGCGCCGCCGCCCGCAGCCGGTCGAGGACGAGCCCCGGCCGGACCACGGCCGTCCGCGACTCCGGGTCCAGGGAGACCAGATCCGCCATGTGCCGTGTGAGGTCGAGCACGACGCCGGTGCCGGTGGCCTGGCCCCCGATGGACGTACCGCCGCCGCGTGCCACGACCGGCGTCCCGTGCGCCCGGCACACCTCCAGGACCGCCGCCACGTCGTCGGCGTCCCGGGGCGCGACCGTACCGACCGGAATCCGGCGGTAGTTGGAGGCGTCCATCGTCGCCAGGGCCCGCGCCGAGGCCGAGAAGTCGACCTCTCCGGCGACGGCGGCGCGCAGCGCGGCGGCCAGGCCGGCGGACCTTGCGGCGCGTTCCTCGTCTGTTCCCACAAGGCCAGGATGTCTCAGTCCTCGTCTCATCGGGCGGACATCCGGCGACCGGCCCCTTCCCGACCCGATACTCTCCGCCTCGTGGCTGATATCCAGATTCCCGCTGACATCAAGCCCGCCGACGGCCGTTTCGGCGCGGGCCCCTCCAAGGTGCGTACGGAGGCGCTGGACGCCCTGGCCGCCACCGGCACCTCTCTCCTCGGCACGTCCCACCGCCAGGCTCCGGTCAAGAACCTGGTCGGCGAGGTACGTTCCGGCATCCGTGACCTCTTCTCGCTCCCCGAGGGCTACGAGGTGATCCTGGGCAACGGCGGCTCCACCGCCTTCTGGGACGTCGCGACCCACGGTCTGATCGAGCGGAAGTCGCAGCACCTCACCTTCGGCGAGTTCTCCTCCAAGTTCGCGAAGGCCGCCAAGCTGGCCCCGTGGCTGGCGGAGCCGACCGTGATCTCCTCCGACCCGGGCACCCACCCGGAGCCGGTGGCCGAGGCGGGCGTCGACGTCTACGCGTACACCCACAACGAGACCTCCACCGGTGTCGCCGCCCCGATCAAGCGGGTCGCCGGTGCCGACGCGGGCTCCCTCGTCCTGGTCGACGCGACCTCCGGTGCGGGCGGCCTCCCGGTCGACATCACCGAGACGGACGTCTACTACTTCGCCCCGCAGAAGTCCTTCGCCGCCGAGGGCGGCCTGTGGCTGGCGGCCTTCTCCCCGGCCGCCCTGGAGCGGGCGCAGTCGATCCACGACTCGGGCCGGCACATCCCCGAGTTCTTCTCGCTGACGACGGCGATCGACAACTCGCTGAAGAACCAGACGTACAACACCCCGGCGCTGTCGACCCTCTTCCTGCTCAACGAGCAGCTGAAGTGGATCAACGGCCAGGGTGGCCTCGACTGGGCCGTGGCCCGGACGAAGGAGTCCTCGGACGCGCTGTACGGCTGGGCCGAGGAGTCCAAGTACGCGACGCCGTTCGTCACGGACGCGGCGAAGCGCTCGCAGGTCATCGGCACGATCGACTTCGCGGACGAGATCGACGCGGCGGCGGTCGCCAAGGTGCTGCGCGCGAACGGGATCGTGGACACCGAGCCGTACCGCAAGCTGGGCCGCAACCAGCTGCGGATCGCGATGTTCCCGGCGATCGACCCGGCGGACGTGCGCGCCCTGACGGCCTGCGTCGACTACGTGATCGAGAAGCTGTAACACCCTGTCGTACGCGAGGCCCGGCGTCGGACGTGTCCGACGCCGGGCCTTCGTCGTTCCACCCGACGGCCCCGTGGGGGTCCGACCGCGCCTCCTCGGCCCCACCGCGCCCGCACGTGGGGGAAACGCCGCGGGTCAGCCCCGTCGCAGCAGCCGCTTGACGCCGAAGACGAGGACGAAGGCGCCCGCGAGGACCAGGAAACCGACGGTGACGTTCCCCTTCTCGCCGTCGGCCGCCGGGGACTGCGGGGCCTGCGGTGCGCCCGGGGTGTCCGGGGTGCCGCCCGGCTTCTCCGAGGGGCCGCCGGTGTTCTGCCGCTCCAGCCGCACCACCCGGCTGTTCGCGCCCTCCGCGCCGAGCATGAACGCCGAGCCGTCCCTGGTGTACGTCACCGATTCGGCCTGGCCCTGGAATCCGGCGCCGATCGAGGTGCCGTCGTCGGCGAGGCCGCCGTCCTTCCACACGTACTCGCGGGCCATGAGGTAGCCGCGCAGGACGAGCCGGTCGCCGTCCGGGGAGAACGCGCCGTCGGTCACCCACGGGACCTCGTCGACCCGCCGGAAGACGTTCGTCCCGGACGAGGAGAGCCGCTCGGGGCCCGCGTACAGGCCGCCGCCGTCCTCGTTCTTGCTGGCGATGTACACCCGGCCGGTCTTCGGATGGACCATCAGGGCCTCGGCGTTGCGCGCCCCGTCGGCGTACTTCACGACGTACTGCTTCGCCGCCACCTTCTGGTCCTTGAGCACCTTCGGCTCGGGGAAGCGGTAGATCCAGACGTGGTCCCAGGAGCCGTCGAGGTTGTCGCCGATGTCGCCGACGTAGATGTCGCCGTCCGGGCCGACGGCGATCGCCTCCATGTCGCGGGGGGTTCCGACGCCCTGCATGGTCAGGGTCGCCACGGTCTTGCCCGTACGGGAGTCGACGCCGTAGATCAGGGGCGCGTCCTGGTCGTTGTGCGTCCAGTAGATCCCGGGGTGGGCCCGGCTCGCCGCGAGGCCGCTGGACTCGGTGATCCGGGAGTCCTCGATGGTGAAGTCCCGGTCCGGCTCCTGCCCTTCGGCATGGGCATGACCGACCGGGAGCAGCACCAGGGCCGCCGCCGCGCCGAGGGCGCACAGAGCAGATCGCATGTCCCCCAGCCTGCCACGACGAGGCGACGAGAGCCGGGTCCGCCGACCCTGAAACCTCCTTGACCTGCCCCGGAGCTGCTGTCAGGGTCACGCCCATGGCTACCCCCGTCCCGCAGACGCCCTCCGCGCCGAGCTCCGCCCCGCAGACCTTCACCGCACCCGACGGCACCACGCTCGCCTTCCACGACACCGGCACCGGCGACCCGCTGCTCTGTCTCCCCGGTGGTCCGCTCCAGGACTCCGTCTATCTCGGCGACCTCGGCGGTCTCACCGCGCACCGGCGGCTCATCCGGCTCGACCTGCGGGGCACGGGCGCGTCGGGAGTGCCGGAGGACCCGGCCTCGTACCGCTGCGACCGGCTCGTCGACGACGTGGAGGCGCTGCGCGCGCACCTCGGCCTCGACACCGTCGACGTCCTCGGGCACTCGGCAGGCGCGAACCTGGCCGCCCTGTACGTGACCCGCCACCCGGAGCGCGTCGGCCGGCTCGTGCTCGTCACCCCGGGCACGGCGGCCGTGGGCCTCGACACGGCTCCGGAGGAGCGGCTCGCGGCGGCGCGGCTGCGCCGGGAGGAGCCCTGGTTCGGGCCCGCGTACGCGGCGCTCGAGGACGTCACCGCCGGGCGCGGCACGGCGGAGTCCTTCGGGGCGGTGGCGCCGTTCTTCCACGGGACCTGGGACGAGGCGGCGCAGGAGCGGCACGCTGCGGCGGACGGGCAGCGGAACGGTGAGGGCGCGGGTGTCTTCGCGGGCGAGGGCGCCTTCGATCCGGCGGGCACGCGCGCGGTGTTCGCGGAGTTCGCGCGGCCGGTGCTCGTGGTGGCCGGGGAGGGGGACGTGAACACCCCGGTCCCGACGGCCGCCGCGTACGCGGAGCTGTTCCCGACGGCGGACTTCGCCGTCCTGGACGGCGCCGGGCACTTCCCCTGGCACGACGACGCGGAGCGGTTCGCGCGGACGGTCGGCGACTTCCTGGACCGGTGAGCGCCCACGGCCCGTGTCCCGGATCACGTCGCAGGTCCGGGACGCCGTCCGCGATGATGTGACCATGCGTTTTCTGTTCGTCGGCGACAGCATGACCATCGGACGCGCCGGCGACTGGACCTGGCGGTACCGCATGTGGCGGCACCTGGAGTCCGTGCTCCCCGGCGGGTACGAGATCGTCGGCCCGCGCACCGCCCTGTACGAAGCGGCCGTCGACGCGCCCGCGTCGGAGGCCTACGCCGACCCGGCGTTCCCCGCCGCCGCCCGGCGTCATCTGGCCGGCTGGGGCGAGGGCTGGCTGCACATGGCGCCGGTGATCGGAGAGACGGTCACGGAGACCGGGGCCGACGTGCTGCTGATCTCGCTGGGCCTGATCGACCTGGGCTTCTACACGAACAGCGAGCAGACCGGGGAGAACGTCCGGGCGTTCGTCGCGGCGGCCCGCGCCGCGAACCCGCGCGTCCGGGCCGTCCTCCTGCCGGTCATACCCAATGTGCGCGCCGGGTACGACGCGCCCTTCGCCGCCGAGTGCGCCCGCTTCAACGTGCTTCTCGCGAAGGCGGTCGCCGATCTGGACACGGCCGCCTCGCCGCTGCTGCTGGCGTCGGTTCCGGAGTCGTACGGCCTCGACGAGGACACCTACGACGGCACCCACCCGGGCCCCACGGGCGAGCACAAGCTGGCCGCCGCCTTCGCCGACGCGATGCACCAGGCCTGGGGCCTGGGCGGCCCGTACCGCTACTGACTCCGGTTGCGCAGGCGCGAGCCGATCCAGACGACGAGGAAGGTCACCACGGGGGTGATCAGGATCCACTCGGGGTCCATGGCGGAGTCTTCGGTGAACAGCAGGGCGATGAAGAGGAGGGTGGCGGCGAGGACCGAGCAGAGGGCCCAGGCCGTCGCGGTGGAGAGGGAGCCCTCGAGGGCGGACCGCTGGGCGATCCGCCGGTCGGCCCCGGCTCCCGGGGTCCAGTGGGCTCCGCGCAGTTCCTCCCAGGCGGCCCGGAGCACGGCGATCTCCCGGGCGACGGCGACGTTGTTGTCGTCCACGTACATGAGCTGGACCCGGCTCCCGTCGCGCCTGTACATGAACGAGATGGTCCCCGGCTGCCCCTGGCCCATGCCCGCGCCGGGGTTGGGCACGGCCCTGATGTCGTGGATGTCCTCCCAGGCGAGCCGGCGGTTCTTGACCATGCCGCGGACCCGGATGCCCTTGAGGTCGGCGGAGGTGGCGCAGTTCCGGGCGGCGAGGACGAGCCAGCCGAGGAGTGCGACCAGCAGCAGGGTGATGAGGCTCCCCGGTACTCACGCGGCAGTACGCGCTTCGCCTCCATGGTCCCCCCTGTGTCCCCCGTACGACGGAAGATCAGAGTAGGGGTCAACTCCCTTGTGCTGAAAGGGCTTTGGGTGAATGTCAGGCGGCCCGTGTGAAGCGGTTGGCGAACGTCGAGACGGTGTACGCGCCGATGCCGAGGATGACCTCCAGGGCGTTGCGGCGGGTGTAGCCGGCGGCCTGGAAGGCGGCCAGCTCCTCGTCGGTCACCGCGCCCGAGGAGGCGAGGACCCGGAGGGTGAAGAGGCTCACGGCGGCGAGACGTTCGGGGTCGGGTGCCGGGCCGAGCGCGGCCATCTTGGCCTCGTGCATGTCGACGCAGAGGTGGCACTGGTTGCGGGTGGCGACCGTCAGGATCACGGTCTCGCGGGAGTGCGGGTCGAGGGTGGTGGACTCGAAGGTCCGGTTGAGCGTCAGGAAGCCGTCGAGGGTCTCGGGGGACTCCTTGAGGAGGGTGACGGCGTGGGCGGCGCGGGTGGACATGTCGGTGGACAAGGCGTCTCCGATGCGAGGGGAGTGGGTGTGAGGAGTGGAGAGGAGTAGAATCGACAACATGGTTGACCGTGTGGTGAGAGAAAACGTAAACCAGGTTGTCGATAATGGCAAGGGGGAGGGGCGGGGCTACGAGCTGCCCCTGCTCCTCTTCGGCGGCTTCCGTACCCTCATCGACCGGCTCCACCTCCGCCTCGCCGCCGAGGGCCACCCCGACCTGCGCCCCGCCCACGGCTTCGCCATGCAGGCCATCGGCGCCCGGGGAGCCACCGCCAGCGAGATCGGGCGGCGCCTCGGCGTCTCCAAGCAGGCCGCGGGCAAGACCGTCGACCGGCTGCTCGCCCTCGGCTACGCCGAGCGCGCCGACGACCCCGCCGACGCCCGCCGCAAACTCGTCCACCTCACCCCGTGGGGGTACGAGGCCCTCGCCCGCTCCGCCGCGATCTTCGACGAACTGCGGGCGGAGTGGGCCACGACCCTCGGCGCGGACCGCGTCCGGGACATGGAGGCGGCCCTGCGGAACGTCGTCCCCGCGGAGACGGCGTTCCGCCTGGACGCCACGAGCTGGCTCGGCGCCCCCTAGGGCCTGTCGTCACATTCCCGTCTGCCCCGCGACGCCTGGCACGCACTCTCGCCGCACCGGGCGAAAGTGCGAGTACGTCCAGTACGAGCGCTTCCCCCCGGCACGCCGAGAGCACGCACCAGACGCCGCAGGGCCGCCCTGCGGGCGACGACGGGAATGTGACGACAGGCCCTAGGCCGACAGGACCCGGCCCCCGGGCACGACCGGAAGCCGTACGGCACGGGTCCCGGTGCTACCAGGGGCCGTACGGCCGGGCCCGGTGCGGCCGTACGGACGTCACCAGGCGAAGGCCTCCGGGGACGGACCCGGGCCCGGGAAGATCTCGTCCAGCGCGGAGAGGACCTCCTCGCTCAGCTCCACCTCCAGGGCGCGCAGCGCGCTCGTCAGCTGCTCGGGCGTGCGCGGGCCGACGATCGGGCCCGTCACACCGGGGCGGGTGAGCAGCCACGCGAGAGCCGCCTCGCCCGGTTCGAGACCGTGCTTGTCGAGCAGGTCCTCGTAGGCCCGGAGCTGGGCGCGGGCCGCCGCGTCGGCGAGCGTGGCCGCCGCGCGTCCCTCCGTACGCCGCTTGCCTTCGGTCTCCTTCTTCAGGACGCCGCCGAGCAGGCCGCCGTGCAGCGGGGACCAGGGGATGACCCCGAGGCCGTACTCCTGCGCGGCCGGGATGACCTCCATCTCCGCGCGCCGTTCGAGGAGGTTGTAGAGGCACTGCTCGCTGACGAGGCCGACCGCGCCGCGCCGGGCGGCCGCCTCGTTGGCCTGGGCGATCTTGTAGCCGGGGAAGTTGGAGGAGCCGGCGTAGAGGACCTTGCCCTGCTGGATCAGGACGTCGACCGCCTGCCAGATCTCGTCGAAGGGCGTCGAGCGGTCGATGTGGTGGAACTGGTAGACGTCGATGTAGTCGGTGCCGAGCCGCTTGAGGCTGGCGTCGACGGCGCGGCGGATGTTCACCGCGGAGAGCTTGTCGTGGTTGGGCCAGGCCTCGCCGTCGGCGCCCATGTTCCCGTACACCTTGGTGGCCAGGACCGTCCGGTCGCGGCGGCCGTCGCCCCGCGCGAACCAGGAGCCGAGGATCTCCTCGGTCCGGCCCTTGTTCTCACCCCAGCCGTAGACGTTGGCAGTGTCGAAGAAGTTGAGCCCCGCGTCCAGCGCCGTGTCCATGATGGCGTGGCTGGTGGCTTCGTCGGTCTGCGGGCCGAAGTTCATCGTCCCGAGGACGAGTCGGCTGACCTTGAGTCCGGTGCGTCCGAGCTGCGTGTACTCCATGAACGCCAAGCCAACTGCTTGGAGCGCACTCGAAGCAAGGGCGTTCCCACGGGGTGGCACGCGACGGCGTACCGGGGGAGGGCGAGGGCTACTGGCTGGTCACCGAGGCCACCGCGATGATCGCGAACATCAGTACGAGCACGCCGGCCATGATGCGGTTACGGGTCTTAGGGTCCACACATCGAGGTTAACCCGACCGCTCCCCACGTCCTTCAAGGGGCCAGCCGTCGACCCTCTCGTACCGCGGCTGCTCGCCCCGCACCCCGCTCACCGGCAGGTTCGAGCGGACGAGGGCCAGCTCGCCGGCCTCCCAGCGGGTTCCCTCGAACGTGCCGAGTTCGTCGAGGAAGGGGTGCAGGTCGATCTCCTCGCGCCGCGCGCGGGCCACCGTCAGATGCGCCTGGTACCGGCGGTGCTCCTCCATCGCGACCCCGGCCCGGCGCGCCGCCGCGTCGGCCCGTTCGGCCAGCAGCCGCAGCTCGTCCAGGTCTCCGGCCACGCCCGACCACAGGGCCCGGCGCCCGAAGTGGCCGCCGCCGTGCAGCCGCAGCGAGAGCGGCGGGGTGCGGTGCGCGGCCCGGGCGAGCCGGACCCGCAGCTCGGGCAGCAGCTCCTCGTCGACCTCGCCCATGAAGGCGAGGGTGAGGTGCCAGCCGGGCCGCGAGGTCCAGCGGAGCCCGTCCGCACCGGGCAGCCGGTGCAGACGGTCGACGACGTGTCCGAGTTGGTCCAGCCGCTCCGGGGGCGGCAGGACGGCGGCGAAGAGCCTCATGCGGGCAGTGTGGCAGGAGACGGGCCGCCGGCCGGGTCAGGAGACCTGGTCGTACTTCGCGTCCCAGGCGCCCGGTACGCCGGCCCCGGTGGAGGTGCGGGGCTTGAGCGGGGCCTTCCAGTCGCCGGTGCCGGGGTAGAAGTAGGCGGCGCCGGTCGCGGTGCGGGTGTACAGGTCGGGGCGGCCGTCCTTGTTGCCGTCGCCGATGCCGACGATGTCGGCGTAGACGTTCCAGCCGCCGCCGATCTTCGTCCGGGGCGCGTAGGTGCCGTCGCCCTTGCCGAGGTACAGCCAGAGGACGCCGTCCTTGTCGAGGGCGACGAGGTCTCCGGCCGGGCCGCCGCCGATGTTTCCGGTGGCGGTGATCTGGTGGTAGATCCCCCAGCCGTAGCCGATCTTCTTGCGCGGCTCGAAGGGCGCGGTGACCGAGCCTGTCGCCTTGTACAGGTAGAGGTCGCCCGCCTTGTCCGTGGCGACCAGGTCGGCCCGCCCGTCGCCGGTCAGGTCGCTGCCGCCGGTGAGCTGGGTGTACGTGTTCCACCCGCCGCCGATCCGTACGGGTGCGGCGGTGGCCCCCGGGTCGCCGACGTGCAGCCACAGGACTCCGGTCTTGTCCCGGGCGACGGTGTCGAAGACCGAGGAGCCGGCGATGTCGCCGACGGCCTCGACGCGGTCGTAGCGGTTCCAGTCGCCCGTCCACGCCGTCGAAATGTGGGTCCGCGCGGCGACGAGCCGCCCGGTGGCGTCGTCCCAGAGCGTGTCGATCGCGTCGAGGCTGCCGTCCGTCCGGCGCGCGAACAGGTCGGGCGAGCCGTTCCCCGTGTAGTCGTGCGCCTGGGGCGAGCGGGTCGCGGTGAACGTGCCGGAGGCCGTGACCGACGGCATCCCGTTCCACGGCCTGGCCGTCACCGTCCACTCGTACTCCCCGGCGGGAGCGGACGACCGGTAGGTGTCGCGGCCCAGTTCCCCGGTCCAGTCGAAGCCGAGCGAGCCGTCGGGGAGGGCCCCGGTGCCGGTCTCACGGGGGCGGACGGTCGTCGTGAAGCGGCTCCCCGACTCCTTGTGCCGGAGCTCGACCGAGAGGTCCGCGCCGGTGGTGGAGAACGTCCAGCCCAGCCGGGTCCTGGCGACGCCGTCGAGGCCGAAAGCGGCCGGGACGCTGTCGCCGGTGTAGGTGAGGGGGGTGGTGGGCCCGGGCTGCCCGCTGGAGGCGATCAGCTCGGCGGTCGGCTTCCCGTCCGCGAGCGCGAGCCGGTACACGCCGCTCCCGCCGTCGGCGGTGGTTCCGACGGCGAGCAGGGTGCCGTCGGCGGCCTTCATGACGCTCTCGGCGTGGTCGAGGAGCTTGACGGAGGTCCCGTCCGTCAGGGAGCGGGCCACGACGCCTCGCTGATCGTCGCCGAACACGAACCGGTCGCCACCCAGGGCGCCCATGAGCTTCTTCGGAACGTCGGCGGCGAGCGGCACGCGGGTCACCTCGGCCGAGCCGCGCCGCGCCGACGCGAGGACGGTCGTGCCGTTGAGTTCCTCCGTCCAGGCGACGCGGTCCTGCGTGATCGTGGCTGTTCCGCCCAGCGTCGCGCCTTCGGCGGCGGTGTACTCCTGGACGACGCGGGCGGTGGCGATGTCGACGACCACCAGCTTGCGCGGTCCGGCGTGTTCGAGGGCGCGGTAGTACCCGAGGGCGGTGCCCGGCAGGCTGTCCGCGACGGAGAACTGGCTCTCGCTGCTCTCGGTCATGCCGACCACCTGGCTGGAGGTCGTGACGCCGCCCTGCTGGGTGCTGAGGATCGGGTGCGCGAAATGGCCGTCGTCGAACAGCGCCGAGCCCACCGCGGCCGTGACCTCCCCGTCGAAGTCGGAGTAGGTGACGGGGGCGGCGCCGGTGGCCATGTCGCGCACGACGGCCTTCTCGGTGCCGTACTGCTGCAGCTTGGGCCATGTGACCACCACGGAGTCCGAGGCGGAGCCGAGGACCCTGCCGCCGGTCGTGTCGATCACGGTGGAGACGCCGTCCGCGTACCGGGTCCAGCGCGCGACCCCGTCGGCGTCCCGGGTGAGGAAGCCGGTGGTTCCCGCGCCGATCAGCTGTCCGCCGGAGGCCAGGAACGGGACCGGGATCGGGGCGGCGGTCGTGGCGGCCGGCGCCGTCGCCGCCTCGGGAGCAGCGGCGGGAGCCGCCTCGGGAGCAGCGGCGGAGGCGACGGGAGCGAGGAGCGAACCCGCCGCGACCACCGCCAGGACGGCTCCCACGGACATCTGGACAGGGCGACGGGACAAGGCAGTGCGCAAGGCGTGTTCCTCCCCGACCTGATGGATACGCCCTTGACGACCCCCCGGACCTCCGAATGGTTGTACGACTAGGTTGGCCGGATGACGATCTCCATAAGGAAGGGCGGGGCGGAGGACCTCCCCGCGATACTCGGCGTCCTCGACAGTGCCGTGGTCTGGCTGAACGGCAAGGGGATCACCGCCCAGTGGGGCACCGAGTCGTTCTCCGGGCGGCCGAAGGCGGTGGAGCAGGTCCGGCGGACGATGGGGGAGGGCGATCCGTGGATCGCCGAGATCGACGGCGTACCGGCGGGGACGATGACGCTGACGCCGCACCCCGGGCAGTACATCGAGCCGGCCGACGAGCCCGAGGTGTACGTACGGCTGCTCGCGACCGACGAGCGGTTCCACGGCCACGGGGTGGGCGCGGCGCTGATCGCGCACGCGGTGGAGGAGACGCGGCGGCAGGGGGTGTCGCTGCTGCGGGTGGACTGCTTCGCGGGCAGCGAGGGCCGGCTCGTCGCGTACTACGAGGGCCGGGGCTTCACCCCGACGGAGACGTTCGCGGTGGGCGACTGGCCGGGCCAGGTCCTGGAACAGCGCGTCTGAAACGGGAACGGGCGGCGGCCCGGGACTCCGCCCCGGCCGCCGCCCGCCCGAGGGCTACGCCGCTGTCGCCAGGCGCTCGCGCGCGACGAACCGCACCTGTGGGTGTCCGTGCCGCCAGGCCCAGGCGACCTTGAGGCCGCCGACCCTGGCCAGGACCAGGCCGACGACGACCGCCGCCGTCAGCGAGATGACGCCGCCCGTGGCGAAGCCGACGCGGGCGCCGTAGGTGTCGGTGACCCAGCCGAGGAGCGGTGCTCCGATCGGTGTGCCGCCGGCGAAGACCATCATGTAGAGGCTCATGACGCGGCCCCGCATGGCCGGGTCGGTCGCCATCTGGACGGCGGAGTTCGCGGTGATGTTGACCGTGAGGCCGATCATGCCGATCGGTACGAGCAGCAGCGCGAAGAGCCAGAACGCCGGCGACAGGGCCGCCGCGATCTCCAGGACGCCGAAGACGCCCGCGGCGAGCACCAGCATCCGCAGCCGGGTCGATCCGCGCCGGGCCGCCGCGAGGGCGCCCACGAGCGATCCGGCCGCCATGAGGGTGTTGAGGAAGCCGTACGCGCCGGCGCCGACGTGGAAGACGTCGCCGGAGAACGCGGTGAGCCAGATCGGGAAGTTGAATCCGAAGGTGCCGACGAATCCGACGAGCACGATCGGCCAGATCAGGTCGGGCCGCGCGGCCACGTAGCGCAGGCCCTCGCGCAGCTGGCCCTTGCCGCGCGGGGCGCGCTCCACCTTGTGGAGTTCGCTCGTCCGCATGAGCAGGAGGCTCGTGAGGGGCGCGAGGAAGAACAGGCCGTTGAGGAGGAAGGCCCAGCCGCTGCCGACTCCGGCGATCAGGACACCGGCGACGGCGGGGCCGACGAGCCGCGCGGACTGGAAGTTCGCCGAGTTCAGGGAGACCGCGTTGCGCAGGTGGTCGGGGCCGACCATCTCGGAGACGAAGGACTGCCGGGCCGGGTTGTCGACGACCGTCACCATGCCGAGGAGGAAGGCGATCAGGTAGACGTGCCAGACCTGGATGTTGCCGGAGAGCGTGAGGACGGCGAGCGCGATGCCGCAGAGTCCGAGGGCGGCCTGGCTGAAGAGGAGGAGCTGCCGCTTGGGGTAGCGGTCGGCTATGACGCCGCCGTACAGCCCGAAGAGGAGCATCGGCAGGAACTGCAGGGCCGTCGTGATGCCGACGGCGGCGGCCGAGCCGGTGAGGCTCAGGACCAGCCAGTCCTGAGTGATCCGGGCCATCCATGTGCCGGTGTTGGAGACGATCGCGCCGGTGAAGAACAGCCGGTAGTTACGGATCCTGAGCGAAGAGAAGGTTTCCCTCCGCCCCCGGGTGTCGAGGGTGGGTTTGTGGACGGGTGCGGAGTCTGCTCCGGGTCCCGTACTCAAAGTGCGTCGCCTCCTTGGCGCATGGATTACAGGTGGGCGAGCTTCTCCAGGACCGGGGCGGCCGCGCGCAGCTTGGCCCATTCGTCCTCGTCCAGGCCTTCGGCGAGGGTGGCCAGCCAGGCGTTCCGCTTGCGGCGGGACTCTTCGAGCATGGCTTCGGCCTGCTCGGTCTGGCTGACGACCTTCTGTCGGCGGTCGTCGGGGTGCGGCTCCAGTCGGACCAGTCCCTTGGCTTCGAGCAGCGCGACGATGCGGGTCATCGACGGCGGCTGGACGTGCTCCTTGCGGGCCAGCTCACCGGGGGTGGCGGAACCGCAGAGCGCGAGGGTGCCGAGTACCGACATCTCGGTGGGGCTCAGTGACTCGTCGACGCGCTGGTGCTTGAGGCGTCGGCCCAGTCGCATGACGGCGGAGCGGAGCGCGTTCACGGCCGCGGCGTCGGCGGCGGTCCCGTGGGACAGGTCAGACATGTTTGTTAGCCTAACTCATTACTCTGTCTAAATACCAACGGGAACGCGCCGACGTAGCGCGCGTCACACCCGTATGGCCGCACCCGTGCGTGAACCGGATGCACGCAGATCACGCTTCGGCATCCATGTATCACCCAAACGAGTGAGTCGGATCCGGAAAGTGACGCAAAGAGGCCCCGGCTGCCCCGACCCTGAACGACATGGGATCGACAGTGCTCAGCCTGCGCATCGACGGTGAGCTGCTCGACCGGCTCAGGAGTCACGCCGCGAAAAGAGGAATGAGCGTCCAGGACTATGTCGTCCGGACGCTCATTCGCGAGGATTTCGACGAGCGGTTCAAGACCGCCGTCGACGAGACGGAGAAGTTCTACGGGGACGCGGGCGCGGCCGAAGGGGCTGCGGCCGAAGGGGCGGCGGGCGGCACGGCGACCGACGCCCCCCACGGTCACGTGAGGCCGAGCGCCGGCATCGCGTAGTAGAAGACGAAGACCGCCGACACCACGTACATGGCCACCGGGACCTCACGGCCCCGGCCGGCCGCGAGACGCAGCACGCTGAACGTGATGAAGCCGATGCCGATGCCGTTCGTGATCGAGTACGTGAACGGCATCATCACCATGGCGAGGAACGCCGGCACCGCGATGGTGTAGTCGCTCCAGTCGATGTCCTTGATCGAACCCGCCAGGATCAGGAAGCCGACCGCGAGCAGCGCGGGCGTGGCCGCCTGGGACGGCACCATCGTCGCCAGCGGCGTGAGGAACAGCGCCACCGAGAACAGGGCGCCGGTCACCACCGAGGCCAGACCCGTGCGCGCACCCTCGCCGACGCCCGCCGTGGACTCCACGAAGCAGGTGGTGGCCGAGGAGGAGGTCGCGCCGCCGGAGGCGACGGCCAGGCCGTCCACGAGCAGGACCTTGTTGATGCCGGGGAAGTTGCCGTCCTTGTCGATCAGCTTGGCCTCGTCGCCGACGCCCAGGATCGTGCCCATGGCGTCGAAGAAGCAGGACAGCAGCACGGTGAAGACGAAGAGGACGCCGGTCAGCATCCCGACCTTCCCGAAGCCGCCGAAGAGGCTGACCTCGCCGACCAGACCGAAGTCGGGGGAGGCGACCGGGTTGCCGGGCCACTCCGGGGTGGTCAGACCCCAGGAGGGGACGGTCGCGACCGCGTTGATCACCATCGCCACGATCGTCATGACGACGATGGAGATGAGGATCGCGCCCGGCACCTTGCGGATGATCAGGGCGAGGGTGAGGAGCGTGCCCAGGATGAAGACGAGCACCGGCCAGCCGGTGAGGTGACCGTCGGCGCCCAGCTGGAGCGGGACGGTGGTGTGCGCGGCGTCGGGGATGCGGGAGACGAAGCCCGAGTCGACGAGGCCGATGAGCATGATGAAGAGGCCGATGCCGATCGCGATGCCCTTGCGCAGGCCGACCGGGACGGCGTTCATCACGCGCTCGCGCAGACCGGTCGCGACGAGCAGCATCACGACGACACCGGCGAGGACGACCATGCCCATGGCGTCGGGCCAGGACATCTTCGGCGCGAGCTGGAGCGCGACGACCGTGTTGACGCCGAGGCCGGCGGCCAGCGCGATCGGGACGTTGCCGATGACTCCCATGAGGAGCGTCGAGAACGCCGCCGTGAGGACGGTGGCGGTGACGAGCTGGCCGCTGTCGAGCTGGTGCCCGTACATGTCCTTGGCGCTGCCGAGGATGATCGGGTTCAGCACGATGATGTAGGCCATCGCGAAGAAGGTGGCGAAGCCGCCGCGGATCTCGCGGGCGACGGTCGAACCGCGCTCCGAGATCTTGAAGTAGCGGTCGAGACCCGAGGCCGGCTCCTGGGGAGCGGAGGGCTCGGGGGGCATGGCCTTGGCGGTGGCCGTGGTGCTCATGGGGTTCCTCATGGGGAGACGTCCGATGGCGGTCCATGTGCTCGTACGTCACGTCTTTGTGTGTTCGTACGAGGGAAACCCGCCAGAGGCAAACCGTTTCAGTATGAACACATGAACGAGTGGGCGTCTATCTCCGCGCGTAGATACGAATTCCGGGCACCTAGACTGACCCCCATGGCGAAGTGGACACCGAAGCACGAGGCACCCGAGCCCCTCGAAGGGCCCGTCGTCGCCACCATCACCGGCGGAACGATCCTCTGGTTCGTCCTCTTCCTCGTCCAGGTCCCGTTCTACGGCTGGTTCGACGACCGGGACCTGACCTGGTGGGTGTGGACCTGCCTCGCCGGAGCCGGCCTCGGCCTCATCGGCATCTGGTACGTACGGAAGCGGGACGCGGCGATCAAGCGGCACGAGGCGGCGCGGGCGGCGGAGACGGCGGACGCGACGCCCGGCTCCGAACCGAACCCCGGCTCCGAACCGAACCCCGGCTCCGGGCCGGCCCCCGGCGCGTAGCACCACGGGACCGTTCCCGCCGTTTCCCGTCCTCCCGCGGTCTGATCTTCGCCCTTCTCGGCAGGTGAACGGCCGATTCCGGTCGTACCGTCGAAAACATGACTCAGCGGGCGAAGATCGACACGGGCGGCAGCGGGACGCCGGGGACCGGACCACCTGCGCCCGTCGTCCACCGCCCCGCCGGACTCACCTCGGCCGAGGTCGCCGAACGCGTCGCGCGCGGCGAGGTCAACGACGTACCGGTACGGAGCTCCCGCTCGACCACGGAGATCGTCCGCGCCAACGTCTTCACCCGCTTCAACGCCATCATCGGCGTGCTGTGGGTGATCATGCTCTGCGTCGCCCCGATCCAGGACAGCCTCTTCGGCTTCGTGATCATCGCCAACACCGGCATCGGCATCGTCCAGGAGCTCCGCGCCAAGAAGACCCTCGACGGACTCGCCGTCATCGGCGAGGCGAAACCGACCGTCCGGCGCGACGGCACGGCCGCCGAACTCTCCACCTCGGAGATCGTCCTCGGCGATCTGATCGAGCTCGGCCCCGGCGACAAGGTCGTCGTCGACGGCGAGGTCGCCGAGGCCGACAGCCTGGAGATCGACGAATCCCTGCTGACCGGCGAGGCCGACCCCGTCGTGAAGAAACCCGGCGACCGGATGATGTCGGGCTCGTTCGTCGTCGCCGGCGGCGGCGCCTTCACCGCCACCAAGGTCGGCCGCGAGGCCTACGCGGCCCAGCTAGCCGAAGAGGCCTCCCGCTTCACGCTCGTCCACTCCGAACTGCGCAGCGGCATCTCCACCATCCTCAAATACGTGACGTGGATGATGATCCCCACCGCGATCGGGCTCGTCATCAGCCAGCTCGTCGTCAAGGACGACGACTTCAAGGACGCGGTCGCCCGCACCGTCGGCGGAATCGTCCCGATGATCCCCGAGGGGCTCGTCCTGCTCACCTCGGTCGCCTTCGCGATCGGAGTCGTACGACTGGGCCGCAAGCAGTGCCTCGTGCAGGAGCTGCCCGCCATCGAGGGCCTCGCCCGCGTCGACGTCGTATGCCTCGACAAGACGGGCACCCTCACCGAGGGCGGCATGGACGTCACCGAGCTGCGGCCCCTGAACGGCTCCGACGAGACGTACGTACGGAAGGCGCTCGGCGCCCTCGGCGAATCCGACCCGCGCCCCAACGCCTCCCTCCAGGCCATCATCGACGCCTACCCGGAAACGGTGGAGTGGCGCTGCACGGAGGCCCTGCCCTTCTCGTCGGCCCGCAAATACAGCGGCGCCGCCTTCAGCGAGGGCGACGGCGAGAACTCGACCTGGCTGCTCGGCGCCCCCGACGTCCTCCTCACGGCGGAGGACCCCGTCCTCGCCGAGATCGACCACCTCAACGAACAGGGCCTGCGGGTCCTGCTCCTCGCCCGTACGGTCCACGAGCTCGACTCCCCGGACGTCGCCGCCGACGCCCGCCCGGCCGCGCTCGTCGTCCTGGAACAGCGGCTGCGGCCCGACGCCGCCGACACCCTCGCCTACTTCGCCGACCAGAACGTCGCCACCAAGGTCATCTCCGGCGACAACGCGGTCTCCGTCGGCGCGGTCGCCGGAAAGCTCGACATGCCCGGAGCCGAGCACACCGTCGACGCCCGGCACCTGCCCACCGACCGGGACGAGATGGCGAAGGTCCTCGACGAGAACGCGGTCTTCGGCCGGGTCACACCGCAGCAGAAGCGGGACATGGTCGCGGCGCTCCAGTCCCACGGACACACCGTCGCCATGACCGGCGACGGCGTGAACGACGTGCTCGCCCTCAAGGACGCCGACATCGGCGTCTCGATGGGCTCCGGCTCGGAGGCGACGAGGGCGGTCGCCCAGATCGTGCTGCTGAACAACAGCTTCGCGACCCTCCCGTCCGTGGTGGCGGAGGGCCGCCGGGTCATCGGCAACATCACCCGGGTCGCGACCCTCTTCCTCACGAAGACGGTGTACTCCGTCCTCCTGGCGGTCCTGGTGGTCTGCTCACAGGTCGAGTACCCCTTCCTCCCCCGCCACCTGACGCTCCTCTCGACCCTGACGATCGGCGTCCCGGCGTTCTTCCTCGCGCTCGCCCCCAACAAGGAACGCGCGAAGCCGAACTTCGTACGGCGCGTGATGCGGTACGCCATCCCCGGTGGCGTCATCGCGGGCGCCGCCACCTTCACCACCTACCTCCTGGCCCGCCACCACTACACGGGCCCGGACGCCCTGGCGGCCGAGACCAGCGCCGCCACCCTCACCCTCTTCCTCGTCTCCATGTGGGTCCTGGCGATCATCGCCCGCCCCTACACCTGGTGGCGCCTCACCCTGGTCGCCACCATGGGCGGCGCCTTCCTCCTCGTCCTCGTGGTGCCGTGGCTCCAGAACTTCTTCGCCCTGAAGCTGGCGGGCGTGACGATGCCGTGGACGGCGGTGGCGATCGCCGCGGCGGGAGGGGTGCTGCTGGAGGTCGCGTGGGGATGGGTGAGCCGGAGGTTCCCGGCGTAGAAGCGGAGGGGGCGGCCGCGTTCGTCGTGCGAGAGGGGACGACGGTGGGTCCTGGGGTTCAGGGAGTTGGGAACGCAGACGAGCGTAATCCGATGGACAGTCCTCAAGGACTGGGTGAGCATCTCCGCGATGAACAACGACACTCTCCCCACTCCCAAGAACGTCCGCTTCGTCGAACTCGGCGAAAGGACGTCGCGCGCACTGGCCGAAGGCGACCTCGCAGGCGGCAGCGCCGAGGCCGGGGTCGCCCTTGACGAGTACTTCGTCTCGGACCGGTCGCGCTACATCTTCGGCTACCGGGCCGACCAGATCGCCAAGGACCCGTCTGCGGCCCCGTGGATCGCGAGGGCAGCGGTCTCGGAGCCGGACGGAACGGTCGTCGGCGACGCGGGCTTCCACGGCCCGCCGAGCGAGGCGGGCGTACTGGAGATCGGCTACACGGTGGCACCCCAGTACCGACGCCAGGGCTACGCGCGGGCGATGGTGAGGGCGCTGCTGGCGAGGGCGGCCGAGGAACCCGGGGTGAGGACGGTGCGGGCCACGATCCGCTCGGACAACACGGCCTCGTTGGCCACCGTCGCGGGCGCCGGCTTCACGCGGGTGGGCGAGAAGGGGAACGAGGAGGACGGGTTCGAGGTCGTCTTCGAGCTGGAGCTTGGGCGGCTTGTCCTTGAGACGCCGGGGTCGGCGGGGTCGGTAGGGACGGCGGGGACGGCGGGGACGGCGGGGACGGCCGGGACGGTTCAGGCCGAGTAAGGGAGTGAACGGCCCGGCCGGTCGGCGTCCAGGAACAGGTGCTGGGGGTGGGCCGGGTTGGTGGGTGGCGCGTGGGACCGCCCTCTTTCCGAGAGTCGCTCCTGGAGGCGGCGCGTCAAGGGCGCCTGTCGGCGTCGCTGCGCGATGGCCTTCGGCCACCCTTGACCCGCCGCCTCCAGGAGCGAGAGACCTCTCGGAGGGCGGTCCGGGGTGGGCGCCACGCGGACGGTTCGGGTAATGGTCGGGCGTTGCGTGCGCCTGCGGGCCGGTGGGTGGGGGCTCGGTTAGTGGCGGGGGTGGGCGGACGCAGTCCGCTGGGTTGGTGGTGCGCGGCAGTTGAATGGGGCGGCCCGGATCCGGCTTGGCGAGCTGCGGTCGTGGGTTGGCGGGGCTTCAGGCCCCGCTGGTCACTCTTGGAGGGTGGGGGGATGGAGTAACTCTGCATTTCTCGAAGCAATCGGCCCACGAAAAGCCTCAAAGGGGACAATTTCCCCTTCCTGGTCCGAGAAACTGCACGAAACTCTCGCCACCACCGTCGGCCACCCCCGGACAGTGACCAGCGGGGCCTGAAGCCCAGCCAACCCGCGACCGCCACCCGCTGAGCACGGCCGGGCCGCCCCATTCAACAATCGCGCACCCCCGACCGGCCGGACCAGGCCCACCCACCCCGGCCGCTGACCGAGCCCCCACCCACCGGCCCATCAGCCGCAATCAGCGCCCGGCCATGACCCGAACCTCGGCGTGGGGCTCCCCCCCTCGGCCGCCCTCCGAGTGTGAAAAGGCGGCCTCCGTCGCCGGGTCAAGGGGGGCCGAAGGCCATCGCGCAGCGACGCCGCAAGGCGCCCTTGACGCGGTGGCGGAGGACGCCACACTCGGAAAGAGGGCGGCCGCACGCGCGCCCCATCAGAAACGCCCACCCCCAGCACCCCGGCCTGTCGGCAGCACGTCGGTCCCGACGTGCGCCCGCGCCCCCGCCCCTCCGCGCCCCCGCCAGTCGGGCCGCCCCCCGCTCCCGTAGCCCCGTGCCCCACAAGGGAGTTCAGGCCCTGCTCCGAGCGTCCTCCAGGCCGCTCCGGCGCTCCCTCGCAGCATCGGTCGAAGCGGAGGCGTCCCGCCGCCAATCAAAGCAAGCATGCTTGATTGTTTTCAGGTTCGCTGTCATGCTCCGGGGCACGCCGCCGTGTCCCGAGGGGAGCGCACCGTGTCCGAGCCCGCCGTCGTCCTCGATGATCTGCGCGAGGAGAGCGAAGCACTCGATCTGCTCGTCCGCGAGCTGGGGGAGGACCGGTGGGGTCTGCCCACCCCCGCGCCCGGCTGGACCGTCGCCCATCAGATCGCGCACCTCGCCTGGACCGACCGGGCCGCGCTGCTCGCCGCCACCGACGCCGAGGCCTTCGCCGCCGAGACGGAGAAGGCGCTGGCCGCTCCCGACCGCTTCGTCGACGAGGGTGCGGAGGAGGGGGCGAAACTGCCTCCCGCCGAGCTTCTCGCCCGCTGGCGCGAGGGTCGCGAGCGGCTCCAGGAAGCTCTGCGCGCGGTCCCCTCCGGCTCCCGTTTCCCCTGGTACGGGCCGCCGATGAGCGCCCCCGCCATGGCGACCGCGCGCCTGATGGAGACCTGGGCCCACGGCCAGGACGTCGCCGACGCCCTCGGGGTCGTCCGTGCTCCGACGGCCCGCATCCGGCATGTCGCCTGGATCGGCCACCGCGCCCGTGACTACGCCTTCCTGGTGCGGGGTCTTACCGCGCCCGCCGACCCCTTCCGCGTCGAACTCGTCGCGCCGGACGGGGAGATGTGGGCGTACGGCCCCGAGGACGCCGTCCAGCGGGTCACCGGCCCGGCCCTCGACTTCTGTCTGCTCGTGACGCAGCGGGTGCACCGCGACGACACCGCGCTGGTCGCGGAGGGGCCCGACGCCGAACACTGGCTGACCATCGCCCAGGCCTTCGCCGGCCCGGCGGGCCGGGGCCGCGCCCCCGGGGAGGCGTGATGGTCCTCCGGATCGGCAACGCCTCCGGTTTCTACGGCGATCGGTTCGACGCCGTCCGCGAGATGCTCACCGGCGGCGGGCCCGAGGGTGCGATCGACGTTCTGACCGGCGACTATCTCGCCGAGCTGACCATGCTCATCCTCGGCCGCGACCAGCTGAAGGACCCGGCCGCCGGGTACGCGAAGACTTTTCTGCGGCAGATGGAGGAAGGTCTCGGTCTCGCCCACGAGCGCGGCGTCCGGATCGTCACCAACGCGGGCGGCCTCAACCCCGCCGGTCTCGCCGACGCCCTGCGTGCCCTCGCCGCCGAGCTCGGCCTGCCGATCCGGGTCGCGCATGTGGAGGGTGACCGGATCGCCGCCACGGACGCCATGGGCGGGGCGCACGGCATCCTGGCCGCCAACGCCTATCTCGGCGGCGCGGGGATCGCCGCCTGTCTCGCCGCCGGGGCCGATGTCGTCGTCACCGGGCGGGTCACCGACGCCGCCCTCGTCACCGGGCCCGCGCAGTGGCACTTCGGCTGGGGTCCGGAGGAGTACGACAAGCTGGCGGGCGCGGTCGTCGCCGGGCATGTCCTGGAGTGCGGCACCCAGGCGACCGGCGGGAACTACGCCTTCTTCCGCGAGCACGATCCGGAGGTCTTCCGCCGTCCCGGCTTCCCGGTGGCCGAGCTCCACGCGGACGGCAGCGCCGTCGTCACCAAGCACCCCGGCACCGGTGGTCTCGTCGACGTGGGTACGGTCACGGCTCAGCTTCTCTACGAGACGGCCGGCGCCCGCTACCCGGGCCCGGACGTCACCGCCCGGCTCGACACCGTTCGGCTGACCCGGGAGGGTCCCGACCGGGTCCGGATCGACGGTGTGCGGGGTGAGGCGCCACCCCCGACGCTCAAGGTCGGGCTCAGCCGGCTGGGCGGCTTCCGCAACGAGGTCGTGTTCGTCCTGACGGGTCTCGACATCGAGGAGAAGGCGGCGCTCCTGAGGGCTCAGGTGGACGACGCCCTCGCGAAGTCCCCTCCCGCCGAGGTTCGTTGGGAGCTCGTGCGGACGGACCGTCCCGACGCGGACACCGAGGAGACGGCGAGCGCCCTGCTCCGGCTCGTCGTCCGGGACCCGGCGCCCGAGCCCGTAGGCCGTGCTCTGACCGGCGCCGCGATCGAGCTGGCCCTGGCGAGCTATCCCGGTTTCCATGTGACCGCCCCACCCGGCAGGGGCGCCCCCTACGGCGTCTTCGGGACCGCGTACGTGCCGGCCGCCGACGTCCCGCACACGGCCGTCCTGGCGGACGGGACCCGTGTCCCCGTTCCCGTACCGCCGACGACCCGTGAGCTGGAGCCGGTCCCGGAGCCGGTGCTTCCCGAGCCGCTTCCGCCGGGGCCGGTGCGCCGGGTCCCGCTCGGCCGGCTCGCCGGGGCCCGCAGCGGGGACAAGGGCGGCGACGCCAACATCGGTGTCTGGGTGCGGACGGAGGAGGAGTGGCGCTGGCTCGCGCACGCCCTCACCGTCGCCAGGCTTCGTGAACTGCTGCCGGAGACCGCCGATGTGGCCGTCACCCGGCATGTCCTTCCGCATCTGCGCGCGCTGAACTTCACCGTCGCCGGGATCCTCGGCGAGGGTGTCGCCTCGCAGGCCCGCTTCGATCCCCAGGCCAAGGCCCTCGGCGAGTGGCTCCGCTCGCGCCACATCGACGTACCGGAGGAACTGCTGTGACCGTCGCGCCGAAGGCCGCCCCGGCCGCCGTCCGGGAGGAACTGCTGTGACCGTTCTCGCCTCCGCTCTCGACACCGGCGGGTCCGACTACGCCGCCGCCCGTGCGGCCATGCTCGACAAGCTGGCCGCTCTCGACACCGAGCACGCCAAGGCCCTCGCGGGCGGCGGCGAGAAGTACATCGCCCGGCATCGCAAGCGGGGCAAGCTGCTCGCCCGTGAGCGCGTCGAGCTGCTCGTCGACCCGGACACGCCCTTCCTGGAGCTGTCGCCGCTGGCCGCCTGGGGGAGCGACTACGCGGTGGGTGCCTCTCTGATCACCGGTATCGGGGTCGTCGAGGGTGTCGAGTGTCTGATCACGGCCAACGACCCGACCGTGCGCGGCGGCGCCTCCAACCCGTGGACGCTGAAGAAGGCCCTGCGCGCGAACGAGATCGCGTTCGCCAACCGGCTTCCCGTCATCTCCCTGGTCGAGTCCGGTGGTGCCGATCTCCCCTCGCAGAAGGAGATCTTCATCCCGGGCGGGGCGCTCTTCCGTGATCTCACCCGGCTCTCGGCGGCGGGGATTCCCACGGTCGCGGTGGTCTTCGGCAACTCGACGGCCGGTGGCGCGTACGTCCCCGGCATGTCCGACCACGCCGTGATGATCAAGGAGCGCTCGAAGGTGTTCCTCGGGGGTCCGCCGCTGGTGAAGATGGCGACGGGGGAGGAGAGCGACGACGAGTCCCTGGGCGGCGCGGAGATGCACGCCCGGACGTCGGGGCTCGCCGATCACTACGCCGTCGACGAGGCCGACGCGTTGCGCCAGGCCCGCCGGATCGTCGCCCGCCTCAATCATCGCAAGGCGCATCCGGACCCCGTCGGCCTCGCCGAGCCGCCGAAGTACGACGAGGACGAGCTGATCGGGATCGTGCCCGGGGATCTCAAGACGCCCTTCGATCCGCGCGAGGTGATCGCCCGGATCGTCGACGGGTCCGACTTCGACGAGTTCAAGCCGCTGTACGGGCCGAGTCTGGTCACGGGCTGGGCGAGCCTGCACGGTTACCCGGTCGGTGTCCTGGCCAATGCCCAGGGTGTCCTCTTCGGTCCGGAGTCGCAGAAGGCCGCGCAGTTCATCCAGCTCGCCAACCAGCGTGACATCCCGCTCGTCTTCCTCCACAACACCACCGGTTACATGGTGGGCAAGGAGTACGAGCAGGGCGGCATCATCAAGCACGGCGCGATGATGATCAACGCGGTGTCGAATTCGAAGGTCCCGCATCTCTCCGTCCTCATGGGGGCGAGCTACGGGGCCGGGCACTACGGCATGTGCGGCCGGGCCTACGACCCCCGGTTCCTCTTCGCCTGGCCGAGCGCCAAGTCCGCCGTCATGGGGCCGCAGCAGCTCGCCGGCGTCCTGTCGATCGTGGCGCGGGCGAGCGCCGTCGCGAAGGGGCAGCCGTACGACGAGGAGGCCGACGCCGGTCTGCGGGCGCTGGTCGAGGCGCAGATCGAGTCGGAGTCCCTGCCGATGTTCCTCTCCGGCCGGCTCTACGACGACGGGGTCATCGACCCCCGCGACACCCGCACGGTCCTCGGGCTGTGCCTCTCCGCGATCCACACGGCTCCGGTCGAGGGCGCCCGTGGCGGCTTCGGCGTCTTCCGAATGTGAGGCCCCTCGTGATTTCCACTGTCCTTGTCGCGAACCGGGGCGAGATCGCCTGCCGGGTCTTCCGCACCTGCCGTGAGCTGGGCGTCTCCACCGTCGCCGTGTACTCCGACGCGGACGCCGACGCGCTGCACGTACGGGAGGCCGACACGGCGGTACGGCTGCCGGGGGCGGCGCCCTCGGAGACGTATCTGCGCGGCGACCTGGTGGTGAAGGCGGCGCTCGCGGCGGGCGCGGACGCCGTCCACCCCGGCTACGGCTTCCTCTCCGAGAACGCCGACTTCGCCCGCGCCGTCCTGGACGCGGGCCTGGTCTGGATCGGCCCGCAGCCGGCGGCGATCGAGGCGATGGCCTCGAAGACCCGGGCGAAGGAGCTCCTGGGGATCGCCCCGCTCGTGACCTCCGACGTCACGGAGGCGGACCTGCCGGTCCTCGTGAAGGCGGCGGCGGGCGGCGGCGGCCGTGGCATGCGGATCGTGCGTGAACTCCCCGCTCTCAAGGGGGAGTTGGAGGCGGCGTCGGCGGAGGCGGCGAGCGCGTTCGGTGACGGCGAGGTCTTCGTCGAGCCGTACGTGGAGAACGGCCGCCATGTCGAGGTGCAGCTCCTCTGCGACACCCACGGCACGGTGTGGGCGCTCGGCACCCGCGACTGCTCCCTCCAGCGCCGCCACCAGAAGGTCGTGGAGGAGGCTCCGGCGCCCGGTCTGCCCGCCGCGCTGGAGGCCTCCCTCCTGGACACGGCCGTGCGGGCGGCGAAGGCCGTCGGGTACGTCGGCGCGGGCACGGTCGAGTTCCTGGTGGCGGACGGCCGGGCGCACTTCCTGGAGATGAACACCCGCCTCCAGGTGGAGCACCCGGTCACGGAGGAGGTGTACGGGGTCGATCTCGTCGCCCTCCAGCTCGCCGTCGCCGAGGGCCGCGAACTGCCGCCGGAGCCCCCGGCCCCGCGGGGCCACGCGATCGAGGCGCGGCTGTACGCGGAGGACCCGGCGCGGGAGTGGGCGCCGCAGACGGGAGTCCTGCACGGCTTCGACCTCCCTGGGCGGGTCGGCCTCCGGGTGGATACGGGGTACGTCTCCGGGGACACGATCGGCGTCCACTACGACCCGATGCTCGCGAAGGTGATCGTCCACGCCCCGACCCGCGCGGAGGCGGTCCGTGGGCTCGCCCACGCGCTGGAAAGGGCCCGGATCCACGGCCCGGTCACCAACCGGGAGCTGCTCGTGGCCTCGCTCCGGCACCCGGAGTACGGATCGCCGGAGGCGCTCGACACCGGCTTCTACGACCGGAACCTGCCCGCCCTGACGGCCGCCGTGCCCGGGGAGGAGTACGCGGCGGTCGCGGCGGCACTCGCCGGGGCGGCCGCCGGACGGGGCCGGTTCGGGGGTGCCTGGCGCAACCTCCGTTCCCAGGACGAGACGCGGACGTACGGCGATCACGAGGTCCGTTACCGGCCGACGAGGTCGGGCGGCTACGAGGTCACGGCCCCGGAGGGCGTCGGGGTCGTGTCGGCGGCCCCGGACCGGGTGGGCCTGGAAGTCGCCGGGGTCGTAAGGCACTTCGACATCGCGGAGTACGGGGACGGCGTCGTCCACGCCGGCCGGCACCGGCTCACCCCCCGCCCCCGCTTCACCGATCCCCGGGAGCAGACCGCCCCCGGCTCGCTGCTCGCCCCCATGCCCGGCACCGTCGTGCGGGTCGCGGACGGTCTCGCCGTCGGCGACCCGGTCGAGGCGGGGCAGCCGCTCCTGTGGCTGGAGGCCATGAAGATGGAGCACCGCGTCGTCGCTCCCGCCTCCGGCACGCTCACCGCGCTCCACGCCGCCCCCGGCCGTCAGGTCGAGGTCGGTGCTCTGCTCGCCGTCGTACAGACCGAAGCACAGGCATCCGTACAGACCGAAGCACAGGAGGACCAGACCGTATGAGCACCATGATCGAAAGCGAAGAGCTCTCCGCGCTCCGTGCCGCCGTCTCCGCGCTCGGCCACCGGCACGGCCCCGGTTTCGACCGGGCGAGCCTGTGGGCGGAGGCGGGCAAGCTCGGCTATCTGGGGGTGAACCTGCCCGAGGAGTACGGCGGCGGGGGCGGCGGCATGGCCGAGCTGTCGGTCGTCCTGGAGGAGGCGGGCGCGGCCGGTGCGCCGCTCCTGATGATGGTGGTCTCGCCCGCGATCTGCGGCACGGTCATCGCCCGGTTCGGTACGGAGGAGCAGAAGCGGGCCTGGCTGCCGGGGCTCGCGGACGGTTCGCGGACGATGGCGTTCGGGATCACCGAGCCGGACGCGGGCTCGAACTCGCACCGCATCACGACGACCGCGACCCGTACGGAGGAGGGGTGGGTCCTCAACGGCCGGAAGGTGTTCGTGTCGGGTGTCGACATCGCCGACGCGACCCTGATCGTCGGCCGGACCTCGGACGCCCGCACCGGGAGTCTCAAGCCCTGTCTCTTCGTCGTCCCGCGTGACGCCCCCGGCTTCCAGCGGCGGCACATCGAGATGGAACTCGACGCGAACGAGAAGCAGTTCGAGCTGACCCTCGACGAGGTGCACCTGCCGGTCGACGCGCTCGTGGGCGACGAGGACGCGGGTCTGCTGCAGCTCTTCGCGGGGCTCAACCCGGAGCGCATCATGACGGCCGCGTTCGCGATCGGCATGGGGCGGTACGCCCTCGCGCAGGCGGTGAAGTACGCGAAGGAGCGCCAGGTCTGGAGGGCGCCGATCGGTGCCCATCAGGCCATCGCGCACCCGCTGGCGCAGGCGCACATCGAGCTCGAACTGGCGCGGCTGATGATGGCGAAGGCCGCGCACCTCTACGACGCGGGTGACGACGTCGGCGCGGGCGAGGCGGCCAACATGGCCAAGTACGCGGCGGCGGAGGCCTGTGTGCGGGCCGTGGACCAGGCCGTTCACACGCTGGGCGGGAACGGCCTGACCCGTGAGTTCGGGCTGGCGCGTCTGATCACGGCGGCGCGGGTGGCCCGGATCGCCCCGGTCAGCCGGGAGATGATCCTGAACTACGTGTCGACCCACACCCTGGGGCTGCCCAAGTCGTACTGAACCCGCTCGCGGTCGTCGACGGCCGTCTCGGGCAGGGCGGCGACCTCGTCGATCCACTGCCGGACCCGCGCCTCGAAGTCCACGTGGCCGACCTCGTGGTGGGCGGCCACGTGGCGCACGGCCGGCGGCTTCTTCCACCAGTCCCTCTGTGTCAGGCCGGACCTGCGGAGGTAGATCTCGGCGCCGACCGCGTTGGAGTGGAGGTACAGCTCCATGTTCTGCGGGCGGTCCGGTCCGGCCGCGGCGGCCAGGGTGGCGACGAGGCGGAAGCCCTGGCGCATGAAGAGGATGTGGCGTTCGGTGCGCGGGATGTGGTCGTCGTCGATCTGTGCGCTCCGGCAGGAGTACCCGGCGGCGGCGAACGCGTCGAGGACGGCCTCGTGCAGGGGCGTCGCGGCGATGCGCAGGGGGTCGCTGTCCGTGCGGTCCGCGATCCCTCCTGCCTCGACCTCGGTGTACAGGGCGAGGCGCACGCCGTCGAGCCGCTTTCCGCGCACCTCGGAGACGGGGCTCTCCCACCGCAGCCGGTACCGGAGGGGTACGCGCCGTTCCTCGCCCCTGGGGACGGTGAACAGGCTGGTCGCCTGGAAGTGCGCGAACGTGTCGCCCGAATCCGTGTCGACGGTGTCGTTCTTGCCGAGGGCGGCCGACGCGTTGGCGACGAGCTTCACGTTGACGGTGCGTACGGCCACGTCCCGGTCGAAGGCGCGCAGCACGATCTCCCCGCGCAGGATCCCGCCCGCCCGGACGGCCTCGTCCGGTAGGACGGTGTCGATCTCCAGCGGTATCCCGCTGCTTCCGTTGCCCTTGCCCCGCAGACGTTTGAAGACCATGGGCGCAGGCTAACCGCCCGATCGCCGCGCGGGGAAGGCGAGTTCGGCCCCCGCATGGCGGGTGGCGGAGGTCCCGATCGAATATCGCATTCCGTACGAAGGGGTACCGGTTGTGAACATCGTGTGTACGATCTTCGCCACTTCGTCACATGCTCACAGTCGCAGGGAGAGCCGCCCGTGTACCCGCCTCCGCCGCCTTTCCAGCCCGCCCCTGTGCCCGTGCGGCGCTGGTGGCAGCATCCCGCCCTGATCATCTGCCTTCTGGTCTTCTTCCCGCCGGCGGGCGTAGCCCTGACCTGGACGAGCCGCTGGAGCCGGAACAAGAAGATCGTCGCGACCGTCCTCGGCGGTCTGTGGTTCCTGCTGGTCTTCTTCAGCGACCCGCCGGAGGAGGAGAAGGACGACGCGAAGGGCGCGGCGAAGCCGACGGCGACGGCCTCCCCGACTCCGAGCCCCACTCCGACCCCGACTCCGGCTCCGTCGAAGACGGAGGAGACCCAGGAGATGCCCGGGCTGGTCGGCGGGACGTACGCGGACGCCGAGCGGCTCCTCACCGACCACCGGGGCCGGGCGTACGGCGCCTACAAGGACGTCGACCTCCCTGCCGAGTACGGCACCTGGACGGTCTGCTTCCAGCGCCCGGACGCCGGTGCGCCGGTCTCGTCGGCGGTGCCGGTGGTGTACCTGACGGAACCGGGCGTCCCGTGCCCGAAGTCGCCGAGCGAGCTGCTCCACAAGCCCACTCCGAAGCCCACGACCGCCGCGCCGAAGCCCGCGCCGACCACGCCGAAGCCGGTGCGCACCCAGGCGCCGGTGCCCACGCGGGAGCCGACGCCCACGCAGGACGCCGGTGACGACTCCTCGGGCGGAGGCAGCGTCTCGTACGAGAACTGCGCGGCCGTCCGCGCGGCCGGAGCCGCGCCCATCCACGCGGGCGAGCCGGGCTACGCGCGGCACCTCGACCGCGACGGCGACGGCGTGGGCTGCGAGGGCTGACGCGCTACGGGGGCGGGGGCCGGCTCACCGCGAGGGTGTCGTGCCGGCAGGGCCGGTGCACGGTGGGGCGTTCCCCGACCGGTCGTGCTCAGGCCGGCTTGCGCCATACGGAGACGTGCTTGCCGGAGTTCTCGGTGAACGGCGTCCCGTCCCAGTCCCCGACCCGCCGTTCCGGTTCGAGCCCGGCGATCCGTGCCATCAGGTCGAGTTCGGCCGGCCAGGCGTACCGGTGCCGGGAGTTGTCGCGGCGGTAGTGGCCGTCGTCGCCGTCCCGGCTGAAGTGGTGCGAGACGAGGATCTGTTCGACCAGGTCGAAGGTGTCGAAGCCGAGGTGCTGTTCGGAGATGTCGAACGGCACCGCGACCTGGCCGGGCGGCAGGAACCGCAGCGGGGGCACGCTCAGCTCGATGACGAACCGGCCGCCGGGGCTCAGATGGCGTGCGGCGTTGCGGAAGCACTCGACCTGCTCGTCCTGGGTGAGCAGGTTCGAGATGGTGTTGTAGACGAGATAGACCAGGGTGAACTCGCCGGGGACGACGGTGGTCGCCATGTCCCCGATGGTCACCGGGAGGGTGTCCTCGTCGACCTTGCGCCGCAGCACCGCCGCCATGTGCTCGGACAGTTCGATGCCCGCGACCGGTACACCGCGTTCCCGGAGCGGGACGCCCACGCGTCCCGTCCCGATGGCGAACTCCAGTGCCCGGCCGTCTCCGGCGAGCTCGGCGAGGAAGGCGAGAGTCGGTCCGAGGACGGCGTCCGAGGACATCTCGGTCTCCCCGGCGTCGTAGCGGTCGGCGTTCGCGCGTGTCCACATCTCGCTGCTCGTCACGAGCGAGCACTCTGCCGGGTGCCGCGAGCCGCTGTCGACGCAATTAACTCCGCCCTCGCGGATCGCGGACTCGCGCCCCGGAGGCCCGCTCCGGTCGCGGTGGGGGCGGATCCGAGAATCATGCATGCATGCTTGATTGTTTCCCCGGAGTGCTGACAGGGTCTCCCCAAGGCGTACCGACACACGCGATCCTGGCGACCACCTTCCACCGCTCCAGGGGGCTTGCATGGTGTTCCACAGCGAGTACGAGGCCGTCTCCACCGTTTCCCTGCCGATCCACGACGCGGTGCTCGGCCGCGCCGCCGAGCGGGGCGACGCTCCCGCCCTCGTCGACGGGACCGGGGAGTTCACCCTCACGTACGGGCAGGTCGACGCCTTCCACCGGAGGGTGGCGGCCGGACTCGCCGAGGCCGGTGTGCGCAAGGGGGACGTGCTCGCGCTGCACAGCCCCAACACCGTGCTCTTCCCCGTCGCCTTCTACGCCGCCACCCGGGCCGGGGCCTCCGTCACCACCGTGCACCCGCTGTCGACACCCGAGGAGTTCGCGAAGCAGCTCCGCGACTCCTCCGCGCGCTGGATCGTCACCGTCTCGCCGTTGCTCCCCGCCGCCCGGGCCGCGGCCGAGCTCGCGGGCGGGATCGAGGAGATATTCGTCTGCGACCAGGCGCCCGAAGGCCCCGAGGGGGAGGGGGTGCGGTCGCTGCAGTCCTTCCTCGGGTCGACGGGTCCCGTGCCCGAGATCGACGCCGACCCCGACGAGGACATCGCCGCGCTCCCGTACTCCTCCGGCACCACGGGCGTGCCCAAGGGCGTGATGCTCACCCACACGTCCATCGCCACCAACCTCGCCCAGCTGGACCCGGTGATCCCGATGGGGCCGGGCGACCGCATCCTGGCGGTGCTGCCGTTCTTCCACATCTACGGGCTGACCGCCCTCATGAACGCGCCCCTCCGCCAGGGCGCCACCGTCGTCGTCCTGCCCCGCTTCGAACTCGACACCTTCCTCGGCGCCATCCAGAAGCACCGCATCAACGGCCTGTACGTGGCTCCGCCGATCGTCCTCGCGCTCGCCAAGCATCCGGCCGTCGCCGACTACGACCTGTCCTCCCTGGAGTACGTCGTCAGCGCCGCCGCCCCGCTCGACGCGGCGCTCGCCGAGGCCTGTTCGGCCCGGCTCGGACTGCCGCCGGTCCTCCAGGCGTACGGCATGACGGAGCTCTCCCCGGGCACCCATGTCGTCCCCCTCGCGGCCGAGAACCCGCCGCCCGGCACCGTCGGCAGGCTGCTGCCCTCCACCGAGATGCGGATCCTGTCCCTCGACGACCCGGCGAAGGACGCGGCGCCGGGCGAGGAGGGCGAGGTCGCCATCCGGGGGCCGCAGGTCATGAAGGGGTATCTGGGCCGGCCCGACGCCACCGCCGCCATGATCGACGCCGACGGCTGGGTGCACACCGGCGACATCGGGCGGGTCGACGCCGACGGCTGGCTGTTCGTCGTCGACCGCGTCAAGGAACTCATCAAGTACAAGGGTTTCCAGGTCGCCCCCGCCGAACTGGAGGCGCTCCTCCTCACCCACGAGGGCGTCGCGGACGCCGCCGTCATCGGTGTCACCGACGCGGAGGGCACGGAGATCCCCAAGGCCTTCGTCGTACGCCAGGCCGCCGCGCCGGGCCTCACTGCCGAGGACGTGATGGCGCACGTCGCCGCCCGTGTCGCCCCGTACAAGAAGGTCCGCAGCGTCGAGTTCGTCGACACCGTGCCCCGGGCGGCCTCCGGGAAGATCCTCCGAAGGGAACTGAGGGACCGCGCATGACCACCACACTCGTGACATCGGCCGAGGACCAGGGCATCACCACCCTCACCCTGGACTCCCCCGCCACCCGCAACGCCCTCTCCGGGCCGCTCGTCGCCGAGCTCGCCGACGCGCTCACCGCCTGCGGCAAGGATCCGGCCGTCCGGGCGGTGGTGCTCACCCACACCGGCGGCACGTTCAGCGCGGGCGCCGACCTGAAGAGCCCGCCCAGCCCGTACGCCTTCGTCGACCTGCTCCGGCAGATCGTCGAACTGCCGAAGCCGGTCGTCGGCCACGTCGCCGGACGGGTGCGGGCCGGTGGCCTCGGGCTGCTCGGCGCCTGCGACATCGTCGTGGCGGCGGAGGCGTCGGACTTCGCCCTCACCGAGGTGCGGATCGGGGTCGCGCCCGCCGTCGTGTCCCTCACCCTGCTGCCGAAGCTGGAACCCCGGGCGGCGGCCCGCCACTATCTGACGGGCGAGCGGTTCGGGGTGCCGGAGGCGGTCGCCATGGGTCTCGTGACCGCCGGGGACGACGCCCTCCCGGGCATCCTCGACTCCTTCCGGGCGGCCTCCCCGCAGGGCCTGCGGGAGGCGAAGAGGCTGGTCACCGCTAGAGTCCTGGAGACCTTCGAACGAGACGCGGAGGACCTGGTGCAGAGGTCGGCCACGCTCTTCGCCTCCCCCGAGGCGCGCGAGGGGATGACGGCCTTCCTCGAACGACGGGACCCCGCATGGCGGCTGTGACCGCACCCAAGCAGGACAGGAGCCGCGCCACCCGGCAGCGGCTCCTGGAGGCGGCCGTGTCCTGCCTGGCCGAACACGGCTGGGCGGGTTCCACCGTCGCCGCCGTCGCGGAACGGGCCGGTGTCTCCCGGGGTGCCGCCCAGCACCACTTCCCCACCCGCGAGGACCTGTTCACGGCCGCCGTCGAGTACGTCGCCGAGGAGCGCTCCCAGGCGCTGCGGAACCTCCCGTCCCGCGACCGTCACGAGGCCGTCGCCGCGCTCGTCGACCTCTTCACCGGTCCTCTCTTCCGGGCCGCCCTCCACCTGTGGGTCGCCGCCTCCGGCGAGGACCAGCTCCGGGCGCGCGTGACCGAACTGGAGGCCCGGGTCGGCCGCGAGTCCCACCGGATCGCCGTCGAGGTCCTCGGTGCCGACGAGTCCCGCCCCGGAGTCCGCGAGACCGTCCAGGGCCTTCTGGACATGGCCCGCGGCCTGGGCCTCGCGACGCTCCTGACGGACGACCGCGCCCGCCGGGACCGAGTGGTCGCCCAGTGGGCGCGGCTGCTCGACGGGGCGCTGGCCTGAGCAGCGGGCCTCGGTCCTAGACCCCCGGGATCTCCCGGGCCCGGAAGGCGTCGCGTACGGCGTTCGCCGCCGACGTGCCGTACATCTTCTGCGCCGTCTCGACGGTCTTCCGGGCGGCGTCGCCGAAGCCGGTGCCGGGCGCGAAGCCGAACTGGGCGTTCACGATGATCCGGTCGGCCGTCCGCGCGCCGAGCGAGGTGCGGATGTCGAGGAGCGCGCGGGACCAGATCTCGCCGTCGGCGTGGACCTCGCCCTCAAGGTCGGCGTACGTCTTGGTGCCGTCGATCCGGCGGAGGCAGTGCGGGGCCGCGCTGTAGCCGGTGGAGTCCCAGTCGGCGACGCAGGCCGTGTCCGCCTTCATGGGCCAGCCGTACTTCTGGACGGCGTGGGTGCCGACCTGCACGGCCAGGTAGTCGCCGAAGGCCTCGCCGATCGCGCCGGCCTCGGGGCTCGTGCCGAAGCCGGGGACCTGTGCGTCGTGCACGGCGTGGCCGTACTCGTGCAGGATCACCTCGGCGTCCTCGGCGTCGTCCACCCCGCCCTTGCCGAAGCGGATCTCGTCCTTCTTGTCGGTGAAGAAGGAGTTGTCGGCGCCCCACTGGTTGAGCCGGACCGGCTGCACCCGGTCGTTGGCCCCGGGCAGCTCGGTGCCGAAGCCGAGTCCCTGCAGGTACTCCTGTGCCTCGTTGACCCAGAAGTACGCCATGACCTGCTCGAACTGGTCGTCGGAGCGGTTGTACGCGGCGGCGCCCGCGACGGTGGCGGGCTTGCCCGTCTCGGACCGGACCGCGGCCCAGCGGCCGGACAGGCCGCCGCTCGTGTCGAGGTTGCGCAGCGAGACGGTGGTGTACGCGGTGGCGGGGACGTCGCTCGCCGCGTCCTTGTGGTCGGTGAGGGACTGGTCGCCGGTGGCCTGGACCGGGTTCACCATGAAGACGCGGGCCTGGGGGAGCGGGGAGGCGGCCCGGGGGAGGGCGGAGGCGCCGGCGGCGGGCAGCAGCGCGACGGTGGCCGCCGTGGCGGCGGTGGCGACGGCTGCGGCGAGCAGGCCGCGGGACGGGCGGCGGGTCATGGACATCCTCCTGCGTAGGGATGCTGCGACGAGAAACTTGACGTGCGCGTGACACGCGTGGCGGCGATCTTCGCGTACCGCCGCCCTTTTGAACACCCCTGGGTCCCGGGCGCCGGGACGTGACCCGGACCACAGTCGATCCCTCGCTCCCGCAGTACTCTGGTCGCATGCCTACGCTCGTACGCCGTCGCCACGTGGACTTCGTCCGCGTCACGAGCATGAGCTGTCGCCGCTCCGCCTGACCCTCCCGGGCACCACCACCGCCCCCTCGGGTCCCTCGTTCAGAGCCCAAGCCGACCGGCACCCGTGGCCCCCGCCCCACCCCTGGCGGCCGCCCCGGGCACCCGTAGACCCCGCGGACGCACACATGACTCGCAGCTCGTACCCCTCGCAGCTCCCCATCGTCGACCTCTCCGCCGCAGACCGTGACCCCCAGGCCCGTCGTCTGCTCCACGCGCAGCTCCACTCGGCCGCCCACGACGTCGGCTTCTTCCAGCTCGTCGGGCACGGGGTGACCGAGGCCGAGACCCGGGCCCTGACGTCCGCGATGCACGCCTTCTTCGCCCTGCCCGAGGCCGACCGGCTCGCCCTCGACAACATCAACTCGCCGCACTTCCGCGGCTACACCCGCATCGGCGACGAGCGCACCGCCGGCGCCCGCGACTGGCGCGACCAGCTCGACATCGGCGCCGAGCGCGCCGCGCGGACGCCCGCGCCCTGGGAAGCCCCGTACTGGTGGCTCGAAGGCCCCAACCAGTGGCCGGCCGGGCTCCCCGAGCTGCGGACCGCGGCCCTGCACTGGATCGAGCGGCTCAGCGGGGTCGCCGAGCGCCTGCTGCGCGAGCTGCTCACCTCGATCGGCGCGCCCGCGGACTTCTACGACGACATCTTCGGCCCGCGTGCCCATCCGCACCTCAAGCTGGTGCGCTACCCGGGGAGCAGCGGCGAGGGCGACGACCAGGGTGTCGGCGCGCACAAGGACTACGGCTTCCTGACGCTGCTGCTCCAGGACCAGGTGGGCGGGCTCCAGGTGCAGCGTGAGGACGGGGACTTCCACGACGTGCCGCCGCTGCCGGGCGCGTTCGTGGTGAACCTCGGCGAGCTGCTCGAAGTGGCGACCGACGGCTATCTGCTCGCCACCAACCACCGGGTCGTGTCGCCGCCCGGGGCGACGGAGCGGTACTCCGTGCCGTTCTTCTACAACCCGCGGCTCGACGCCCGGATCAGTCCGCTGGTCTTCCCGTACGCGGAGACGGCGCCCGGCGTCACGGCCGACCCGGCGAACCCGCTGTTCGCCGAGTACGGCCGCAATGAGCTGAAGGGCAAGATGCGGGCGCACCCGCTGGTGGCGGCCCGCCACCACGCGGACCTGCTGCTGCACCCGGAGGCGCAGCCGGCCCTGTCGGCGTAGCCGCCACGACGCCGCGCGCGCGTGCGCCGGTGCGGCTTCCGCGCGCGCGGCGACGGCCCTGACTGTGCGGGTCGGGCCGTCGCCGTGGCGGGTCGTGGCGGGTCGCGGCGGGCGGGATCAGCCCGCGATGTCGGCGAAGCCCTCGATCTCGCGCGGGTTCCGCTGGCCGGGGCCCGTGTAGCGGGCGGACGGCCGGACCAGGCGACCGGTGCGCTTCTGCTCCAGGATGTGCGCCGACCAGCCGGCGGTACGGGCGCAGGTGAACATCGAGGTGAACATGTGCGCCGGGACCTCGGCGAAGTCCAGGACGATGGCCGCCCAGAACTCGACGTTGGTCGCCAGGACGCGGTCGGGGCGCCGGTTGTGCAGCTCCTCCAGCGCGGCCTTCTCCAGCGCGGCGGCCACCTCGTAACGCGGGGCGTCCAGCTCCTTGGCCGTCCGCCGCAGCACGCGGGCGCGGGGGTCCTCGGCACGGTAGACGCGGTGGCCGAAGCCCATGAGGCGCTCGCCCTTGTCGAGGGCCTGCTTCACGTACGCGGTGGCGTCGCCGGTCCGCTCGATCTCCTCGATCATGCCGAGGACGCGGGAGGGCGCGCCGCCGTGCAGGGGGCCCGACATGGCGCCGACGGCGCCGGAGAGGGAGGCGGCCACGTCGGCGCCGGTGGAGGCGATGACGCGCGCGGTGAACGTGGACGCGTTCATGCCGTGCTCGGCGGCCGAGGTCCAGTAGGCGTCGACGGCCTTGACGTGCTTCGGGTCGGGCTCGCCGCGCCAGCGGATCATGAAGCGCTCGACGACGGACTCGGCCTTGTCGATCTCGCTCTGCGGGACCATGGGGAGGCCCTGGCCGCGCGCGGACTGGGCGACGTAGGAGAGCGCCATGACGGCGGCGCGCGCGAGGTCGTCGCGGGCCTGCTCGGCGGAGATGTCGAGGAGCGGTTTGAGGCCCCAGACGGGTGCGAGCATCGCGAGCGCGGACTGGACGTCGACGCGGATGTCGCCGGAGTGCACCGGGATCGGGAAGGGTTCGGCGGCCGGCAGGCCGGGGTTGAAGGCGCCGTCGACCAGCAGCCCCCAGACGTTGCCGAACGAGACGTGACCGACCAGGTCCTCGATGTCGACGCCGCGGTACCGGAGGGCGCCGCCTTCCTTGTCGGGTTCGGCGATCTCCGTCTCGAACGCGACGACTCCCTCGAGCCCGGGTACGAAGTCGGACATCAGGCGGCTCCTCTATCGATGATCGATCAACGAGTGCTGGTCGATGGTGGGGATTCAACAGTCGTCCAGCCCCAGAGTCTGTACGGTTCCGATGATGCGGGGAAGCGTGACATCCGGCACACCGCGCCGATCCGGCGAGTCAGGATTGGCGGCACGCGGTGCCGGGCAAACTGAGGCGCTGCGGCAGGATGGCCCCGTGACCGATCCTGTGAACGACGCCCTGGATCCCGCCGACATGCGCGAGCAGTACCGCACCACGGAGCTCTCGGCGGCCGACCTCGCGCCCGAACCGATCGCGCAGTTCACCCGCTGGTTCAAGGAGACCGCCGAGAATCCGGCGATCCACGAGCCGAACGCGATGATCGTCTCCACGGCCGGGGCCGACGGCCGCCCGTCCTCCCGCACGGTGCTCCTGAAGCACTACGACCGGGCCGGCTTCGTCTTCTTCACCAACTACGACTCGCGCAAGGGCACGGACCTGGCGGACAACCCGTACGCCTCGCTGCTCTTCCCCTGGCATCCGCTGGCCCGCCAGGTCATCGTCAGCGGCCGCGCCGAGCGCGTCGGCCGCGACGAGACCGTCGCCTACTTCCGTACCCGCCCGCACGGCTCCCAGCTCGGCGCCTGGGCCAGCCGCCAGTCCTCGGTGATCGCCTCCCGCGCGGAGCTCCTCGCCCGTTACGCGGAGCTGGCCGCCCGCTATCCCGAGGACGCCCAGGTCCCGGTCCCGCCGGAGTGGGGCGGCATCCGGGTCGTCCCGGACGCGGTCGAGTTCTGGCAGGGCCACGAGAACCGCCTCCACGACCGTCTCCGCTATGTCCGCGGGGGCGTCGAGGGCGAGACGTGGCGGGTGGAGCGCCTGGCGCCCTGACCGGCCGGTCCCGCCCCTTCCCGCCCCGCCCCTGCCCCGCCTCGCACCCGTCCGCCCCCGTCCTGCTCGCGCGCGCCCCCCGCGCGCCGTACTGCGCCCCTCTCCGTCACCGAATGCGTTCCCGCGGTGCAACGATTTCGGTGAAGGTGATGTGCGCTGCGTCACGTTCCAGTTGAATGGCGACAGCATGGGGGGTGCCGGGATGAGTGCTTTCACGGGGTCCGCGAGCGAGACCGCCTCCGTTCCCGGGGCGGGGGCCGATCTACTGGCCGCGCTGCTCGACGGGATGGACGCGGCGCTCTGCGCCTTCGACGCCGACGGGACGATCACGCACTGGAACCGCGAGGCCGAGCGGATCCTCGGCTGGTCCGCGGTCGAGGCCGTCGGGAGACGCGGGTTCGAGGGATGGGCCGCGCGCAGCGCGGACGCCGAGGACACCCTGCAGCGCCTCATGGGGGCCATGAGGGGCCCGGGGCGGCAGGTCCACGAGCTGGCGCTGCTCCGCAAGGACGGCGGCCGGGTGCTCGTGCGGAGCCAGGCCGCCGGGGTGCGCGGGGCGGACGGCGCCCCCGCCGGGGTGTACTGCGCGTTCAGCGAGGTCCACGTCCAGCTGGATCTGGAGCGGTCGGTGGCCCTCAGCGAGGCCCTGTTCGAGGACGCCTCCTGGGGTGTCGTCCTCGTCGACGCCGATCTGCGCCCCGCCATGGTCAACGGCCACGCCGCCCGCGCCTTCGGAACCGGGCGTACGGCCCTGCTCGGGCGCCCGCTGGGAGACGTCGTCGTCCACGGCGCGGAGGAACTGGAGGGCGCGCTCCAGCACGTCCTCGCGGAGGGCACGCCGCCCGCGCCCGCGGAGGTGTGGGTGACGCTGCGGACCTCCACCGGGGAGCGCCGCCGGTGCTGGCGCAGCGGCTTCCTGCGGCTGTCCTCGCCGATGGCGGAGGAACCGGTGCCGCTGGGGGTCGCCTGGCTGTTCCAGGACGTCACGGAGGAGCGGCTCGCCGCGCGGGACGCGGACCGGCTGCGGTTCCGGTGGAGTCAGCTGCACCGGGCGGGCGCGGCGGCGGCGGAGTGCGAGGACCCGGCGGAGGCGGCGGCGGTCCTGCTCGACTTCGCGCTGGCGGGCTTCGCGGACCACGCCCTGGTCGACCGGGGCGTGGGCGAGCGGCGGCTGACGCGGACGCTGGCCACCCCTGCGGGTGCCCCGGGCCCCGCGTCGCCGGTCGTGGGCGGCGGCATCCCGCTGCGGTACGGGCCGAGGCATCCGGCGCTGCAGGCCCTGGACCGGGTGGGCACGGTGCGGGCGAGCGCGGGCCGGACGGCCGAGGTGTGGGCGGAGGCCCACCAGTGGCCGGGGGACGCGGCGCACGCGGTGTGCGTGGTGCTGCGCTCCCGGGGCCGGACGCTGGGCGTCCTGACCTTCCTGCGGGCCGCGTGCCGCAATCCGTTCGAGCGCGAGGACGTGGTGTTCGCGGAGGCGGTGGCGTCGCGGGTGGCGGCGGTGCTGGACCTCGGGACGGGCTGAGTCCGGCCGGTCGCGGAGGCGTGTACGGGCCGGTGGGCCGGGCGGCCCGCGAGCTGCTGGACCGGGGTGCCGCGAAGGAACGGAGGGCGGCGCCGACCGCACCGCCCCCGGCGCTCTGCCCCCGGCCGTCGCCGACGAGGACTAGTGGCGGTAGAAGATCCGGTCGCCGTACTCGGTCATCACGCGGCCGTTCCACTCGTGGCCGCCGTCGACGTTCCCGGAGCGGAGCAGCGGCGGCTCGATGCCGCGGCGGACGAGGTCCTCGGCGGCGGCGGCCAGGGTGGCCTGCATGAGGGCGCTGGTGACGACGGTGGAGGCGGGGGCGAAGGGGGCCTCGATGCCCTCGTGGGTGAGCTCGGCGTCGCCGACGGCGATCCGTGAGTCGAGGACGATGTCGCAGTGGTCCTTGAGGTACGTCCCCGAGACGTGCCGGGACTTCGTCTCGGTCGCGTACGCCACGGACGTGACGCCGATGACGGTGAGGCCGAGCGCGCGGGCGTTCATGGCCATCTCCACGGGCAGGGCGTTGCGCCCGGAGAGGGAGATGATGATCAGGACGTCCCCGGCCTTGGCGGGGGAGGAGTCGAGGACCGCCCCGGCGAGGCCGTCGACCCGTTCGAGGGCGGAGCCGAGCGTCGCCGGCATGACGTCGACGCCGACGACGCCGGGGACGACCAGCAGGTTCATCAGGGCGAGGCCGCCGGCGCGGTAGACGACGTCCTGGGCGGCGAGGGAGGAGTGGCCCGCGCCGAAGGCGAAGAGCCGGTTGCCGTTGGCGACGGCTTCGGCGATCGCGGCGCCGGCCTGGGCGATCTCGGCCGAGTCGCCGTCGCGGACCTGCTGGAGCAGGCCGATCGCGGCGTCGAAGAACTGTCCGGCCAGCTTGCTCTCGCCCGCGCTGTCGCCCATGTCCGGAAGCTCCTTCTCGTCGCCGTCGTGCCGTGGTCGTGCCCTGGTCGCCGATCACGGTGCGGTCTGGACCATTGCTCTGTCAATACCGCCTTCGGTCGGTGCGGCCCGGTTGTCGGCCTGATGCGTCAGAATTGGGGCAGGGCCAGCGCACGACTCATCGAGGGGCACGTATGTCCGGACTGATCGACACAACGGAGATGTATCTCCGCACCATCCTCGAGCTTGAGGAGGAAGGTGTGGTCCCCATGCGTGCCCGGATCGCCGAGCGGCTCGACCAGAGCGGCCCAACGGTGAGCCAGACGGTGGCCCGGATGGAGCGCGACGGTCTGGTGGCCGTCGCCAGCGACCGGCACCTGGAGCTCACGGACGAGGGCCGCCGCCTCGCCACCCGCGTGATGCGCAAGCACCGCCTGGCGGAGTGTCTGCTCGTCGACGTGATCGGCCTGGAGTGGGAGCAGGTGCACGCCGAGGCCTGCCGCTGGGAGCACGTGATGAGCGAGGCGGTGGAGCGGCGGGTCCTGGAGCTGCTGCGTCACCCGACGGAGTCGCCGTACGGAAACCCGATCCCGGGGCTGGAGGAGCTGGGGGAGAAGGCGGAGGCCGAGGCCTTCCTCGACGACTCGATGGTGTCGCTCGCCGAGCTGGACGCGAGCGAGGGCAAGACGGTGGTCGTCCGCCGGATCGGCGAGCCGATCCAGACGGACGCCCAGCTGATGTACACGCTGCGGCGTGCGGGCGTGCAGCCCGGTTCCGTGGTGTCGGTGACGGAGTCCGCGGGCGGCGTTCTGGTGGGCAGCAGCGGCGAGGCGGCCGAGCTGAACGCGGAGGTCGCGGCGCACGTGTTCGTCGCGAAGCGCTGACACCCGTCTTCTCGTGCGAGGGGCGCCCCGCGCGACCGGTTCTCGGTCGTGCGGGGCGCCCCTCGGCGTTCGGGGGCGCCGGGAGGCGCCCTCGGTGAGGACGGGGGAGGCGATGACCGGTCGGCCGGCGAGCAGGGGCTTCGGTTGTGCGGGAGTCGGACAGGGATGCGTGTCCCTTCCGGGCCAACGGCCTTTGTGCGCCCCGGTTTACGCCGGAATGGCCCCGCCCGCGCCCTCGGCGTGCCACGCTGGGGCGAGTGGTGCGATACCGGGGAGGGGTGGGGCCGTGCGGCGAGCGCTTGCGGTACGCCTGAAAGTGCCCGTCCCGGAGCCGGTGGGGGCGGTGCCGGGGGATCCGGTGGCGCCCGTCCCGGAGGCCGTACGAAGGTCTCCGCCCGCCGCGTCGCCCCACGTGTCCCGGATGACAGAGGACCCCGGCGCCCTGAGGCGCCGGGGCCTGTCCTCCCCTGTGCTGACCTGGAGCCCCGAGCTCTCAAGGTCAGTCCCTACGGACCGTCATCCCCGAGCGGTCCGCCTCCCGTTCAAGATCTCCCCTCGGCAGCGGCGGTCAATCCTTGAGCCCTGTCACTCGAACGAGGGGTGTTGCGCGGCAGGAGCGCATTTTCGAATGCGAGTTCGATAGTCTGGCGTGGTTCGACGGCAAGAAGAGGGGGTGCCAGGGATGGCGCGACGACTCGACGTCACCGGGGCCGACGGCGTACGGCTGGCGGCCTGGGACTTCACGCCCGGGTCCGCCCCGCAGACCGGTCCCGGGGTCTTACTTCTTCACGGCCTGATGGGTCACGCGGCCCACTGGGCCCCGGCGATCAGCCGTCTCACGGCGACGGCCGCCCGCCCCGGTGCCGATGCCCCCGGCGTCGGACCGTCCGGCCCCGGTGTCCCCGGCATCGGAGCCTTCGGCACCGGCGCCCTCGACACCGCGGTGCCCCGGCCCGGCCCGGTCGCCCCCGGCATCACCCTTCCCGCCCCCGAAGCCTTCTCCGCTCCCCGGCCCCACCCCCGCACCGTCGCCCTCGACCAGCGCGGCCACGGGCGCAGCGACAAGCCCGCCGCCGGCCTCTTCACCCGCGAGGCGTACGTGGCGGACGCGGCCGCCGTCGTCGAGCAGCTGGGCCTCGGCCCGGTCACCCTGATCGGGCATTCGATGGGCGCCCTCACCGCCTGGCAGCTCGCCGCAGAGCGCCCCGACCTCGTCCACGCCCTCGTCATCTGCGACATGCGCGCCTCGGCGCTCGGGGCGGCCTCGCAGCGCGAGTGGCGGGACTGGTTCCGCCGCTGGCCCGTCCCGTTCCCCTCGCTCGACGCCGCCCGCCGCTGGTTCGGGGACGAGGACCCGTGGGTCGAGCGGCCCAACCCCGCCCGGGGCGCCTTCTTCGCCGAGGTCATGGCCGAGCACCCCGACGGCTGGCGACCGGTCTTCGACCCGGAGCAGATGCTCACCTCCCGGGAGACCTGGGTCCACGACGCCCACTGGGAGTCGCTCGCCCAGGTCCGCTGCCCGACCCTGGTCGTCCGCGGCCTGGACGGCGAGCTGGGCCGGGCCGAGGCACAGGAGATGGTCCGGGTGCTGCCCCACGGGGCGTACGCGGAGATCCCCGACGCGGGTCACCTCCTCCACTACGAGCACCCGGACGCCTGGCGCGAGGCGGTCGGGCCCTTCCTGAACGGCGTCCTGACCTCGTAGGCGGCGGCCCGCGCGTGAGGCGGCGGCCCCCGGCCCACGGGCGAGGGGGCCCCGCCTGTCGGCGTGGGACGTGTGGCGAGATACGGTCCCTCTCGCGGCGCGTCCGAGGCCCACTCCGCGCCGCCTCAGGGAGGGAATGCATGCGCACTTCTATGCTGCGGCGCCTGGCCACGGTGGCCACGGCGCTGGGGCTCAGCTCCGCCGGGCTCCTCGGCGCGGGCGCGGCGCCGGCACAGGCCGTCGTCCAGGACTGCCCGCGGGGCTACTTCTGTGCCTGGAAGACGGACAACGCCACCGGCACCATGTTCAAGACGAAGGCGGACACGCCGACGCTGGGCGCCTGGGACAACGCGTTCCGCACGGTGGCCAACCGCACGGACAAGTTCCTCTGCACCTATGACGGCCCGAACTACGTGGACACCGCCGGAGCCGGCGTCCGCGAACCGGACCCGGAGCTCAGGTACTGGGGCGGACCGGGCAGCGACTCCGTCAGCTCGCTGAAGTTCGTCCCCACCGCGCGCGAGTGCGACCGGCCGGCGTACCCGGAGTGGCACGCCTACACCGCGCCCAAGGCCGCCGGCTTCGGCGACCTGAACGCCGACCGGAAGTCCGACGTCGTCGTCCGCGACAGGGCGGGCCGCCTCTGGTACCTGCCCGGCGACAAGACGGGCAAGCTGATCGGCACCGGCGGCTGGAACGCCATGAACGCCCTCACCCGCCACGGCGACTTCAGCCGCGACGGCCGCGAGGACGTCATCGCCCGCGAGGCGTCCACCGGCAAGCTGTGGCTCTACCCGGGCACGGGCACCGGCGCCCTCGGCACCCGCAAGCTCATCGGCTCCGGCGGCTGGAACAGCATGGACCGGATCACCGCCTTCGGTGACCTGTCCGGCGACGGCCGCGCGGACCTGATCGCCGTCGAGAAGGCCACCGGCAAGCTGTGGCTCTACCCCGGCACCACGACGGGCACCCTCGGCGCGCGCAAGCTCATCGGCAGCGGCGGCTGGAACACGATGAACACCCTGGTCGCACCCGGCGACACGAACGGCGACGGCCGGGCGGACCTCATCGCCCGCGAGGCCTCCACCGGCAAGCTGTGGCTGTACCCGGGCAAGACCGGGGCCGTCGGGTCGCGGGTCCTCATCGGCAGCGGCGGCTGGAACGTGATGGCGTCGTTCCTGGCCGTCGGCGACTTCGGCGCCGACGGCATCAACGACATCGCGACGGTCACCACCAGCGGTTACGTCGGTGAGGGCTGCCGTGGCGTGGGCTGCCTCGTCCTCTACAGCGGCACCGGCACGGGCACGCTCCGCGCGGGCATGCCGGAGATGTACGACTGGTCCGGCCTGAACGGCGCCTTCTGACGACCGAAGTCGCCGCCCGGTGAGTGAAGGTCTCCGTCCCACGTCCGGGGCGGAGACCTTCGTCATGACGCCGTCAGACGAGGGTGAGGAAGACGTCCCAGGCGGCGGGGGAGAGGGTGAGGGAGGGGAGGTCGGTGTCCTTGGAGTCCCGGACGTGGACGGCGTCGACGTGGGTAGCGACCTCGATGCAGTTGCCGCCTTGTTCGCTGCTGTAGCTGCTTTTGAACCAGATGAGGTCGGTGCTCATAGCGTTCGTGCCACCTGTTCGATGAGTTCGAAGGACTCTTCCGGGCTGAAGGCCTGCGCACGCAGGGTTCCGTAGCGGGCGAATGCGTCCCCCAGTTCGGGCTGTTCGGTCAGAAAATACCGGCCGCTCAGCCCTTCCACGTAGACGAGTTGACTGCTCCGCTCCGCTGTCTCCAGCAGGATGAACGGGCCGCTGAGCCCGGCGTGGATCTCGCGGTCCTCCGGCATGACCTGGATCTCGACGTTGCGCAGACGGCCGATGTCGAGGATGTGCAGCAGGTTCTTCCTCAGTACTTCGCGTCCACCGATGGGCCGGGTGAGCGCGACCTTCTCCAGGACGAACCTGACGAGCGGCAGGGGTCTGCGGTGGAACAGCTCGTGCCTGGCCATGCGGGCCGCGATCATCGCCTCCATCTCGTCGTCCTCCCACGGCGGGCTCGCGCAACCGAAGACCGCGCGCGCGTACTCCGGGGTCTGGAGCAACCCGGGAATGAGGTGGTTCTCGTACGAGTAGACGCCAGCGGCCTTGGCTTCCTCTTCCAGGTAGTCCTCGAACCAAGCGGCTACCGCGCTCGCGGTCACTTCCTGAGCCACCGCCAGAAGTGCACCTTGTGCACCGAGCATCGCGTCCGCGATCTCGACGAAGTTCCCCTTCGCCCGACGCTCGCCGCGCTCGATCATGGCCACCTGGGACTTGGAATATCCGGTCTCCCGGCCCAGCGCCTCCTGTGAGACGCTCGCCCGCTCGCGATAGAAGCGCAGCAGCGCACCGAAGGCCTTCGCGGCCCCAGGGCGTCTGTTCTTCTCGTTGTTCACACCCGACCTCCCCGAGTGCACAGTCCTGCACAAACGGACTGTGTCGCTGGTCACAGGACAGCACACCCTCCAAGCTGACCGCATGAATCTGCGCAAGTCGCTTGACGTCGTACCTTCTTGGGTTCCCGCCGCCGGTCACGCCCTCCGTCACGCGGGGGTGCACTTCGACGCCGTACGGCTCGGGGGCTTCCTTGGTGAGGACGTGGCGTACCACCTGATGGCGTTCACGGACTTCCAGGCGGGCCCGATCGTCAGGGAGGCCACGGGGGAGCGGAACTACTACTTCCTGCTGCCGCCGCAGACGGTCGGGGAGTACGCGTGGCCGGCGCCCGCGAGGGCGCTGAGCAGGAGCGGGAGGAGCGAGGCGTTCGTGGGGATTCCGGCGCTGCACGGGATGACGTGGCCGCTGGACTGGAGGTCGAGGCCGACGCTCGAAGATCCGTTCGTGGAGCCGGAGTTGTTGCATATGACGGTGAGCTGTGCGGTACGGTAACCGCGAAGTCACTCTCCGTAAAAGTGGAGCGGCCCCCGGTGGTGCGACAACACCAGTAACCCGGGGACCTTCACTCCTAGTGGTCTAGAGGCCCACCAGAAATGCTTACGCATGTTATCCCGCCGGTTCGTTGCTACGCCAAAGTCTCGAACAGTGTCGTGCGGCATCCGCGTCTGAACAGTGACGCGAAGATCCTCCTCATCCATGTCCAGGGCCTCCCCGAGGGCCAGCGGAACAAGCCGCTCGGGGAGCACGCCGGCGACTTGGGGATGAAGCCCCGCGCGTACAGCCGGGCGAGGGAGGCCCTGGCGGCCTGCGGGTTCCTTCACGAGTGGAAGGGCCAGGACGCGCGCGGGCATTGGGTCACCGATCAGCTCATGTCGAACGTCACCCTCACGCGTGAAGAGGCGGGGGCGGTCCGGGAGAGGGTTCCGGCCGTGTCTCCGAGTGCCGTCCGACCGACTCCCGGTTTTCCGAGGGGTCGGCGAGTCGGTGGCCAACTACCCAAGGAAGAAGACTGGGAGAAGACGTACTCCCACCCACCCACCAAAGCGCAGGAGCCGGAATCGGAGCCGGTCCCGGCGTCGGAGCCGGAGCCGGAGCCGACCCCGACGCCTGAGCCGGATCCCGCTCCCGAGACCGAAGCCGAGGCCCCGCCTCCGACCCCCGAAGCCGTCGCAGCCGAAAGCGTGTTGCTCTCCCTGCGGCACCACGACCGGGACCTGCTGCTCGGCGTCCGGGAGGCCCGGGGGCTGGCCGAGGTGGCGGCGGAGTGGCTCCGGAGAGGCGTGTCGGCGGCGGACCTGCGGCATGCGCTGACGGCCCATCTGCCGCGTAACGGCGTCCGTTCGGCGGTGGGGTTCCTCAGGCACCGCCTGACGGAGAAACTCCCGGTGGAGGAGGCCTTCCACCCGCCGGCCAGGGCCGGGAGCGGCGCCACGGGCGCAGTCGCCGCCCCGGCGGAGCTGGTCACCTGCGAGGGCCCGGGGAACACCCACGTGTTCCGGCCCACCGCCGACGAGACCCTCTGCGGCACCTGCCGCACGGACGAGGCCTGGAAGGCCCACGCCCGCCACTACGACGCCCGCCCCGAAAAACCCTCCGTCACCTGGCGGCAGCGCGTCGACGAGATCGCCCGGGACGAGGCCGCCGTCACCTGAGGGGGCGGTCGCCGGACCTGCTCGACGCGACCCTGCGCTTCCGCGCGGAGGGCGAGGTGCGCGCCTCCGCCGGCCCGCCCAAAGGGTTTGCCGCCGGTGGGTCCGGTCGGATAGACAGCTCGCATGCTGAGGGGTAGCAAGGTCGGGCTCAGGGCCCGCCACGACGAAGACATCCCGGTTCTGCGGACCGAGCTCTACGACGACGTGGTCGGCTCCGCACGGGCCGAAGGCAGGCCGTGGCGGCCGATCACGCCCGGGTCGAAGGACTCGCGGCTCGTGGTGGAGAACGAGGCGGAGGGGCACGTCCAGTTCTCCGTGGTCGAGCTGGAGGGCGGCACCCTGATCGGCACCGCGAACCTGTGGGGCATCGACACCCACAACCGGTGCGCGCACATCGGCCTCGGACTGCTGCCGGCGGCTCGCGGCAAGGGCTACGGCACCGACGTGGTGGCGACGCTGTGCCACTACGGCTTCGTCGTGCGCGGTCTGCACCGTCTGCAGATCGAGACGCTGGCGGACAACCACGCGATGCTGCGCTCCGCCGAGCGCAACGGCTTCACCCGCGAGGGCGTGCTGCGCTCCTCGGCCTGGGTGATGGGCGAGTTCCTGGACGAGGTCCTCCTCGGCCTCCTCGTCCAGGAGTGGAAGGGCGCCTGACCGGGTCAACCCGCCGAGCTGGTCAGGACGCAGTTCGGATAGTCGTTGTCCGGATCACCGACGGGGGCCCAGAGCTTCAGGGTCTTGCCCTGCCTCAAGGCGGCGTAGGGCTCGGTGGTCCGCCCCTTCACCTCGGGGTGATCGGCGTCGAAGGTCACACCGACGAAGCTCTGCTTCTTGCCGGAGCCCTTCTTCCAGGTGCCTGTTCCGGACCAGGCCAGACTGTCGTACCAGGCGACGGCGAGGCAGACCTTGTCGGCGAGGAACGTCCCGTCCTCCTTCAGCGTGAGGGTGCCGCCGTCGGCGTCGGTCCACGTGGTCGTGAGTTCGGCGGGCTTCAGGACGACCGGTTCGCCCTCGGGCGGCGGCATGACGGTGAGTCTGCCGCAGGCGGTCAGGGCGAGGGCCAGCGCCGGCAGGACCAGCGCGGTACGACGGGAACGCGACACACTTCACCCCTGGCGAGTTCCGCAGGCGCGTGCGCGACCGAGGGGATCAGGAACTCACGCCGTACCCTGGCACGGAGTTTGAACACGTTCAAGTCCTGGTCTTCGGCGGCCGCCCTTCACGGGGCGGTACGGCCGCCCCGCTGCCCCGCGTGACCCCGGACCGACGCCCGGCCCCCGGCCCGAGGAAGCTCAGGAAGCGTCGCCCCGGCCCCCCGCGTACTCCAGCGGCGGTGCGATCGCCTGGGCGTCCACACCCTCGCCCACCCACAGGCCGATCAGGAGCGCCGCCGTCGCCTCCAGCAGGGCCGCCCGGTCGAGCCCCCCACCGTCCACCGGTACACAGCCGAGGTCCCGGACCAGGAGCCGTACCGTCTCCAGCGCCTGCGCGTCGTCCCCGCAGAGCGGCACCGCGAGAGGACGCCCGCCGAAGACCGGCGGAGTCAGACGCCACACACTCTCGTGGCAGAGATTGAACGCCTTCACCACGGAAGCGCCGGGCGCCGCGGCCGCGATGCGCTCGGCCGCCGACGGCCCGCCCCGCGTCTCCAGGACGAAGCCCGGCGCCACCGGATTCGTGCAGTCGATCAGCGTCCGGCCCCGCACCGTGCCCGCCAGCTCCGACACCACACCCACCGCCGCCGCGTACGGCACGGCCAGCAGCACCGCGTCCCGGCCGTGCCGGGCCGCGTCCCGCGGAGTCCCCGCCCGTGCGCCGATCCGCTCGGCCAGCGCCGCCGCGCGTCCGGCGTCCCGCCCGCCCACCAGCACGTCATGGCCGGCCCTCGACCACTGCGCACCCAGCGCCCCCGCCATGTTCCCCGTACCGGCGATCCCGATCCTCATCGGCCCAGCCCCCTCGTCGTCGTCCCGTCCATCGGATTCGGCACGACACTAGGAGCCCGCTCGGGCACCATCTGGTAAGTGACCACTGATCAGGGCTTCGTCGCCGACTGCCGTGCCCGGCTCGCTTTCGATCTGCTCGCCAACACCTGGAACGCCGTCGTCCTGTGGACCCTGCGCGGGGGCCCCGCACGCCCCGGCGAACTCCGCGAACGCATCGGCGGGATCAGCCCCAAAGTCCTGACGGAGACGCTGCGCCGGCTCCGGTTCGACGGCCTGGTGGAGCGCCACGCTTACGCCGGATCGCCGCCACGCGTGGAGTACACCCTCACCGAGCTGGGACGGACACTGCTGGATCCGATCGAGGCCTTCGGTATCTGGGCCGACGAGCACAGCGACGACGTCATGGCCGCCCGGGACCGCGCCGAGGAATCCGGACACCGACGCGGGTGACGCCCGGGGCCCGCCCCCGTACCGGAAGAGGTGTTTTGATGACCCGCACCGCGCCGAGCGCGCCTCGCCGCATCGCGTAGCCGTCCCCGTCCGCCGTGGTGACACGGCGTACCGCCGGGACGGATCCCCGGTGCCTCATGTCTCCGCCCGTGACCCACTCCGGGCCTGGTGAGGCCGCTCGGCCTGCTCTTGCTGTCATCGCAGACCTCTCAGCAAGGAGCACCCGGGTGTCCAGCGACAACTCCCCCTCTTCCCGACGCACTCTCCCTCCGAGCACCTCCTTCGAGGCCCTCGACGCCGGCACGTTCACCTGCGTCGCCTGCGGGCTGGCCGTGTCCGGCCCCGCCGACGGCGAAGGCCGCAACCACTGCCCCTCCTGCCTGCACTCCCGGCACGTCCTCGACCGGAGCGAGGGCGGACCGTCCTCCTGCCGCGCCCGGATGAGCCCGATCTCCGTCGCGGTGCCGCGCACCGGCGAATGGATGCTCATCCACCGCTGCGTGCGCTGCGGCGAGCTCACCTCCGGCCCGGTGCGCACGGACGACAACCAGTTCGTCCTGATGCGCATGGCCGTGCGGCCACTGGCCGAACCTCCGTTCCCCCTTGAAGCGTTCGGCACGCTCTGAGCGCCGTCGGAAGAAGGAGAGGAGACAGCCATGCCCCGACGTACCCGGCCCGACAGCCCAGCCCGGCGCGGACGACGCCGACCGCAGCGCCTCAAGGACGTGCTGCACGGCAGCGGCGGCCACCGGTCCCACGACTTCAGATGCGTGGGCTGCCGGCTCGACGTGTCCCTCGTGGCGCCCGGGACCGCGCACCGCAACCACTGCCCGCACTGCCTGGTGAGCCTGCACGCCGACCGGCGCGTCCCGGGTGACCGCGACTCCGGCTGCCGGGGCCGGATGGAGGCACTGAGCCTGACCGTGCGGACGGACGGCGAGTGGATGATCATCCACCAGTGCCTGACCTGCGACGGGCTCAGCGCCAACCGCATCGCCGGCGACGACAATCCGCTCGCCCTGGTACGCCTGGCCCTGAGACCCCTCGGGGACCGCCGCTTCGTCGGCGGCGCGGTACGCGCGGCGGCGGCCCTGTGACGCGCCGGTCCTCGACGAAACCGGGCTCGCGGGAGAGGTGCATCCGTCCGTGGCCCGACCCGGGAAGTGAGGGTGGCGGGTGTCCCGAGCGGGGTGCCGGTCCGGTTCACGGGAAGTGGAGGTCGGTACGGTGATCACGGTGGAACGGAGCTTCGTCGTCGGGCTGTCGCTGGACGACCTCGTCACGTACCTGGAGGACTTCGGTCGCGCCGAGGAGTGGGACCCCGGGACCGTGCGCTGCGTACGTCTGGACGAGGGGCCCGTACGGCCCGGCACCCGGTGGCACAACACCTCGCGCTTTCGTGGCCGCACCACGGAACTCGAGTACCGGCTCGTGACGCGCGAGCCCGACCGGCTGGTGTTCGTCGGGGAGAACAAGACGGTGACGTCCACGGACGACCTCAGCTTCCGGGCCGAGTCCGCCACCCTCACCCGGCTGACCTACCGGGGGTCGCTGCGATTCAAGGGGCTGGCGCGGCTCGCCTCACCGTTCCTGAGGGCCGAGTTCGAGCGACTCGGCGACGAGGTCGCCGAACGCCTCCCGGTCGCCGCCACCCAGCACCGTCCCTGACCTACTGCGTGCGGAAGTCCACCACCGGGGGAATGACGTACCGGCTCGGGTCCGGGCGGGTGACGGTCGCGCGTACGGCGGAGATCGGCGCGGCGACGACCGCGACCCCGGCGACCAGGCCGAGCAGGGCGCTCACCCGGCCCGACACGACATCCAGGAGGACCGGGACCAGCGCGGCCAGGGCGATCCCCAGCCACAGCAGCATCCGGCCGTGGACGGCGGCCCGGAAGTACGGGCGGGGGCGCACCGGACGGGCCTTCACGCCGGGCGTGGTGACACGGAGGTGCACGGGGTTGGTCAGATAGCGGTCGGTGTAGTCGAGCGCCGCGTAGCCCCACATCATCTCGCCGTCGTCGGCGATGACCGCCACCGGATAGGCCGGGTGGCCACGCCGCCGCGCCACCGAGAGGACGGGCTCCCAGCGCTCCGGCCAGTAGACCCAGACGTGCTCGCCCCTGACCCGGGGACCGAAGACGGCGAGCTGCTTGCGGGCGTAGTCCGGCCCGAACACCGAGGGCAACAGCCCGTGAGTGCCGTACCAGTCGCCCTCGGCGTCCCGGAGCTTCAGATGCTGGGCGTGCTCCAGGGGCGGGTCGATGAGCTTGGTGCTGTTCTCGGGGACCAGCCGGATCCATTCGGCGCCCGTGGACTCGAAGCGCACGGCGAAGACCCGGCCCGCCAGGGCGTCCTGGGCGAGGAGCCGCTGCGGCTCGGGCAGCCGGCGGACGAGCAGGTTCTTGACCGTCAGGACGAGGACGATCGCCGCCCAGGGGATCAGCACCAGATGGCCCAGGACGACCATGGGGAGCATGATCTCCAGATAGGCGGCATGGCGGAACACGGCCCAGGGCGCGAACGCGACCAGCAGCATCCCGGTCGTCAGATACCAGTCCACCGGGTTGCGCGGCAGGACGGACGGCAGGTCCCGCATCGGCGGGGGAGAAGGCACCGGCGGGCCGGCCGGCGCCTCCTCCCGGGTGAGCAGGGCCCACGCGCCGATGCATATCGCGCCCACGAAGAGCGCGGCCAGAACGTCCCAACGGGCGCCGTCGGGACGGTCGTAGACGAAGCAGAGGACGACGGCGACGGCGGCACAGCCGAGCGAGACCGCGCGCAGGGATTCGGTGACGGTGTGTCTCACGTGAGTCCTGGGGTTCGGCCCGAGGGGACGGGCGGGAGAGCGGGGAGCGAGGGCCGGGCAGCGAGGACCCGTGGATCCACGGGTCCGCGGTATGCGGGTCTTCGAGGTCTCCGGGTCCGCGGAATGCGGGTCTGCGGGGTCTACGGGTCCGCGGTTCGCCGATCCGGGAGGCTGCGGATCCGCAGCCCCCACATCAGCTCAACGTACCCAGCCCGTCCCGGCGGCAGAAGCCCCCGGCAGGCCGCGTGCCGGTGACGGAAGCCCGTCGAACCCGGCCGGAGTCACCCCTCCCATCGGCTCCTCGGCAGGCACCACACCTGGTTCTCCCCGGTCTCGGCCGGAGCCAGCGCCTCGGCCGGGCGGCGCCCCTCCTTCGTGAAGCCGAGACGCGCGGGGACGGCGCCGCTGGCGGCGTTGGCCCGATCGTGGAGGATCTCGACGCGGTCGACACCGGGGAGACGGAACGCCTCGGCGACGAGGGCCCCGGCGGCCCGGGTGGCGATGCCGCGGCCGGTGACGGCAGGGTGCAGCCAGTAGCCGATCTCGCGGGTGCCCTCGGGGGAGTCCTCGAACCGGAGCAGCGTGCAGGAGCCGACGAGGGCGCCGTCCAGCACGATCGCGTAGCTGCACTGCTCGCCGCTCGCCCAGCACTCCGCGCGGCCGGCCAGGAAGTCGCCGGTGCGGGCGAGGCTGTGCTCGGCGACCCACGGCATCCACGGACGCAGATGCTCCAGCGACTCCTCGATGACCCGGAAGAGCTCCGGCAGGTCCTTCTCGGCGTCGAACGCGCGCAGCGTGAGGCCGTCGTCGAGGGTGATCCGGGGCGCGGGCGAGGGAAGGTCCATGCGGGGAGGATCGTACGCGGAGTCCCGCCGGAGCAAGGGGATTCGGCGTGGGCGGGGCCGGGAGACGCAGGTCACATCCGGCCGTGTCACATCCGGCAGGGGCCGCTCCGTCCTGTGGGTGTAGTCGACACCACCACGGAGGAACCCGCCATGAACGCTCGCCTGAACATGTTCGCCAGCCCCCTCGCCCTCAAGGCCTGGAAGCACGTCATCGCGGCCGGCAAGGTCGTCGAGGACGGTTCGACGGTGCCGGGCGCCACGCTGGAACTGGTCAAGATCCGCGCCAGCCAGATCAACGGGTGCGGCTACTGCCTCGACATGCACACCAAGGACGCCACCGCCGCCGGGGAGACACCGCTCCGCCTCCACCTCGTCGCCGCCTGGCGGGAGGCCACGGTCTTCACCGACGCCGAACGCGCGGCCCTCGAACTGGCCGAGCAGGGCACCCGCATCGCCGACGGGGCCGGCGGGGTCACCGACGAGGTCTGGGACAACGCCGCCAAGCACTACGACGACGACCAGCTCGCGGACCTGGTGTCCGTGATCTCGCTCATCAACGCCTTCAACCGCGGCAACGTCATCCTCCAGCAGCCCGCCGGCTCCTACCGGCCCGGCCAGCACGCCTGACAGCCGCAGCCCCTGGCAGTCCCCGCTCGCCCAGCCCAGCCCAGCCCCGCCCGCCGCCGCAGGCCTCGCCCCGCCCCGCCCCGCCCCCGAAAAGGAGACCCCGATGAACCTCGCGCTGTGGATCGTCACCGGACTGCTCGCCCTCGCCTACCTGGCCGGCGGGGCCTACAAGGTGGTCACCCCGAAGGAGAAGATCGCCGCCGCGGGCCCGAGCGGGCAGTGGGTCGAGGACTTCGGCGCGGGAGGCGTGAAGACCATCGGGGCACTGGAGGCCCTGGCGGCCGTCGGTCTGGTGCTGCCCGCCGTGCTCGACATCGCGCCGGCCCTGGTGCCACTGGCCGCCGTGGGACTGCTGATCATCATGGTGGGGGCGGCGATCGTCCGGATCCGGCGGAACGAGCTGAAGCTCGTCGGGGTGGACCTGGCCTACATCGTCCTGATCGCCTTCGTCGTGTGGGGCCGCTTCGGCCCGGAGTCCTTCACCGCCTGACCCGGCGCACACAGACCGATGGCCCGCTCGGACGATCCGAGCGGGCCATCGGCGTACGGCACACCGTCCGCCGAGCTACCCCTTGCTGACCGCGGCCAGGATCTCCGGCAGCCGCTTCGCCGTCCGCGGCGCCGCCACCTTCAGCCCCGCCCACACGAGGAACGCGCCGTAGAGCGTGCCGGCCGGGAGCAGGATCCAGAGCAGCGACTCCTGGTCCGAGACATGCAGGTAGATCGTCGTGCCGATCAGCGGGGCGCACAGCAGCGGGGCCGTGAGCATGCCGCCGAGGATCGAGATCCACGCCAGGGCGCCCTGCCCCGGAGCCACGTTCTTGTAGCCGCTGTCCTGCGGGATCGAGTACGGGAAGACGGCCGAGGCCACCGAACCCGTCGCCAGCATCGCGCCGAGCAGGCCGAGCGCCAGGCCGAGGGCGTCCGCGAGCCGCGACCATTCGCCGAGGACGGCGACGGTCAGGACCGTCACGAAGACGGCGTACGGGAGGGTGATCGCGAGCAGCGCCAGGGTCCGCGCCCGGAGCTCGGCGTACGCGTCGGCCGTCGTCGAGATGGTCTGGGCGACCATCCAGAACGCCGACGTGTCCTGCCCGAACTGGTTGTACATCAGCATGCCGAGCATGCCGGAGGCGAAGCACGCCCAGTAGATCGAGCCGGTGCCCTGGAGCGCGTTGACGAGCGGGACGATCAGACCGAGGGCCAGCGAGGTCACGGCCCCCGCCTTCGTCTTCGGGTCGCGCCACATGTAGCGCAGACTGCGCTCCATGACCGCACCCGTGCGCCCGTCCGGCAGAAGGCGGCCGAGCAGCCCCTTGCCGTCGGAGTCGTCACGCACGCCCGCGTCGGAGGCCGCGCCGATCGTGGAGCCGTCCGGCTCGACCATCAGCCGGACCAGGCTCCGCTGCCACCAGTACAGGAGCGCCGCCAGCGTCGCCGCGGTGAGCAGCAGCCGGACCGCCGCCACCACGTGGTCGCCCCGGCCGGCGGAGTCGACCGCGCCGATCGCGGCGGCCGGCGGCAGCCAGCCGACGACGGCCGTCGCCGGTTCGAGCGACTCCAGACCACCGGCCTGGCCCAGGCGCTGGGCGCCGAAGTTCACCACCTGGATGCCGACCGCGATGATCAGACCGCTGAGCAGCGCCAGGTCCCGGCCCTTGCGGGAGGTGAGCAGCCGGATGTTGGCGGCGGCCACCGCCCGGGACAGCGCCACGCACGTCACGGCGACCAGGGGGACGGCGAGGACGGCGACGACGATGCCGGCCGCGCCGTGTGCGACGGACAGGGCCGCGCCCAGGGCCAGGACGAGGGTGAGGACGGGGCCGACCCCCACGAGGGAGGCCACGAGCAGCGCCCGGACCAGCGGCCGCGGCCGCAGCGGAAGCATGACGAGCCGCGACGGGTCGAGGGTCTCGTCCCCGCTCGGGATGAACAGCGGCATCACCGCCCAGGAGAGCGCGAGCGCCCCCGTGAGGAGGATCGCGACACTGGCGGCGTCGGCGTTGCCCCGCATGAGGACGAAGGCCAGCAGCAGGCCCGCGGCGAGGAACGCGCCGAAGACGATGGACAGGATGTACGCGGCAGTCCGCCCGCCCGACTGCCGCAGCCCGTTGCGCAGCAGGCTCAGCTTGAGCCGCACGAAGACGGAGGTGAGGGAGGCGGCGGGGGCGGTCGGGCCCGTGGTGGTGGTCGTGGTCGTGAAGGCACTCATCGCTGTGCCCCGCCGCCCAGCCAGTCCAGCGAGTCCCCCGCCGCCTCGCGCCCGTTCGCGCCGACCAGTTCCAGGAACGCGGCCTGGAGCGAGGGCGCGTCGCCCCGCACCTCGGCGAGCGTGCCCTGCGCCCGGATCCGGCCCGCCGCCATCACGGCGACCCAGTCGCAGAGCGACTCGACCAGCTCCATGACGTGGCTGGAGAAGACGACGGTGGCGCCGGAGGCCGTGTACCGCTCCAGGACCCCGCGGATGGTCTGCGCGGAGACCGGGTCGACGCCCTCGAAGGGCTCGTCGAGGAAGAGCACCTCGGGGTTGTGCAGCAGCGCCGCCGCGAGCCCGATCTTCTTCCGCATACCGGTCGAGTAGTCCACGACCAGCTTGTTCTGCGAGCCGGTCAGGTCGAGGACGTCGAGGAGCTGCGCCGCCCGCTTGTCGACCTCGGCACCCGGCAGCCCCCGCAGCCGGCCGCTGTACGCGAGGAGTTCACGGCCCGAGAGCCGCTCGAAGAGCCGCAGGCCCTCCGGGAGGATGCCGATCCGGGCCTTCACCCGGGCGACCGACTCGGGGTCGGCCCACACGTCGTGCCCGGCGACCAGGATGCGGCCCTGGTCGGGCCGGAGCAGGCCGGTGATCATCGAGAGGGTGGTGGTCTTGCCGGCGCCGTTGGGTCCCACGAGGCCGATGAACCTGCCGGCGGGCAGGACCAGATCGATCCCGTTCACCGCGATCTGCTGGCCGAATCGCTTCCACAGGCCCTCGACACGCACGGCGGGCACCGCACCCTCCCCCGGTGCGGCGCCCGCCTTGTCGAATGCTCCGTCAAATGCCTGGTCAGGCATGCTCCGTCAACCCCTCGGTCGTCCCCGTGTGTACGCGCCCCACCCTACGGGCGGGACCTACGGGGGCCCAGGGTCACTGCGTACGGCTTCTCGCCTCCGCCGCTTCCCGGCCACACGCGTACGCGAGGGCGCTGATCAGCTCCTCCGCGTCGGGCAGCCAGCGGTTCGCCGGGGTGGGGCGGCGGGCCCACTGCACCGCGCCGCTGCCGCCGATCCGGGTGGGCGGGGCCGCCACGTAATGGCCCTCGCCGCGCGTGGTGAGATCGATGGCTGCCGGGACCCAGCCCAGCTTGCGGACGAGGTCGGGCACCTTGGTGGCGGCGCCCGGCAGGACGAAGAAGTACATCCGGCGGTCCGGGGTGCAGGTCACCGGGCCGAGCGTCAGCTCCATCCGCTCCATCCGGGCCAGCGCCAGGAAACCGGCCGACTCGGGCACCTCGATCGCGTCGAACGTGCGGCCCGTCGGCAGCAGGATCGACGCCTTCGGCTGCTTCGACCACATCCGCCGGGCCCCGACGCCGCTGCCGGTCGCCTGTGTCGACCAGTCGGGCCTGACCGCGTGGGCGCCGGGCACGGCACACGCGTCCGCGCCGCAGGAGCAGCGCTCCCTGCCCTCGACGGCCTCCAGCCAGGTCCCGGGAAACACGTCCCAGTGCCGCTCTTCCGCGTACCGCACGGCGCTGTCCAGCAGCTGCTCACCTCGCTGCTTGGGGATCTGTGCGGCTTCCGTGACTCCGATGGTCTCTTCCACGGTGAACACAACTTCCCCCGTCACCTGGGGTTACGGCCACGGCGCACAGCGGTGTGACGCATCGATCCTGCACGCGGGGCGCATCGGAGCACGGGCGGGGGCGCGCGGGGGCCCGGGGAGCGGGGGTGGGTACGCACAGATGGGGGCGCCGGTGGCGAAGCCGCGGCCGACGTGTCCGGTTTCGCGTGTTCACATCGGCATTGACCGGATATTCACCGGGCAGTGATCACTCCTCCAGTGATCACCGCACGGCCTCAGGGGGTACTCATGGCAGCCAGGCCACTCGTTCCGCGTCAGCTCAACGAACGGCTCCAGGCGCTCATCCAGGAGGCCGGCTGCTCCAACGCCGGCCTCGCCCGCAGGGTCAACATGGTCGGCGCGGAGCGCGGACTCGACCTGCGGTACGACAAGACGTCGGTGGCGCGCTGGCTGCGCGGGCAGCAGCCGCGCGGACGTGCGCCGGGAATCATCGCCGAGGCGCTGGGCCGCAAGCTCGCGCGTACGGTCACGATCGACGAGGTCGGCATGGCCAACGGCCGGAATCTCGCCGCCGGTGTCGGGCTCCAGTTCGCGCCGACCGTCCCCGGCGCGATCGAGCAGGTCTGCGAGCTGTGGCGCAGCGACGTGGGCCGCCGCGACTTCCTCTCCGGCTCCACGGTCGCGGCCTCCGCCCTCGTCGAGCCCAGCAGGGACTGGCTGATCACCGGTCCCGACCAGCACGTGGCCCGGACGGCCGGGGCCCGCGTCGGGGTCGCGGACGTGGCCGCCGTACGGGAGATGACGAGCGCGCTCGTCGACCTCGACCGGCGGTTCGGCAGCGGCCACGTCCGCCCGGTGGTCGTCCACTACCTCAACAGCGTGGTGTCGGGGATGCTGTCCGGCTCCTACCGGGAGGCGGTCGGCCGGCAGCTCTTCGCCGCGGTCGCCCGACTGACCGAACTCGCCGGGTACATGGCGGTGGACACCGGCGAACCGGGCCTCGCCCAGCGCTACTACATCCAGGCGCTGCGGCTCGCCCAGGCCGCCGGCGACCGGGGCTACGGCGGCTATGTGCTCGCCGCCTCCATGAGCCACCTCGCCGCCCAGCTCGGAAACCCCCGGGAGATCGCCCAGTTGGCGCGGGCCGCGCAGGAGGGGGCGCGCGGGAAGGTGCCGCCGCGGGCGGAGGCCATGTTCCTCGCGGCCGAGGCGCGCGGACACGCGCTCCTCGGGGACCTCAGCGCCTTCGAGACGGCCGCCGGCCGTGCCGTACGGGCCCTGGAACAGGCCGATCCGGAGGCGGGCGACGACCCGGCCTGGATCGCCCACTTCGACCACGCCTACCTCGCGGACGAACTGGCCCACTGCTACCGGGACCTGGGACAGGCGGAGGCGGCCGCGCGGGCCGCCGAGGAGTCGATCGCCGGTCACCCGGAGACACGGGCGCGGCGCCGCGCGATCGGCCTCGCGCTGCTCGCCACGGCTCAGGTCCAGCAGCGGGAGGTCGAGCAGGCCTGCCGGACGGGGACGCGCGCGCTCGAACTCCTCGGCACGCTGCGGTCGTCACGGGGCGCGGAGTACCTGGACGACCTGCGGGAGCGCCTGGAGCCGTACGCGGGGGAGGCGGTGGTGCGGGAGTTCGGGGCGCGGATGGAGCTGTACGCGGCGTAGTCCCCGGCCGGGACCGGGCCGTTCGAGAAGGTTGTGTAACCGGGCTCACACGTGTGTGCGGAGCCCCGCGCGCACCCGGTAGCGTGGGCCGACGATTCCGTAGGTCGGTCCATCAGTAGGAGTCCCGGTGACGCAGAACGGACAGGGTCCGGAGCCGCAGTACCCGGCGGTGCCCCCCGCGCAGGATGCCCAAGGGGGAGCACAGCCGTGGGGTGGCGCCTGGGGTCCCGCCGGTGGCCAGCCGGGCGGGCAGCCGCTGCCGCCCGCGCAGCCCCTGCCGCCGGAGGCCGCACCGGGCGCCGCCGCCGACACGCAGTCCACCCAGTACCTGGCGCCGATACCGGCCCAGGGCATGCCGCCGCAGCCCGGCTACGGCTACCCGGGCCCGGGCGCCCCGGGTCCCGGCGACATGCAGGCGACCCAGCACATCGCCCCGGTGCCGGGCGGGATGCCTCCCGTCTCCGGCCCGCAGCAGGGATACGGATACCCGCCGCCGGCCGCGGGCGGAATGCCGCCCGCCCAGGGCATGCAGGCCCAGGGGATGCAGCAGCAGGGGCAGGGCGGGATGCCGCAGGCGCCCGGTCCGCGGCCCGGCTACGGATACCCGCCGCCGGCCGCCGGTGACATGCAGGCCACCCAGCACATCGCGCCGGTGCCGCCGCAGCAGGGCGGGGGCCCGCAGACCCAGTTCCTGGGTACGGGACCGCTCCAGCAGCAGGGCCCCGGGCCCGCGGGAGCCTCGGACGCGACCCAGTACATCGCCCCCGTCCCGGCGCAGGAGCCCGGTGAGCGCCAGCCGCCCGCCGAGTTCGACAACCTCTTCCGTACGGAGGCGCCGCGGGCCCCGCAGGCCCCGCGGGCCCCTCAGCAGACGCAGGCGTACCAGCAGCCCGCCCCCGCCCCGTACCACCAGCAGCACCAGCCCCCGCCGCCCCCGCAGCAGTACGCCTACCAGGACGCCTACTACGACGACGGCGCCGAGCCCGCGCCCGCCCGCCGCAAGTCTCCGGTCGCCCTGATCGCCGCCGTCGTCGTCGGCTGCGCCGTCGTCGGCCTCGGCGCCGGCGCGCTCCTCAGCGGCGGTGACGAGGACAAGGACCCCAAGAAGGGCGGCCAGAACGTGGCGGCCAGCTCCGCCGCGCCGTCCGGCGAGGCGACGACGCCCGCGGAGAAGCCGGCCGACCCGGCGGAGCCGCAGGCGCAGGAGCTGAGCAAGCTGCTCGCGACCAGCAGCAGCAGCCGCGACACCGTGATCAGCTCGGTCGAGTCCATCAAGCAGTGCAAGAACCTGGACAAGGCGGCGACCGACCTGCGCGGCGCCGCCGAGCAGCGCCGGGGCCTGGTCACCAAGCTCCAGTCGCTGTCGGTCGACAAGATCCCGAACAGCCCCGCGCTGACCGCCGCGCTCACCAAGGCCTGGCAGGCCTCCGCCTCCGCGGACGACCACTACGCCGCCTGGGGCGACCAGATGAAGGCCAAGAAGGCCTGCAAGGGCGGCAAGGCCCGCTCGACCAGCCAGCTGGCCGAGGCGAACAAGAAGAGCGGCGAGGCCACCGCCGCCAAGAAGCAGGCGGCCTCGCTGTGGAACCCGACGGCCACGAAGTACGGCCTGGAGAAGCGCGCGTACAGCCAGCTGTAGCGGTCGCGCGGCCGCCCGGGGCGGCCCATGCCCCCGGCCCGGACGGGAAGGACGGCTCAGGGGGCGCTGAGGACGGTCTCGCCGACATCGACGAAGCCGGGCTTCTGCGCCACCAGCTGCCCCTTGCGGACCACCTGGAACGTCACCTCGTGGTTGACGATCCGGGGGAAGCCGGGGGCCCCGAGAAGGTCCTCGTACTTCCAGCGCAGGGTCGGGGTCAGACCGCCGGTGTCGATCCGCTCACCCTGGTCGAGGGCGTGGGCGATCGCGTCGGCCGTGATCGTGTCGTCGTCGAGGGCCTCGACGACGTCCTTGAGGACCGTGTACGCGATCCACGTCGTCTGCACGCCCGCGTCGGCCGGGTCGACCCGGTTGTCGGCGAAGGCGTGCTCCTTGATGACCTTGCGCATCGGCGCCCAGCTCTTGTCGGCCGCCTCCGGGTACCAGCCGGTGACGTACGCGCCCTCGAAGGGACTGTGGGCACCGCCGGTGCGGTCGATCACGGGCTGGCCGACACTGCCGAGGACGGACGAGATCCGCACGGAGTCCTTCTCCTCGCCGGAGCCGGACTTCCCGTCGGAGCCGGAGCCGCCGTCCGCACCACGGCCCGAGCCGCCGTCGCCGCCCTCCTGCCCCGGGAGCCGCCGGAACGAGTCGAAGAAGGTCTGGGTGCGCTCGCCGAGCACGGCGGTGACACAGCCCTCCTCCTCGCCGGCCTTCTCCCGGGCCCGGGAGGCCTGCGCGGTGTACTCGGCGGCGTCCTCCACCGCCGGAATGTCCACGGCGCTGCGGTGGCTCGCCTTGCGCAGGCCGGAGTTGAGGAGCTCGGGCAGCTTGTCTCCGGCGAGGGTGTCCGGCCGGACGAGGGAGACGGTGCGGCAGGAGCCGGCCAGCTGGATGCCGTGACCGGCGATGAGGGACGCCTGACCGCCGTTCACCGGGTAGGAGAGCGGGCTGGTGAACTCGTCCTCCGAGATGCCGTAGCCCCCGATGTACGGCACGCCCGCGGCCTCCAGCGGGGCCATGAAGGCGCGCCCGTTCTGGCTGTACGAACCCACGACCGCGACCGCGTTCTCGCGGACGGCCCGGCGCGCACAGGCGGCGGCGCCGGTGGTGCTGTTGTGCTCGTTGCAGGTGAGGACGCGCAGTTCGTGGCCGTCGATGCCGCCCTGGGAGTTCACCCACCGGGCGAACGCCTGCGCCATGGCGGGCATTCCGGGCATATTGGTCGCTCGGGTCTGGTCGGGAGCCCACGTCATCACCGTGACGGGCTCCCTGGAGCCCCCCGTGGCCCCAGGGAGCACACCACAACCGGTGAGCAATGAAGCTCCGGCCGCCGAGGTCGTGACGCATGCGAGGAGTGAGGTCAGTCGCCTACCGGTCATGGGCATGCACATTTCCGCCTCACGGGTAACGCGGGAGTGAGCACGGTTCAACGGTGGGTGACGTAAAGGTGAATTACGGGGGTGGCGAGGGGGCGACTCCGGTTACCGGACAAGGGAACGTACGATCGAAACGTGTCCAGTCCAGTCTCCGGTTCGGTTAACTCTTCCCGTCGCGGCCGTCGCTCCTCCACCATGGGCGGCATGCCGCTCAACGACATGCCCTGGTGGCGCTGGCGCATCAACGTGCGCTCCGCGCTGCACATGCTCTCCGACCCCGGGTTCCACGAGACGACCTGGCTGGCCGGCCAGGAGGGATACGGCGACGTCACCGACGCCGTCTACCGCCTGGTCGAGGACACCTGGCTCGACAACTGGTCCGCCGAGAAATACGTCGGCTCGATCTTCCGCGACACCGGCGAGGCCGCCCTCGTCGACCTCGCCGTCCTCCGGGTGCTCCGCATCATGCACCAGGTCGGACCCGACGCCCCCGTCTCCGCGTACCTCCAGCACCACGGCTGGCCCGAAGCCGTACGCGCCGCCCGCGAGGCCCACGTACGCCTCGCCCACGCCGACGGAGAAGACCCCGACACCCCTCCGCGCTCCCTCGACGTGCTCCACATCATGACGAGGTCCTGAAACGATCCCCCGCCGTTCCGCCTGCCGGACAGCGGGTCACCCGGCGTGCCCGGGTGTGGCAGGCTGACGGGATGACCGACCAGTACGTCCTCACCCTCTCCTGCCCCGACAAGCAGGGCATCGTGCACGCCGTGTCGAGCTACCTCTTCATCACCGGGTGCAACATCGAGGACAGCCAGCAGTTCGGAGACCGCGACAGCGGACTCTTCTTCATGCGGGTCCACTTCTCGGCGGAGACCCCCGTGAACGTCGACAAGCTGCGGGCCAGCTTCACCGCGGTCGGTGACTCCTACGAGATGGACTGGCAGATCAACCGCGCCGACCAGCGCATGCGGATCGTCCTCATGGTGTCCAAATTCGGCCACTGCCTGAACGACCTGCTGTTCCGCTCCCGGATCGGCGCGCTGCCCGTGGAGATCGTCGCCGTCGTCTCCAACCACACGGACTTCCAGGAACTCGTCGGCTCCTACGGGCTGCCCTTCCGGCACATCCCCGTCACCAAGGACACCAAGGCCGAAGCCGAGGCGGAACTCCTCGACCTCGTCCGCGAGCAGAACGTCGAGCTCGTCGTCCTCGCCCGCTACATGCAGGTCCTCTCCGACGACCTCTGCAAGCAGCTCTCCGGGCGGATCATCAACATCCACCACTCCTTCCTCCCCAGCTTCAAGGGCGCCAAGCCCTACCACCAGGCGCACACCCGCGGCGTCAAGCTCATCGGCGCGACCGCGCACTATGTGACGGCCGACCTCGACGAGGGCCCGATCATCGAGCAGGAAGTCGAACGCGTGGGGCACGAGGTGACCCCCGACCAGCTGGTGGCGGTCGGGCGGGACGTGGAGTGCCAGGCGCTGGCGCGTGCGGTGAAGTGGCACGCGGAGCACCGGATCCTCCTGAACGGCCGCCGCACGGTCGTCTTCGCGTAACCCCACGCCCCGCCACTGCCACCCCTCCGCCGCGGGCGTCGCCCTCCCCGTTGTGGGCAACTGTTCCGCTGGGGCGGAACGGGTGGGCACAACGGAACGGCGCCCTTGGCGGCGCCTCCGCCCCTTGCGCCCCCCGCACCCCTAGAGCGTCGCGCCCCACGGGGACGGCGCCCCCAGGTCCCTCCGGCGGGCCGGCAACGGGGTCCGGACGTCCTCGGGGTGCGGGTAGGTGCGGGGAGCCTGGGCCCGGCAAGGGGCGACGTCCGTTGTGCCCACCCGTCCCGCCCAGCGGGACGATTGCCCACAACGGGGGGGCGACGCCCGCAACGGGGGGCGACGCCCGCAGCGCGGGGGCGACGCCGACAACGCGGGCGATGCCGACAACGCGGGCGGCGCCCGCAGCGTGGGGGCGGCGCCCAACACGCGGGGCGGCGTTCGTGGTGGGGTGGTTACAGGCGGCTCAAGGACGCCGCTGCCGACAGGACGTCCTTGATCGCCTCGCGGTCGCCGTCCTGGCCCGCCGCCGCCTCCTCCGGGGAGATGTGGCCCGCCACCAGCTGGCAGAACTCGACGCCGTCCATCGCCACCTGCGCCACCGCCAGTTCCGGTGAGCCGACCGCCGCCGGTGAGTCCAGCGCGATGTACCAGTGGCCACCGCCCGCGCCCTCCACCTCCAGGTGCAGCGAGCGGCCCGGCGCGCCCGCGGCCACCAGCTGGCGGGCCGGGGCCGCGAGGCCGGTGCGGCGGCGGTTCGCGAGGGCCGCGGGGAGCAGACGGGCCGCCAGGTCGATCATGCCGTGGAGGTGCGCGCCGCTGGGCGGGGCGTACGGGTACGCCACCGCGTTCGCGATGTCGTCCGCGTGCACCCAGCATTCGAAGGCCCGCTCCAGGAGCGAGTCGCGGAGGGGGAGCGCGAAGTCCTTGTACGTGACGGTGAGGTCCGCCACGCCCCGGCCCGCGAACGAGACCGTGCGGATCAGGGTGTGGCTCTGCTCCCGCCAGGGGCCTCGGAGCATCCGGTTCGGCGGCCGGTCCAGGCCCGACCAGAACGCCTCCGTCCGCTCGGACGGCGACAGCTCCGGGGTCTGCGCGCCCAGCGGGTCGTCGAGGCCGAGCGCCGAGGACACCAGGCCGTCGACGGCGAGCAGATGGCCGATGACTCCCGCGACCGTCGCCTTGCGGCGGACGATCCGGTCGCCGTCGTACCACTTGAGCCGTACCGGCGCGTGCCATTCCGACTCGCCGATGTCCCGCAGCAGCGCGTCGAGCCGCGCGGTCTCCGCGTCGTAGGGCGTGACCCACTCGGGGACCGGGATGCGGGCCGGGCGCCGGCCGAGGCAGTTCTCCAGGACCCGGGACCGCAGCAGCGGGTCGAGGTCCAGGTCGCGGTCCTCGTGCAGCAGGGTCACCGCGTCCCGCAGCCGCAGGGCCTCGTCCGCGCACGGTGCGCAGGTCGTGAGGTGGTCCTCGACGGCCTTCGTCTCCCCGGCCGAGCAGGCCGACAGCGCCCATGCCCCGAGGAGGGACTTGAGCACGCCGTGGGTGAGGACCGGTACGTCCGGTTCGGGTTCCGCCCCGGGTGTCTCCTCCGCCTCGTCCCCGACCTCGGCCCTGTGCCCGTACGCCTCCGCCGTCAGGTCCGCGTGGTCGTCCGCCGCCCGGCGCGGCCCCGGTATCCACGGGGCGCGTGCGACATCGTCGCCGTCGTCGCCGTTCGCCCCGGTCACAGTGCGCGCCCGTAGCCGGGCGGGCCGCCGACGTCGGAGGGGCGGTTCGCCGAGGAGAGCAGTTGGAGGCCGAGGCGGAGGCGCCGTCGGGCCTCGTCCTCGGTGACGCCGAGGTCGGCGGCGGTCTGGCGGTAGTCCCGGCGCTGGAAGTACGCCAGTTCGAGTGCGGCCCGGAGCGGGGTCGGCATGGACGTGACGATGTAGTCGGCGCGGGCGGCGACGGAGGCGCGGCGCACCTTCTGCTCCAGCTCCTCCGCCGAGCCCCGGCCGGTCTCCGCGTACGCCGTCGCCTCGGCCTGCCGCAGCCGGTGCACGGCCTGCCGCTGGGTCAGCTTGGCGACCCACGAGCGCATGTTTCCCTGCTTGGGGTCGTACGCGTCGGGGTTCTCCCAGATGTAGCCGAAGACCTCGCGGGTGATCTGGTCGGCCGCGTCGTCGTCGTCGAGGACCCGGTGGGCGAGGCTGTGCACCAGCGCGGCGAACCGGTCGTACAGCTCGCCGAGCGCGGCGGCCTCGCCGCGCGCCAGCCGCTGCTGCATCCTGCGGTCCCAGCGCGGTGGTGTGTCCATCGCCATCCGACCCTCCGCCTTCCCGGCTCCCCGGTTCTCCTCCAAAGTAGTGCGCCGCCCCGACGACGTACGCCTGTTTGCCGCAAGTGCGCCCTTGACGCGGACGCGGATGGTAAGGAACGCGTCATCCCTGGGGGCGGGGGTTTCGCGCCGCTCCGGTGGGGCAGGCGCCGACCGTGACGACGATCGAGGTCGACGAGAACGAGTACGGCTCCTGGACGGTGTTCCGCGTCCGGGGGGAAATGGACTTGGTCACCTCCCCCCGGATACGCCGCCGCGTCCACGACGCCGTGGCGGGCGGCCGCCACGACGTGGTGATCGATCTGTCCTCCGTCCGCTTCTGCGACTCCAGCGGGGTGGGGGTGCTGATCGCGGCCCGTCGGCTGCTCCGTTCCTGCGGGGGTCGGCTGCGGCTGATCCTTCCCGAGGACAGGGAAGGTCATGTCGGCCGGGTGCTCGCCGCGCTGGGCGTCCGGCGGCTCTTCGAGGTGTACGTGGACGTGCCGACGGCGCTCACCGAGGCGGCGGCCGCCGTCGCCGTGGACGACGGCGCCCAGGGTGTCACCAGGGCGGATCTCACCGCGACGGACCGAATCGCTCCCTGAGCTGGTACTTCAGCACCTTCCGCAGCGTCTCGTTGCGGGGGAGCGCGTCCACCACCTCCAGCTGTTCGGGCAGCTTGTGGACCGACAGGCCCGCCTCCCGCAGGAAGGCCGTCACGGCCGGAAGGGTCAGCGGGGCGGCTCCCGCGGGCTGTTCGACGACGGCGCAGACGCGTTCGCCGCGCTCGGTGTCGGGGAGGCCTATGACGGCGGTGTCGCCGACGTCGGGGTGCCGGTGGAGGAGGTCCTCGATCTCCTTGGCGGAGATGTTCTCTCCCTTGCGGATGATGATGTCCTTGACGCGGCCGGTGAGGACGAGGTGCCCGCTCGGGGTCAGATGCCCGACGTCCCCGGTGATGAGGAAGCCGTCCTCGTCGAAGGCGGCCGCCGTCTGGGCCGGGTCCAGATAGCCCTGGCAGACGGCTTCGCCGCGCAGCAGGACCTCTCCGGAGCCGGTGATGCGGATCTCCATGCCGGCGGGCGGTCGGCCCTCGGTGGTCGCGAGGTTCTCGGGGGTGTCGTCGGGGTCGCCCATGGTGATCATGGGGACCTCCGTCATGCCGTATCCATGGGTGAGCCGGCAGCCCATCTCCTTGCGTACGGCGTGGTAGATCTCCGGCGGTTTCGGTGCCCCGCCGCCCGCGAGCAGCCGCAGGGTGGGGAGGACCGGCTCGTCCGGCTTCTTGCGCTGCTCGGTGAGGAACATCGCGTAGAAGGCGGTGGAGCCGCCGGCCACCGTGACGCCGTGCCGCCGGTACTCGTCCAGGGCTTCCGGCAGCGCGAACTGTTCGAACATCACGGCGGGGAATCCGTACATCAGCAGCATCACCGTGTAGTCGGGCCCGGCGATGTGGGCGTAGGGGAAGGCCATCGAGCCGATGTCCGCGTCGGTGAGCCGGAGTGCGTGGGCGAGGCAGGAGCCGCCCGCGAGGAGCGAGCGGTCGGTGTGCAGGACGCCCTTGGGGTCGGAGGTCGTGCCGGAGGTCCAGTAGATCCAGCGGACGTCGGTCCCCGACGCGGGCGGCGGGGGCAGCAGGGCCGGGTCGCCGTCGGGGAGGGATTCGGGGCCGTATGCCTCGAAGATGCCGTGGGCGCCGAGCCGGCGTGCCATCTCCGTATGGTCGAATCCGCGCCAGACTCCGGGGACGGCGAAGAACTCGGCCTTGGACTCGCGCAGGGCGAAGCCGACCTCCTTGTCCCGGTAGAAGGGGATCACGGGGGTCTGTACGGCTCCGAGGCGGGCGAGGGCGAAGGAGAGCACCGCGGTCTCGATGCGGGTGGGCAGCTGCCAGGCGACGACCGTGCCGGGGCGCACGCCCATGGCGTGGAGGCCGGCGGCGCAGCGTTCGGCGCGGGCGCGGAGGCCTTCGAAGGTGAGGACGCGGTCGCCCTGGAGGAGGACGGGCCGGTCGGGGGTGAGGGCGGCGCGGCGTTCGACGAGTTCCCAGAGCGTGCGGGACCCGCCCAGGGCGTGCGCGGTCTGATCCATGACCGTACTCCTCTCGGCCGTACTCCTCACGGCTGACGTTCCGTCAGATAGTGCGGTGAGCGTAGAGGCCGGGCGCTTGTCGGTCCAGGGGTGCGGGGCTAGCCTGATCCCGTCAGATCTGACGGTCCATCAGAAACATGGAGGGGTCATGACGGAACTGCCCCGCATCATCAGCGTCGACGACCACGTGATCGAACCCGCCCACCTCTTCGAGACCTGGCTCCCGAAGAAGTACCGCGACCGGGGACCGCAGCCCCTCACGGCCGGAATCGGCGAGCTCGCCTACGTCGCCGGCAAGTACCAGATCACGATGGACCCCGACGGCCCGCCCACCGACTGGTGGATCTACGAGGACCTCAAGTTCCCGTACAAGCGCAACATCGCCGCCGTCGGCTTCGACCGCGACGACATGACCCTCGAAGGCATCACCCGGGCCGAGATGCGACGCGGCTGCTGGGACCCCAAGGCCCGCCTCGCCGACATGGACCTCAACCACGTCGAGGCCTCCCTCTGCTTCCCCACCTTCCCCCGCTTCTGCGGCCAGACCTTCGCCGAGGCACACGACAAGGAGGTCGCCCTCGCCTGCGTCCGCGCCTACAACGACTGGATGGTCGAGGAGTGGTGCGGCGACAGCGGCGGCCGGCTGATCCCGCTCTGCGTCATCCCGCTCTGGGACATCGACCTCGCCGTCGCCGAGATCCGGCGCAACGCCGCCCGCGGCGTCAAGGCCGTCACCTTCTCCGAGATCCCCACCCACCTCGGACTGCCGTCGATCCACTCCGGCTACTGGGACCCCTTCTTCGCCGTCTGCCAGGACACGGGCACGGTGGTCAACATGCACATCGGCTCCAGCAGCCAGATGCCCGCCGCCTCCCCCGACGCCCCGCCCGCCGTCCAGGCCTCCCTCAGCTTCAACAACGCGATGGCCTCGATGATGGACTTCCTCTTCAGCGGGGTCCTGGTCAGGTTCCCGACCCTCAAGCTCGCCTACAGCGAGGGCCAGATGGGCTGGATCCCCTACGCCCTCGAACGCGCCGACGACGTCTGGGAGGAGCACCGCGCCTGGGGCGGCGTCCGCGACCTCGTCCCCGAGCCCCCGTCCACGTACTACTACCGGCAGATCTTCTGCTGCTTCTTCCGCGACAAGCACGGCATCGCCTCGCTCGACGTCGTCGGCCGCGACAACGCCACCTTCGAGACCGACTACCCGCACGTCGACTCGACCTTCCCGCACACCAAGGAGGTCGCCCTCGACCACGTGCGCGGCCTCGACGACGAGACGGTCTACAAGCTCATGCGGGGCAACGCCATCCGCATGCTCGACCTCGGCATCGTCTGATGGACCTCGGCTGCACCGCCGAGGAGGAGGAGTTCCGGGCCCGGCTCAGGGAATGGCTCACCGCCACCCTGCCCGGCCTCCCCGCGAAACCCGACCCGCTGGACTGGCCGGCCCGCCGCGCGTACGACTGCGGCTGGCAGCGCAGGCTGTACGAATCCGGATACGCCGACGTCCACTGGGACGCGTCCCCCACCCAGCGGCTGATCTTCCTGGAGGAGACCGAACTCGCCGGAGCGCCCTACGTCGGCGCCAACTTCGTCGGACTCCTCCACGCGGGCCCCACCATCGCCGCCGAGGGCACCACCGGGCAGCGCGCACGCTGGCTGCCGCCCGTCCTGCGCGGCGACGAGGTCTGGTGCCAGGGCTTCAGCGAACCCGGCGCCGGCTCCGACCTGGCCTCGCTCCGCACCCGAGCGGAACGGGACGGGGACGCGTACGTCGTCAGCGGCCAGAAGATCTGGACCTCGCACGCCGAGGTCGCCGACTGGTGCGAGCTGCTCGTACGGACGGACCCGGAGGCCCCGTCGAAGCACCGGGGCATCACCTGGCTCGCGATGCCCATGGACGCGCCCGGCGTCACCGTACGGCCGCTGCGCACCCTCGCGGGCTCCACGGAGTTCGCCGAGGTCTTCCTCGACGAGGTGCGGGTACCCGTCGAGAACCGGGTCGGCGAGGAGAACGACGGCTGGCGCGTCACCATGGTCACCCTCTCCTTCGAACGCGGCACCGCGTTCGTCGGCGAGGTCGTCGCCTGCCGCCGGCTCCTCGGCGAACTCGCCCGAACGGCCCGGAAGAACGGCACCTGGGACGACCCCGTCCTGCGCCGCCGTCTCGGCAGGCTCTCCGCCGAGTTCCGGGCGCTGTGGCGGATCGTCCAGGCCAACGTCAGCGAGGCCCAGGCGACCGGCGGAGTGCCCGGCGCGGGCGGCTCCGTCTTCAAACTGCACTACTCCCACGCCCGCCAGGAGCTCTACGAGGCCGCCGCCGCCGTCCTCGGCCCCGACGCGCTCGACCTCGGCCGCGACTGGACCCTGGACCGGCTGTCCTCCCTCTCGTACACGATCGCCGCCGGCACCTCCCAGATCCAGCGCAACATCGTCGCCGAGCGCATCCTCGGCCTGCCGAAGGGCCGGTGACCCCCGCCATGGACTTCCGACTCAGCGAGGACCAGCGGGCCCTGCGCCGGGGCGTACGGGACCTCCTCGACGGCCGCTTCGGCCGGGAGGCACTGCGGGCGGCCGTCGACTCCGGCGGCGCCCTGGACCGGGACCTGTGGCGGGAGCTCGGCGCGGCCGGGTTCTTCGCGCTGCGGGTCCCGGAGGAGGAGGGCGGTGTGGGGCTCGGCCTCCCGGAGGCGGTGCTCGTGTTCGAGGAGGCCGGGAGGGCGCTGCTGCCGGGGCCGTTGGTGGCCACCCACCTGGCCGCCGGGGCCGTCCCGGGGGCGGCGGAGGGGGATGTCGTCGTCACCGCCGCGGGCGAGGGGCTCGTGCCGTGGCTGGACGCGGCGGACGTGGTGCTGGGGGATGCCTCCGGCGCCGTACCCGTGCGGTCGGTCGACCCGTTGACACCCCTGCACCGGGTGCCCGGCGACGGGGGCGCGACCGGAGCCGACGAGGCCGTCCTCCTCATCGCCGCCGAGCAGGTCGGGAGCGCCGGGCGGACCACCGGGATGGCCGTCTCCTACGCCCGGGAGCGGGAGCAGTTCGGGCAGCCCGTCGGCGGGTTCCAGGCCGTCAAGCACCTCTGCGCCGGGATGCTCGTGCGGACCGAGCTCGCCCGCGCGGCCGTCCGCGCGGCCTCCCTCACCGTCGACCCCGTCGAGATCGCCGGGGCCAAGCTCCTCGCCGACGAGGCGGCGACCGCCAACGCCCGCGACTGTCTCCAGGTGTACGGAGGCATGGGCTTCACCTGGGAGGCGGACGTCCATCTGCATCTGAAGCGGGCCTGGGTGCGGGCCGAGCTGCGCCTGCCGGCCGCGCGCGCGGAGGAGGCGGTGGCCGCGGGGCTGTGAGCCGGCCGCCCTCCCGGGGAGCTGTCGCTCTGTGCGCCCGGCGGGTCACGGAATGTTGATATCCGGTTGTGTCCTTCGCCGGGGCCGTCACGGCCCGGAGTCGGCCTCCGGCTCCGGTACGCTCCGTGGGATGCGAGTGCTCGTTGGCCCGGATCGTCCCGGTGTCGCCCCTGCGGTGACTCCGGGCCCGGGAATGCGCGCCGCTCGCGCCCCAGGGAGGCGCCCCGCGCGCTCCTGTTCGACTCCCCGCAGCGCGCGTCGCACAGTATGGGCCACGCGTACTCCTTCGCGCTGGAATATGCCCGAAGCGCTTGTTGCGGTGACTGTACGTCAACCATGCTGTCTCGCAAGGAATTCACGTTCCGTAAGGGCGTCGATGGCTGTGAGGCGCGAGGCGATGTGTCCGCCGGTTCGGATGGTGTGAGCGGTGCAGGTGCTTCAGGTTCAGTTGAAGGTCGGGCCGGACCCGGCGGAGGTGGGGCGAGCCCGGAGGTGGGCCCGGTCACGGCTCGCCGGTTCGGGCATAGGGGACGACGAGCCGCTGGCCGAGACGCTGGTGCTGCTCATCTCCGAGCTCGTGACCAATGCCGTGGTGCACACCGGCTGTCCGGCCGTGCTGCGGATGCTGTTCGCGGCGGAGGGCGGGGTGCGGGTCGAGGTCGCCGACGCGAGCGACCGCCCGCCGGCTCCCCGGCACGCGGAGGGCGACGACACCAACGGGCGCGGCCTGGAGCTGGTGGACGGCCTCGCGGACCGGTGGGGCTGGCAGCCCGAGGGTGTCGGCAAGAGCATCTGGTGCGAGGTGGACCCGGCTCCCGCCGTGCGGCCGGGGCCGGTCGGCCCGGTGAATCCGGGGGCGTCGATGTCGCCCGGACGGGTGCGCTGTTGACGGTTCGTGGCGTTTTGCTCACCCTGGGGTGAGCGATTCGCGGCGAGGGGAGCCGAGGACCGTACGGCCCGGAGCCTGTCCGGGCCGATGGCCCTCGACGTGTGCGGGTCGCGGCCGGGTGGCGGCGGCCGTGCCGTGCTCGGGGCGCGCGCGAGCGCGCCGCCGCCCGTGAAGAGCCTGACGATCCGGCTCAGAGGACCGCGACCGGTGCCACCGGTGTGCCCGTGCCGCCCACGAAGGGTTCGGGCATCGCCGAGAGCAGGAACGCGTAGCGCCGCTCTTGTGCACAGGCTGTGGACAGAGATTCCAGATTCCAGTTCTGCCCCTGGAGCATCCCCATCTCGACCAGGTCGAGGGCGTGCACGGGCAGCCACAGGTCCTCGATCTCCGGCGGGAAGATCTCGAAGGTGAGGGTGTCGTTGGCGACGGCCGCGACGTCCCGGGCGTGGAACCACTCCGGCGTACGGACCGAGAGCCCGGGTGACGGGAAAGCGTATCCGTGCCGGTCGCCGGCCAGGTACGACCGCATCTGACCCGTCCGTACGAGCACGATGTCCCCGGACCGTACGGTCACCCCGCCGAAGTCGGCGGCCTCGTCGAGGTCCTCCGGGGTGACGGCGTGGTCGCCCGGCAGCCGGTCGAGGCCCTTGGCCGCCGCCACGTCGAGCAGGACCCCGCGGCTCACGAGGTGCCGGGCGGTGTGGATGCCGCTGAACTCGGAGCGGCCGTGCGGGGTGATGGTGGCGGCCGGACGGCCGTTGTAGATGCGGCCCGAGTGGGAGACGTGCGTCAGGGCGTCCCAGTGGGTGCCGGCCTGGAGGCCGAGGGTCACGGCGTCGTCGCTGGTGGCGACGGTGCCGGGGCCGAAGAGCTCCTGGTTGATCTGCACCATGACATGGAGCGGGTTGACCCGGCCGGGGATCATGCCGGTCTGGACGCCGTCCTGTCTGAGGTCGACGGCGAGGGGGACGCGGTGGCCGGTGCGGACGGTGGCGACGGCTTCCCGTACGACCTCGTCGGTGACGAGGTTGAGCGTGCCGATTTCGTCGTCCTGGCCCCAACGGCCCCAGTTGTTGACGCGCTTGGCGATCTCGTGGAATGCGGCGGGCAGAGACATCGGGGGCCTCCGGGGTCTTGTGGACCGGTATCTGACGGACCGTAGAATCCTGACGACGAACGAATCTAACGGACCGTCAGAAACTGTGGGAGGGGCCGGACGTGGGGAACTTCTTGGCTGGCAGGGTCGTCGCCGTCACGGGCGCGGGACGGGGCATCGGCCGCGCCGTCGCCCTCGCGTGCGCGGCGGAGGGCGCGAAGGTCGTCGTCAACGACTACGGCGTCTCGATCGAGGGCGGCGAACCGACCTCGGAGATCGCCCTCTCCGTCGTGAAGGAGATCGAGGCGGGCGGCGGCACGGCGGTCGCGGTCGCCGACGACATCTCGACGATGGCGGGCGGGCAGCGGGTCGTCGACGTCGCCCTCGCGGAGTACGGGCGCCTGGACGGGGTCGTGTGCGTGGCGGGCATCCTGCGCGAGCGGATGCTCTTCAACATGTCCGAGGAGGAGTGGGACCCGGTCGTCGCGACCCACCTGAAGGGCACGTTCACCGTCTTCCGGGCGGCGTCGGCGGTCATGCGACGCCAGGGCACCGGCACCCTGATCGGCTTCACCAGCGGCAACCACCAGGGATCCGTGGCACAGGCCAACTACTCCGCGGCCAAGGGCGGGATCATCTCGCTCGTACGGTCGGCGGCGCTCGGCCTCCACAAGTACGGGGTCACCGCGAACGCCGTGGCACCGGTCGCCCGGACGCGGATGTCGGCGAACGTCCCGATGGAACTCAAGGAGATCGGGGAGCCCGAGGACGTCGCGGCGCTCGTCGTCTACCTGCTGTCGGAACGGGCCCGCGAGGAGAAGATCACCGGCCAGGTCTACACGATCGCCGGTCCCAAGATCGCGGTCTGGGCCCAGCCCCGCGAACTCCGCGCCGGGTACGCGGAGGGCGGCGCGTGGACACCGGAACGCATCGCGGACTTCCTGCCGGGAACGGTGGGGACCGACCCGATGCCGATGCTCGCCCGGCTGGAGGAGATGGCACGGGCCGCGGCCGCGGGAGACCGTCCCAACACGAGCAAGGAGAACGGCTCATGAGGGGTGTGGTGTTCGACGGGAAGCAGGTCCGGGTCGTCGGCGACCTGGAAGTACGGGCGCCCGGGGCGGGGGAGGTGCAGGTGGGGATCGCGGCCGCCGGACTGTGCCACAGCGATCTGTCCGTCGTCGACGGGACGATCCCGTTCCCCACGCCGGTCGTCCTCGGCCACGAGGGCGCCGGCGTCGTCGAGGCCGTCGGGCCCGGCGTCACCCACGTCGCCCCCGGCGACCACGTCGCCCTGTCCACGCTCGCCAACTGCGGCGCCTGCCCCGACTGCGACCGCGGCCGGCCCACCATGTGCCGCAAGGCGATCGGCATGCCCGGGCAGCCGTTCTCCCAGGACGGCCGCCCCCTCTACCAGTTCGCCTCGAACTCGTCGTTCGCCGAGCGGACCGTCGTCAAGGCCGTCCAGGCCGTGAAGATCCCCCGGGACATCCCGCTCACCTCCGCCGCCCTCATGGGCTGCGGCGTCCTCACCGGCGTCGGCGCCGTCCTGAACCGGGCCGAGGTCGGGCGGGGAGAGACCGTCGTCGTCATCGGCACCGGCGGCATCGGGCTCAACGTCCTCCAGGGCGCCCGGATCGCGGGCGCGCTCACGATCGTGGCGGTGGACACCAACCCGGCCAAGGAGGAGGTCGCCCGGCGGTTCGGCGCGACCCACTTCCTCACCTCCGCCGACGGCGTGCGGGAGATCCTCCCCACCGGCGCCGACCACGTCTTCGAGTGCGTCGGCCACACCGGACTCGTCCGGACCGCCATCGACCTCCTCGACCGGCACGGCCAGGCGATCCTCCTCGGCATGACCGCCCCGAAGGCCGAGGCGGCCTTCCTGCCCGCCGCCATGTTCCTCGACAAATCGATCCTGGGCTGCCGCTACGGCTCGTCACGACCGCAGCGCGACATCCCGCTCTACGCCGAGCTCTACCGCTCGGGCCGCCTCCTCCTCGACGAACTCGTCACCACCACCTACCCGGTGGAGGAGTTCGCACGGGCGGTGGAGGACGCGGAGGCGGGCAAGGTAGCGCGGGGGGTGCTCACCTTCTGACCGCAGGGCGAAACCGGCTGGGCATCAGGGGCACACGGCCCCTACGGTCCTGAGCATGTCCTACCGCGAGCTCGCCACCCGCCCCGTCCTCGCCTGGTCGGCCGTCACCGTCGCCGGGCGGCTGCCCGTCGCCATGGCGCCGCTCGCGCTCGTGTTCCTCGTGCGGGAGCGGCCCGGCGGGTACTCCTTCGGGGCGGTGCTCGCCGCCGCGTACGTCATCGGGGAGATCGTCGCCGCGCCCGTCCTCGGCCTGCGGATGAACGCCCAGCGGGCCCGGCCCCAGCTCGTGGCCGGACTCGCCGTGGGGGCGGCCGGCTTCGCCGGACTCGGCCTGCTGCCCGGCGCCCCTCCGGCCGTCCTCGCCGCCCTGGCGCTCCTCGCGGGCGCCGGGCCCGCGGCCGTACCCGGCGGGCTGCGGGCCCTCCTCACCGGCATGGTCCCCGAGCGCGCGGTCACCCAGGCGATGAGCATGGAGTCGGTACTGACCTTCGCCATCTGGGCCGCCGCGCCCGCCCTCGCCACCGGTCTCGCACTCGGCGTCGACCCCGCCGTACCCCTGCTGCTCATGGGGACGCTGATGGCCGTGTCCGTCCCCGGCCTGTGGGCGCTGCCGCCCGGCTGGCGGCAGACGGCCGAGGAGGACGGCACCTCGCTGCGGCGGTCGCTGCTGCGGGCCTGGCCGGTGTACGTCCTGGGCGCCGCGAGCCTGACCCTGCTGGCGCTCGCCGAACTGATCCTGCCCGCACTCCTCGAACAGCGCGGGATCGGCATCGGCTGGGCCGGACCCCTGCTCGCCGGATTCTCGATCGGCTCGGCCGTCGGCGCGTTCGTGTACGGCCTGCGGGGGCACTGGCCGGGCCCGCTGGCCGTCCAGTCGCTCGTCCTCGTCCTCGCGGTGGCCTCGGGCGTCGCCCTGGTCGCCGTCCTGCCGTGGACGGCGGCGATCGCCGTGGCCCTGGTCGCCGCCGGGCTCCTCCAGGCCCCCGCCATGCTCACCAGGAACCTGGCCCTCAGAGAGCTGCTGCCGCCGTCCGCGCTCGCCGCCGGGTACTCCGTGATGTACGCGGCCGTCGGCGCCGGTTACGCGGCCAGCGGCACCCTCGCGGGCGGCCTCCTCAAGGTCGTGGCGCCGTCGACGGCCATCCTCTGCGGGGTCGGTCTGACCGTGCTGCTCACGGCCGTCGGCGCGGTGGGGGAGTGGCGGCTCCCCCGGGAGCGGCCGGAACCTCAGGAAGCGGCCTCCGCGGCCGCCGTCCGGAAGGTGCGCCGGTAGGCCGTCGGCGTCACGCCGATCGCGCTCATCAGATGAACCCGCAGCGACTGGGCCGTACCGAAGCCCGCCTCCTGGGCGATCCGGTCGACGGGCAGACCGGTGGACTCCAGGAGATGGCGGGCACGTTCGACACGCTGCTGGGTGAGCCACTGGCCGGGGCTGATGCCGACCTCGTCACGGAAGCGGCGGGTGAACGTCCGTACGCTCATCGCCTCCTTCTCGGCCAGGTCCCGCAGCTGGATCGGCTCGTGGAGACGGGCGAGCGCCCAGGCCCGCGCGGTCGTCGTGGTGTGGGTGCCGGCCTCCGGCAGGGGCCGCTCGATGTACTGGGCCTGGCCGCCGTCGCGGTGCGGCGGTACGACGGTCCTGCGGGCGACGTCGTTCGCGACGGCCGTGCCGTGGTCGCGGCGCACGATGTGCAGACACAGGTCGATCCCGGCGGCCACGCCCGCCGACGTGAGGACGTCGCCGTCGTCGACGAACAGGACGTCCGCGTCCACCCGTATCCGCGGGAAGAGACGCTGGAAGTGCTCCGCCGACGACCAGTGGGTGGTGGCCGGACGCCCGTCGAGGAACCCGGCGGCGGCGAGCACGTACCCGCCGGTGCAGATGGAGACGAGCCGGGTGCCGGGCCGGATGTGGGCGAGGGCGGCGGCCAGCTCCTCGGTGAGCCGGCCCTCGTCGTAGACCGGGCCGAGCTCGTACGAGGCGGGTACGACGACGGTGTCGGCGGTGGCGAGGGCCTCCGGACCGTGCTCGACGTGCACGGAGAAGTCGGCGTCGGTGCGGACGGGACCGGCGACCGGGGCGCACGTGACGATCTCGTACAGCAGCCGGCCCCCGGCGTCGCGGGCGCGGCCGAAGATGCGGTGCGGGATGCCCAGTTCGAAGGGGAGGAGACCGGGCAGCGCGAGCACGGCGACGCGGTGCGGGGACGGCACCGTCGGCGCGGGGGGCGCGGACGGCGACGGCACGGGCGGGTGCGGGCGCGGGCGCGACGGCCCGGCCGGCCGGGGTGACGCGGGTGTCGGCGGCACGGGCGGTGCTCCCTCCGGATCGGTCGAAAATCACTGGTGGTCCAGACCACGCGGGTGATAGGCCAGCTGTCCGTGACGGACAACACGTACAAGTCTGAGGCCGCCGAGCGGATTCCCGCCCCGGCCGAGCCGCCCGCACTGTGGAACCGTAACTTCCGGCTCTTCTTCGTCGCCCGGGGCGTCGCCGTCTTCGGCGAGGGCATGATGCCGGTCGCCTTCGCCGCCGGACTCCTCGGCGCCGGCCACTCCGGCGCCACCGTCGGCTACGCGCTCGGCGGCTGGACGGCCGCCTTCGCGCTCTTCGTCCTCTTCGGCGGCGTCCTCGCCGACCGGTTCACCGCCCGCCGCATGATGATCCTCGCCGATCTGCTGCGGCTGCCCGGAGCGGCCGTCCTCGCCGTCTCCTTCACCCTCGGCAGCCCGCCCCTGTGGGCGGTCTACTCCCTCTCCGTCCTCAGCGGCGTCGGCGCCGCCCTCTTCCAGCCGGGCGTCGCCTCCACCATCCCCCGCATAGCCCCCGACGTGCAGCGCGCCAACGCCGTCCTCCGGGTCGTCGAAGCCCTCATGATCATGGCCGGGCCGGCCGCGGCGGGTGTGCTCGTCGCGCTCTGGAACGCCGGGGCGGCCTTCGCCGTCAACGGCACGACCTTCGCCGTCAGCGCCCTCTGCCTCACCCTGATGCGGATCGCCCCGCTCCCCTCCGACTCCCTTCGGCGCGACTCTCTCGGCGCCGAACTCGCAGGCGGCTGGCGCGAGTTCAAGGCCCGCACCTGGCTCTGGGGAGTCATCTCCATCTGGACCGTGTACGGGCTGACCGTCGCCGGGCCCATGGTGCCGCTCACCGCGAGCCTGGTCACCGAGGACCACGGCTCGGCCACGTACGGCGTGCTCATGGCCGTCAACGGCGCGGGCAGCGCCGTCGGCGGCCTGCTCGCCCTCCGGCTCCGCCCCCGCCTGCCCCTCGCGGCGGGCGCGGTCGCCCTCCTCGGCCTCCCCGTCAACCTCACCCTCCTCGGCCTGGGCGCACCCGCGGCGCTGCTCGGCGCGGGCCAGTTCATCGGCGGCGCGGCCTTCGCCTTCTGGCTGGTGATGTGGTCCACGTCCGTCCAGACGCACGTACCGCAGGAGGCCCTGAACCGGATGCACGCCTACGACGTGGCCGGCTCGCTCCTGATGATGGGCGTCGGCCGCACCCTGTCGGGGCCGGTGGCGGCGGTGGTCGGCGCGCAGGAGGTACTGCTCACGGGGGCGGGCATCGCGGTGCTGGTGGTGGGCGCGTTGCTTGCGGTGCGCCCGATCAGGACGCTGCCGAGGCTGTAGCGACGGCGGACCGAGTTCCGGTCCGTGTCCCGGTCCGTGCCCTGGTCCGTGCCCTGGTCCGTGTCCCGGTCCGTTCCGTGTCCCGATCCGTTCGAAAGCTGTCGTTCGGGCCAATGGTCGGACCGGGGAGCGGACCGGGATGCTCAGTGGCATGGCCCAGACAACCGAGACGCCCGCCCGCACACCCGACGGACCGGCCCCCCACACCCCTCCCGCCCCCCGCTTCCACCGCGCCTGGTTCGTCGCGGCGGTCACCTTCGTCACGATCATCGGCGCGGCGGCCTTCGCCTCCCTCCCGGGCCTGCTGATCGAGCCGCTGCACGAGGAGTTCGACTGGTCGCGGGGCACGATCGGCTTCGCCGTCTCGGTGAACCTCGCGCTCTACGGCCTCACCGCCCCCTTCGCCGCCGCCCTCATGGACCGCTTCGGCATCCGCAGGGTCGTCGCCGTCGCCCTGACGATCATCTCCGTCGGCTCCCTCCTCACCGTGTGGATGACGGCCGCCTGGCAGCTCGTCCTCTTCTGGGGCGTCCTCGTCGGCCTCGGCAGCGGCTCCATGGCCCTCGCCTTCGCCGCGACCGTCACCAACCGCTGGTTCGTCGCCCGCCGGGGCCTGGTGACCGGCATCCTCACCGCCGCCGGCGCCTCCGGACAGCTCGTCTTCCTGCCCCTGCTCTCCTGGCTGGTGGAACACCACGGCTGGCGCCCGGCGGCCGTGACCGTGGCACTCGCCGCACTCGCGGTCGTCCCCTTCGTGTGGCTGCTGCTCCGCGACCACCCGGCGGACGTCGGAATCGCCCCGTACGGCGGTGTGTACGCGGAGAAGCCCGCCCCGGTCACGGGCGCGGCCCGCCGCGCGGTCACGGTCCTCTTCAAGGCCGCCCGCACCGGCCCCTTCTGGCTCCTCGCGGGCACCTTCGCGATCTGCGGCGCCTCCACTAACGGCCTGGTGAAGACCCACTTCGTACCGGCGGCCCACGACCACGGGATGCCGGTGACGGCGGCGGCCGGACTGCTCGCCGTCATCGGGGTCTTCGACGTGGTCGGCACGATCGCCTCGGGCTGGTTCACCGACCGCTTCGAGGCCCGCCGTCTCCTCGCGGTCTACTACGCGCTCCGCGGCGTCTCCCTGCTCTTCCTGCCGATGCTGCTCGCGCCGTCCGTGCACCCGCCGATGCTGTTCTTCATCGTCTTCTACGGCCTCGACTGGGTGGCCACGGTCCCGCCGACGATCGCCCTGTGCCGCGAGCACTACGGCGAGGACTCGGCGATCGTCTTCGGCTGGGTCCTGGCCTCCCACCAGGTCGGCGCGGCGGTCGTCGCCTTCGCGGGCGGTGTGGCCCGTGACGTCTTCGGCTCGTACGACGTCGTCTGGTACGCCTCGGGCGCGCTGTGCGCGGCGGCGGCCCTGATGGCGCTGGTGATCAGGAGGACCCGGACGGAGCCGCTGCCCCTCGCGGGAGCATGATGATCACCAGGGGGTGATCGTGATGAGCGGTCCTGCGGCAGGTCTCGCGGAGGTTCGCGGCGAGGGGCGCACGACCCTGCGGATGCTGTGGGCCTCGATGCTGGCGCTGACGCTGGAGGCGGCGCTGGCACTGCTCCTGCTCGCACTGTTCGGGGACCCGGGGCAGCCGGAGCCGGGGGAGGAGCGCGTCAGTGCGCTCACCCTCCTCGCGCTGCCGTTCCTCATGGCGTTGACACTGATCCCGGCCGCCGCGGTCTCCGCGTTCCTCGTGCTGCCGGTCGTGCTCCTCGGCGAGGGCCTGACCCGCCGGCTCGGAGGGCGGGCGACGGGCTGGCAGCTGCTCCTGTCGACCGCCGTCGGGGCCCTGGCGCGGCCGCTCTTCGGCGGCCCCGGCTGGCTCATGGGCACGGTGTGCCTGGCCGTGGCGGTCCTCGTCACCCGCCACGCGCGGCGGGGCTGCTCCGTGGGACTGCTGGTGTGGGGGACGGTCCTGCTGCTGACCGTGTACCTGCTCGGCCTGGCGGGCCTGTCCACGGGCGTCATCGCCCCCTGAGACACGCGCCTACCCGCTGAACCGCCCGAACCTCCCCCGGTGGAACAGCAGCGGATCCCCGTCCTCGGCCGCGCCGAGCGCCTCCACCCGGCCCACCACGATCAGATGGTCGCCCCCGGTGTGGACGGCGGTGATCGCGCAGTCCAGCCAGGCGGGTGCGGCGGGCAGCCGCGGGGAGCCCGTGGTCGGGGCCGGGACCCAGTCCACGCCCGCGAACTTGTCCGCGCCGCTCACCGCGAAGGACCGGCACAGCGGGCCCTGGTCGGCGCCGAGGATGTTGACGCAGAAGGAACCCGCGCCGGCGATCCGGGGCCAGGTCGTCGACGTACGGGCGACCATGAAGGCGACCAGGGGCGGGTCGAGGGAGAGCGAGGCGAAGGACTGGCAGGCGAACCCGGCCGGCCCTTCCGCGTCGAGGGCGGTCACGATCGTGACCCCGCTCGCGAAGTGGCCGAGGACGCGGCGGAATTCGGCCGGGTCGACGGGTGGTCGCTCGTCCTCCCCTACCGCGCGCAGCACCGGCCGGGGCAGTGGTTCCACGGCCGTCGGCGAACCGGCCGCTCTCAGGTGTCGGACGACGGTGGCCGCCATCCCCGCGTGTCCCATCACACCACCCATTGAAACTGACGATACGTCAGATAGGAAGCCCCCGGGACGACGGACCGGCCGCCGCCCTCCCCGCTTCCCCCGCTACCGCCCCTCGTACCGCGCCTCCCGCCGCTCCACGAAGCTCGCCACGCCCTCCCTCGCGTCCCGGGTCGTCATGTTGATCTCCTGGGCCGTCGCCTCCGCGGCGAACGCGGTCGCGCGGTCCGTGTCCAGGGACGCGTTCACCAGCTGCTTCGTCAGGGCCAGGGCGCGTGTCGGGCCCTGGGCGAGGCGTTCCGCCCACTCCCGGGCCGTCTTCTCCAGGTCCTCCGGCGGGACGACCCGGTTCACCAGACCCCACTCCCGCGCCTCCGCCGCCGACACCGCGTCCCCGAAGAACATCAGCTCCTTCGCCCGCTGCGGCCCGATCAGCCGGGGGAGGAGAAAGGCCCCGCCGCCGTCCGGGACGAGACCGCGCCGGACGAACACCTCGATGAACCGGGCCGATTCCGAGGCCAGGACCAGGTCGCACGCGAAGGCGAGGTGCGCGCCGATGCCCGCCGCCGTCCCGTTCACCGCCGCGATCACCGGCTTCTCGCAGTCCAGTACCGCTCCGACGAACCGCTGGGCCCCGCGCCGGATCGTGCGCGCCACGTCCCCGGGGATCCGCTCGCCCGGCGACGGCGCACCCCGCAGGTCCGCCCCCGCGCAGAAGCCCCGTCCGGTCGCCGTCACCACCACCGCCCGGACGTCCGGGTCGGCGGAGGCCTCGTCGAGGAGGGCGATGATCCGTTCCCGCTGGTCCCAGGTGACCGCGTTCATCGCCTCGGGCCGGTTGAGGGTGATCCACGAGACGCCGTTCTCGACGCTGTGCAGTACATCGGCCATGACCGGTCTCCTCGGGCGGATTCAGCGGCAGACCGCCAGCGCGTCCAGAGCCACCGCGCCCTGGCCGCGGGGCAGCACCATCAGGGGGTTGATGTCGAGTTCGGCGAGGTCGCCGTCGAGTTCGAGGGCCATCCGCTGCACCCGCAGCACGACCTCGACGAGCGCGTCCACGTCGGCCGGCGGGGCACCCCGTACGCCGTCGAGGAGGGCCCTGCCGCGCAGTTCGGCGAGCATCGAGCGGGCCTCGCGCTCCTCGAAGGGCGGGACGCGTACGGCCGTGTCGTTGAGAACCTCCACCAGGACCCCGCCGAGGCCGACCGTGACCGTCGGGCCGAACAGCTCGTCGCGGGTCACGCCCACCACCATCTCGACCCCCCGTCCGACCATCTGGCAGACCAGGATGCCGTCGAGGTCGACCGACTCGAAGCGGGCGATGTCGGTGAGTTCGCGGTACGCGTCCCGGACCTGGCTCGCGGAGGTCAGCCCGACCTTCACCAGGCCCAGTTCCGTCTTGTGGGCGAGCTGCGCGCCCGAGGCCTTCATCACCACCGGGTAGCCGACGAGCCCGGCGGCCCGGACGGCCGCCGCCGCGCTGGTGACGAGCTGCTCGCGCGGCACCCGTATCCCGTACGCCCGCAGGAGCTGCTTCGCCGCGTGCTCGCTGAGCCGCCGGCCGGGCCGCATGAGCGCCTGGGCCTTGCGGAAGGACGGGGAGGGGGTGCGGGGGGCCTCGTCGAAGGGGGAGCGGTAGCCGGTGGTGAAGCGGTGGTGGTCGAGGTAGGCCTTCACGGCCCCGATGCAGTTGGCGAAGGTGCGGAAGGTGGCGACGCGCGAGGAGCCGAGGAGGGTCGTGCGGTAGGCGTCCTCGGTGCCGAGCGGGGAGCCCCACACCACGCAGACCAGCTTGTCCGTCGCCTCGGCCGCCTCCACCAGGTCCTGGGCGAGCTTGTCGCTCATGGGAGGGAAGGGGCCGGTGATGGGACAGATGAGGACGCCGACGGAGGGGTCGGCGAGGATCGCGTCGATGATCTTCCGGCCGCGCCAGTCGCCGACCGGGTGCCCGCCGTTGTCGACGGGGTTGGAGACGCTCAGGTACTCGGGTATCCACTGGTGGAGTTCGTCCTGCTTGGCCCCCGGAAGGATGGGGAGGTCGAGTCCCGCGGCCGTGGCGAGGTCGGCGAAGTGGGCGCCCGTACCGCCGGAGATCGAGTAGACGACGACGCCGTCGGCGCGCGGGCGGCGGGCGCGGGCGAGCAGGGTCGCGGTGTCCTGGAGCTGGTCGAGCCCGTCGACCCGGATCACCCCGTACTGGCGCATGGCGGCGTCGACGACCTGGTCGGCGCCGGTGAGCTTGCCGGTGTGGGAGGCGGCGGTACGGGCCCCGGTCTCGGTGCGGCCGACCTTCACGGCGACGACGGGGACGCCGTGGCGGGCGGCCCGGTCGGCTGCCAGGAGGAAGGAGCGGCCGTCCTTGAGCCCTTCGACGTAACAGGCGATGGAGCCGACCTCGGGCCGTCCGGCGAAGTACGAGATGAAGTCGGAGGTCTCCAGGTCGGCCTCGTTGCCGGTGGGTGCCCAGTGGGAGAGGCGGACGCCGAGCTCCTGGAGGGTGAAGACGGGCCGTCCCTGGTGGCCGGACTGGGTGATGAGGGCGACGGCGGGTCCTTCGAGGTCCTCGCGGAAGCGCTCGAAGGCGTTGAGGTTGGTGTTGGGGCCGAGGAGGCGGATTCCGGAGCGGCGTACGGCGGCGGCGAGACGTTCCTGCGCGGCGGCACCGGCCTCGCCGGTCTCGGCGAATCCGGAGGCGAAGGCGACGGCGAACCTCACCTTGGTCTCGGCGAGCTCCTCGATGACGGGGAGCGGGTCGGCGACGAGGAGGACGGCGAGGTCGACGGGTTCGGTGAGCGCGCCGACGGAGGGCACGCAGTCGATCCCGAACACGCTGGTACGGGTGGGGTGGACGGGCACGAGCCGGGCGCCGACCCGCTCGGCCCAGGCGATCAGCTGCCGGGTGATCCCGGTGTTGGGCCGGCCCTCGGCGTCGGACGCACCGACGACGGCGACGGACTCGGGCCGGAAGAACCGGTCGAGGTCGGGGACGGGTGCGTGCAGCGGGCGCCCGCTGACGTCCAGGTCGCCGGGGGCGGCGGCGACGCCGTGCACGGCGGCCCGGGGCGACTCCCCGCAGGCGACCACGCGGGCGCGGAGATCGGTGGTGAAGGTGCCGTGAGTCGATCCAAGCATGTGTTCCGCCCGCCCTTCACCCATCCGTATACACCTGACGCTCAGTCAGATTACAGAACTGACGGCCAGTCAGGAATGGGTGTGCGCGGGGAAGCGGGATCGGGCCGTCCCGAGGGGTGCGGATCCGGCCGCCCCGGGGCCGGGGCCGGGGCGGGGCCGGGGCCGGGGCCGGGGTGGCCGGATCCCGGACCGAGTCGTCCTGGGGTCCGGACCGGGTTGCCTCGGGTCCGGACCGGGTTGCCCCGGACCCGGACCGAGTCGACCCGGGTCCGGACCGAGTCACCCCGGGTCCGGACCGAGTCCGGCGAGTCCGTACAACCATTCGGGTGCCCGCGCTGTCCCACTCCCTGGACGACACGAACGACCACGTCTGCCCGATCTGCCCAGGGGGCCCCTTGAACCGCACCACACACACCGCCCGCACCCTCGGCTCGCGCGGCCGCCGCCGCGCCCTCGGCACCGCCCTGGCCGTCCTCGCCTCCTCCGCCGCGCTCGCGGCGACCGGGGCGACCCCGGCCCAGGCCGCCGAGGCCGCGCCGAAGCCCCGTGTGGCCTTCACCGAGTACACGAACGTCGACGGCGTCCGCCACAGCGGTGTCGTCACGGTCAACGTCGACGGCAGCGACCGCCGCGTGCTGGTACCCACCGGCGAAGGCCTCCCCAAGGCCGAGATCACCGGCGTCTCGTACTCGCCCGACGGCCGGCGCGTGGCCTTCATCAGCAACGACGGCTACGCCGACATCTGGGTCGCGGACGCCGACGGCAGGAACGCCGTCCCGGTCCGCATGGATGTCGACGAGCCCGCCGGCTGGCTCAACGGCCTCGACTGGACGCCGGACGGCAAGCGGCTCTACCTGAGCTTCCGCGCCAGGCCGGGCCAGGACCACGTGCGCATCATGAAGATCAACGTCGACGGCACCGGCCTCGGCTTCCTCTTCGCCACCCCCGAGCAGACCTGGGACACCCAGGTCGACGTGGCCTGGGACGGGCGCATCACCTTCCTGCGCGGCAGCACCGTCCACATCTGGGACCCGCGCACCGGTGGCGCCCCCAAGCCCGTCACCCAGGGGCTGCACCCCACGTTCTCGCCGAACGGCGAGCGGATCGCCTTCGCCGGCTACTTCGACGGCTCGAACGACGTCCGCGCCCGGGTCCTGGCCAGTGGGGAGGAGTACTCGCTCACCAAGGGCCAGGGCGTCATGTTCCCCGAGTGGTCCCCCGACGGCGCCGACATCGCGTACATCTCCGGCGGTACGGAGCAGCTGGCCACCGTCAGCGGAGCCACGGCGCCCGGCGGCACCCCCAAGGTCCTCTCGGCCCCCGGCGCCACCGCCTCCGACATCTCCTGGGTCCCCCCGCGCGGCTGGAACCCCCACGGCACCTTCCGGCGCGACTACAGCGGCGACGGCCTCGCCGACGTCCTCGCCACGGACGGCGCGGGCAGGCAGTTCATCTACCGGGGCACCGGCGCGGGCGTCCTCGAACCCCGCCGGGAGATCGGCTGGGGCTGGAAGGGCTACCGCTTCACCGCCGTCGGCGACTTCAACAACGACGGCTGGCCCGATGTCATCGGCCAGGACCCCATCGGCGCCCTCTGGCGGCTCGACGGGAACGAGTACGGCCTCTCCAACTCCTACTACGCGGTGAAGATCGGCACCAGCGGGTGGAAGGACCTCAAGCTCACCGGCGTCGGCGACCTGACCGGCGACGGCTTCCCCGACGTCCTCGCCATCGACACCGCCGGCAACCTCTGGCAGTACGCCGGTGACGGCCGCGGCGGCCTCCAGGCCCGCCAGAAGGCCGGGTACGGCTACGGGGGCTACCGCCTGACGGGCGTCGGCCCGCTCACCGCGAACGGCTACCAGAACTACCTCGGCGTCGCCCCGAACGGCGACCTCTACCGCTACGAGCGCGGCGCCCGCCACAAGATCGGCTGGGGCTGGAAGGGGCTCACCCCGACCGGCGTGGGCGACCTGACCGGCGACGGCGTCCCCGACGTCCTCGCGAAGGACACCGCCGGTGTGCTGTGGCGGTACGACGGCGACGGCAAGGGCGGCTTGAAGGCCCGCGTCAAGGCCGGCTGGTCCTACCAGAACTTCACCCTGTTCTGACCCGCGCGCCGCGCGCCCCTGAAACGGTCCCGCACCCGGGATCGGCAGCTGCCCCGCCCCCAACCCCCTGGGGGCGGGGCACCGTCCTGCCGGACGCGGCGCGGGCGGTTCGGCGGGGAACCGTCATGCCGCATGCGACGCGGGCGGTTCGGCGGGGCACCGTCATGCCGCATGCGACGCGGGCGGTTAGGCCGGTGGGGCCGATGCTCCCGGCCCGCGCGCTCCTCCGCCGGATCAGCCCGCGCGCCCGCCGGACCGGGCGATCCGCCGCGCGATCTTCTCCGCGTCGATCGCCAGCTCCCGGAACATCCCGCTGATCGGGTTGGTGAACCCGGTGAAGTACAGGCCCGGCGCCTCGCGCGGGCAGCGCGCCCCGTGCACCACCGGACGTCCGCGCTCGTCGAGCACGTCCAGGTGTCCGACCAGCGGTTCCAGGGCGCGCCGGTAGCCGGTCGCCGCGATCACCGCGTCCGGGGCGATCCGGGTGCCGTCCGCGAGGACCACCTCGCCGCCCTCGAAGGCCTCCACGGCGGCGACGACCTCGACCTTCCCCGCCCGCACGGCCGCGATCAGGCCCACGTCCTGCACCGGTACCGCGCCCTCCCGCATGCGCGTCGCGAGGCCCGTGTCCGGCCGGGGCAGCCCGTACGCGGAGAGGTCCGGCGTCCCGACCCGGGCCATCACGGCGCCCATCCGGTCCACGAGGGCCCTGGGCAGCCGGCGGACCAGGATGCCGGTGCGCTGCGCGGGCCACCCCGCCGTCGTGCGCTTCACGATGTGCGGGACCGTCCGCACCGCGAGCCGCACCCGCTTCGCGCCGCCCTCGGCGAGGTCGGCGGCGATCTCGGCGCCGGTGTTGCCGACGCCCACGACGAGGACGTCCTTCCCGGTGTACGGCTCCGGGTTGCGGTAGGCCCGGGCGTGGCTCAGCTCGCCCTCGTACGCGTCGCGGCCGGGCCACTCGGGCAGCCGCGGGGTGTGGTTGAAGCCGGTGGCCACGACGACCGCCCGCCCGGTGAGACGCCGTCCGCCGGACGCGTGCAGGATCCACTCCGCGCCGGACCGCTCGATCCGGAAGACCTCGACGCCCGTGACGATCTCCAGTTCGAGCTTCTCTGCGTACTTCTCCAGGTAGCGGACCACGTCCGCGCGGGCGACCCAGCGTCCGAAGGAGCGGGGGATCTTCAGGCCGGGGAGGGCGGAGAGCCGCCGGGTGGTGTGCAGCCGCAGCCGGTCGTAGTGGGCGCGCCAGGAGGCGCCGACGGCGTCGGACTTCTCCAGGACGACGGCGCGGACGTCCCGCTCGCGCAGGGCGGCGGCGACCGCGAGTCCGCCGGGGCCGCCGCCGATGACGTACACGGGGTGGTCGATCTGTGGAGAGAGTGCGAGGGGGGTGGTGGCCATGAGTGCTGAGCGTAATGACGTGTACACGTAGTGGGTCTCGACCAAGCGGGATTTCGGTTGCGAATCGGTCACGTACGCCGGCCTCTTGCGCACCGGCCCGGCCTGCGCTGAACTGACGTACCGTCAGATTCAGCTTCTGCCCGTCGAAGGGGGCGCGCATGCAGACCGTCTGGCTCACCGGCGCCGAATGGCTCGCAGTCCTCCGCATCGGCCTCGGCCTGTGGTGGCTGGAGAGCTGGCGACACAAGGACAGGAAGGGCTGGTTCGAACGCGGCACCGGCATCGCCTGGGCCGCCGACGTCGCGGGCAAGCACAAGTGGCCGCCGGTCAGGAAGGGCTTCGACACGGTCGTCGCACCGCGCCCCAAGCTCATGGCGTACGTCGTGGTCTACGCCGAACTCGCCCTGGGTCTCGGCCTGGTCGTCGGCTTCCTGACCCCCGTCGCCCTGATCGGCGGCCTGCTCCTCAACCTTCTCTACCTCGTCCTCATGATCCACGACTGGGCCGAGCAGGGACAGAACGCGATGATGGCGCTCATCTCCCTCGTCGCCCTCTTCGCCATGTCCTGGCAGACCTGGTCCCTCGACCACGCGATCGGACTCTTCCTGTGACCGCCACGCCGACGACCCCGGCCACCGCCGCCACCCCCGATGTCGACGCCTTCACCCGCCCGTACTGGGACGCCGCGGCCGAGGGCAGGCTCCTCCTGCGCCGCTGCGTGGCCTGCGACCGCGTCCACCACTACCCGCGCGAGTTCTGCCCGCACTGCTGGAGCGAGGACGTCGTCTGGGAGCCGGCGAGCGGCCGGGCCACCCTCTACACCTGGTCGGTCGTCCACCGGAACGACCTCCCGCCCTTCGGCGGGCGCGTCCCGTACGTGGCGGCCGTCGTCGACCTCGCCGAGGGGCCGCGCATGATGACCCAGGTCGTGGGTGTGGGTGTGGACGGGGGTGAGGGCGGGGGCGACCTCCGGATCGGGATGGAGCTGGAGGTCGCCTTCCGGCGGGAGGGGGACGTGACGGTCCCGGTGTTCGGGCCGCCGTCCCCAGAGTCCCCGGAGGGGTCAGAGGGCTGAGATGTTCCGCCAGAGCTGGCTGGCGCCCGAACCGCAGGTGTAGGTCATCGCGAACGAGCCGGCCGTCAGGCACCGTCCGTCGCTCATGTTCTTGTAGGCCCGGCCGGAGGACGAGGACTCGACGACCTTCCAGGACTGAAGGCTCGCCCCGTTGCACGCGGCGGTCGTGACGGCGGTGTTGCCCCCGGGCTGGAGGCAGCGGCCGGAGCGCTTGTTGATCAGCCGGAAGGTGCCGTTCGCGTTGTTCGAATACGTCCAGGCGTACGCGTACGTGGTGTTGCCGTTGCCCTTGGAGCCGCACTCGGCGGACGTGACGATGTCGCCGAAGCCCGCGTTGTACTCCGCCAGGCAGTTGCCGCTGGACCCGTTCTCCAGCGAGTACGTCCCCGAGGGCGTCGAACCGCCGGTGGCCGGCGGCGGCGCGGGCTTCTTGGTCGTCTGCGTCGGCCGGGGGGTCGGGGGACGGGTCGTGGTGCCGCCCCCGGAGGGGGTGGTGGGACCGGAGCCGCCGCCGGACGGGTCGGAGCCACCGCCGGACGGATCGGAACCGCCCGAACCACTGCCCGAGCCGTCTCCGCCGCCGGGCTGCGTGCCGGTGCCGCCCACGTCACCGGCGCCGGCGGGCGGGGGCGGGAGAGGTGCGCCGGGCGAGGAGCCCGGCGGCTTGGACGAGGGGGTCTTGGAGCCGGGCGGCGTCTTGGCGGACGGCGACCCGGGCGACGCCGACGACGGCGGTACGTCCGCCGGCTGCGAGGCCACGACGGACGGCGACGAGGAGGTGTCCGGCGCGGCGCCGAGGCGGCCGATCTCGTACGGACCGAGGGCGACGGTCAGGGTGGTGCCCGTCGCCACGACGACCGGCACGGCCAGCATGAAGAACCGGTTGCGCCGCTTCTCGCGGCCCGGAGCGGTGGAGCCGGTGGCGGCGAGCGGATCGGGCGAGGCGGTCGCGGGCTCCTTCGAGCCCGCCTGCGGAGTGAGGGAGGCCGTGGCGACGTCCTCGGCGGGCTCGGTCTTCGCGAGCTCCGCCAGGTGCTCGGCGGTGGGCGGCTCGGCGGCGAAGGCGGCCCGCTCGGCTATGCGCTCACCGACGGCGGAGGGCCAGTGGGCGCCCGCGGCTCGCTCGGTGGTGCGCTCGACGAGCTCGGCGGCCGTCGGGCGGTCCGCCGGATCCTTGGCGAGGCAGGTGCGGATGAGTGCGGCGAGCTCGGGCTCGGTCTCGGCGAGCTTCCCGAACTCGGGCTCGGCGTGGACGACACGGTAGAGCAGGTCGGGGCCGGAGCCGTCGCCGAACGGCGGCCGGCCGTTCGCCGCGTAGAGGAGGAGGCTGCCGAGGGCGAAGACATCGGCGGCGCCGGTGAGCCCGCGGTCGGCCACGGCCTGCTCGGGGGCCATGTAGGCGGGGGTGCCGATGACCATGCCGGTCTTGGTGAGACGGCTCTGGTCGGCGGCGCGGGCCACGCCGAAGTCGATGAGGGAGAGGCCGGAGGAGGTGAGCATGACGTTGGAGGGCTTGAGGTCGCGGTGCACCATGTCGGCGCCGTGGACGACACCGAGCCCGGCGGCGGCCTCGCGCAGCAGCCTCCAGAGGGCGGCGCCGGGCAGCGGGCCGCCGTTCAGGCGGATGGCCTCGTTGAGGGTGATGCCCGGGATGTACTCGGTCGCGAACCACGGAGGCTTGGCGGTGCGGTCGCTCGCGAGGAGCTTGGTGTTGGCGCCGGCGGGCAGCCGGGCGAGGTTGTCGAGCTCGTGGCCGAAGTGGCTGAGGAAGTCCGCGTCCTCGGCGAGCAGGGGAAGGACCCGCTTCACCGCCGCGAACTTGCCCGGCACGGCGCCGAGATAGACCCGCCCCATGCCGCCGGACCCGAGGACACCGAGAAGCCTGAACGCGCCGATCTGCCGGGGGTCCCCCGGCTCCAGCGGCATGGCTCCGCTGCCGTCCAAACTGCCCAAATTAGAGCTATTTTCCAATTCCCCCTGCATGGGCCTCAGCGTAGCGGAGGCGCTTTGCGATCTGAATCGAGGCCAAGTGCTTGTTTCCGTACTGTGGTTGAACGGTGGGTGGGGTGGCCGGTTAAGGCGGGGCGGGTGGCGTGAACCGGCTTCAGAGGCGCGCGTGCGGCCGCCCTCTTTCCGAGTGCGGCGGAGGGGGGAGCCCCACGCGGACGGTTCGGGTGATGGCCGCTCGCCAATTGCGGCTCAGGCCCCGCTGGTCGCTGTCCGGGGGTGGTTGGTGGTGGCGAGAGTTTCGTGCAGTTTCTCGGGGCGAGGTGGGCTTTTTGTCCCCTTTGGGGTCATTCTCGGGCCTGCTTGCTTCGAGAAGTGCGGAGTTACTCCGTCCTCCACCCTTCAGGAGGGACTCTCGGAGGACGCCGACCGGCCGGGGCGTCTACGGCGCGACTCTCTGACGGCCTGTCTCCAGCGCAGTCACGATGTGGGGTGCCGCCTCCGCCAGGGTGGGGAAGTGGCGGTGGGCGTCGGGGTGCGCGGTCGGGGTGTTGACCGTCCAGACGGTCATCCCGGCGTCGAGCCCCGACCGCACCCCGGACGGCGCGTCCTCGATCACCAGACACTCCGCCGGGTCCGCCCCCAGCTTCTCGGCGGCGAGCAGGTACGGCGCCGGGGACGGCTTCCCCTCCGCCACCGAGGCCGCGTCCACGACCAGCCCCGGCAGGGGAAGCCCGGTCCGCTCGAAGCGGCCCCGCACCCGGTGCTCGTAGTTCGACGTGACGAGCGCCCACCGGTCCGCGGGGAGGCCGTTCAGCAGCTCTGCGGCCCCGTCGAAGGCCGCGTACGAGCCCGTACGGACGTCCTCGTCCTCCAGCGCGTGCAGGAGGGCCAGGCACTCGTCCGGGTCCCGGCCCGGAACCACGGCCGCGAACGTCTCGACCGGCCGCGTCCGCAGCGCGACGGCGTACACCTCGTCCCCGTCCACTCCGTGCCGCGCCGCCCACTCGTGCCAGACGCGGCGCTGATTGTCGACGGCGTCCACGAGGGTGCCGTCGACGTCGAAGAGAACGAACTCCTTGCTGGTCACGCGCCCGATGCTACGACCACGCCCCCGGCCCGGGCGGCCGGGGGCGGCGACGTCTCGCCGACCGTCAGAACGCGGTGTCGTACGGCCGGTCCAGGTGGACGGGCTCGGCGGTCCAGTGCTTCCCGGATGCCTTGTGGGTCAGGACGACCTGGATGTCCGCCGCTGCGTCGAACTCCCACACCAGCGTCGCGTCCTGCCCGCGCGAGAAGTCGACGACGGTGGGGATGGGGACGAGCGCGTGGTCCTTGACGCCGAGCTCGGTGGTCCCACCCGCCGTCGCCGCGGCGGGCACGGCCGTGAGGGTGCCCGGTTCGAAAGGTTGTACGTCGGTTTTCGAGCCGGTCGATCAGCTCGGGACGACCCGGACGACCCGGACGATCCGGCCGCCCGAGCCGGTCCGAGCCGGTCGACCGGGTCAGGAGACCGAGGTGAACTTCGTCCCCTCGGCCGCGTACAGGTTCGTCGCGGTTCGGGTGAAGGGTGCCGCCGTGTTCCCCGTACCGAGGTACGCCCACGTGCCGCCCGAGCCGTATCCGATCAGGTCGGTGCGGCCGTCGTTGTTCAGGTCGTCCGCGCCGACGAGCTGGGAGAAGGCGCCCCAGCCGCCGCCGACCCTGATGCGGGGCGCGAAGGTGCCGTCGCCCTTGCCGAGGAAGAGCCAGAGGACGCCGGAGGCTTCCAGGTCCGGGCCGATGCCGTTCTGCGGGACGGCGCGGAACGACCAGTCGTAGTGGCCGCTGTTGGCGAGCTTGCCCAGCTTCGAGGACCGGGCGATCTCCGCCCAGGTGAGACCGAAGGTCTGGTCGTCGTAGTAGTAGGCGCCGGCGGACTCGCGGTAGACGTGCATCGTGAGCGAGAAGGTCTCGCCGGTCCGGCCGTGGGTCAGCTTGAGGTGCACGTCGGCGTTGACCCGGGACATCCGCCACTTCAGGTGGATCTTGGAGGGGTCCTCGTCGAGGTCGAGGTGCGAGAACTGGGCCCCCAGGTAGGTCAGCCCGGTCGGCTGCCCGGTCGTGGCGACCAGCTCGGCGGCCGGCCTCCCGTCCGCGCCGGCCGCGATCCGGTAGAGGCCCTCGCCCTTCTCGACGGTGCCGCCGAACGCGAGCAGCGTGCCGTCGGGGGCCGGCACGGCGGTGGTCATGTGGTCGAGGAGCGGGATCGTTTCCTCGGAGGTCAGGGACCTGGCCGTGAAGGTCTGGAGCACACCGGCCGGGGGCGGTCCCGGTTGTCGTCGAGCCCCGTCGGAGTGGCGTACGTGACCCACGAGCCGACCAGGCCGACGTTCGTCCCCGACTCCTCCCGGCTGCCCACGGGACGCGTCGCACCGTCCCGGTGCCCAGGTCGGCGATCGCCAGCTTCACGGCGCGGTCCTCGGACTCGGGCCAGGCGGCGTGGGTGGCCGAGAGGGCGGAGGTGTCGCCGGTGTAGGCGCTGTCCATGACGTCGTAGGCCGGGCCCGTCACCGCCGCCGTCGCCAGGTCCACCGTGACCAGGTACCGCGCGACGTCGGTTCCGGAGCGCACGGCGAAGTTGACCAGCGCGGTCCCGGGGCGAGATGCGCGGACGGCGCCGGCGATCGCGTCGTCGGGCAGACCGGTCACCTTGCGGGCGGACTGCCCGTCACCGGTCGCGTCGAGCAGCAGCAGCTCCTTGGCGCCCCCCGCGCCCGTCCCCGCGGCGAGCAGGGTGGAGCCGACGAGCTCGCCGGCGCCGAGCGTGACGGCGAGGACGGAGGTGATCGCGACGGTGATGTGACGGCGCGACGTGCGTGTTGAGCTCAAGGAAATGCCCCCCATGGCAATCGAAACGGCGCGCGAGCATGCGCACGCCGTTCGAATAGGCCCATGACGGGGCCAAGGGGCTGTACGGGCTCACGAGGAAGGTGGGACCGGTGAGTTGACGCCCCGTGAAGGGGAGTCAGCCGCGCTCCACCGCACCCCGCACGTACGCCGCCTGACCCGCGTGCTGGAGGTCGTCCGCGATCACCGAGACCAGCCGGACGCCCAGGGTCACCGGCGGATCCCAGGCGGTGTCGACGACCCGGTCCAGGTCCGCGTCGGTCAGCGGCCCCACCAGATCGAGGCTCCGTCCGTGCACCGCGTCGTGGTAGCCGAGCAGCAGCTCCGCCGGGGCACGCACCGCGGCCACCTGGGCGCTCGTCTGGCCGTAGCCGGTCGCCGCTTCCGGGAAGGGCAGGCCGAAGCGGTCGCGCCAGCCGTCCGTCTCCCACAGCTGGCCCGTGTCGAAGGCGCCCGCGAGGTGATCGTCCTGGATCCGGGTGAGGTGCCAGACGAGCCAGGCGATCGAGTTGGCGTCCGGATCGATCCGTAGGGCGAGCTGGTCCTCCGTGAGGCCCTCCACGGCCTCGTGGACGACCTCGCGCACCCGGCCGAACGAGTCGACCAGCAGACCGGCGCTGTTCATGGGGGCTCCTTCCGGTCGCCGGGGCGGCCCCGGCGTGCCAGGGGTCAGGAACGCTCCGCCCGCCACCGCTCCACCGCGGCCTCGACGTCGAAGGGCTTCAGATGCAGCGGGGGTCCGGCCGGCGGACGGAGCAGGGCCTCGGCGATCCTGGTGTTGATCTCCCCGAGGATCCGGCGGACCTGGCTCTCCGAGACCGCCGCGGCCACCGCCGCCTCCGCGTCCTCGGCCGCCTTGCGCAGGGCCAGCGAGGGCGGCAGCACGGACCCACCCTCGCGGTGCATCTTCCCCTTGATCCACCACAGCTCGTCGTACGGGGCCGCGTCGTCGGCGAGCGGCTTGCCGAATCCCGGCAGGCTGCTGAACTCGCCTCGTTCCGACGCCTCGCGGATCTGCTTGTCCACGAACGACTCGAAGCTGACTCCGGGCGGTTTGCGTTCGGTCATGTGTCCAGACTACGTAAGCCCCGCGCTACGCGTGTGGTGCTCGGGGGCTACTGCGACACGCGATCTTCCGGCACGCTGTGGTCCGTTCAACGCGCGTCGACCCATGTTCCCTGGCCCCCACCCCACGTACCGGAGGACGCATGCGTGCCCGGATCACCCCCCTCGGCACCCTGCTCGCGCTCGTCGCGGGCCTGCTCACCGCGCTCGTCACCACCACGCCCGCCCAGGCCGCGCCCGTCTTCAAGGCGCCCTTCCCCTGCGGCCAGACCTGGACCTACAGCCACCACTCGGCCGAGGTCCGCGAGGCCCTCGACTTCGTCCGCTCCGACGGCGGCACGACGGCCGGCACCCCGGTCCTCGCCTCGGCGTCCGGCACCGCCTACCGCTACTCCCAGCCGTCCGGCGCGGGCAACTACATCGTGGTCGAGCACGGCGGCGGCTGGAAGACCTACTACTTCCACCTGAACGCCTACTCCGTGGCCAACGGCGCCCCGGTCGCGCAGGGTCAGCAGATCGGCACCACCGGCAGCACGGGCAACAGCTCCGGCGCCCACATCCACTACGAGCAGCTCTACAACGGTGTCGGCCAGTCGATCGTGATCAACGGCGCCTCCCTCGCCCCCTATCCGGGCTCCTACGGCTCCAAGTCTCTGACCAGCGACAACGGCTGCTCGGGCGGAGGAGGCGGAAAGTACTGGGTGGACACCTTCGCCAACGCCACCGGCTACGCCCAGGCGAACACCACCGCGGCACAGGGCGTCCTGAACAAGGGCACCAACTACGTCTACTGCAAGGTGTGGGGCCAGGAGATCCGGGACGCCTCCGGGAACTACAACCACTGGTGGCTGAAGACCGACCTCGACACCGTGTACGCCGGGAAGAACGGCTACGGAGCGTACGTCTCCGCCTACTACCTGTCCCGCTGGGGCAACGACGAGGCCCGCGACAACAACGGGACCGTGATCCCGAACTGCTGAGTGCCCGGAAAGGGCAGGAGCCCCGCTCGTGCCCGAGGGCACGGAGCGGGGCTCCTTGGGTACTGCTCTAGTCGTGCTTCGCCGACCCAGGCACCTTAGGCCGGGGAGACGTTCTCCGCCTGCGGGCCCTTCGGGCCCTGCGTGACGTCGAAGGTCACGAGCTGGTTCTCCTCGAGCGAACGGAAGCCGTTCGCGTTGATCGCGGAGTAGTGGACGAAGACATCCGGGCCGCCGCCGTCCTGGGCGATGAAGCCGAAGCCCTTTTCAGCGTTGAACCACTTCACGGTTCCGGTAGCCATGAGCCCTCCTATGGGCCAAAGGGTCGCCCTGCTCCAGAACCTGCAAACAAGTCTGAAAACTACAAAAGCCTGCGGGTCACATGCTCCGCAGGCTCTGTACTGCAAGGGAAACCAAACTGCAACTTGCGTTGAGCGTAGCACGCAGGGTGCTCGGGACGGTAGAGGGAAAGATCACTTCACTCGCATGTTTGATCTCGCTCCATGTGCTGACGCGCGTGCCCCGACGATGCCCACGGTACGAGACGGGTCTAGCCTCACGATGTGGACAAAGCAACCGACGACCAGCAGCGCAGCCGGCCCCGCGTCGGGCACATCCAGTTCCTGAACTGCCTCCCCCTCTACTGGGGCCTGGCCAGGACCGGAACGCTCCTCGACCTCGAGCTGACCAAGGACACTCCGGAGAAGCTCAGCGAGCGGCTCGTCCGGGGCGACCTGGACATCGGCCCCATCACCCTCGTCGAGTACCTCCGCAACGCGTCGGACCTGGTCGCGCTCCCCGACATCGCCGTCGGCTGCGACGGGCCCGTCATGTCCTGCGTGATCGTCTCCCAGCGGCCCCTGGAGGAGCTGGACGGCGCCCGCGTCGCGCTCGGCTCCACCTCCCGCACCTCCGTACGCCTCGCGCAGCTGCTGCTCAGCGAGCGGTACGGGGTGGCGCCCGACTACTACACCTGCCCCCCTGACCTGGGCCTGATGATGCAGGAGGCCGAGGCGGCCGTCCTCATCGGCGACGCCGCGCTCCGCGCCTCGCTGCACGACGCGCCCCGGCTGGGCCTCCAGGTCCACGACCTCGGGCTCATGTGGAAGGACTGGACGGGCCTCCCGTTCGTCTTCGCCGTGTGGGCCGCGCGCAAGGACTTCCTGGCGCGCGAGCCGGAGACCGTCCACGAGGTGCACCAGGCGTTCCTCGCCTCCCGGGACCTCTCCCTGGAGGAGGTCGCCAAGGTCGCCGAGCAGGCCGCCCGCTGGGAGACCTTCGACGCCGAGCTCCTGGAGCGGTACTTCCGCACGCTCGACTTCCGCTTCGGGCCCGAGCAGCTCGCCGGGGTCCGCGAGTTCGCCCGCCGCACCGGCCCCACGACGGGCTTCCCGGCGGACATCGCCGTCGAACTGCTTCCGCCCGAGCGGCATTAGGCGCGGCGCGTCTTCCGGGTTCCCCTTTCGGTTCCCCGCGGGTTCCCCCTCGGCTCCCTCCATGGCTTCCCGTCGGCTTCCCGTCGGCTTCCCGGAATTCGCCGTCGCGTCCCCGTTCGGCAATTCACCCCTTTATCCGTGTCCGGACCGCCCGTATTACCGCCGTACTCCCGCACGCCACCCGAAGGAAGCGGCGAGGAGTGCTGGCGTAGGCTGGTTCGGTCGACAGAACCCCTCCGAAAGGGACACACCCGGTGACCGAGAAGGCCGAACTCCAGTCTGTTCTCGACCGCGCTGCCGCGGGTGGCCGGATCACCCCCGAGGAGGCGCTCGACCTCTACCGCTCGGCGCCCCTGCACGCGCTCGGCTCCGCCGCCGACGCCGTGCGCCGCCGCCGGTACGCGGGGACCGAGCACATCGCGACGTACATCATCGAACGCAACATCAACTACACGAACGTCTGCGTCACGGCCTGCAAGTTCTGCGCCTTCTACGCCGCCCCCAAGGACACGAAGAAGGGCTGGACCCGCGACCTCGACGACATCCTGCGCCGCTGCGCGGAGACCGTGGAGCTCGGCGGCACCCAGATCATGTTCCAGGGCGGCCACCACCCGGACTACGGCGTCGAGTACTACGAGAAGCACTTCGCGGCCATCAAGGCCGCGTACCCGCAGCTGGTCATCCACTCCCTCGGCGCGTCCGAGGTCGAGCACATGGCCCGGATCAGCGGGGTCTCCGTCGAGGAGGCCATCACCCGCATCCACGCCGCCGGCCTCGACTCCTTCGCGGGCGCCGGCGCCGAGCTGCTCCCGGAGCGGCCGCGCAAGGCCATCGCCCCGCTCAAGGAGAGCGGCGAGCGCTGGCTGGAGATCATGGAGATCGCGCACGGCCTCGGGGTCGAGTCGACGTCCACCATGCTGATGGGCACCGGCGAGACCAACGCCGAGCGGATCGAGCACCTGCGGATGATCCGTGACGTGCAGGACCGGACGGGCGGCTTCCGGGCCTTCATCCCGTACACGTACCAGCCCGAGAACAACCACCTCAAGGGCCGCACGCAGGCCACGCTCCTCGAGTACCTGCGGATGATCGCCATCAGCCGGCTGTTCCTCGACAACGTCGCCCACATCCAGGGCTCGTGGCTCACCACGGGCAAGGAGATCGGCCAGCTGACCCTGCACTACGGCGCGGACGACCTCGGCTCGATCATGCTGGAGGAGAACGTCGTCTCCTCCGCGGGCGCCAAGCACCGCTCCAACCTGCGCGAGATGATCGAGATGATCCGCACGGCGGACCGCGTCCCGGCCCAGCGCACCACGACCTACGAGCACATCGTGGTCCACGACGACCCGGCGAACGACCCGGTCGACGAGCGCGTCGCCTCGCACATCTCGTCCACGGCGATCGAGGGCGGCACGGCGCACCCCGAGCTGAAGCTCCTCGACGCCAACTGACGCGGCCGTGCTGACGATCCACGTCGCCGAGGCGACGCCCGAGACCGCCGTCCTCGTCGACGGCGACCGCATCGCCGCGGTCGGCCCGTACGAGGACCTGGCCGCCGCCAGGCCCGAGGCGCGGGTGCGGCGGTGGTCCGGCATCCTCACGCCCGGCCTCCTCAACCCGTACGGCCCCGAGCTGCTCGAAGGCATGTACCACCCGGACCCCCGGGAGGCCCAGGGCTTCGGCACCGAGCCGATCCCCGGCGAGCGTGCGCAGCGGATCTTCCGGGCCGACCCCTCCCGCCGCGGTGCCTCCGCGCGCCGCGGCGTGCAGCGGCTCCTCGCCCACGGGACGGTCGCCGTCGCCGGCGAACTGCGGAGCCGGGCCGCGCTGGACGCCGTGCGCCGGGCCGGTCTGGTCGTCGGCCGCCGTCCCGAGAGCCTCCCCGACCGGCCGTCGTTCTCGCCGGCGCCGCTGGTGCTCCTGCCCGGCCTCGCGCCGGGAGGCCCCGCCCGCTTCGCCGTCTTCGACGTCCCCGACCGGGCCGCTCTGGTGCGGCTCGGGCCTTCGACCTGTGTCGCCACCGTCCTCGGCGGGAAGCTGGTCTACCGGGCCCGCTGAGCGCGCCCTGCCGGTCGGGGCGGGAGCGGCCCTGAGACAATGGACGCGCCCGCCCGTACCCGAGTCTGCGAGGCCGAAGCCAGTGACCCGCGCCACCCTGGACAAGCAGCCGCACGAAGTCGCCTCGATGTTCGACGACGTGGCGGCGAACTACGACCTCACCAACGACGTGCTCTCGCTGGGCCAGGACCGGCGCTGGCGCAGGGAGGTCGCCAAGGCGGTCGACGCGCGCCCCGCGCAGAAGATCCTGGACCTGGCGGCCGGTACGGCCACCTCCTCGCAGCCCTTCGCCCGCGCGGGCGCGTACGTCGTGCCCTGCGACTTCTCGCTGGGGATGCTCCGGGTCGGCAAGAAGAACCACCCGTGGATGCCGTTCACGGCGGGCGACGGCACGAAGCTGCCCTTCCGTGACGACGTCTTCGACGCCGTCACCATCTCCTTCGGGCTGCGGAACATCCAGGACACCGAGCAGGCGCTGCGCGAGCTGTACCGGGTGACGAAGCCCGGCGGCCGGGTCGTCATCAGCGAGTTCTCGCACGCCACCTGGGCGCCGTTCCGCACGGTGTACGAGGAGTACCTGATGCGCGCGCTGCCGCCGGTGGCCCGCGCGGTCTCCTCGAACCCGGACGCGTACGTGTACCTGGCGGAGTCCATCCGCTCGTGGCCGGACCAGCCGACCCTGGCGGGCATGCTGCAGAAGGCCGGCTGGTCGAAGGTGGCCTGGCGGAACCTGTCCGGTGGCATCGTCGCGCTCCACCGGGGCTTCAAGCCGTAACGGCCGGGCCCGGCGGCCGGACCCGGCCGCCGGACCGTGGCGGCTACTTGGCGTACATGCCGTAGCCGCCGATTCCCGCGTACACGGCGTCGGCCACGTGCCGGTGCACGTACACGCCGTTCACCCGGTCCGTCGGCGGGGTGCGCACCGTGGTGCCGGTCAGCAGGGTCGCCGAGCCGCCGCCGTCCAGGTTGAGCGCGTCGATCAGGCCGAGCTCCTCGGAGCCGAGGAGCTCGGCGAACGTGCGCAGGCTCGCGCCGTCCTCGTGGGTGGTCGTGTCGTCCGCCTGGACCTGCCCGGTCAGCGTGGCGAGCACCGGCCGGCCGCGGACGCTGGTGCCGAGGGCGACCCGTGAGTCGGTGCAGTTCTCGGTGCCGGGCTCCTTGCCCGGGCCGGACTGGTTGCAGGTGTCGGGCAGGGCGACCGGGACGTCTCCGTCGCGGAGGACCTGGTGGAAGGAGCCGACGACGTCGACCGACGGGTCCAGCGGGATCTCCCGTCCGAGGCGTGTGTCGAGGAGCTTCTGGCCGACCGTCAGGGTGCTGCCGGGAGTGGCGTGGGCGCGCAGCCACGCGGCGCCGGTGCCGACGCCCTGCAGGATGCGGCCGCCGGACGGCACCGTGACCTGTTGGGCGGCGGTCGCCCCGCCGCGGCCCTCGCGGGCGGTCTTCACCGTGTCCGCGGAGTCGAGGACGACCTCGAAGCCCGGGTCGTCCTCGGTGGTGACGGTGACGTCGAGGCCGGGCTTCGGCACGGGGAACCGGTAGTCGTCGGTGAACAGGACGATCTCGTCGGGGTCGGTGTAGACGCCCTTCTCCAGGGCGACGCCCTCGGGGCGGGGCCTGTCGTCGGGGGCGAGCCTGTCATCGGCGTCACGGGCACAGGCGCGGGCGCGGCCCGGGTCGCGGTCGATGTCGTCGAGGCGCTGGGTGGCCCCGTCGGAGGAGGCGAGTCCGAGTTCCGTGCGGAGCGTGGTGATGTACGGGACGCCGTACTGGATCACGGCGCCCGAGGTGCCCTTGCCGCCGTTCCAGCAGCTGGAGCTGTGCAGGACGCCGTCGGTGACCGAGACGCCGACGTGCTGGAGGGTGGTGGGCTCGGCGCCGGCGGGCAGGACGTGGGAGGGGTGCTTCCGCTCCGACTTGAACAGGCCGCCGTTGACACCGGCCACGGGGTGCCGGGCGGCCACCGAGCTGACTCCGGCGAGCTGTTCGGCGGCCGTCTCGGCCACGCCGTCGCCCGTGCCGACGGTGCTCTCCAGGCCGACGGGGGCGGTCGTGGGGTCGATCTCGACGATCTGGAGGACGCGGCCCCGGGTGCGGTTGTCGGGCACCTTCTCGGTCCAGGTGGTGCGGGTGACGCCGGGGACGGTCACGTCGACGTCCCCGAGCTGGGTCCAGTTCGCCATGAGCGGGCTCAACGGCTTCTCGACGGCGGGGGAGGCGGCGGCCGAGGTGGTCAGGGCGAGGGCCGCGACGAGCGCGGCGGCGACGGCGAGAGCCGGTCGCGGGGGCGTGGTCACTGGCACTCCGAGGTTCCGTCGACGAGTTCGTGGGAGCGGAAGACGCTCGGGAGGGAGGCGGGGACGGTGATGCTGTCGCCGCGGAGGACGACGTAGGCGCCGTACCGCTTGCCGCCCTCGGTCCAGGTGCCGGTGTAGTCGGGCTGGAGGTAGAAGCACAGGTGCTTGCCGGTCCGGTTCCACACGGAAGCGGGGGCGACCTCGGGGCCGTAGCTGTTGCCGTAGTTCCGGGTGGCGGCGTCGGTCGCCGGGACGTGGACGGTCATGGTGCCGCGTCCGTTGCGCTCGGCGAAGGTGCAGACGGCGCCGTTCTCGCAGCGCTCGTAGCCGGTGAAGCAGAGGGCGCGGGTGGGCACGAGCTTGTACGAGGCGACGACCCAGCGCTTGCCGTCGGTCACGTACTCGTCCTCGTTGCCCGGCTTGACGGTCTGGAGGCCGCCGCCGTACCGGCCGGCGGAGTAGACGCAGGCCCACATGCGGGTGTCGTTCTTCACGGAGAGGGCGGTGCCGGTGTACTGCTCGTCCTTGCCGCCCTCGGCGACGTCCAGGCGGGTGCCGGTGCCGCCGGAGCCGTCGTAGAGGCAGAACTTGCCCTGGTCGCAGCCCTCGAAGGGGACGGGCTCGGCGTTCGCGGGCAGGATGAGGAACGCCGAGCAGAGGAGGGCGAGGACGGCTGTGATCAGTGAGCCCCGCCGTGGGTCGGTACGAATGATGGTCACGATCGGTGATCATGACATCACCGCACGGATGTACGAATTCCGGTTTGGTCCCGTCTCACCGGGCGGGCCCCCGAAGGGCCTTCGGGAAGCCCTCCGCGCGGTCTTCGGGTAGCCCTCCGGTCGGTCCGCGACCCGCCCCCATAGACTGCCCCGGTACGTCCGTACCGCCCCTACCGTCGAGTCTTCGGGAGAATCCGCCGTGACCGAGCAGCCCCTCTCCGAGCACAGCGCAGATGTGATCGTCGTCGGGGCGGGCCCGGCCGGCTCGACCACCGCGTACTACCTCGCCAAGGCCGGACTCGACGTCCTCCTCCTGGAGAAGACCGCGTTCCCCCGCGAGAAGGTCTGCGGCGACGGCCTCACCCCCCGCGCCACCAAGCAGCTCGTCTCCATGGGCATCGACATCTCCGAAGAGGCCGGCTGGCTGCGGAACAAGGGCCTGCGGATCATCGGCGGCGGCGTCCGCCTGGAGCTCGACTGGCCGGAGCTCGCCTCGTACCCGGACTACGGACTCGTCCGCAAGCGCGACGACTTCGACGAGCAGCTGGCCCGCCAGGCGCAGAAGGCCGGCGCCCGCCTGTACGAGCGCTGCAACGTCGGCGCCCCGATCATCGACGACCGTACGGGCCGGATCACCGGCGTCCACGCCAAGCTCGGCGAGGAGAAGCGCGAGGTCACCTTCCACGCCCCGCTCGTCGTCGCCGCCGACGGCAACTCCACCCGGATCTCCCTCGCCATGGGCCTGCACCGGCGCGAGGACCGGCCGATGGGCGTCGCCGTCCGGACGTACTTCACCTCGCCCCGCCACGACGACGACTACCTGGAGTCCTGGCTGGAGCTGTGGGACCGGCGCGGCGCGCAGGACCGTCTCCTGCCCGGCTACGGCTGGGTCTTCGGCATGGGCGACGGCACCTCCAACGTCGGCCTCGGCATCCTCAACTCCTCGAAGGCCTTCCGCGAGCTGGACTGGCGCGAGGTCCTCAAGGCCTGGTGCGCCTCGATGCCCGAGGACTGGGGCTTCACCCCGGACAACATGACCACCCCGATCCGCGGCGCCGCCCTGCCGATGGCCTTCAACCGCCAGCCGCACTACACCAAGGGCCTGCTGCTCGTCGGTGACGCGGGCGGCCTGGTCAACCCGTTCAACGGCGAGGGCATCGCGTACGCCATGGAGTCCGGCCAGATCGCGGCCGACGTCATCGTCCAGGCGAACGCCCGCACCACCCCCGCCCAGCGCGAGCTGGCCCTGCGCAACTACCCGCAGATCCTCAAGGACACCTACGGCGGCTACTACACGCTGGGCCGCGCGTTCGTGAAGCTCATCGGCAACCCGAAGGTCATGAAGATCGCGACCCAGCGCGGCCTGACCCACCCGATGCTCATGAAGTTCACGCTGAAGATGCTGGCCAACCTCACCGACCCGACGGGCGGCGACGCCATGGACCGCATCATCAACGGCCTCTCGAAGGTGGCCCCGAAGGCCTGAACGCCTGCCGGTACCCCGACGGGGACACCCCGACGGCCCGGGTGAAGTGGCGGCGCAGATTGGCCGCCGAGCCCAGCCCGCTGTGGTCGCCGACATGCTCCACGGGCAGGTCGGTCGACTCCAGCAGGGTCTGGGCGCGCGCCACCCGCTGCTGCAGCAGCCACTGCAGCGGGGTGGTCCCGTACTCCTCCCGTATCCGCCGGTGGAAGGTGCGCGGGCTCATCCGGGCCCGCCGCGCCAGCTCCTCCACGGTCAGCGGCTCCGACAGGTGCTCGGTCGCCCACTGCAGGACCGGCCCCAGGCTGTCGTCGTCGCTCGGCGGGAGCGGCGCCTCGATGAACTGGGCCTGGCCGCCGGGACGGTGGGCCGGGACGACCAGACGCCGGGCGAGCTGCCCCGCGATCGTCGCCCCGAGGTCGGTGCGCACCAGATGCAGACAGAGGTCGAGGGCGGCGGTGGCCCCGGCGCTGGTCAGGACGGATCCCTCGTCCGTGTAGAGCACCGAGTCGTCCACGATCACCTCGGGGTGGCGGGCTGCCAGCTGCGCGGTGTGCTGCCAGTGCGCGGTGGCCCGGCGGCCGTCGAGGAGCCCGGCGGCGGCGAGCGCGAAGGCGCCGGTGCACAGCGAGACCATCCGGGCGCCGGACGCGGCGGCCGCGCGCAGCGCCTCGACGAGTTCGGCCGGCACCTCCTCGCCGTCCTCCACGACCGCGTCGGGCACGGACGGCACGATGACGGTGTCCGCGTCGACGAGCCCGTCGAGACCGTGGTCGGTCCGCAGCGAGAAGACCCCGGTGTCGCCGGAGTCCCCGCACAGCCGCAGCCGGTACCAGGGGTCGGCCAGATCGGGGTGGGGGATGCCGAAGACCCCGCAGGCGAGGGAGAGTTCGTACAGCTCCCACAGCGACGTGCCGATCCGCCGGTCCGGTACGACGGCGATGGCGACGACCCCAGCGTTCATGCCGTCGACCGTACGGCAGGAATCGTGCGACGGGCGTCGGTCCTGCCACTGTCGGCCGGATTCCGCCGCTGCGAGCGTGGAGTCCATGAACGCACAGAGCATCACGGTCATCGGTCTCGGCCAGATGGGCGCCGCCCTCGCCGACGCCTTCCTCACCGCCGGCCACCGCACCACCGTCTGGAACCGCACCCCCGAGAAGGCCGACGCCCTCGTCGAGCGGGGCGCCCTCCGCGCCGCCGGAGTCGCGGAGGCCGTCACCGCGAGCGAGCTCGTCGTGGTCTGCGTGCTCGACTACGCCGCCGTCCGCGAAGTCCTCGCCCCCGTGGCCGGGTCGCTGCGGGGCCGCGTCCTGGTCAATCTCACCACCGGATCGCCCGAGCAGGCCCGCGCGGAGGCGGAGTGGGCGGCGGAACACGGCATCGGTTATCTCGACGGCGCCGTCATGACGACCCCGCCGGGGGTCGGCGACAGCGCCAACATGATCCTGTACGCGGGCGGGCCCGCGCTCCTCGCCGAGCACCGGGCGGCGCTCGCCGTCCTCGGCGACCCGGTGGACCTGGGCGCGGACGCGGGGAGCGCCTCGCTCTACGACGCGGGGCTGCTCGGCCTCATGTGGTCCGTCTTCGGCGGCTGGCTGCACGCGACCGCCCTCACGGGCGCGGACGGGGTGTCCGCCCGGGACTTCACCGCGGTGGCCACCCGCTGGCTGAAGACGGTCTCCTGGTTCATGACCGGGTACGCCGAGCAGATCGACGCGGGGGAGTACCCGGGGGAGGACGCCACGATCGACGTCCAGACGGCCGCCATCGGCCACCTCCTGCACGCGGCGGAGGCGCGCGGAATCGACAACCGGCTGCCCGAGCTTCATCTGGAGCTGATGCGCGCCGCGGTCGAGGCGGGCCACGGCGGGGACAGCTACGCGCGGATCATCGACGCCTTCCGCAAGTAGGACGTTCCGGGCACATCCGTACAGCATGGGAAAAGCCGTCACTCCCCCGAGGAGTGACGGCTTTTCGAGTGCCGCGAGGTGCGGGTCGATCAGAGGATGCGGACCGCGCCCGAGGGGGTGTCCCAGTCCAGGGAGCGCTCGACGACGCCGGTCGCGGAGTTCTGCGCGCCGACGTACTTGCCGCCGCCCACGTAGATGGCGACGTGGTACGAGCCGCTGCGGCTGCCCCAGTACAGGATGTCGCCCGGCTGGAGGTTGCTCAGGGAGACGGAGCTGCCCATGCTCGACTGGTCGTACGAGACGCGGGGCAGGTCGATGCCGGCCTGGCGGTAGGCGGCCTGGACGAGGCCGGAGCAGTCCCAGGAGTTGGGGCCGGTGCCGCCGGTGACGTACGAGTCGCCGATCTGGGCGCGGGCGAAGGCCACGATCGCGGCGGCGGAGCCGGAGGGGGCCTGCGTCTCGCTGTCGCTGCTGCCGGTGGAGGAGCCGCTGTCCGAGGAGCCGGAGCCCGAGGAGCTGTCGTTGCCCGAGGAGGTGGTGGAGAGCTGGGTGCGCGCACTGTCGCGGGAGGCGCGCTCCTCGGCTTCCTTGCGCTCCTGCTCGGCCTTGAGGCGGGCCTTCTCGGCGCGCTCGGCCGCGGCCTTGCGGTCGGCCTCGGACTTGGCCTTCTTGGCTTCCTTGGCGGCCTTCTGCAGGGCCGCGTTCTCCTGCGTCTGGAGGCTCTGGTCGAGCGCCTCCTGCTGGGAGGCCTGTGCGGAGGCGGCGACGGCGCTGGCGAGACCGGTGCCGGCCTCGAGGGAGCCCAGGGTGGGCATTTCGATGGTCTCGGTCACCGGCTCGGCATTGGCCGGCCCGGCAGCACCGGCCACCGCGATGGTGCCGAGGACGCCACCGGCAACTCCGGCTCGCAGCGCGAGCTTCGAGGCGCTGCGGCGGGGCTTCCGGTGGCTGGGTATGTGAGCGGTGTGGGACATGAGGACAACCGCTATCAGGGCTTCACGGTTCCCTTCAAGAAACGTGGGTTGCGCCACAGTTACGTTCGGAACCTTCTAATCCGGTTATGTGGCGCCCTTATTGACGCCGTAACGGGCAAAACGGGCACGGCCCATCTGGCCCTTGATCACGGGTTTTCAATGAAACGCCCGAATTGCCCGACGCCTACCACCTCTTGACGCCGGTGGCCAAGCCCCGTTTTTTCGGAACCTTCACAACGTGACGCAGGTCACAGAGTCGTCTCACGAACGCTCGTGAAAGCGCGCACGCGTCCACCGGTGTACGCCGGACCCCCCGACCGGACGACGGCCCGGTTCTTTATCACCCGGACGCGTCCATCGCCAATTTGCCTGTAGTGACCAACGCTTGATAGTGCGACACCCCCTCCGATCAGCGATTTCCGGTCCGGATGTCACATCTGGTGATCACCTGGGCGCTTCGCGCAACAAGATCACCGCTCATCCGACTTCATGATCCTTCGTCAGGTGGTGGAGATCACAAAGTCGTTGCTGCACCCCGTGTCGCAGATCACAGAGGGGCGGGCATAGGATGCGGGGCAGCCGGGCTTGTGAACTGCCTCACATGGGGGCGATCTTTCACGGTCCGGTGGTGCGATCCAACGGTCAAGGACGACTGGAAGGAGCGAGGAGCGTGAATGCGTACGCGCCCGTCCTCGTGCTCGGTGCCCTGGGTGCGGGGTTTGCGATCTTCTCCGTGGTCATGGCCACGCTTATCGGGCCAAAGCGGTACAACAGGGCAAAGCTTGAGGCGTACGAGTGCGGCATCGAGCCGACGCCCACTCCCGCCGGAGGCGGCCGCTTCCCGATCAAGTACTACCTGACGGCGATGCTCTTCATCGTCTTCGACATCGAGATCGTCTTCCTCTACCCCTGGGCGGTCACCTTCGACGCCCTGGGGCTTTTCGGGCTCGTGGAGATGCTGCTCTTCGTGCTCACCGTCTTCGTCGCCTACGCGTACGTGTGGCGTCGCGGCGGCCTGGAATGGGACTGAAGGGCTGAGGGGCACCTATGGGACTCGAAGAGAAACTCCCGAGCGGCTTTCTGCTGACGACGGTCGAACAGGCCGCGGGCTGGGTGCGCAAGGCGTCCGTGTTCCCCGCGACGTTCGGCCTCGCCTGCTGCGCCATCGAGATGATGACCACCGGAGCCGGCCGGTACGACCTGGCCCGCTTCGGCATGGAGGTCTTCCGCGGCTCACCGCGCCAGGCCGACCTGATGATCGTCGCCGGCCGGGTCAGCCAGAAGATGGCACCCGTCCTGAGGCAGGTCTACGACCAGATGCCCAACCCCAAGTGGGTCATCTCGATGGGCGTCTGCGCCTCCTCGGGCGGCATGTTCAACAACTACGCGATCGTCCAGGGCGTCGACCACATCGTGCCGGTCGACATCTACCTGCCCGGCTGCCCGCCGCGCCCGGAGATGCTGCTCGACGCGATCCTCAAGCTCCACCAGAAGATCCAGACCTCCAAGCTCGGCGTGAACGCCGAGGAGGCGGCCCGGGAGGCGGAGGAGGCGGCGCTCAAGGCGCTGCCGACGATTGAACTGAAGGGTCTGCTCCGGTGAGCGACGAGACACCAAATCCCGAGAAGGACCTCAGCGCGCAGAACCTGCCGGGGCAGCGCGGGGAGCACGGCGAGGAGGTCCGCGTCCAGCGCGGCATGTTCGGCGCCGACAACGGCGGCGACACCTCCGGCTACGGCGGACTCGTCCGCTCGATCCGGCTCCCCGGACCGGCCTCCCGCCCCTACGGCGGCTGGTTCGACGAGGTCGCCGACGAACTCGAGGGCGCACTGGAGGAGCAGGGCCTGCTCCCCGGGAACGCCATCGAGAAGACGGTCGTCGACCGTGACGAGCTCACCTTCCACATCGAGCGTGAGCACCTCGTCCGCGTCGCCCGCACCCTCCGCGACGACCCGGCGCTCCGCTTCGAGCTCTGCACCGGCGTCTCCGGCGTCCACTACCCCGGGGACAAGGGCCGCGAGCTGCACGCCGTCTACCACCTGCGCTCGCTCACCCACGGCCGGCTGCTCCGGCTGGAGGTCTCGGCCCCCGACGCCGACCCGCGGATCCCGTCGCTCGTCGCGGTCTACCCGACGAACGACTGGCACGAGCGCGAGACGTACGACTTCTTCGGCATCGTCTTCGACGGCCACCCCGCCCTCACCCGGATCATGATGCCGGACGACTGGCAGGGCCACCCGCAGCGCAAGGACTACCCCCTCGGTGGCATCGCCATCGAGTACAAGGGCGCCCAGATCCCGGCTCCGGACCAGCGGAGGTCGTACTCGTGAGCACTTCCCACGCGTCTCCCCGCGAGACGACAGAAGGCGCCGTCTACACGGTGACCGGCGGCGACTGGGAAGAGGTCGTCCAGTCCGCCGCCAAGGCCGACGACGAGCGCATCATCGTCAACATGGGCCCCCAGCACCCGTCCACCCACGGCGTGCTCCGGCTCATCCTGGAGATCGACGGCGAGACCGTCACCGAGGCCCGCTGCGGTATCGGCTACCTCCACACCGGCATCGAGAAGAACCTCGAATACCGGACCTGGACGCAGGGCACCACCTTCGTCACGCGCATGGACTACCTCACCTCGTTCTACAACGAGACGGCGTACTGCCTGGGCGTGGAGAAGCTGCTCGGCATCACCGACCAGATCCCGGACCGGGCCAGCGTCATCCGCGTCCTGCTGATGGAGCTCAACCGGCTCTCCTCCCACCTGGTGTGCATCGCCACCGGCGGCATGGAGCTCGGCGCCACCACGATCATGATCTACGGCTTCCGGGACCGCGAGATGATCCTGGACCTGTACGAGCTGATCACCGGCCTGCGCATGAACCACGCGTTCATCCGCCCCGGCGGCCTCGCCCAGGACCTCCCGCCCGGCGCCGTCGACGCCGTCCGCGAGTTCGTGAAGACCATGAGGAAGAACCTGCCGGAGTACGACAAGCTCGCCACCGGCAACCCCATCTTCAAGGCCCGCATGCAGGACGTCGGCTACCTCGACCTCAGCGGCTGCATGGCGCTCGGCGCCACCGGACCGATCCTGCGCGCGGCGGGCCTCCCGCACGACCTGCGCAAGACCGACCCCTACTGCGGCTACGAGAACTACGACTTCGAGGTCCCGACCGCCGACACCTGCGACTCCTACGGACGCTTCCTCGTCCGCCTGGAGGAGATGCGGCAGTCCCTCCGGATCGTCGAGCAGTGCCTCGACCGCCTGGCACCGGGCGACGTCATGGTCGGCGACAAGAAGATCGCCTGGCCCGCGCAGCTCGCCCTCGGCGCCGACGGCCTCGGCAACTCCATGGACCACATCAAGAAGATCATGGGCACGTCCATGGAAGCCCTGATCCACCACTTCAAGCTGGTCACCGAAGGCTTCCGGGTACCGGCCGGACAGGCCTACGCGGCCGTGGAGTCCCCCAAGGGCGAACTCGGCGTGCACGTCGTCTCCGACGGAGGCACCCGCCCCTTCCGGGTCCACTTCCGCGACCCGTCCTTCACCAACCTCCAGGCCATGGCCGCGATGTGCGAAGGCGGCCAGCTCGCCGACGTCATCGTCGCCGTCGCCTCCATCGACCCCGTGATGGGAGGCGTCGACCGATGACCGACCAGATCAGTCTGGGCATGCCCCAGCTCCCCGCCCCGGCGTACCCGGCGGAGGTCCGCGCCCGCCTCGCGGAGGACGCGCAGGCGATCGTCGACCGCTACCCGGACTCCCGCTCCGCGCTCCTGCCGATGCTGCACCTCGTGCAGTCGGAGGAGGGGCATGTGACCCGTACCGGCATGGCGTTCTGCGCCGAGTTCCTCGGACTGACCACCGCCGAGGTCACCGCCGTCGCCACCTTCTACACGATGTACCGGCGCAAGCCCTCCGGCGACTACCAGGTCGGGGTCTGCACGAACACGCTCTGCGCGGTCATGGGCGGCGACGCCATCTTCGAGGAGCTCAAGCAGCACCTCGCCGTCGGGAACAACGAGACGACCGACGACGGCAAGATCACCCTCGAACACATCGAGTGCAACGCGGCCTGCGACTTCGCCCCCGTGGTGATGGTCAACTGGGAGTTCTTCGACAACCAGACCCCCGAGTCCGCCAAGGCGATGGTGGACGACCTGCGGGCCGGCCGGACCGTCGAACCCACCCGCGGCGCCCCGCTCTGCACCTTCAAGGAGACCGCCCGCATCCTCGCCGGCTTCCCGGACGAGCGCCCCGGCGCCGTCGAGGCCACCGGCGGCGCGGGCCCCGCCTCCCTCGTCGGGCTCCGTCTCGCCAAGGGCGAGCAGCCGTCGCACCACCGAATCGTCCACCCGCGCGGTGAGACCTCCGGTCAGGAGGGGAAGTGATGACCTTGGCCGCCGAGATCAACAACAGCAGCCCCGAGAAGCTCCTGTCCCCCGTCCTCTCGGCCTTCTGGGACCAGCCCGACTCCTGGACCCTGGAGACCTACGAGCGGCACGAGGGATATCAGGGACTCAAGCGGGCCCTCGCGATGAGCCCCGACGCGCTCATCGCGTACGTCAAGGAATCCGGCCTCCGCGGACGCGGCGGCGCGGGCTTCCCCACCGGCATGAAGTGGCAGTTCATCCCGCAGGGCGACGGCAAGCCGCACTACCTCGTCGTCAACGCCGACGAGTCCGAGCCCGGCACCTGCAAGGACATCCCCCTCCTCTTCGCCAACCCGCACTCCCTCATCGAGGGAATGATCATCGCCTGCTACGCGATCCGCTCCGAGCACGCGTTCATCTATCTGCGCGGCGAGGTCGTGCCCGTCCTGCGCCGCCTGCACGAGGCGGTGCGCGAGGCGTACGCCGCCGGCTACCTCGGCCGGAACGTCCTCGGCAGCGGACTCAACCTCGACATCACCGTGCACGCCGGCGCCGGCGCGTACATCTGCGGCGAGGAGACCGCGCTCCTCGACTCCCTCGAAGGCCGCCGCGGCCAGCCCCGGCTCCGGCCGCCCTTCCCCGCGGTCGCCGGCCTCTACGCCTGCCCCACCGTGGTGAACAACGTCGAGTCCATCGCGTCCGTTCCCGCGATCCTCAACAAGGGCAAGGACTGGTTCACCTCGATGGGCAGCGAGAAGTCCCCGGGCTTCACGCTGTACTCGCTCTCCGGGCACGTCACCTCGCCCGGCCAGTACGAGGCGCCCCTCGGCATCACCCTGCGCCAGCTCCTCGACATGAGCGGCGGCATGCGCCCCGGCCACCGGCTCAAGTTCTGGACCCCCGGCGGCTCCTCCACCCCCATGTTCACCGACGAGCACCTCGACGTGCCCCTCGACTACGAGGGCGTCGGCGCCGCCGGATCGATGCTCGGCACCAAGGCACTCCAGTGCTTCGACGAGACCACCTGCGTCGTCCGGGCCGTCACCCGCTGGACCGAGTTCTACGCCCACGAGTCCTGCGGCAAGTGCACGCCCTGCCGCGAAGGCACGTACTGGCTCGTCCAGTTGCTCCGCGACATCGAGGCCGGCAAGGGCAAGCTCTCCGACCTCGACAAGCTCAACGACATCGCCGACAACATCAACGGCAAGTCGTTCTGCGCCCTCGGCGACGGCGCCGCCTCGCCGATCTTCTCCTCGCTGAAGTACTTCCGCGAGGAGTACGAGCAGCACATCACCGGCCGGGGCTGCCCCTTCGACCCCGCCAAGTCGACCGCCTGGGCGGACAACCACAAGGAGGTGACCGCATGACCGTCACCACGGCCGGCCCGGCCGGCGGCGGCTCCCCTGCTGTTCCGCCCGAGGACCTCGTCACGCTGACCATCGACGGCATCGAGATCTCCGTCCCCAAGGGGACCCTGGTCATCCGCGCCGCCGAACAGCTCGGCATCGAGATCCCGCGCTTCTGCGACCACCCGCTCCTCGACCCCGCGGGCGCCTGCCGCCAGTGCATCGTCGAGGTCGAGGGCCAGCGCAAGCCCATGGCCTCCTGCACCATCACCTGCACCGACGGCATGGTGGTGAAGTCACAGCTGACCAGCCCCGTCGCCGAGAAGGCCCAGCACGGTGTGATGGAGCTGCTGCTCGTCAACCACCCGCTGGACTGCCCCGTCTGCGACAAGGGCGGCGAGTGCCCCCTGCAGAACCAGGCCATGTCCCACGGACAGGCCGAGTCCCGCTTCGAAGGCGTCAAGCGCACCTACGAGAAGCCCGTACCGATCTCCACCCAGGTGCTCCTCGACCGCGAGCGCTGTGTGCTCTGCGCCCGCTGCACCCGCTTCTCCAACCAGGTCGCCGGCGACCCGATGATCGAACTGATCGAGCGCGGCGCCCTCCAGCAGGTCGGCACCGGCGAGGGCGACCCCTTCGAGTCGTACTTCTCCGGCAACACCATCCAGATCTGCCCGGTCGGCGCCCTCACCTCGGCCGCCTACCGCTTCCGCTCCCGCCCCTTCGACCTGGTCTCCTCGCCGTCCGTGTGCGAGCAGTGCGCGGGCGGCTGCGCCACCCGCACCGACCACCGGCGCGGCAAGGTCATGCGGCGGCTCGCCGCCGACGACCCCGAGGTCAACGAGGAGTGGATCTGCGACAAGGGCCGCTTCGGCTTCCGGTACGCGCAGCAGCGCGACCGGCTCACCACGCCGCTCGTCCGGAACCCCCTGACCGGTGACCTGGAGCCCGCCTCCTGGCCCGAGGCCCTGGAGGCGGCCGCCCGCGGTCTCGTCCGCGGCCGCACCGGCGTCCTCGCCGGCGGCAGGCTGACCGTCGAGGACTCCTACGCGTACGCCAAGTTCGCCCGGGTCGCCCTCGACACCAACGACATCGACTTCCGGGCCCGGATCCACTCCGGCGAGGAGGCCGACTTCCTCGCCTCCGCCGTCGCCGGACACGGCCGCGACCTCGACGGCACGGGTGTCACGTACACCTCGCTCGAAGCCGCCCCGGCCGTCCTCCTCGTCGGCATCGAGTCCGAGGAGGAGGCCCCCGGCGTCTTCCTGAGGCTCCGCAAGGCCTGGCGCAAGCACGGGCAGAAGACCTACGCGGTCGCCGCCTTCGCCACCCGCGGTCTGGAGAAGTCGGGCGGCACCCTGCTGCCCGCCGCCCCCGGCACCGAGACCGAGTGGCTCGACGCGCTCACCTCCCGGGTCGGCCTCGAAGGCGACGGACTCGCCGCCGCCGAGGCCCTCCGCGGGGACGGCGCCGTCCTCGTCGTCGGCGAGCGTCTCGCCGGCGTCCCCGGCGCCCTGACCGCCGCCCTGCGCGCCTCGGCCGCCACCGGCGCCCGGCTCGTGTGGATCCCGCGCCGCTCCGGCGAACGCGGAGCCGTCGAGGCCGGAGCGCTCCCCGCGCTGCTGCCCGGCGGCCGGCCCGCGACCCACCCCCGCGCGCGTGAGGAGGTCGCCGCCGTCTGGGGCGTCCGCGAACTCCCGCAGGGCTACGGCCGCGACACCGGCCAGATCGTCGAGGCCGCCGCCACCGGCGAACTCGGCGCCCTGCTCGTCGGCGGCGTCGAGGTCTCCGACCTCCCGGACCCGGCACGCGCGCGTGAAGCCCTCGACGCGGCCTTCGTGGTCTCCCTGGAGCTGCGGCCGAGCGAGGTCACCCAGCGGGCCGACGTCGTCCTCCCGGTCGCCGCCGTCGCCGAGAAGCCCGGCACCTTCCTCAACTGGGAAGGCAGGGCGCGGATGTTCCAGGCCGCGCTCAAGCCCGAGCAGATGACCCGGCCCCTGGCGCCCTCGGACGCGCGCGTGCTGCACATGCTCGCCGACGCCCTCGACGCCCACCTGGCACTGCCCGACCTCAGGTCCGTACGCCGGGAGCTCGACCGGCTCGGCGGCTGGACCGCCGAGCGGGCCTCCGAGCCCGTCGAGCCCGGCCGGCCCGCGCCCCGGCCCGGCGACGGCGAGGCCGTCCTCGCCGGACACCGTCTCCTGCTCGACCTCGGCCGGCTCCAGGAGGGCGACACCGCCCTGGCCGGCACCCGGCACGCCGCGGTCGCCCGGCTCTCCGCCGCCACCGCCGCCGACACCGGGGTCAAGGACGGCGACACGCTCGAAGTCACCGGTCCCGCGGGCTCCGTCGCCTTCCCGCTCCAGGTCACGGAGATGCCCGACCGGGTCGTCTGGCTCCCGCTGAACTCGGCCGGCCGCGGCGTCCTCTCCGACACCGGCGCCCACCCCGGCGACCTGGTCCGCATCGGCCCGGCGACCCCGAGCCCCGTCGATGTCACGGAGGTGCAGGCATGACCACGCCGCTCGCCGCCGAAGACCTGTCCATGTTCGGCACGGACCCCTGGTGGCTCGTCCTGATCAAGGCCGTCTTCTGCTTCGCGTTCCTGATGATCACCGTGCTCTTCTCCATCGTGTGGGAGCGCAAGGTCGTCGCCTGGATGCAGCTGCGCGTCGGCCCCAACCGGCACGGCCCCTGGGGCCTCCTCCAGTCCCTCGCGGACGGCATCAAGCTGATGCTCAAGGAGGACGTGATCGTCAAGAAGGCCGACAAGGTCGTCTACGTCCTCGCCCCGATCATCGCCGCCGTCCCGGCGTTCATGGCGATCGCCGTGATCCCCTTCGGGCCGGCCGGCAACGAGGTCTCGATCTTCGGCCACCGCACCTCGATGCAGCTCACCGACCTGCCGATCGCGATGCTGTACGTCCTCGCGATCGCCTCCGTCGGCATCTACGGCATCGTCCTCGCGGGCTGGTCCTCCGGCTCCACGTACCCGCTCCTCGGCGGGCTCCGCTCCTGCGCGCAGATGATCTCGTACGAGATCGCCATGGGCGCGGCCTTCGCCTCCGTCTTCCTCTACTCCGGGTCGATGTCGACCTCGGCGATCGTCGAGGCGCAGGCGGACCGCTGGTTCGTGATCCTGCTGCCGGTCTCGTTCATCATCTACATCATCACGATGGTCGGCGAGACCAACCGCGCCCCCTTCGACATGCCGGAGTCCGAGGGCGACCTCGTCGGCGGCTTCAACACCGAGTACTCGTCCATCAAGTTCGCGATGTTCATGCTCGCCGAGTACGTGAACATGGTGACGGTCTCGGCCGTGTCGGTGACCCTCTTCCTGGGCGGCTGGCGGGCCCCGTACCCGATCTCCACTTTCTGGGAGGGCGCGAACCACGGCTGGTGGCCGATGCTCTGGTTCGTCATCAAGGTGCAGCTGCTGCTGTTCTTCTTCATCTGGCTCCGCGGCACCCTGCCCCGCGTCCGCTACGACCAGCTGATGAAGCTCGGCTGGAAGGTCCTCATCCCGGTCTCCGTGGTCTGGCTGATGCTGGTCGCCACCGTCCGGGCGCTGCGGAACGAGAACATCGCCTTCACCAACATCGTCCTGTACGTGGCGGGAGCCGTCCTCGGTCTGCTGCTGCTCTCCTTCGTGGTCGATCTGTTCCGCGACCGCAAGGCGAAGGCCGAGGCCGCCGGGCCCGCCGACGAGCGCTCCTTCGACCCGATGGCCGGAGGCTTCCCCGTACCGCCCAAGCCCGGACAGACCCTGCCGCCCGTACCCCGGCGCAGGCCGAGGCGCGACCGGGACCTCGTTGCCAGCGGCGCATCCGAAACTGCTCCTGCGAGTGAGGGAAAGGAGACGGACGGTGTCTGATTTCCAGAATCCGGTGGCCGGCTTCGGCGTGACCTTCAAGGCCATGTTCAAGAAGCGGCTGACCGAGCAGTACCCGGAGCAGCAGAAGACGACGGCGCCCCGCTTCCACGGCCGGCACCAGCTCAACCGTCACCCCGACGGCCTGGAGAAGTGCGTCGGCTGCGAGCTGTGCGCCTGGGCCTGTCCCGCCGACGCCATCTACGTCGAGGGCGCGGACAACACGGACGAGGAGCGCTACTCGCCCGGCGAGCGCTACGGCCGCGTCTACCAGATCAACTACGCCCGCTGCATCCTCTGCGGACTCTGCATCGAGGCCTGCCCCACCCGGGCGCTGACGATGACCAACGAGTTCGAACTGGCCGACTCCTCCCGCGAGAACCTGATCTACACCAAGGAGCAGCTCCTCGCGGGCCTGGAGGAGACCATGGTCGACAGCCCGCACGCGATCTTCCCCGGCATGACCGAGCAGGACTACTACCTGGGTCTGGTCGAAGGGGCCGCACCCGGGACCGTCCGCCAGGTCGCCACGTCCAAGGGGGAGAACGGCACATCGGAAGAGGTGGACGCATGAGCGCCAACCTCGCGGCCTACGCCACCTCTTCGGGCGAGGCCTTCCAGTTCTGGGTCCTCGGCACCGTCGCCGTCGTCGGCGCCCTGTGCACGGTCCTGATGAGGAAGGCCGTCCACTCGGCGCTCTGCCTCGCCGGAACCATGATCATCCTCGCGGTCTTCTACCTGGCCAACGGGGCGTACTTCCTCGGCATCGTCCAGATCGTCGTCTACACCGGCGCGATCATGATGCTCTTCCTCTTCGTCGTCATGCTGGTCGGTGTCACGGCCGCGGACTCGCTGAAGGAGACCATCAAGGGCCAGCGCTGGTGGGCCGTCGTCTGCGGCCTCGGCTTCGGCATCCTGCTCGCCGCCGGCATCGGCAACGCCTCGCTGACCGAGTTCGCCGGCCTCGGCGCCGCCAACAGCGCCCACGGCGGCAACGTCGAGGGCCTCGCCGCCCTCATCTTCACCAAGTACGTCTTCGCCTTCGAGATCACCGGCGCGCTCCTCATCACCGCCGCCGTCGGCGCGATGGTGCTCACCCACCGCGAGCGCACCGAGCGGGCCGCCACCCAGCGCGAGCTCTCCGAGCAGCGCGTACGGGAAGGCAAGCACCTCCCGCCGCTCCCGGCGCCCGGTGTCTACGCCCGGCACAACGCCGTGGACATCGCCGGTCTGCTGCCCGACGGCACCCCGTCGGAGCTCACCGTCATGCAGACCCTGCGCAAGCGGGGCCAGATCCGGGACGTGTCCACCGAGGCACTGGCCGACCTCAAGGCCCTGGAGCAGCGCTCCGAGGAGCGGCTCGGCCGCGACCGGGACGAAGAGGAGGCCAACCGGTGAATCCCGTCAACTACCTGTATCTCGCCGCCCTGCTGTTCACCATCGGTGCGGTCGGGGTGCTGATCCGGCGCAACGCGATCGTGGTCTTCATGTGCGTCGAGCTCATGCTCAACGCCTGCAACCTCGCGTTCGTCACCTTCTCCCGTATGCACGGAAACCTCGACGGCCAGATCATCGCCTTCTTCACGATGGTCGTCGCCGCCGCGGAGGTCGTCGTCGGGCTCGCGATCATCGTGTCCGTCTTCCGTGCCCGCCACTCGGCCTCGGTCGACGACGCCAGCCTGATGAAGCTGTGAGGGGCTGACCGTGGAAAATCTCATTGCGCTGCTCATCGGGGCACCCCTGCTCGGCGCCGCCGTCCTGCTCTGCGGGGGGCGCCGGCTCGACAAGGTCGGCCATTGGATCGGCACGCTCCTCGCGGGCGTCTCCTTCGCCATCGGCCTGGCGCTCTTCGCCGACATGCTCGGCAGGAGCGCCGACGACCGGGCCCTGTACCAGCGGCTCTTCACCTGGATCCCCGTCGAGGGCTTCCAGGCGGACTTCGCCTTCCAGCTCGACCAGCTGTCGATGACCTTCGTCCTGCTGATCAGCGGGGTCGGCACGCTCATCCACGTCTACTCCATCGGATACATGGAGCACGACGAGCGCCGCCGCCGCTTCTTCGGCTACCTCAACCTGTTCGTCGCGGCGATGCTCCTGCTCGTCCTCGCCGACAACTACCTGCTCCTGTACTTCGGCTGGGAGGGCGTCGGCCTCGCCTCGTACCTCCTGATCGGCTTCTGGCAGCACAAGCCCAGCGCGGCCACCGCCGCCAAGAAGGCCTTCCTGGTCAACCGGGTCGGCGACATGGGCCTGTCGATCGCCATCATGCTCATGTTCACCACCTTCGGCACCTTCGCCTTCGGGCCGGTGTTCGAGGCGACCGGTGAGGCCAGTGAGGGCAAGCTGACCGCGATCGGTCTCATGCTGCTCCTCGCCGCCTGCGGCAAGTCGGCCCAGGTGCCGCTGCAGTCCTGGCTCGGGGACGCGATGGAGGGCCCGACCCCGGTCTCGGCCCTCATCCACGCAGCCACGATGGTGACCGCCGGTGTCTATCTGATCGTCCGCTCCGCCGACATCTTCAACGCCGCCCCGGACGCCCAGCTCGTGGTCGTCGTGGTCGGCGCGGTCACGCTCCTCTTCGGTGCGATCGTCGGTTGCGCGAAGGACGACATCAAGAAGGCCCTCGCCGGTTCGACGATGTCGCAGATCGGCTACATGATCCTGGCGGCCGGCCTCGGCCCCATCGGCTACGTCTTCGCGATCATGCACCTGGTGACCCACGGCTTCTTCAAGGCCGGGCTCTTCCTCGGTGCCGGTTCGGTCATGCACGGCATGAACGACGAGGTCGACATGCGGAAGTACGGCGGCCTGCGGAAGTACATGCCGATCACCTTCGCGACCTTCGGCCTCGGCTACCTCGCGATCATCGGCTTCCCCGGCCTGTCCGGCTTCTTCTCCAAGGACAAGATCATCGAGGCGGCCTTCGCCAAGGGCGGCACCGAGGGCTGGATCCTCGGCTCGGTCACCCTGCTCGGCGCGGCCATCACCGCGTACTACATGACCCGCGTGATGCTCATGACCTTCTTCGGCGAGAAGCGCTGGCAGCCGGACGCCGAGGGCCACGAGCCGCACCCGCACGAGTCGCCCAGATCCATGACCGTCCCGATGATCCTGCTGGCCTTCGGATCGGTCTTCGCGGGCGGGATCTTCGGCATCGGCGACCGGTTCGTGAAGTGGCTGGAGCCCGTCACCAGCTTCGAGCACGGCCACCCGCCGATCAGCGCCGGGGCGATCACCTCCGCCACCGTCGCCGTCATGGTGGTCGGCGTCGGCCTCGCCTACCTCCAGTACGGGCGCAGGCCCGTCCCGGTCGTCGCCCCGCGCGGCTCGCTGCTCACCCGGGCCGCCCGCCGCGATCTCCTCCAGGACGACTTCAACCACGCCGTCTTCGTCCGCGGCGGCACCCACCTGACCCGCTCGCTCGTCTACGTCGACCACAGCCTGGTCGACGGCGTGGTCAACGGCACCGCGGCCTCGGTCGGCGGACTCTCCGGCCGGCTGCGCAAGCTCCAGAACGGCTACGTCCGCTCGTACGCGGTCTCCATGTTCGGAGGTACGGCGGTGCTGATCGCCGCGACCCTGCTGATGAGGGCGGTGTAACTTCCATGTCCTTCCCGCTCCTTACGGTGACGGCAGCGGTTCCGGCGGTCGGTGCGATCCTCACCGCCGCCGTCCCCGCCGCCCGCCGCACCGCCGCCAAGTGGCTGGCGCTGCTGGTCTCGCTCGCCACGCTCGTGCTCGCCGCCGTCGTCTTCGTACGGTTCGAGCCCGGCGGCGAGCGGTACCAGCTGACCGAGTCGCACTCCTGGATCAAGGACTTCGGCGTCCGCTACGAGCTCGGGGTCGACGGCATCGGAGTGGCGCTCATCGCGCTCACCGCGCTGCTGATCCCCTTCATCGTGCTCGCCGGCTGGCACGACGCCGACCCCCTGGAGACCTCCTCCAAGCGGTGGCGGCCCACCCAGGGCTTCTTCGCCCTGATCCTCATGGTGGAGGCGATGGTGATCCTCTCCTTCGAGGCCACCGACGTCTTCCTCTTCTACATCCTCTTCGAAGCCATGCTCATCCCGATGTACTTCCTCATCGGCGGCTTCGGCGACCGCGCCCACGCGGGCTCCGACGAGAACGCGGCGGCCCAGCGCTCCTACGCGGCGGTCAAGTTCCTCCTCTACAACCTGGTCGGCGGCCTGATCATGCTGGCCGCCGTCATCGGGCTCTACGTGGTCGCGGGGAACTTCTCGCTCACCGAGATCGCCGAGGCGCGCGCCAACGGCTCGCTGGAGATGGCGACCAGCACGGAGCGCTGGCTGTTCCTCGGCTTCTTCTTCGCCTTCGCGGTGAAGGCGCCGCTCTGGCCGCTGCACACCTGGCTGCCGAACGCGATGGGGGAGGCGACCGCCCCGGTCGCCGTCCTCATCACCGCCGTCGTCGACAAGGTCGGCACCTTCGCGATGCTCCGCTTCTGCCTCGGGCTCTTCCCCGAGGCCTCGAAGTGGGCCACCCCCGCGATCGTCGTCCTCGCCCTCATCAGCATCGTCTACGGGGCGCTGCTCGCCGTCGGCCAGCGGGACATCAAGCGCCTGGTCGCCTACGCGTCGATCTCGCACTTCGGCTTCATCGTCCTGGGCATCTTCGCGATGACCACCCAGGGCCAGTCGGGCGCGACGCTCTACATGGTCAACCACGGCATCTCGACGGCCGCCCTGATGCTCGTCGCCGGCTTCCTGATCTCCCGGCGCGGCTCGCGGCTCATCGCGGACTACGGCGGTGTCCAGAAGGTCGCCCCGGTGCTTGCCGGCACCTTCCTGATCGGCGGCCTCGCGACCCTGTCGCTGCCCGGACTCGCCCCGTTCGTCAGCGAGTTCCTGGTCCTGGTCGGTACGTACGCGCGGTACCCGGTGGCCGGTGTCATCGCCACCACCGGCATCGTCCTCGCCGCGCTCTACACCCTCGTCCTGTACCAGCGGACGATGACCGGGCCGGTGAAGGAGGAGGTGCGGGAGCTGCCCGACCTCCGCGTCCGTGAACTGGCGGTGGTCGTCCCGCTGATCGCCCTCCTGATCTTCCTCGGGGTCTTCCCGAAGCCGCTGACGGACGTCGTCAACCCGGCCGTGCAGCACACCATGTCCGACGTCCAGCAGAAGGACCCCCAGCCAGAAGTGGAGGCGGCCAAGTGAGCACATCCGCCGTCGCATCCTCTGTCCACAGCCTGTGGACGACTGCTGCCGAGCCGCTGGACAAGATCCCGGCACCCCACATCGAGTACGTCCAGCTCTCGCCCGTACTCATCGTGCTCGGCGCCGCGCTCGTCAGCGTCCTCGTCGAGGCCTTCGTGCCCCGCAAGGCCCGCTACCACAGCCAGGTGTTCCTCAGCGTGGTGGCGCTCGTCGCCGCCTTCGCCGCCATCGTCGGCCTGGCGGCCGGCGGTTACGGCTCCACCAAGGCCCACATCGCGGCCATGGGCGCCATCGCCGTCGACGGACCCGCCCTCTTCCTCCAGGGCACCATTCTCCTCGCCTCCGTCGTGGCGATCTTCACCTTCGCCGAGCGCAGGCTCGACCCGGCCGACCACGGCCACAAGGTCGACTCCTTCGCCGCCGAGGCCGCCGCCGTCCCCGGCAGCGACCACGAGAAGGCCGCGATCAAGGCCGGTTTCACCACCACCGAGGTCTTCCCGCTGGCGCTCTTCGCCATCGCCGGCATGCTGGTCTTCCCGGCCGCCAACGACCTCCTGACGCTCTTCGTCGCCCTGGAGGTCTTCTCCCTCCCGCTGTACCTGCTCTGCGCCGTCGCCCGCCGCAAGCGGCTGATGTCGCAGGAGGCGGCCGTCAAGTACTTCCTGCTCGGCGCCTTCTCCTCGGCCTTCCTGCTCTTCGGGATCGCCCTGCTCTACGGCTACGCGGGCTCCGTCTCGTACGCCACCATCGCCAAGGTCGTCGACGGCTCGATCTCCACCGTCAACCCGGCGCTCGCCGACACCATGGGCAACGACGCGCTGCTGCTCATCGGCTTCGCCATGATCCTGACCGGGCTCCTCTTCAAGGTCGGCGCCGTGCCGTTCCACATGTGGACCCCGGACGTCTACCAGGGCGCCCCGACCCCGGTCACCGGCTTCATGGCCGCCGCGACCAAGGTCGCCGCGTTCGGCGCCCTGCTCCGTCTGCTCTACGTGGTGCTCCCGGGCCTCACCTGGGACTGGCGGCCGGTCATGTGGGGCGTCGCCATCGTCACCATGCTGGGCGGTGCGATCGTCGCCATCACCCAGACCGACATCAAGCGGCTCCTCGCGTACTCCTCGATCGCGCACGCGGGCTTCCTGCTCGCGGGTGTCATCGCGGCCACCCCGAGCGGGATCTCGTCCGTCCTCTTCTACCTGGGCGCCTACTCCTTCGTGACCATCGGCGCCTTCGCCGTCGTCACACTGGTCAGGGACGCGGGCGGCGAGGCCACCCACCTCTCCAAGTGGGCCGGTCTCGGGCGCCGTTCGCCGCTCGTCGCGGCGGTCTTCGCGGTCTTCCTGCTGGCCTTCGCCGGCATCCCGCTGACCTCCGGATTCTCCGGGAAGTTCGCGGTCTTCAAGGCGGCGGCGGAGGGCGGCGCGGGGGCCCTCGTGGTGGTCGGTGTGATCTCCTCGGCGATCGCCGCGTTCTTCTACATCCGGGTGATCGTGCTCATGTTCTTCAGCGAGCCGAAGGCGGACGGCCCCACGGTCGCCGTGCCCTCGGCGCTGACGACCATCACCATCACGGCGGGTGTGGCCGTCACGCTGGTACTCGGCCTCGCGCCGCAGTACTTCCTGGACCTGGCGAACCAGGCGAGCGTGTTCGTCCGGTAGTCACGGCGCACACGCGAGGGGCCCGGCTCGGGGGCGAGCCGGGCCCTTCGGCGTACCCGGGGTCCTGCGGGGGTGCCGGACGCGGGGGTGACCCGCGGGAGGTGTCCGTGCCATCGTGTGAGCCGTCCCAATGGTCTGTACCAGTCAGGAGGGAGAAGCGGCACGATGAGCGACACCACCGCCTTACCGGGGACTCCCTGCGCCACCCCGAGACCCGGCGACCCGCCCATGCACCGCCTGGAGGTCCGGCTCCCCGACCAGGTGCCCTTCGCCGCCGGCACCTTCGACACCATCGGCCCCATGGCCCGGGCCGCCTTCCCGCACCGGCACACCTTCTACGAGATCGTCCACGTCACCGCCGGCACCGGCACCCATGTCGTGGACCTCGCCCGCTGGGAGCTCCGCCCGCCCCATCTGGGCCTGATCCTGCCCGGGCAGCTGCACCACTGGGAGGACGCCCGCGGCCTCGACGGCAGCGTCGTCCTCTTCACCGAGGCCTTCCTCCTCGACCACCCCGGCGACCGGGACCTCCTGCGCCGGCTCGGCGAACACCCCTGGCTCACCCTCGACGGGCCCACCCACGCGCGCACCGGCCGGCTGATGGCCGAACTCGTCGAGGAGTACGGGCACGGAGCCGACGGCTTCGCGACCGTGCTGCGCTCCCTGCTGCACGTCCTCCTGGTCCGTACGGCGAGGCTGGGCGGCCCCGGCACCCCGGCACCCCCGCCGGGCAGGCCGGCGGCCGTCGCGGAGGAGTTCGACCGGCTGCTCGCCCGCACCGGGACGGACGGCCGTTCCGTCCGCGCCTGCGCCGAGCTCATCGGCGTCACCCCCGGCTATCTCACCGAGGCCGTCCGGGCCGCGACGGGCCGGACCCCCGGCAGTCTGCTCCGCGAGGCCCGGACGCGGGAGGCGCAACGACTCCTGGCCCGAACCGAACTGTCGGTACGGCAGATCGCGGCCCGGACCGGGTTCAGCGACCCGGCGTACTTCTGCCGCTTCTTCCGCAGGGAGACGGGCACGAGCCCCGGCGACTTCCGGAAGCGCCACGAACGGCGGCCCGGCGAACCGAACCACCTCGAACCGAACCGCCACGAACGGAAACACCACGACCGCCGTGCTCCGTCCATCGAAGCCGGAGGCCCGCCCGCCTAGGTTCGTTGCCGATCCCCCAGCCCCCCGCACGAGGAGCAGGCATGGACAACGAGACCACTACCGGACACGTCACCCGCAAGGCGGTGCTGCGGGCCGCGATCGCGGCCGGCATCGCGGCGCCCGCGGTCCTCATGGGCGTACCCGCGCTCGCCCGTACCCTCACCACGGGTGAGGTGGCGCCCGCGCTCACCCCGGAGTGCGACGACGGCGACGACCCCACCCCGCCGCAGACCGAAGGACCCTACTTCAAGCCCAACTCGCCTCTGCGGACCAGCCTGTTGGAGTCCGGCACGGCCGGCGTCCGGCTGACCGTCAGCGGCTACGTCTTCGGGCTCGCCTGCCGGCCGATAGCGGGCGTCCTGCTCGACTTCTGGCAGGCCGACACCAACGGCGCCTATGACAACACCGGCTTCCGCTTCCGCGGTCATCAGTTCACCGACGCACAGGGAGCCTTCAGGCTCACCACGATCGTGCCCGGCCTCTACCCCGGCCGCACCCGGCACATCCACGTCAAACTGCAGGCCCCCGGGCGCCCGGTGCTCACCACCCAGCTGTACTTCCCGAACGAGCCCCGCAACAACACCGACAGCATCTTCGACCCCCGGCTCCTCATGACCGTGCGGGACGCCGGCGGTGCCAGGGAGGCGGCCTTCGACTTCGTCCTCAACGTGCCGCAGAACCCCGGCCCGAGCCCCACGCCGACCCCGACGGCCACCGCGACCACCCAGCCGCCCGGCGGGAGCTGGGCGGCGGGGACCGCCTACCGGGCGGGGGACAGGGTCACCTACGGCGGCCTGGCCTATGTGTGCCTCCAGGCGCACACGGGCCAGACCGGCTGGGAGCCGCCCAACGTCCCCGCCCTCTGGCGCGTCGGCTGAGCGGCCCCGCCGCCCACCTCAGGCCGAGGGAGCGATCCGGCCCCGGACCTCGCCGAGACCCACCCGCGTGCCGTCCGGGCCCGGAGCCCAGGCCGTCAGGACGACCTCGTCGCCGTCCTCCAGGAACGTCCGCTTGCCACCGGAGAGTTCGATGGCGTCCCGGCCGTTCCAGGTGAGTTCGAGGAGCGAACCGCGCTGGTTCACCTCCGGCCCGGAGACCGTCCCGGAGCCGTACAGGTCACCCGTGCGCAGCGAGGCGCCGTTCACCGTCATGTGGGCGAGCTGCTGGGCCGCCGTCCAGTACATGGTCGAGAACGGCGGCTCGGCCACCACCTCGCCGTTGATCTCCACCGTGATCCGCACGTCGAAGCCGCCCGGCTCCTCGTCCCCCGCGTCGTCCAGGTACGGAAGGAGCGGGAAGTCCCGCGCGGGCGGGGCGGTCCGGGCGGCGTCCAGCGCCTCCAGCGGCGTCACCCAGGCCGACACCGAGGTCTGGAACGACTTGCCGAGGAACGGGCCGAGCGGCACGTACTCCCAGGCCTGCACGTCCCGCGCCGACCAGTCGTTGAGCAGCGACAGACCGAAGACATGCTCCCGGAAGTCGGCCAGCGCGACCGGCGTGCCCAGCTCCGAGGGGGTGCCGACCAGGAAGCCGACCTCCGCCTCGATGTCCAGCTTCACCGAGGGGCCGAAGACGGGCGCCGCGTCGGCCGGTGCCTTGCGCTGCCCGCAGGGGCGGACGACATCGGTGCCGGAGACGACGACCGTGCCGGCGCGACCGTGGTAACCGATCGGCAGGTGCTTCCAGTTGGGGGTGAGCGCGTCGCCGTCGGGGCGGAAGATCCGGCCGACGTTCGTCGCGTGGTGCTCGCTCGCGTAGAAGTCGACGTAGTCGGCGACCTCGTACGGCAGATGCAGGGTCACCGCGTCGAGCGGGTGCAGGAGCGGCTCGATGTCCGCCCGGTGCCCGGGCACCGAGACCCAGGCGGTGAGCGCCCGGCGGACGTCGCGCCAGGCGGTCCGCCCGGCCGCGAGCAGCGGGTTGAGGCTCGGCCGGTCGAGCAGCGCCGCGTACGGGGAGCCGAGCGCGTGCGCCGCGGCACCCGCGTCCAGGACGTACCCGCCGATCCGGACGCCGACCCGGCGCCGCTCGGGCTCGTCGGCGGTCGAGAAGACGCCGTACGGGAGGTTGTGCGGGCCGAAGGGATCGCCCTCGGCCAGGTCGAGCGGGCTGTGCTCGGACATCGGTGCTTGCCTCGCTTTCCACGTGTGTGGGGGACACGTTACGGGGCGCGCCGCCGGGCGCGGATGACATGGATCACACAGAAAGTGAGGCCTCCGTGGGCAACTGTCCGGCTTCGCGGATTTTGTGTGGCGGGCGGGTGCCGGGCCCCGTTCCGAGCCGCGAATCCGGGACTCCCGAAGGGCTGTTCCTGGTCATACGATCACAGCGGTATCGCGCCGCGTGAACGTGCCGCAGGCGCGCGCCCCGCATGTCTCTCACCCTTCCCTGACCAGGAAAAGGTCCCGCACTGTGAAGTTCCGTCGCATTCTCGCGACCGCCGTGGCCGCCGCTGTGACCACCCCGGTCGTGTTCCTCTCGGCCGCCCCCGCGTTCGCCGACACGAAGCCGTCGCCCGCGTCGACGCAGAAGCCCGCACAGGGCGAGGACGACGAGGGCGACAAGGACGACATGCCGACGCTCGAAGAGCTGAAGGCCGCCGTCGCCCTGGCGCAGAAGGAGTACGACGAGGCCGTCGTCGATCTCGCCGAGGCGAAGGCCGCCGTGGACGCCCTGTCGAAGCAGGACCACGTTCTCGTCGTGGCCGCCGCCGATGCCACGAAGGCCGCCGGCGAGGCCGCCACCGCGAAGACCGCCGCCGACGAGGCGCTCGCCAAGGCCCAGAAGGCCCTCGCGGAGCTGCCCGCCGAGGCCACCGAGGGGCAGAAGGCGGCCGCTACCGCGGCCGTCACGGCGGCGCAGCAGACCGCCGACGCCGCCACCGCCGCCAAGACCGCCGCCGACGCGCGGCTGACGAAGGCGAGCAAGGAGCTCCTCGACGCCAATCTGGCCGCCTCCAAGGTCTTCGGGCTCGCCGAGAAGGTGAAGAAGGCCGCCGCCGAGACGCTCGCCGCGGCCGAGGAGGAGCTGGAGTTCTTCGAGGAGATCGGCGGGAACTGCGCGGAGGACGAGGCCGTCGACGTCGCGCTGAGCGGCCCGAAGACGGTCACCGCCGGCAAGAGCGCCGTGTTCTCCCTGCGCGTCACCAACACCTCCGACCGGCCCCTGGACGCGGTCGACGCCTTCACCAACGCCGCCGCGCTCCCGGACGGTAGGGAGCCGATCGACGAGGACGGCTACTTCAAGCAGTACATCACCGTCGAGTGGTCCTCCGACGATGTCCTGGAATGGACGCCGATCTCCGAGGAGTTCGATTCGGTCGAGGTCGGCAAGCTCGTCAAGGGCGGCAGCGCCGATGTGAAGCTGCGCCTCACGGTCGACCCCGAGGCCCCGGTCGGCCCCGGCGTCCTCTGGGCCGTCGGCGAGTACGAGAACAACGACGGGACCTGCGGCATCGGCCAGGAGTTCGGCCGCGCCGACTTCGACATCCTCGCGGCCCAGGACGAGAAGCCCGAGCCGAAGCCGACGCCGTCGGCGACCACCGCGACGCCGACCCCGGCGCCCACCCACGGCGGCAACAGCAACACGACCCGGCAGGGCGGTTCGTCGAACACCACCGTGAACGGCACCCTCGCCGCCACCGGTGCGAACGAGAACCTGACCCGGCTCGGCTTCGCCGCCGCCGCGACCGTCGCCCTCGGAGCCGGCGCGATGGTCGCCGCCCGTCGCCGCAAGGCCGGCGCGAGCCTCTGATCCGACGCGAAGGCGCCCGTACCGGACCCCGGTACGGGCGCCTTCCGCGTCCTCAGCCCGCCGTGCGGGGAATCCGCTTCTCCCACGTCCGGTGGAAGACGACCTCCCCGCCCTCCTTGCACACCACCTCGTTCGTGGTGAAGAAGGCGTCCGCGTCGCAGGTGATCTCCGAGCGGGTGTCCACCGTGACGTCCCAGGCCAGCTCCGGGCGGTGGAGCCGGATCGCCCACTCCGAGCGGGTCCGGGCGGAGAGCGGGCCGCTCTCGTCGATCGTGTACGTCTCCACGGCGTCCTCGGAGAACTCCAGGCCGTCGGGGTACACGCGCGTGCCGCCGTACTTCGGGTCGACCTCCAGCGTCCATTCGCCCTTCGCCACGTCCCTGACCACCACCCGCTCCGGGCGCGGTTCCTCCAGGGTGCGCGGGAAGACCACGCCGAGCGGCTCCGACTGCTCCGGCTCCGCCCAGTCGACGGCGTCCTGCGTGGGACGGCGGACCGGCAGGGTCAGTGAGGAGCCCGCCGGGTCGAGGGTGAAGCCGGCCGCGTCCGGCTGCGGCCAGATCCACGGCCAGTACGTGGAGGAGACCGCGAGGCGCACCCGGTGGCCGGGTGCGAAGGAGTGGCCGATGCCGTTCAGCTCGAAGACGAAGCTCTCCGTCTCGCCGATCTGGGCCTCCACGGCCCGGTCGCGGCCGTAGCGGGCGGAGAAGTTGAGCGCGCCGCGGGTGACGAGGGTGGAGGAGCCGTCGGGAGCGATGTCGCAGAGCCGGGCGACGACCTGCCCGGTGGGCGCGGCCGTGCGCAGGGCGAGGCTCACCGACGGCCGGCCGAGGATCTCGACGGGACCGCCGTCCTCGGGGACGGGGAAGTCGAAGCAGGCCGAGTGGGCGTCCTCCTCGCGCTGGTCGGGCGGCAGGTCGGCGTCGTTGCCGAAGGGGAAGAAGCGGCCCGCGTCGAGCCCGGTCTGCTGCGGGGAGTCGACCACGACCGGGTCGCCCTGGAAGGCGTATCGGACGGGGGTGACGTGCGGGGAGGGCCAGGAGGGGTCGGTGACCCAGCGGCCGGGCAGCTCCTCGTACACGGTGGCCGGGAGGTGGGAGTCGCTGATCCAGGAGCGGAGCACCGGTTCGGCCATCACGTCGTTGTCGACGTCCTTGAGGTGGTGGTCCCACCAGCGCAGCGTCTCCTGGAGGAAGCCGATGGCGGGTCCGGGCGGCAGACCCCGGTCCGGGTACTGGTGCGACCAGGGGCCGATGATGCCGCGCACCCGGTCCTGGGGGAGGTGCTGGGCGAGCCGCAGGACGGTGTCGCGGTACGGGTCGTGCCAGCCGCCGACGGCGAGGACGGCGGCCCTGATCGCGCCGTAGTCCTCGCAGACGCTGCCGTGCCTCCAGTAGGCGTCGCGGGTCTGGTGGGAGAGCCAGGTGTGGACGAAGGGCTCCACGGCCTCCAGGCGCTTCAGCCACATCGTGCGCCACTCCTCGCCCACGTACTCGGGGTCGGGCGGGCGGCAGACGAAGGCGAGCATGGTGGCGGCCCAGGCGTGCATGTCGACGCCGAGGACGGAGCCGCCCATGTAGTGGACGTCGTTGTCGTAGCGGTCGTCGGTGGAGCAGACGGTGACGATCGCCTTGAGCGGTTCGGGGGCGAGGGCGGCGATCTGGAGCGAGTTGAAGCCGCCCCAGGAGATGCCGAACATGCCGACCCTGCCGGTGCACCAGGGTTGCTCGGCGAGCCAGTTCACGACGGCGACCCCGTCGGCGAGTTCGACCGGGTCGTACTCGTCGCCGGGCAGGCCGTCGCTGTTGCCGTGGCCGCGGACGTCGACCCGTACGGAGGCGTAGCCGTGGCCCGCGTACCAGGGGTGGCGCTGCCAGTCGCGGGGCGCGGTCCAGTCGGTGAGGCGGTACGGCAGGTACTCCAGGAGTGCCGGTACGGGCTCGTCGGTGAGCGGCCGCCACACGCGCGCGTACAGCCTGGTTCCGTCCGGCAGGGGGATCCGGACGTCCTCGTGCCGGGTCTCGTACGGGAAGTCGGTACGGATCTTCATCTCGGCTCCCTAGTGGACGGGGTGCATGGTGCGGCGCAGCCAGGGCGCCAGGGCGATCACGACGAGGCCGACGGCGACGGCGACGGCGCCGTTCACGCCGAAGTAGACGGGCTTGGAGACGTCGTCGTAGAGCTTCACGGTCTGGGCCTGGATGCCGTTGGCGAGGGCCAGGGAGAGGAACCAGAGCGACATCGTCTGGCTGGAGAAGGCCTTCGGGGCGAGCTTGCTGGTGGCGGACATCCCGGAGGTCTCCAGGAGCACGTCGCCGAGGCCGAGGAGGAGGTACGAGCCGACGATCCACCAGGCGGCCATCTGGTACGTGTCGTCGGCGTGCCCGGAGGTGGGCAGGACCATCAGGAGGAACGACAGGCCGCCGAGGATCACACCGAAGGCGATCTTGTTGGAGGCGTGCGGCTGCCGGGGCCCCATCCGGGCCCAGACGGCGGCCACGACGGGCGCGAGGGCCACCTCGAAGGCGCCGAGCGCGGAGGCGTACCAGCTGGCCGGGAAGTCGAAGCCGAGGATGGTCGTCCGGGCGTTGGTGGAGGCCAGCAGGATCATCGTCGAGTACGCCTGGAAGAGGATGAAGTTGAAGACGACCGAGGCCAGGAACAGCACGATGTACGGCTTCAGGCGGCCGCGCTCCTCGGCCGTGACCCGGGGGCTGGTGAACATCACCCGGAAGTAGACGACCGGGGCGATCACCGAGATCACCGTCAGCACGTCCACGAACCGGTCCATGGTGAGCCAGCCGGCGAGCGCGAGGCCCGTGGCGGCCACGGCCACGACGACCGCTCCGACGGTCATCAGCCGGACCGCCCGGCGCATGGCCTCGGGGGCCAGCGCGGATTCGGCGGAGTGCTTGCGCCCGGCCAGGTGACGTCGGCCCGCGACGTACTGGATCAGGCCGAGGGTCATGCCGAGCGCGGCGGCCGAGAAGCCCCAGTGGTAGCCCTTGTGGTCGGCGAGCCAGCCGGTGATCAGCGGTCCGGCGAAGGCTCCGATGTTGATCGCCATGTAGTAGAGCGCGAAACCGGCGTCCCGGCGGTCGTCGTCCGTGCGGTAGAGCTTGCCGACCATGGTCGCCACGTTCGGCTTCAGCAGTCCGGTGCCCGCGCTGATCAGTCCGAGGCCCACCCACGTCATGGCGGCGGTCGGCACGGCCATCGCGTAGTGGCCGCAGGCGATCAGGATGCCGCCCCAGAGGACCGCGCGGTAGGAGCCGAGGATGCGGTCGGCGAGCCAGCCGCCGGCCACCGAGACCAGATAGACGAGCGTGCCGTAGGCGGCGGAGACCGAGGCGGCGGTGCCGGACGCCATGCCGAGGCCGCCGTCGGAGACGGACGCCGCGAAGTAGAGGACGAGGATGGCCTGCATGCCGAGGAACGAGAACCGCTCCCAGACCTCCAGGCCGGAGAGGGTCAGCAGGCCCCGGGGATGCCCGAGGAAGGCGTGGTCGTCCTCGGGGGGAGGCTGCTCGCCGTTCGGGTCGGTGTCGATCATTGTTCGGGACAAAAGGCCTACTCCTGGTCGTATCAGCTGATCCCGAACATACCGGGGGCGACGGGAAGGCGCCCACGGTGATCGAAAGGTGACCGGATACGCTGGCGTGAGTGAATCGGGCGACTCATCGACAATCCATGTGATCGTCGGTAATCCGTGTGAACGATTCGTGGGAACGTCAGCAGGCGTCAGCAGACAGGAGACCCCCTCGTGACCGTCGTCGGGCCGTTCGGTCTTAGCGTGCGGGACCAGGCTCTTGAGGCCGATGTGCAGACCGGGTTGGCGGGTGTGGAGGCGGGCCTCCTGGCCGCCACCAAGAGCGATGTCCCCTTCATCACGGAGGCCGCGCAGCACCTCGTCCTGGCCGGCGGCAAGCGGTTCCGCCCGCTGCTCGTGATGCTCGCCGCGCAGTTCGGCGACCCCTACGCGCCGGGCGTCGTGCCCTCCGCCGTCGTCGTCGAGCTCACCCACCTGGCCACGCTGTACCACGACGACGTCATGGACGAGGCCGACGTACGGCGCGGGGTCGACAGCGCCAACACGCGCTGGGGCAACTCGATCGCCGTCCTCACGGGTGACTTCCTCTTCGCCCGCGCCTCGCACACGCTCGCGGACCTCGGCCCCGAGGCCGTACGGATCCAGTCCGAGGCGTTCGAACGCCTCGTCACCGGCCAGATCCTGGAGACCGCCGGTCCCAGCGACGGCCGCGACCCCGTCGACCACTACCTCGACGTCCTCGGCGGCAAGACCGGCTCGCTCGTCGCCGTCTCCTGCCGCTTCGGCGCCATGATGGCCGGCGCCGACCAGAGCATCGTCGACACCCTCACCCAGTACGGCGAGCGGCTCGGCGTCGCCTTCCAGCTCGCCGACGACGTCCTCGACATCGCCTCCGACTCCCACGAGTCCGGCAAGACCCCCGGCACCGACCTGCGCGAGGGCATCCCGACCCTGCCCGTCCTGCACCTGAGGGCCGCCGCGGCGGCCCAGGGACACCCCGAGGACCTCGAACTCGTCGCGCTGATCGACGGCGACCTCACCGACGACGACCGGCACGCCGAGGTCCTGCGCCGGCTGCGCGCCCACCCGGCCCTGGAGCAGGCCCGACGGGACACCGTGCGGTACGCGGAGGAGGCGCGGGCCATGCTGGCGCCGCTGCCCGACGGCTACGCGAAGGCGGCGCTGGCGGAGATGTGCGACGCGGTGGTCCACCGGGCGGGCTAGCCGGTCTCAGGGTCGGGTCATCCCGAAGCAGTACGTGAGGTTGATCCCCGGGGCTGACGCCTCCGCCCCTCCTCTTTGGTGAGATGGAGACATCGACCAAAGAGGGCCCGCTCAGGGCACGGAGCTAGGGGAGACCATGGCAGAGACCCGTAAGGCGAGCCGGTTCATCGTCCCGGTCGCGGTGGCAGGAGTGGCCGCGGCGACCATCGGACTGGTCCCGGCGCTGGCGGCGTCCGGCGACCCCGACCTGCCGGCGATCACGGCCCAGCAGCTCATCGAGAAGATCGCCGCCTCGGACACCCAGACCCTCTCCGGCACCTTCAGGGTCTCCACCGACCTGGGCCTGCCCCTCGGCGGCCTGACGTCCGCCATCGGCGGCGCCGGCGGCGGCTCGTCGGCCGACCCCTCGGAGAAGCTCACGGAGCTCGTCTCCGGCAGCCACACCCTGCGGATCGCGGCGGACGGCCCCGAGCGCCAGAAGCTGACCCTGCTCGACGGCTCCGACGAGTACAGCCTGATCCACAACGGCGACGACGTCTGGGCGTACGACAGCAAGTCCAACGAGGTCTTCCACGAGAAGGCCCCCGCCGACGCCGGCGCCGCGGAGCGCGCGCCGCAGGACAAGGAACTGCCGGGCACGCCCAAGCAGCTCGCGGACGAGGTCCTGAAGGCGGCCGGCGACACCACGTCGATCACCGTCGACGGCACGGCCAAGGTGGCCGGCCGGGACGCGTACCAGCTGGTGATCAAGCCGAAGCAGGCCGGTTCGACGGTCGAGTCGGTGAAGATCGCGGTGGACTCGGCGACCGGCACCCCGCTGAAGTTCACGCTCTCGTCCGTCGAGGGCGGCAAGCCCGTCGTCGACGCGGGCTTCACGAAGGTCGACTTCTCGAAGCCGGCGGCCTCCGACTTCGCCTTCAAGGCGCCGCAGGGCGCGAAGGTGACCGAGGGCGCGGCGGAGAAGGCGGCCGAGGAGGCCGGCGGCGCGAAGGAGAGCCCGTTCGGCGACGAGCTGCCCGGCGGTCTCGGGGACGCCTTCGGCCTCGGCGCGGGCGCCGGCAAGGACGGCGTGAACGTCATCGGTGAGGGCTGGACCACGATCGCGAAGCTCGACACCGGCGCCCCGGCGCCCAGCACCGACGAGGCGCCGAAGGAGGTCCAGGGGCTCCTGGACTCCCTCGGCGACAAGGTCACCGGGAAGTTCGGCTCGGGCACGGTCTTCAAGACGAAGATCGTGAACGCGCTCCTCACCGACGACGGCAGGGTCTACGTCGGCGCGGTGACGAAGGACGCGCTGGTGAACGCGGCGAACGCCGACAAGTAGCCGGACGGGCGGGAGCGGTTGGGACCCCGGGCGGGTCGGGTGCGATGGTCACCGACCCGCCCGGGCGTTCTGCGGTGTGGAGCTACGGGAACGTCAGCTTGAAGCTGTTGATGTAACCCGTGTCGGCCGAGGCCTTGTCCTGGACGCGGAGCTTCCAGGCACCGTTGGCGACCTCGGAGGAGGCGTTCACGGTGAAGGTCTGGACGATGTTGTCGGCGCTGCCGCCGGACCGGTTGGACAGGCTGTAGACCGATCCGTCGGGGGCGACGAGGTCGACGACGAGGTCACCCCGGTAGGTGTGGACGATGTTCACGTCCACCTTGAGGGTGGAGGGCGCGTTGCCGGTGACACCGGTGACGTTGACCGTGGAGGTCACCGCGGCACCGTTGTCCGGGACGGCGACGTCGGCGGTGTTCTCGAAGACCGTGCCGGTGGGCGGCGTGGTCGTGCCGGAGGACAGCGTCCAGATCGCGTGCGCGATCGCGTCGCTGTTGCGGTCGAGAGCGGTGTCGTTGATGTTCGCCGTCGTGTCGCAGGACGAGTGGTAGCAGCGGTCGAAGGCCTGGCCGGCGGTGCCGCCCCACTTCTGCGCCTGCGCCGACGTCTTGGTGTAGTCGGCGCCGGTGAAGAGGCCGCCGACCGGGATGCCCACGTTCTTGAACGGGGCGTGGTCGGAGCGGCCGTCGCCCTCGGTCTCGATCTCCGTCGCGATGCCGAGACCCGCGAAGTAGTCCTTGAACGTCGTCTCGATGGTCGGGTCGTCGTCGTAGACGAAGTAGCCCGGGTTGGGCGAGCCGATCATGTCGAAGTTCAGGTAGCCCTTGACCTTCGCGCGCTCGGCGGTCGGCAGGTTGTTGACGTAGTACTTCGAGCCGATCAGCCCGAGCTCCTCCGCGCCCCACCAGCCGAACCGCAGGTGCTTGGAGGGCTGGTAGCCGGTGCGGGCCACGGTGAGGGCGGTCTCCAGGACCGCCGCGGAGCCGGAGCCGTTGTCGTTGATGCCGGGGCCCGAGGTCACCGAGTCGAGGTGCGAGCCGGCCATCAGGACCTGGTTCGGGTCGCCGCCGGGCCAGTCGGCTATCAGGTTGTAGCCCGTCGCGCCGCTGGAGGTGAACGTCTGGAGGGTGGTGGTGTAGCCGGCGGCGTCCAGCTTGGCCTTCACGAAGTCGATCGACGCCTTGTAGCCGGTGCGGCCGTGGGCGCGGTTGCCGCCGTTGGCGGTGGCTATCGACTGGAGGTCCGTCAAGTGCTGCTTGACGTTGGCGAGCGGGATGTCGGGCGCGGCGGCGGCAGCCGTCGGGCTGGCGGAGGCGGTGGTACCGGTGAGTCCGCCGAGGGCGAGCGCCGCGAGAGCGGCGGCCGCGGTGACGCGTCTGGGCACGGAGATGTTCATCTGTGGGGGCTCCGGATTCCGAACGGGGATGGGACGGAACGTGCGAGACGCCTCGGGCTTGGGTGCCACGAGGCGCTGGAGCTGTACGAGTGCTTGTGCGGTGTTCAGGTGTTCTGGTGTGCGTGCTGAATGTTCAGCGAGATTTTGACTCCGCGTCAAGAGCGGAAACCGGTCACGCCCGTTCGCTCACCGGACAAGCGCGTCGGCCACCGCCTCCCGCACCCCCGGATCGGCATCGTCCTCCAACTCCCTTAGGAGCGCGGCGACTCCGGGCGTCGACCAGTACGCGACCGCTTCGACCAGCGCGATCCGTACGGCGGGATCGGCATGCCCGGCGAGACCGGCGAGCCGCGACAGCGGCCCGCGCCGCCGCATCCCGAACCAGTACAGCGCCTCGCGCAACGCCGCCGAGTCGCCCCCGGCCTCCGCGGCCTCCACCCGGGCGAGCAGCACCCGCGGCGCGGGCGCCGGGCCGTCCAGCGGATGCGGCCGCCGCTCCCCGAGCCGGCGCGAGCCGTAGCCGCCGCGCTCCCGGCACCCGAAGCAGAGGCAGGGCGGTGTGCCATGGGCGTCCGGCCGGTACCGCCAGCCGTTGACCTGCCGTACGGGACGGATGTGCCGCACCTCGGTGCGTGTGACGGAACGGGCGAGGAACACCTCCCAGCCCCGGCAGTTCGCCGCCTCGGCCACCCGGCGCACGGCCTGCGCCGCCGTCACGCGGGCCGGTTCGCGGTCGCTGTACCGCCCGACGGTCACCGCCTCGTCGTCGGGCAGGCGTACGTGCACGGCGACGAGCGGGCGCGGCCCCGGGCGCCGCGCCAGCTCGCGCAGCCACTGGTGGGTGAGGGTGTACGAGGGGAGCACGGGGAAGAGGAACACGCCACGACGCTCCCCGTGTCCGGAGGCCCGCAGCCCCGACCGGCGGACACCGGCGGCGTGGGCGGCGGGGGTGAGGTGCACGAAGGTCGCCATGGGCATGATCGTAGGACCGGGACCGGGACCGGGACCGGGACCGGGGGCGGGGGCGGGGGCGGGGGTGCGGCCGGGGGCGCCGGGGTGCCGCCGGCGGACGTTTCCGGTGCCGCTCGCGCACCCCCGGCCCCCGGCACCCACCCCGGGTCCGACCTGCGACTTCCCTTGTCCGACGCCCGTGTTAGCGTCCGCCGGTCGGTACATAGCAGGGGGGAAATCTTGCGCGAATTTCTGAGGGCCGGTGTCGCGGCCGTGCTGCTCGCCACCGGTGGCATCGTGGGAGCGGGGACGGCCGTGGCGGCCGGAGACCCCACGTTCTTCTTCGATCCGGTCGACGACCTCGTCCTGATGCCGGGGGAGGGCTGGGGCGAGCTGCGGCCGCTCGGCACCGGCGGACAGAACGACGGCCGGCCCGACGGCACGTACGTCTACGCTCTGAGCAAGAAGCCGCTCACGGACGCCACCTGGTCCGGCGGCGGACTGCCGGCCGGGCTCAAGGTGGACTCGGCGGACGGCTGCAAGCCGAAGGCCGGGATCGCCGGCGTCTATCTGTGCGACGTGAAGGACTGGGGCAACCCGGGGCCCGTCCTCTCGGCCACGAGCACCGCGGCGAACGGCACGACGGCCTACTACAGCCTCGTCTACGTGCCCCGCGGCGCCGGCCTCGACGCGGGCGTCAAGGAGGCGCAGACCGCCGGCTCCAAGGCCGTCGGCCCGCGCCGGGCGCACGCGACGGTCACGGCCAAAACCAGGGCCCAGGTCGCCAAGAACACCATCACGCTGTCGACGCCGACGCTGTCGGCCGGTGGCACGGTCAAGCACACGGTGAAGCTGCACGCTGCCGACAAGGGCCGCCTCGTGATGAGCCTCGGTGCGGCGCCCGGCTTCCGGCGCTGGGACGAGGGCGAGCTGAAGGTGTCTGTCGACGGTGTCGACGCGGGCGGTGCCGCCGGTGCCGAGTGCGACCACTCGCTCGGCGAGATCGGCTGGGGCGGCGAGGTCCGCTGCGACATCGGTCAGCCCGGCGACCACACGGTCACCTACGGCCTCAAGGCGGGGGCGACCGCGCCCGCGTGGCGCCTGCGGAACTTCGTCGTCTACGAGGTGTACAGCTTCGGCACGGGCAACCCGGAGAAGGTCTCCGACTTCGCGGTCGGCAGCCCGGTCCCGGTGATCGAGCGCTACCAGCTCGTGGGACGGAACACGCACGGCGACCTGTACTCGTACAACGGAACGGGCAAGTCCACCCGCCCCTTCGCCGAGGCCTCGCTCGTCGGCTCCAGCCTGGACTGGAACCAGTACTCGGCGATCACCCGGCTCGGCCCGGTGACCGTCCAGAGCACCGGTCCCGGCGGGGTCGCCCGGGACAGGAACGGCGTGCTGTGGTTCTACCGGATGTCCGGCGACGGCGGCATCTTCAAGGACCGGCTCCGGGTCGGCGGCGGCTGGAACATCTACAACCTGCTGACCGGCGCCTCGGACCTGACCGGCGACAAGAGGGCCGACCTGCTCGCGCGGGACACCGCGGGCACGCTGTGGCTGTACCCGGGCACGGGCGACACCACGACCCCGTTCGGCGCACGCGTGCGCGTCGGCGGCGGCTGGAGCGTCTACAACTCGCTGGTCGGCGGCACCGACGTCACCGGTGACGGCAGGGCCGATCTGGTCGCGCGCGACGCGGCGGGCAAGCAGTGGCTCTACCAGGGCACGGGCGTGTCGACCCGGCCGTTCGGCGGCCGGACGCAGATCGGCACCGGCTGGCAGGTCTACAACTCCACGGTGGCGCCGGGCGACCTGAACTCGGACGGCAAGGCGGACCTCGTGGCCCGCGACGCCTCCGGCGCGCTCTGGTACTACCAGGGCACGGGCGTGGCGACGAAGCCGTACGCCACGCGCGCGAAGATCGGCGGCGGCTGGCAGACGTACAACCTGCTGTTCTAGGCGCACGGCCCGCTCTCCGGCAGAGCGGGCACCGAGCGGCCTCCGTCCCTCCGCGGGCGGGGGCCGCTCCGTGTTCCCGGCTTCCGCCGGGAGCATCCGGCGGGCGCCGGGCGGGCGCGGGCGCCAACGCGCCCGCGGGAACGGCGTGATGGCCGCGATCGAACCGGTCCCGGCCCCTCGGCGCGGGAGCACCCCCGCCGGTCGTCGAAGATCATCACGGGTGCAGAATGACCCGTATGCCTCAGTCGAACACCCCGAAAACGGCAGCAATCGACGACGCCCCGATGGTCGGCGGCGTCCTGGCCCGCGCCTTCGGCGACGACCCGATGATGCGCTGGTTCTTCCCCGACGACGCCTCGCGCGAAGCGGGTCTCGGCCGCTACTTCACCACCCTCTTCACCCGGCAGTACGGCCTGCACGGCGTGTGCGAGCGCACCGACGCGGCCGCCGCCTTCTGGGTGGCACCGGAAGGCCAGGAGAAGGCCGTTCCGGACGCGGAGACCGTCCAGGAGCTCGTGGAGATCCTCGGAGACCGGGCCGGACTGTTCCGCCGGGCCGTCGAGGCGGCGGCCGAGCACACCCCGCCGGAGCCCCACTGGTACCTGGCGGTGATCGGCGCCGATCCGGCCGCCCGGGGCCGGGGCCACGGGTCCGCGCTGCTGCGCTCCGGCCTGGCCAAGGCCGACGCGGCGGGCATGCCCGTCTACCTGGAGTCCTCCAAGCCGGACAACCTCCCCGTGTACGAGCACTTCGGCTTCACCGTGCTCGGCGAGGCGGGCCTCCCGGGCGGCGGCCCGACGCTGTGGGCGATGCGGCGCCCGCCCCGGGACCCGTCCGGCGTCTGACGGAGGAAGCCCCGCTCCTGAGGACGCGGGGGCGACGGGGGAGGAGACCGCGGGAGAGCATCGGGAAACCGCGGGACGCTTCGGAGCGGCGGGCCCGCGCCGGGCGGCGTAGGGTCGGCCTCCCGGACCGCCGTCTCCCCCGAAGGAGCGCACGCACACATGAAGATCGCCGTGTTGGGAACGGGCGAGGTCGGCCGCAGGCTCGCCACCGCGCTCGTCTCCCTGGGGCACCAGGTCACGATGGGCTCCCGTACCGCCGACAACGCCGAGGCCGTGAAGTGGGCCGAGGAGTACGGCGGCGGGCACGGCACCTTCGCGGACGCCGCCGCCCCCGCCGAGCTCGTGGTGAACGCGACCGGCGGTCTCGTCTCGCTCGCCGTCCTGCGGTCCGTCGGCGCCGACGGACTGCGCGGCAAGGTCCTCGTCGACGTGTCCAACGCGCTCGACTTCTCGGAGGGCTTCCCGCCGAGGGTCGTCACGCCGGACGGCGGAAGCATCGCCGAGCAGCTCCAGAAGGCGTTCCCCGAGGCGCGGGTCGTCAAGACGCTCAACACCATGACCAACACGGTCATGGTCGAGCCCGGCCGGGTCCCGGGACACCACAACGTCTTCCTCAGCGGTGACGACGAGGACGCCAAGGCCGTGGTCGCGGAACTGCTCGGCTCCTTCGGCTGGGCGGCCGACCGGATCGTCGACCTCGGCGACCTGTCGAGCGCCCGGGCCACCGAACAGCTCATCCAGCTGTGGCTGAGGCTCTACGGGGTGCTGGGCACCGGCGACTTCAACTTCTCGGTCGTCACGGCACCCTCCGCCTGAACGCGCAGGTGGTCCAGCAGCCCCACGGGTTCGGGGTAGGGATCCTCGCGGGGGAGCAGCCGGCGGGCGGCGTCCGGGTCACCGGCCCGGACGAGGTCGCGGACCCGGTGGGCGAGCGGGGTCACGTCGCGGACGGACACCGTCCACTCGTCCGCGTACCGGCGGGAGGCCTCCCCCGACAGGCCGAGCTGGAGCGAGCGGTACGGGAGCCGCTGGAGGTGCGGGTCGCGCTCCGGGTCCCACTGGACCCGCGCCGGCGCCTCCCTCGACTGCCGCTGCCAGGAGGGCCGGTCGGCGTGGACCCCGGGCTCGTAGTGGGAGAGGCAGGCGTGCCGCAGGGCCCACTCGAAGCCCTCGCGGGTGATCTCCACGGCGAGGACGGTCTCCTGGCCCTCCTTCGTCCCCCAGCCGGAGCGGTACATCATCCACAGGAACGAGGGCTTGATCCACGTCATCCGCTCCCGCTTCCAGGCGGTCGGAAAGCGTCCGTCCCGGGCCGCGGGCAGGCCGATCGCGGGCGGGTACGCCTGGTAGACGGTGACCGTACGGTCGGTGTGGAGCGCGCGGATCCGGTACATCGGTTCTTCGGCGGACGGTTCTTCCATGGGCCTCAGGGTGGCCGAAGCCCCGGGGAAGGGCCACCGGATTCTGCGACCAAGGTCACGGCCCGGACGTCCCCGTACGCACCTAATGTGGAGGGATGAACGATTCGCCCGGCTGCCCGCTGATCGATGTCGCCGCCACGTACATGCCCCGTCTCTCGGAGATCCCCTCCGAGCCGGGGCTTTCGGCCGCCCTCGACCAGCACGCCGCCGCCGTGTGCGACGCCCTGATCCCCGCCCAGCGGGGCGCCGGGGGCCGGACCGTCCGGCGCGAGGAGCTCGCCGACTACGTCCTCGGGTTCACCGACTGGCTCAGCCGGGTCGACTGGACCGAGCCCGCCGGCCACGACTTCGCGACCCTGCGCCTGACGGCGGTCTGCTGGCTGATCCGGGAGCACGACCTCCTGGACGCCTGAGGCGGGGGGCGGGCCCTGTGGGGGCCGGCGTCAGCGGCCCGTAGGGGCGGGCGGCGCGGAAACCGGGGTCTCCTCGACCGATGCCGATGCCGATGCCGATGCCGCCACCTCGACCGCCACCTGCGCCGCCACCTCGTCCGAAGCGGCCGTCCACTTCGCCGCCTCGACCGCCGCCCGGCTCCGGCGGGCCGTGCGCAGGGCGTCCCAGGTGAGGATCGTCAGGGCCAGCCAGACGAGGGCGAAGCCCGCCCAGCGCTCCGGCGGCATCGCCTCGTGGAAGTAGAGGATCCCGAGCAGGAACTGGAAGGTCGGCGCGAGGTACTGGAGGAGGCCGAGCGTCGACAGGGGGACGCGGATCGCCGCCGCCCCGAAGCAGACGAGCGGGACCGCGGTGACGATGCCGGTGGCGGCGAGCAGGGCCGTGTGGCCGGCGCCGTGGGAGCCGAAGGCGAGGTCGTCCCGGGTGCCGAGCCAGACGAGGTAGCCGAGGGCGGGCAGGAACTGGACGGCGGTCTCGGCGGCCAGCGACTCCAGGCCGCCGATGTTGACCTTCTTCTTCACCAGGCCGTAGACCGCGAAGGAGAAGGCGAGGGTGAGCGAGATCCAGGGCGGCTGCCCGTACCCGATCGCGAGGACCAGGACGGCGGCGAAGCCGACGCCGACCGCCGCCCACTGCGCGGGCCGCAGTCGTTCCTTGAGGACGAGGACGCCGAGGGCGATGGTGACGAGCGGGTTGATGAAGTAGCCGAGGGAGGCCTCGACGACATGGCCCGTGTTCACGGACCAGATGTACAGGCCCCAGTTCACGGTGATCACGGCGGCGGCGACGGTGATCAGGCCGAGCTTGCGCGGGCTGCGGACGAGCTCGCGTATCCAGCCCCAGCGGCGCAGCGCGAGCAGGGCGAGGCCGACGAAGGCCAGGGACCACACCATCCGGTGGGCGAGGATCTCGATCGCCCCCGCGGGCTTGAGGAGCGGCCAGAAGAGCGGGACCAGCCCCCACATGCCGTAGGCGCCGATCCCGTAGAGCAATCCTGCTCGTTCCTCGTTATCCGTCTTCACCGGACCTCCCGCCCTGTGCCGCGCTGTCCTGTCGAAGGTAGCGCCGCACGGGGCGGGTTGTCATGCCCGTACCGCAATACGGTCATGACGTCCGGGGGAGCGGATCAGGAAGCGCTCAGCGCTTCCTTGATCGTCACGGCGATCGGGGTGGTCGGGCGGCCGATCAGGCGGGCCAGGTCGCCGGTCCGCAGGGCGAGCGCGCCGTGCTCGACGGCCCGGTCGACGTCGACCAGGATCGCGGCGAAGGGCTCCGGGACCCCGGCGCCGGTGAGGATCGCGAGGTGCGCCTCGGCGGGCACGTTGCTGTACGTGATCTCCTGGCCGGTCTGCGCGGCGACCTCGGCCGCGTACTCGGCGAGCGACCAGGCGGTGTCGCCGCTCAGCTCGTAGGCCTTGTTCAGGTGCTCCTCGGCGGGGCCGGTCAGGACGGCGGCCGCGGCGGCGGCGTAGTCGGCGCGGGCGGCGGAGGCGATCCGGCCCTCGCCCGCGTTGGCGACGACGGCGCCGTGGGCCAGGACGGGGGCGAGGTTGGCGGTGTAGTTCTCGGTGTACCAGCCGTTGCGGAGGAAGGTGTAGGGCAGGCCCGAGGCGAGGATCAGCCGCTCGGACTCCTTGTGCTCCGCGGCCAGGTCGAAGTCGGCCTCGTCACCGCCGAGGACTCCGGTGTACGCGAGCTGGGCGACGCCCGCGGCCTTGGCCGCGTCGATCACGGCGGCGTGCTGGGCGACGCGCCGCCCGACCTCGCTGCCCGAGATGAGCAGCACCCGGTCACCGGCCTCGAAGGCCTCGGCCAGGGTCTCCGGGCGGCTGTAGTCGGCGATGCGCAGCTCGACACCGCGCTCCGCGAGGTCGGCGGCCTTCTCCTTGTCGCGGACGACGACGGCGACGGACTCGGCGGGGACGGCGGACCCGCCGGTGAGGAGGGCGTCGACGACGAGACGGCCGAGCTGTCCGGTGGCTCCGGTGACGACGATGCTCATGGTGCTTCCTTCTTCCGGTGGGAGGCGCGGGGTGCGCCGGGCGATGTACTCACCGTACGGCTGGCGCTAACTTTTCGTAAGTACCCACTTTGAAGTAAGGTACTGGTATGGGAGTAAGTGGAAAAGTGCCGCTCGACCTGCCGCGGGCCGTCGTGACGGACGCCATGTGCCCGGAGCGCCGCGTCCTGGAGCACGTCACCAGCCGCTGGGGCGTCCTCATCCTGATCGCCCTGCGGGAGCGCTCGTACCGCTTCAGCGAGCTGCGCCGCGCGGTCGGCGGCGTCAGCGAGAAGATGCTCACGCAGACCCTCCAGACCCTGGAGCGCGACGGCTTCGTCCACCGCGACGCCAAGCCCGTCATCCCGCCCCGCGTCGACTACAGCCTCACCGGACTCGGCGAGGAGGCCGCCCGCCGCGTCTGGGAGCTCGCCCGGTGGACCGCGAGCAGCCTCGACGAGGTGGAGGAGGCGCGTGTGCGTTACGACACGGTGCGAGAAGCGTCCCAATGACGTTGTAGCCCCGCCCAGTTGATCCGCGGAGCCGTACGATCTCCTTCACCGACCGGGGGATCGTGTGAGCGACCGTGGGGGAATCGTGAGGGGCACGTACGGAAGAGCGCTGCGCACCGCTGCCGTGCTGGCGGCGGGCATGGCACTCCTGGCGGCCTGTTCGCCGGGAGACGGCGGGGGCGACGGGAAACCGCCCCGAAGAACACCGAGCACCAGCGCGTCCGGGACGCCGACCCCGTCCCCGACGCCGAGCGGACCGCGCGTCACCCTGGACCCGAAGAAGGCCCCGCGCACCGCGGCCGACGCGAAGCGGCTGGCACTCGCCGTCGTGGCGGGGCCGGACGCCTGGGGGCCCGAGTACGTCAAGCGCGGCTCGTTCCTCAGCGCCCCCGGCTCCTGGCCGGTCCTCGACGCGAACTGCACCTGGGAAGCGGGCAGCCTGCCGGGCTCCGTCCTCTACAGCGTCACCGCCTACAGCGAGATCCCGGCCGCGGGCGGCAAGGGAGCCCTGCGCGTCGCCGCCACCGTCACCATCCACCGCACCGAGTCCGACGCCGACTGGGAGATGGCCGGAACCCTGGAGGAGGCGCTGCGCTGCACCGACCAGCGGCTGCGCGAGGGCGAACGCATCAGCGGCCTCACGTCGGTCAGCCCCCCTTACGACGAGCAGTCCACCACGGACGACCTCCTCGTCGAGCGCGGCTCGTACCTCAACGACGCCTTCAAGAAACCGCAGTTCTACACCTGGTTCCAGACCCGCGTCGGGCAGGTCAGCTTCGCCACCGTCATCAAGGGAGCCCCCGGCTACACCGAGGCGAAGACCACCGACGCCCAGGTCCGGGCCAACGTCATCATGCAGGACCGCGTCAAGAAGCAGTGGGGAGCCCAGTCGTGAGCCCGATGGCCCAGCCCGGCCCCCAGCCCGGCGCCCAGCCCGGCGCCCTCCAGGCGCTCCTGCCCTCCGACCCTTCGACGATCGCCGGCTACCGCCTCCTGGGCCGCCTCGGCGCCGGCGGCATGGGCGTCGTCTACCTCGGCCGCACCGACAGCGGCGAGCTCGCCGCCGTCAAGGTCACCCACGCCGACCAGGCCGACCAGGCCGACTTCCGGGCCCGCTTCCGCCGCGAGGTCGAGGCCGCCCGCCGGGTCGTCAGCCCCTGGGCGGTCCCCGTGACCGGCGCCGATCCCGACGCCCCCGAGCCGTGGATGGCCACCGCCTTCGTGCCGGGCCCGTCCCTCGGCGAGGCCGTTCTCGCCCACGGGCCGCTGCCCGAGCGGAGCGTACGGATCCTCGGTGGTGCCGTCGCCCGCGCGCTCGCCGCCGTCCACGCGGCCGGGATCGTCCACCGTGACGTGAAGCCCGGCAACATCCTGCTCGCCGTCGACGGCCCCCGGCTGATCGACTTCGGCATCGCCCGTGCGACCGGGGAGACCGGGCTGACCTCGGCCGACATGATCGTCGGCACGCCCGGCTTCCTCGCCCCCGAGCAGGCCGAGGCCCGCGCCGCCGAGATCGGCCCCGCCTCCGACGTCTTCGCCCTCGGCTGTCTGCTCGCTTTCGCGACCACCGGCCGCCCGCCGTTCGGTACGGGCGCCCTGGACGCCCTCCTCTACCGGACCGTGCACGACGAGCCCGACCTCACCGGCGTACCGGAGCCGCTGCTCGACCTCGTACGGCAGTGCCTCGCCAAGGAACCGGCCGCGCGCCCCACCGCCGAGGAGATCGCCGCCCGGCTCACCGAGGACACCCCGGGCGCCCCCTCCGACTGGCTGCCCGCGCCCGTCGTCACCACCATCGCCACCCGCTCGACGGCCATGCTGGCGCTTCCCGCCATCGACCCGACCGCGCACGGCACGGACGCCGCCGCCCCGGCCGGGCCCAGCAGGCGCGGCTTCCTGCTGCTCGGCGCCGGTGCCGCGGTGCTCGCGGCGGGCGCCGGCGCGTACGCCCTGTGGAACTCCGGGCGGGACGACACCGACGGGAAGCCCCCCGCGGCGAAGCCCCGGAACACCTGGGCCATCGGCGTCCTCGCCGACCTCTCCGGGCCCGCCCGGGAGATCGGCCGGGCCCAGGAGCGCGGTGCCCGGCTCGCCGTCGAGCGGTTCAACGCCGTGCACAAGGGCAAGCCCTTCACCCTCGAACTCAAGGTCTCCGACGACCGCGGGGAGGCCGCCGGCGCCCTCGCCGCCGCCCGCCGGCTCACCTCCGACCCCTCCGTGATCGCCACCCTCGGCCCCACCTCCGACGCCACCGGCGTCGCCGGGCTCCCCGCCTTCGAGGAGGCCGGCATGCCGCTCCTCACCACCTCGGCGGGCTACAACCTCTTCACCCTGCGCGACGACGCCTCCTCCTCGCCGAACACGACCGTGCTCCGCGCCGTCCCGAACCACATCCTGGCGGGCACCTACCTCTCCTGGTCCACCACGCTGCTGCCGCAGATCCGGCGCCCGGGCGTCCTCCAGGAACGCACCGACGACCAGTACGCCTGGCAGTGCACCGCCGGCGCCCGCTTCGGATTCAGGTACGCCGGCATCGAGCCGCACTTCCGGGTGGTCCCGGCCCGGACCACCGACTACCGCCGGATCATCGGCGAGATGATCGACGCCGGCATCGACGCATACGTCCACTGCGGTGTCCGCTCCACGGCCGTGCTCGCCGCCCGCGCCCTGACACAACTCGGATTCAAGGGGCCCCGGTTCGCCGGCCAGCACGTCTTCGGATCGGAATTCCTGAAGGAGGCCGGGAGCGCCGCCGAGGGCTGGTTCGTCTGCGCGCCCGTCGTCGACCCCGTCCAGCGGGCCGCCGACACCAAGCAGAAAGCGGCCGACCGCAAGTCCGCCCAGGACTTCCTCGACGCCTACCGCACGCGCTACGGCACCACCCCCGCCTTCTACACCGGCGAGTCCTTCGACGTGGTCAACCTGGTCACGTCCTGGCTCTCCTCGAACGCCGCCAAGGGCCCGCTCACCCGCAAGGGCCTGTGGGAGGCGCTGCGCAAGCAGGAGTACACCGGAGCCATGGGCAGTTACTCGTTCGCCGACAACGGCGAGCTCAGAGGTATGGGCACCTTCCTCTACGGCGTGCAGAACGGGGCCTACAAGTACCTCGGCCCCGCGCCCGCGGAACCCAACAAGCCCAAGAAGGCCTGAGCGTGCAGCCACTCAAGAAGGCCGATCCCTCCTCGATCGCCGGCTACCGGCTGCTCGGGCGGCTCGGCGCCGGCGGCATGGGCGTGGTCTACCTCGCCCGTTCCGCCGGCGGGGCGCTCGCCGCGCTCAAGCTCATCCGCGCCGAGCACGCCACCGACCCCGGCTTCCGGGAGCGGTTCCGCCGCGAGGCGCGGGCCGCCGAGCGGATCACCGGCCGCTGGGTCGTCCGCGTCCTCGGCGCCGATCCGGAGGCCCGGGAGCCGTGGCTCGCGACCGAGTACGTGCCCGGGCCCTCGCTCGCCGAGGCCGTCGCCCTGCACGGCGCCCTGCCCGAGCCGACCGTGCGGGCGCTCGGCGCGCGACTCGCCGACGCCCTCGCCGACATGCACACGGCCGGACTCGTCCACCGGGACGTCAAGCCCGGGAACGTGCTGCTCGCCCTCGACGGGCCCCGGCTGATCGACTTCGGCATCGCCAGGACCGCCGGGGCGACCGCGCTCACGGCCACCGACGCCATGATCGGCACCCCCGGCTTCCTCGCCCCCGAGCAGGCCCGCGCCCTGGGGGCCGGCGAGGTCGGACCGGCCAGCGACGTCTTCTCGCTCGGCTGCGTCCTCGCGTACGCGCTGACCGGACGCCGCCCCTTCGGTACGGGCGGGGTGGCCTCGGTCGTCTACCGCACCGTCCATGAGGAGCCCGACCTCGACGGCCTGCCCGGACCGCTGCTGCCCCTGGTCGCGGCCTGTCTCGCCAAGGACGCCGCCGGCCGGCCGGGCACCGCCGAGGTACGGGACGTCCTCGGTCCGTACGAGGGGCCGGCGGCGGGCGACTGGCTGCCGACCGGTCTGCCCGCCCTGATCGCCCAGCGCTCGTCACGGGTCCTGGACCTGCCGGTCGCCGATCCGACCGTTCTCAACCCCGGCGAGCAGCAGGGGACTTCGCGACGCCGCTTTCTGGTGCTCGGAGCGGCCGGGGCCGTCGCGGGCACGGGCGGCCTCACCGCCTGGCTGCTCGGCCGCGACCCGGACGGCGGCACCGGCGGCGGTACGGGGGCGCCGAGGGCGGCGTACACGCTCGGTGTCCTCACCGACCTCAGCGGCCCCGGCAAGTCGGACGGGCGCGCCCAGGAACGCGGACTGCGCCTCGCCGCGGAGACCTTCAACGCCCGCGCGGACCGGCCCTTCGACCTGATCCTCAAGGTGACGGACGACGGGGGAGTCCCCGAGCGGGCCGCCGCCGGGGCCCGCACCCTCCTCAAGGACCCGGCCCTGGTCGCCGTCCTCGGCCCGACGACCACCGAGACGGCCGTCGAGGCGGCGAACGCGCTCGTCGATTCCAGGGTGCCGGTGCTGAGCCTCGTGGCCTCGGTCGCGGACGGGGTGATCCGGGGTCAGACGCCGGGGACGCGCACCTACTTCGAAGTGCGGCCCTACCCCGACGTGATGGTGGCGCCCTTCGGCCGCTACCTCACCGAGCACGGTCTGGGCCGCACCGCCGTCATCGAGGACCGGGCGGCCGGCACCTACAGCTGGCTCGCCGCCCGGAACCTGAAGGACTCGCCTCCCGCCGGCGGCACGGCCACCGTGCACCGGGTCGCGGCGGACAGCGAGGATTTCGGCCCGGCGGTCCGGGCCGCGCTCGCCACCTCCCCGACGGGCGTGGTGTACGTGGGGAAGTCGCCGCGCCGGGCCGCCCTGTGCGCCAGGGCGCTGCGGCAGCAGGGATACGAGGGCCCGCGCGGAAGCGTCGAGCCCGCGCTCCAGCCGGAGTTCCTCGCCGTGGCGGGTCCGGCCGCCGAGGGCTGGTACTTCGGGGCGGGCTACACCGACGCCGACACGGTCCCGGCCGCGAAGGAGTTCGCGGCCGCGTACCGCAGGCGCTGGCGGCTCGCGGCCACGGATCCGGTCGACCGGTTCGCGGTGGAGTCGTACGACGCCCTGTACTGGACGGTGCAGGCGCTGGGTACCGCGGTCAAGAGGAACGCGAAGTACCCGGGCGCGGCGATGTCGTACGCGTTCCTGAAGGAGCACAAGATGTACAAGGGAGTGGCGAGGTCCTACCACTCCCGGGCCAGCGAGAACTCGACGACCGTCCTGCAAGGACTGACCCTCTGGCGGATCACGTCCGGAAAGCCTCGCTGCCTCGGCCCGTTCGCCGAGGCGGCGAAGCGCGACTGACCGCGCGGGCGGGCGTCAGCCGACGACCGTCCAGGTGTCGTTCCCGGCGAGCAACTGGCTCAGGTCGCCCTTGCCGTACTGCTCCACCGCCGTCTCCAGCTGGTCCGCCATGAGCGTGTCGTACACCGGGCGGTCCACCGAACGGAAGACCCCGATGGGGGTCTGGTGGAGGGTGTCCGGGTCCGCGAGGCGGGAGAGGGCGAAGGCGGTGGTGGGGGTGGTGGCGTGGGCGTCGTGGATCAGGATCCGCGACTCGTTCTCCGCGGTGACCGTGACGACCTGGAGGTCCCCGGTCGCCTGGTCGCGGACGACGCCCTTCTCGTTCTCGGCGCCGAAGCGGATCGGCTGCCCGTGTTCGAGGCGGATGACCGCCTCCTTGGCCTGGTCCTTGTCCTTGAGGACCTCGAACGCGCCGTCGTTGAAGATGTTGCAGTTCTGGTAGATCTCGACGAGCGCCGTGCCGTTGTGGTCGGCGGCCTGCCGCAGCACCTCGGTGAGGTGCTTGCGGTCGGAGTCGACCGTGCGGGCCACGAAGGACGCCTCCGCGCCGAGCGCCAGGGACACCGGGTTGAAGGGCGCGTCGAGCGAGCCCATCGGCGTCGACTTGGTGATCTTGCCGACCTCGGAGGTGGGCGAGTACTGGCCCTTGGTCAGCCCGTAGATCCGGTTGTTGAAGAGCAGGATCTTCAGGTTGACGTTGCGGCGCAGGGCGTGGATGAGGTGGTTGCCGCCGATGGAGAGCGCGTCGCCGTCGCCCGTGACGACCCAGACGGAGAGGTCGCGGCGGGAGGTGGCGAGGCCGGTGGCGATGGCCGGGGCGCGGCCGTGGATCGAGTGCATCCCGTAGGTGTTCATGTAGTACGGGAAGCGGGAGGAGCAGCCGATGCCGGAGACGAAGACGATGTTCTCCTTCGCCAGCCCGAGCTCGGGCATGAAGCCCTGGACGGCGGCCAGGACCGCGTAATCACCGCAGCCGGGGCACCACCGCACCTCCTGGTCGGACTTGAAGTCCTTCATCGTCTGCTGGGCCTCGGCCTTGGGCACCAGGTGGAGGAGGGGCTCAGGCATCGATGGCCTCCTTGAGAGCGGCGGCGAGCTGCTCGGCCTTGAACGGCATCCCGTTGACCTGGGTGTGGCTGCGGGCGTCGACGAGGTACTTCGCCCGGACGAGGGTGGCGAGCTGGCCGAGGTTCATCTCCGGGACGACGACCTTCTCGTACCTCTTCAGGACCTCCCCGAGGTTCTTCGGGAAGGGGTTGAGGTGGCTCAGATGGGCCTGGGCGATGGGCAGCCCGGCGACCCTGAGACGGCGGACGGCCGCCGTGATCGGCCCGTAGGTGGAGCCCCAGCCGAGCACCAGGGTGCGGGCGCCGTCCGGGTCGTCGACCTCGATGTCGGGGACGTCGATGCCGTCGATCTTGGCCTGCCGGGTGCGGACCATGAACTCGTGGTTGGCGGGGTCGTACGAGATGTTCCCGGTGCCGTCCTGCTTCTCGATGCCGCCGATGCGGTGTTCGAGGCCGGGTGTGCCGGGCACGGCCCACGGGCGGGCGAGGGTCTCCGGGTCGCGCTTGTACGGCCAGAAGACCTCGGTGCCGTCGGCCAGCTCGTGGTTCGGGCCGGTGGCGAACTGCGTCCGCAGGTCGGGGAGTTCCCCGACGTCCGGGATGCGCCAGGGCTCGGAGCCGTTGGCGAGGTAGCCGTCGGAGAGCAGGAAGACGGGCGTGCGGTAGGTGAGGGCGATCCGGGCCGCCTCGATCGCCGCGTCGAAGCAGTCGGCGGGCGTCCGCGGGGCGACGATCGGGACCGGGGCCTCGCCGTTGCGCCCGTACATGGCCTGGAGGAGGTCGGCCTGCTCGGTCTTGGTGGGCAGACCGGTGGACGGGCCGCCGCGCTGGATGTCCACGATCAGCAGCGGCAGCTCCAGGGAGACCGCGAGGCCGATCGTCTCCGACTTGAGCGCCACACCGGGGCCGCTGGTCGTCGTCACGGCGAGGGAGCCGCCGAAGGCCGCGCCGAGCGCCGCGCCGATGCCGGCGATCTCGTCCTCGGCCTGGAAGGTGCGCACACCGAAGTTCTTGTGCCTGGACAGCTCGTGGAGGATGTCGGAGGCCGGGGTGATCGGGTACGAGCCCAGGTAGAGGGGCAGGTCCGCCTGGCGGGAGGCGGCGACCAGACCGTACGAGAGGGCCAGGTTCCCCGAGATGTTCCGGTAGGTGCCGGTGGGGAAGGCCCGGGTCGCGGGGGCGATCTCGTAGGAGACGGCGAAGTCCTCGGTGGTCTCGCCGAAGTTCCAGCCGGCCCGGAAGGCGACGATGTTCGCCTCGGCGATCTGCGGCTTCTTCGCGAACTTCTGCCGCAGGAAGGTCTCGGTGCCCTCGGTCGGCCGGTGGTACATCCAGGACAGCAGTCCGAGCGCGAACATGTTCTTGGAGCGCTCGGCCTCCTTCCGGGAGAGACCGAAGTTCTTGAGGGCCTCGACGGTCAGCGTGGTCAGCGGCACCGGGTGGACCCGGTAGCCGTCCAGCGAACCGTCTTCCAGGGGCGAGGCCGCGTAGCCGACCTTGGCCATGGCGCGCTTGGCGAATTCATCGGTGTTGACGATGATCTCGCCACCGCGCGGTACGTCCCCGATGTTGGCCTTCAGGGCGGCGGGGTTCATCGCGACCAGCACGTTCGGGGCGTCGCCCGGGGTCAGGATGTCGTGGTCGGCGAAGTGCAGCTGGAAGGACGAGACGCCCGGCAGGGTTCCGGCGGGTGCCCGGATCTCGGCCGGGAAGTTCGGCAGCGTGGAGAGGTCGTTCCCGAAGGACGCCGTCTCCGAGGTGAAGCGGTCACCTGTGAGCTGCATACCGTCACCGGAGTCACCCGCGAAGCGGATGATCACGCGGTCGAGCCGGCGCACTTCCTTCTCGGTGCCGTGGTGGGGCTTCGCCGGGGCGCTGCGCTGCTCCCCGAGCAGGGCCTCACCGGCCTCGCTACTGACCTGGCTGGTCACTGAACTGGACCTCCCTCGCGGCAAGGGGACTCTCCGCCGGAGGCGGGAGAGGCTCGGGATGCGGTCGGCCGATCACCGTCCGTCCCGAGGCCCACCCTACGACGGTAAGGAGGGCCCTCCCGGGACTTCTCACATCATGGACCTCTTTTTGAGACGCCCTCTTGCCCTGAATCGTCACGTTCTGTCGCCACCCGGAGTGTTCCGGAAAGTCGGATTCCGCCTCATCCTTCGTCCTGGGACCTTCGGGCGGCGGCGGACGCCCTCCCGGTCTCCGGGCTATCTGACAGAGTGTCAGATCGTCAGGATTTCAGATACGTCAACACCGCCAGTACCCGCCGATGATCGCCGTCACTCGGCGAGAGCCCCAGCTTCAGGAAGATGTTGCTGATGTGCTTCTCCACCGCGCCGTCGCTCACCACCAGCGCTTTCGCGATCGCCGAGTTCGTCCGGCCCTCCGCCATCAGACCCAGGACCTCCCGCTCGCGCGGCGTCAGATTCGCGAGCACGTCCTGCTGACGGCTCCGGCCGAGCAACTGCTGCACGACCTCCGGATCCAGCGCCGTACCGCCGCCGGCGACCCGCACGACCGCGTCCACGAACTCACGGACCTCCGCGACCCGGTCCTTCAGCAGATACCCCACACCTCGGCTGGAACCGGCCAGAAGTTCGGTGGCGTACTGCTCCTCCACGTACTGCGACAGCACGAGGACACCGAGACCCGGATGCTCCTTCCGCAGCCGCACCGCCGCACGGACACCCTCGTCCGTGTGCGTCGGCGGCATCCGTACGTCCGCGACCACGACGTCCGGCAGCGCGCCCTCGGCCGCGAGCTTCGCGACGGTCTCGACGAGCGCCTCCCCGTCCCCTACACCCGCGACGACCTCGTGCCCCAGATCGGTCAGCAGCCTGGTCAGGCCCTCCCGCAACAGCACGGAATCCTCGGCGATGACCACCCGCACGCGTCCGACCCCTTGATCCACACCCACGCCGTACAGCCCCCCATGCCCTGTTGTCCGTTGAGGCCACCAGCATGGCATCCCCGCCGCCGCGCCCACCCTGTCTCGGCCAAGTGCCCCTTGGGCTCTTCCCGCCCGACCGTGTCCACCCCGGCCCCGCCCACGCGCCCGCGACCGCGGGACCGCGCACGAGGAGAAGCCCCGGGGCCCAAGGGCCCCGGGGCGACCGGCGGCGACGCGGCTACGCCCGCCAGGGCAGCTCGACCGTCACCGTCGTGGGCCCGCCCGCGGGCGAGTCCACCGCGAGCACCCCGTCCACCGCGCCCACCCGGTCGGAGAGCGAGGACAGCCCGTGCCCCGCCACCGTCTCCGCCCCACCGGCCCCGTCGTCCCGCACCTGGAGCATCAGCCGGTCCCCGGTCCGCCACACCTCCACCCAGGCCCGCCGCGCCCGCGCGTGCTTGGACACGTTCTGGAGCAGCTCCGAGACCGTGAAGTACGCGATCCCCTCGATCGCCTGCACCGGCCGCGCCGGCAGATCCACCGACACCGACACCGGCACCGCGCACCGCGAGGCGACCGCGGACAGCGCCGCGTCCAGGCCGCGGTCGGTGAGCACCGCCGGGTGGATGCCCCGGGCCAGGTCCCGCAGCTCCTGGAGGGCGAGCTTCACCTCGCCGTGCGCCTCGTCGACCAGCACCGCCGCCGCCCGCGGGTCCTCCGCGAGCTTCTCCTTCGCCAGCCCAAGGTCCATGGCGAGCGCGGCCAGCCGGGCCTGCGCCCCGTCGTGCAGATCCCGCTCGATGCGCCGCAGGTCGGCGGCGGCGGTGTCGACGACCACGCCCCGGTCCGACTCCAGCTCGGTGACACGGGAGGCGAGCCGGGACGGGCCGAGCAGCCCGGAGACCAGGAGCCGGTCGACGGCGACGAAGCCGCGCAGCAGCCAGGGCCCGGCCATCACGAACAGCAGCCCGACGAGACTGGTGACCGTGATCTCGAAGGCAGAGTCGAGGTAGAGGTCGTGGGACCCGTCGCCGTACAGCTGGAGTCCGGCCTGCCCCGCGTACATCGGGAAGACCCACTGCCACAGCGGATACGTGAAGAGGCTCCAGCCCCAGGCGAAGAACGCCACCGTCACCGAGAACGAGGACACCGCCCACGGCATGTGCACGACCGCGTACAGCAGGTGCCGCCAGGAGGCCCCGCTCTTCAGCATCGCGCCCATCCAGGAGAAGGCCCCGCCGGTCTTGCCCCGCACCGGCTCGGGAGCCCGCACGTCGAGCCCGAGGAGCGCGCGCGCCCTGGTCCGCTCGACCACGCCGAAGCCCCGGCACATGGCGAGGGCGCCGGCCAGGATCGGCACGCCGAGGAAGGTGATGAGCAGCCCGGCGCCGGCCGAGACGAAGGAGACGGAGAGCGCGAACCAGAGGACGCTCAGCGGCAGCCCGATCAGCACGTAGAGGAAGGCCCGCCAGGTGCGTGCCTCGAACGGCGCGCGGATCGCGGCGGGGAGTCGGTGGGAGGCCATGGGGGGGTCCTTCTCTGCTCAGGAGGTGCGGATCGGAAGGGGAGGTCGGTACGTGTTCCAGGGTTCCGTCCCACGCCCCGCCGGACCATGAGGCGGGTGGGCGTCTGCGGGCGGGGGTTTTCCCTACCTACCGGCTACGGGCAGCTCACGTACGGGCCGCGGACCTGCCCGGGCCGTCGGCCGGAGACGTGCCCGGGCCCCGGAGACGTCTCCGGGGCCCGGGCAGGCGGACGTGCCCCCGCACCCGGCCGCCGACCGACGCCGGCCGCCCGGCACCGGCAGGTTCACGCCCCCGGGCGGGAGCGCCAGGGCAGTTCCGCCGTCACCGTCGTGGGGCCGCCGTCCGGCGAGTCCAGGACCAGCAGCCCGTCCACCGCCCCGAGCCGCTCCGCGAGCCCGGCGAGCCCCGTGCCGCCGTCGAAGCGCGCCCCGCCCGCCCCGTCGTCGCGGACCTGGAGCATCAGCCGGTCCTCCGCCCGCCACACCTCCACGGACGCGGACCGGGCACGCGCGTGCTTGGACACGTTCTGGAGCAGCTCGGACACCGTGAAGTACGCGATGCCCTCGATCGCCTCCGCCGGCCGCTCCGCGAGATCCACCGTCACCTTCACCGGCACCGTGCAGCGCGCCGAGACCGACGAGAGGGCGGCGCTCAGCCCGCGGTCGGTGAGGACCGCCGGGTGGATGCCCCGGGCGAGGTCCCGCAGCTCCTGGAGGGCGAGCTTCACCTCGCCGTGCGCCTCGCCGACCATCGCCGCGGCCGTCTCGGGGTCGTCGAGGAGCTTCTCCTTCGCCAGGCCGAGGCCCATCGCGAGGGCGACGAGCCGGGCCTGCGCCCCGTCGTGCAGATCGCGTTCGATGCGCCGCAGGTCGGCGGCGGCGGTGTCGACGACCACGCCCCGGTCCGACTCCAGCTCGGCGATCCGCCGCTCCAGTTCGTCGGAGGGCGAGAGCAGCCCCCGGACCATGCCCCGGTCGGCGCTCGCCAGGCCCCGGGAGATGAAGGGCAGTACGGGCCAGAGCACGATGAGCGAGACCAGCGCCACCGTGAACGTCACGATTCCCCAGGGCAGCCGGATCAGCCCGTACAGCTGGGTCCGCCAGGCCACCGGGTCCTTCAGCGTGGTCCACAGCCAGCCGAAGAAGCCGCCGCGCCTCGGCAGCGGGGACGGCTCGGCGATCTCGACCCCGAGCAGCGCCCGGGCCCGCGCCCGCTCCGACCGGCCGACCAGGCGCGCGCCGCCGAGCCCGAGGGCGAGCAGCGGAAGGCCGATCACGGTGACCGACAGACCGACGCCGAGGAGCACGCTCACGACCGCGTAGACGAAACCGGCCAGCGCGGTGAGGAGATTGGAGAGGAGGAAGGCGATCTCCTTCCAGGTCTCCCTCCCGTAGGCGGTGCGCTTCGGCGGAGGCGGGGCGAGGGCGGACCCGGAGGGTCCGGAGGGTCCGGAGGGTCCGGAGAGCCCGGCGGGGGCGACGGAGTCATGATCAGCGGTCATGCTCCCCAGACTGCCGGTCGCCGCCCGCGCGACGCCATGGGGGAGGTGGGTGAGCGGGAGGGGGGATATCCCCACCGGCACCGCGTGCGTACCGCGCACGTACCGCGGCGGTCACGCGGCGCGTACCGCCTGTGCACCGCTCGTACGCACGTGTACGCGACTGCTTACGGTCCCTTTAGCAGGGCCTAGACTCGCGTGCGTACAGAAGTGACTCATGAGACACCGAGACCGAGGGGCGGACGTGCGGGAACCGACCGTTGTCGCGGCCGACGCGGCGGACTACTTCCAGACGTACTCCGTCGTCGGCCTGCTCGCCGTCGTCGGCGTGCTCTTCGTCGCCGTGGCGTTCGGCGCGGGCCGGCTGCTGAGGCCCGTCGTGCCGACGCCCGAGAAACTCCTCACCTACGAGTGCGGTGTCGACCCCGTGGGGGAGGGCTGGGCGCACACCCAGGTCCGCTACTACGTGTACGCCTTCCTCTACGTCGTCTTCGCCGTCGACTCGATCTTCCTCTTCCCCTGGGCGACGGTCTTCGCCGCGCCCGGCTACGGCGCCGCGACCCTGGTCGAGATGTTCGTCTTCCTCGGCTTCCTGGCCGTGGGGCTGCTCTACGCGTACAAGAAGGGCGTCCTGGCATGGACGTAACACCCCGGCCCGCGGACCGGTCGACTGCCCGGCCGACCGATCTGCCGACCCCTCTGCCCGCTCCGAAGCTGGGGCTGCTGGCCCGCCTGGCCCCCGAGCCGATGAAGGTGGTCCTGAACTGGGGCCGCCGCTACAGCCTGTGGGTCTTCAACTTCGGGCTCGCGTGCTGCGCGATCGAGTTCATCGCCGCGTCGATGGCCCGGCACGACTTCATCCGGCTCGGTGTCATCCCGTTCGCGCCGGGCCCGCGCCAGGCCGACCTGATGATCGTCTCGGGCACGGTCACGGACAAGATGGCCCCGGCCGTGAAGCGGCTCTACGAGCAGATGCCGGAGCCGAAGTACGTCATCTCCTTCGGCGCCTGCTCCAACTGCGGCGGCCCCTACTGGGACTCGTACTCGGTCACCAAGGGCGTCGACCAGATCATCCCCGTCGACGTGTACGTGCCGGGCTGCCCCCCGCGCCCCGAAGCACTGCTCCAGGGCATCCTCAAGCTCCAGGAGAAGATCGCGCGGGAGAGCCTGGCGGAGCGGTACGCGACCACCGCGTCGGTCTCCCAGCTCACGAGCCCCCTGGTGGCCCCGCCGGGAGGCACGGCATGACCGCCTACGACTCGCTCCCCGGGGCCGTGACGGAGATCTTCGGCGAGGAGGCGACGGCGGAGCAGGCGTACGACCTGCTGACCGTCGACGTCCCGCCGGCCTCCTGGATCACGGCCCTCGAAACGGCCCGCGACACGCTGGGGTGCACCTACTTCGACTGGCTGAGCGCCGTCGACGAGCCCGGCACGGGCTTCCGTGTCTGCGCGCACGTGGTGGCCCTGACGGAAGGCCGCCCGCGCCGCCTCCTCGTCCGTACGACGGTCCCGCACACCGAGCCCGTCCTCCCCACGGCCCTCGGGGTGTACGCGGGCGCGGGCTGGCACGAGCGGGAGACCCACGAGATGTTCGGCGTGGTCTTCACGGGCCACCCGAACCTGGTGCCGCTCCTCCTTCCCGAGAACTTCGAGGGCCACCCGCTGCGCAAGGACTTCGTCCTCGCCGCCCGGGTCGCCAAGGCGTGGCCGGGAGCGAAGGAACCGGGCGAGTCCCACGACGGCGGCGGCCCGAAGCGCCGCCAGATGCTGCCCCCGGGCGTCCCGGACCCCAACGAGTGGGGCCCCCTGAAGGGCCAGCTCCCCCCGGCCCCCGCCCGCCCCGCCCGCGCGGCGGCCGGCGACCGCCCGGTCCGCCGGGCCCGCTCGGTGACGGAGGGCTCGGCGACCCGGTCGGAATCCCCGGCGGCAGAGCCGGGCACCGCGCCCGAGACCACGACCCGCCCGCCGCGCCGCACCCGCTCGGCCTCGGACGGCTCGACGAGCCAGGCGGTCCCGGAACCGGGCACCGAGGCCGAGGGGGAGCCCACCGCACCCGCGGCCCGCCCGCCGCGCCGTTCTCGCTCGGCCGCCGACGGCTCGGCGAGCCAGGCGGCCCCGGACGGCCCCGCGCCGCGCACGGAGGCCACGCCCCCGCGCACACGCGGCTCGGACGCCCCCTGGCACCACGCCCGCCCGGCCTTCGACGAACCCGGCACCGGACCGAAGGCCCCGGAAACGGCGCCGCAGCCCGAGCCCGAGCCCGAGCCCGAGCCCGCAGGCCAGGAGCCGGGTCCCGCCGCCGAAGCCGACCCCGCCGCCCCTCAAGCGGACGCCGACCGCGCCGCCCCTCAAGCGGACGCCGACGCCGACACCGGCCCCACGACCCCGCCCGCCACCCCGCAGGGGGACGGCGCCGACCCCACCACCCCCGCCGGAGGCGATCCCGCGTGAACGACGTACTCGACGTCGCCCTCCGGCTGCTCGTCGTCTTCGCCGTCTTCCTCGTCCTGCCGCTCGTCGTCGGACAGACCGAGCACAAGGTCATGGCCCATATGCAGGGCCGTCTCGGCCCCATGTACGCCGGCGGGTTCCACGGCTGGGCGCAGCTCGTCGCCGACGGCGTGAAGTTCGCGCAGAAGGAGGACGTGGTCCCCAAGGACGCCGACCGGCGGGTCTTCCAGCTCGCACCGGCCGTCGCCCTCCTCCCGTATCTCCTCGTGCTGGTTGCGATCCCCATCGGGCCCAGCGAGGGGGCCGTCGGCCAGGTCATCGACGCCGGCATCTTCTTCGTGCTGGCCGTCATGGGCGTCGGCGTCCTCGGCAGTCTCATGGCCGGCTGGGCGTCCGCGAACAAGTTCTCGCTGCTCGGCGGTCTCCGTACCGCCGCCCAGCTCCTCGCGTACGAACTCCCGATGCTCCTCGCCGCCGCCTCCGTCGCGATGGCCGCCGGCACGGTCTCCCTCCCCGGCATCCTGAACGCCTTCGAGTGGTGGTGGGTGCCCTGGCAGATCGCCGGCGCGCTCGTCTTCTTCGTGGCGGGTCTCGCGGAGCTCCAGCGGCCGCCGTTCGACATGCCGGTCGCCGACTCGGAGATCATCTTCGGCGCGTACACCGAGTACACCGGCCTCCGTTTCGCGCTCTTCCTGCTGGCCGAGTACGCCGGAATCGTCGTCCTGTGCGGTCTCACCACCGTCCTGTTCCTCGGCGGCTGGCACGGCCCCTTCGGCGCGGACGGTCTCGGCTGGGTCTGGACCCTCCTGAAGACCGCCGTCCTCGCGTTCGTCGTCATCTGGCTCCGGGTGAGCTACCCGCGTCTTCGTGAGGACCAGCTCCAGAAACTCGCCTGGACGACCCTCGTCCCGCTCGCGCTCGCGCAGATCGCGCTCACCGGCATCGTGAAGGTGGCGATCCAGTAATGTCCCGCCCGTCGCCCGACCACCACCCCTCGACGACGCCCTCCGGGCGGCCCCGTCCCTTCCCCGGCTCCGGCCTCGCCAAGGGCCTCGCCGTCACCCTCCGCACGATGACGAGGAAGACCGTCACCGCGCAGTACCCGGACGTCCAGCCCGAGCTGCCGCCCCGCACGCGCGGGGTCATCGGGCTGTTCGAGGAGAACTGCACGGTCTGCATGCTCTGCGCCCGTGAGTGCCCCGACTGGTGCATCTACATCGACTCCCACAAGGAGACGGTGCCGGCGGCGACGCCCGGTGGCCGCGACCGCAGCCGGAACGTCCTCGACCGGTTCGCCATCGACTTCTCGCTCTGCATGTACTGCGGCATCTGCATCGAGGTGTGCCCGTTCGACGCGCTGTTCTGGTCGCCCGAGTTCGAGTACGCGGAGACCGACATCCACGAGCTGACCCACGAGCGGGACAAGCTCCGCGAGTGGATGTGGACGGTTCCCGAACCGCCCGCGCTCGACCCGCACGCCGAGGAACCGAAGGAGATCGCGGCGGCCCGCAAGGCGGCGGAGAAGGCCGCCGCCGCGGCAGCGGCCGAAGCGGCGGCCGCCGCCGAGGCCCGGGCGCAGGCCGCCGAGGGGGAACAGCAGTGATCCTGGCAGCACACACAACTCAAGCGGCACAGGCGGCGCAGGCGGCACAGGGACACGGCTTCCTCTCGCCGACCGGCGTCGAGATCGCCTTCCTCCTCGTCGGTCTCATGACCCTCGGAGCCGCCCTCGTCACGGTCACCACCCGCCAGCTGGTCCACGCCGCGCTCTGGCTGGTCGTGGCGCTCGGCGGTCTCGCCGTCGAGTACCTGCTCCTGACGGCCGAGTTCATCGCCTGGGTCCAGGTCCTGATCTACGTCGGCTCGGTCGTGGTCCTCCTTCTCTTCGGGCTCATGCTCACCAAGGCGCCCATCGGCCGCTCCCCGGACGCCGACTCCCGCAACAAGCCGGTCGCCGTCGCGGTCGCCCTGGCCGCCGCGGCCGCCCTCGTCTGGGTCGTCGTCGACGCCTTCCGTACGACATGGATCGACCTGGACGGCGCGGTGCAGGGGTCCACCGAGGTGACCGGCGAGAGCCTCTTCCGGCACTGGGTGCTGCCCTTCGAGGCGCTGTCCGTCCTCCTCCTGGCCGCCCTGGTCGGCGCCATCGTGCTCTCCCGTAAGAAGAAGGAGGAGGAGCGCTGATGCATCTCGCCTATCCGGCCGTCCTCGCCGCCCTCCTCTTCGCCGTCGGCGTGTACGGCGTCCTCGCCCGCCGCAACGCGATCCTGGTCCTGATGTCCGTCGAGCTGATGCTCAACGCCGTCAACCTCAACCTGGTCGCCTTCGACGTCTGGCTCCGCGACACCCTCCACGCGGGCCAGGCCCTCACCCTCTTCACCATCGCCATCGCCGCCGCGGAGATCGGCATCGGCCTCGCGATCGTCCTGATGGTCCACCGCAACAAGGGCACCGCGGACATCGACCGCCTCCGCGACACCGCGGAGCACCCCGGTTCCCCCGACAACGACGACGACGGCCCCGCCGCAGACGAGACGCCCACCGGCGAGAAGGCCGAGGCCACCGCGTGACCACCACGACCCTCGCCGTCCTCGTCCCCCTCCTTCCCTTCCTCGGCTCCGTCGCCGGACTCCTGCTCGGCCGCACCGCGCCCGGCTACGTCCGCCCGCTCGCCGTGCTGCCGACGCTCGCCGCGGCCGCCCTCGCCGTGGTCGTGGCCGTCCGCCAGGGCGGCGGGAAGGCGATCGACGCCGCCACCGAGCTCACCCCCACCGGCTCGGTCCCCATCGACCTGGCCCTGCACATCGACGGCTTCGCCGCGCTCGTCGCCGTCCTGGTCGGCGTCGTCGCCACCTGTGTGCAGATCTACTCGACCGGCTACCTCCGCGAGGACCCGCGCTACCCCTCGTACGCCGCGCTCGTCTCCCTCTTCACCTCCGCGATGCTGCTCGTCGTCTACTCCGGCGACCTGATGGTGCTCCTGGTCGGCTGGGAGATCATGGGCATCTGCTCGTACTTCCTCGTCGGCCACTACTGGGAGACCCCGGAGGCGCGGGCCGCCTCCCTGAAGGCCTTCCTCGTCACCAAGCTCGGTGACGTCCCCTTCCTCATCGGTCTCTTCGCGCTCGCCGCCGACGCGGGCACCTTCCGGATCACCGGAGTCCTCGGCGCCGTCGCGAGCGGCGGCCTCGACCACCCCACCCTGATCGCGCTGCTGCTGCTCGCCGGTGTGGCGGGCAAGTCGGCGCAGTTCCCGCTGCACACCTGGCTCCCGGACGCCATGGCCGGCCCCACCCCCGTCTCCGCGCTCATCCACGCGGCGACGATGGTCGCCGCCGGTATCTACTTCACGGCCCGGCTGCTGCCCGTCTTCGCCGCGTCCGCCGCCGCGATGACGGTGCTCGCCGTGATGGCCGCGATCACGATGGTCGGCTCGGCGCTCGCCGCGCTCGCCCAGGACGACATCAAGCGGGTCCTCGCCTACTCGACGATCGGCCAGCTCGGCTACATGGCCGGAGCCCTCGCCGTCGGCGACCGCGGGGCCGCCGTCTTCCACCTCGTCTCGCACGGCGCCTTCAAGGCGCTGCTCTTCCTCGCCGCCGGCACGGTCATCCACGCCGCCGGAACGAACTCGCTGACCGCCATGTCCCGCATGAGCGGCCTCGCGAAGCGCATCCCCGACGCGTACTGGACGATGACCGTCGCCCTCCTCGCGCTCGCCGCGATCCCGCCCTTCGCCGGCTTCTTCTCCAAGGAAGCCGTCCTCGTGGCCGCCGAGCACACCGCGCTCGGGGAGCGGACCGTCGCCCCCGCCGGGGCGGGCTGGACCGTCCTCGTCGCCGCCCTGCTGACCGCCCTGCTGACCGCCGCGTACGCGCTCCGCCTGTGGCTGCGGACCTTCCGGGGCCGGGGCGCCGAGGCCCCCGACCACGGCCGTCAGCCGATCGCGATGACGAGCGTCCTGTGGGTGCTCGCGATCCCCTCCCTGGGCTTCGGTCTGACCGTGACGTACGTCGACGACTGGTTCGACGGGAACGCCCTCACCCCGACCCTGACCACGGCCGTCCTCGGCACGGGCCTCGCCGCGGCCGGAGGCGTGATCACCTACGCGGTCTGGCGAGCCCTCGCCGCCAGGACCCCGGTGACCGCCGCCGCCCAGGCACCCGCCCCGCACGTCGCCCACCCCGATGCCGACGCGGGCCTGGTCGAGGCCGAGGCGCTGCACCTGCCGCACCCCGCGGGGGACCCGGCCGACCCCGGTCGCGCCCTCCTCGGCCCGCTCCACGGCCCCGCCGCCGACGGCTTCCACCTGGACGCCGTCTACCGGGCGGCGTTCGTCCGCCCCGTCCTCGCCGCCGCCTCCCTGGTCCGCTTCCTGGACCGCGAGGTCGTCGACACCTATGTCCAGGCCGCGGGCAACTCGGCCAAGGGGCTCGGCTGGCTCGTCCGCCGCGCCCAGACCGGCAACGTGCAGACCTACCTCAGCGCCCTGCTCGCCGGCTCCGTCGTCCTGGCGATCGTCGCCGTCGCCCTCGCCAACGCCGCCGCCGGAGCGTGACCCGTGATCGATATCAGCGAATCCGTGATGCAGTTCCTTCTGGCGTCGATCGTCGCCGGACCGCTCCTCGGCGCGGCCGCCGCTCTCCTGCCGGCCCCGCCGGGGCTGAAGGGGAAGTCCCCGGACCAGGCCGTGCTCCGCCACGGCGTCGTCGTCACGGGCGTGATCCTGCTGGCCGCGCTCGTCCTCGCGCTCGGCTTCGACCACGACCGGCCGTCGAGGATGCAGGCCACGACGGACATCAGCTGGATCAGGGCACTGGACGTGCGGATCCACCTCGGTGTCGACGGCATCTCGCTCCCCCTCCTGGTCCTGACCGCGCTCCTCAGCTTCCTGTGCGCGCTGTACAGCTACTTCAAGATGCCCGCGGGCCCGTCCCCCAAGGCCTTCGTGGCGCTTCTCCTCGTCCTGGAGTCCGGCACCCTCGCCACCTTCGCCGTCCTCGACCTGATCCTGTTCTTCCTGGCCTTCGAGATGGTCCTCATCCCGATGTACTTCCTCATCGCCCGCTGGGGCGGCGAGGGCAGGCAGGCCGCCGCCTGGAAGTTCATCCTCTACACGCTGCTCGGCTCCGTCGTCATGCTGCTCGGCCTGCTCCTCATCGGTCTGAAGGCGGGCACGTTCGACATGGTGGCGCTGGCCACCGACAACGGCCGGGGACTGACCACGTCCGTGCAGGTCATCGCCGTTCTCGCGATCGGGATCGGGCTCGCGGTGAAGACCCCGATGTGGCCGCTGCACAGCTGGCTCCCGGACGCCCACACCGCCGCCCCGACGGTCGGCTCGGTCCTCCTCGCCGGCGTGCTGCTCAAGATGGGCACGTACGGGTTCGTCCGCATCCTGCTGCCGATCGCCCCCGACGGCATGCGGACCTTCGCCCCGTACCTCGCGGCCTTCGCCGTCGCCGGGATCATCTACGGATCGCTCGCCTGCCTCGCCCTCGTGCGGCCCGGGAACAAGGGCGACCTCAAGCGCCTCATCGCGTACTCCTCCGTCGGCCACATGGGCTTCGTCCTCCTCGGCATCGCCACCATGACCCCCACCGGGGTCAACGGCGCCCTCTTCGCCAACGTCGCCCACGGCCTCGTCACCGGCCTGCTCTTCTTCCTGGTCGGCGCGGTCAAGGACCGGTACGGCACCGCCGACCTCGACACCCTCGCGGGCGCCACCGGCGCCGCCCTCTACGGCCGCGCCCCCCGCCTCGGCGGCCTCCTCGCCTTCGCCGCCGTCGCCTCCCTCGGACTGCCCGGTCTGGCCGGCTTCTGGGGCGAGATGCTCGCCCTGTTCGGCGCCTTCGAGCCCGCCGAGGGCCTCAGCAGGCCCGCGTTCCTCACCTTCATGGCGATCGGCGCCTTCGGCACCCTCCTCACCGCCGCGTACCTCCTCCTCGTCGTCCGCCGCGTCTGCATGGGCGGCCCGCGGCCCGCGGGGGAGACCCCGATCGCCGACGTCCAGGGGTACGAGTTCGCCGCCTGGACCCCGCTCGTCGCCCTCACCGTCCTCGCCGGACTCTGGCCCGCGGTCCTCCTCGGCCTCACCGACCCGGCCGTCCAGAAGCTCCTCGCCGGAGGCACCCAGTGACGCCCATCGCCAGCGAGTCGCTCGTCCAGTCCGTCGACTGGCTCACGATCGCGCCGCCGACCCTGACGGCCGTGGTCGCCCTCGTCGTGCTCGTCGCCGACCTGTTCGTCCCCGAGGAGCGCAAGCGGCTCCTCGGCTGGACCGCGATCGCCGGCCTCGTCGCCGCCCTCGCCCTCCTCGTCCCCCTGCGGGCCGGTGACCGCTCCACCTTCTGCCTCACGGCGGACACCCAGGTCAGCGCCTGCAGCTACACGGCCGACCACTTCACCCTCGTCATCCAGCTGCTCGTCCTCGGCGGCGCGCTCCTGACGGCGCTGCTGTCGCTGACCGAGACCAGGGAGAGGCTCCCGGCGGGCGAGTTCTGGTTCCTGCTGCTCTCCTCGGCCGCGGGCGCCGCCCTGCTGCCCGCCTCCCGCGACCTCGCGACCCTCGTCGTCGCCCTCGAAGTGGCCTCGCTGCCCGCCTTCGCGCTCGTCGGCCTCAAGCGCGGCGACCGCAGGTCCGGCGAGGCGGCGCTCAAGTTCTTCCTGTCCTCGGTGACCGCGACCGCCGTCACCCTGCTCGGCGTCAGCTTCGTGTACGCGGCGACCGGCACGCTCCACCTCACGGAGCTCGCCCAGCGCCTCGACGACGTGCCCGGCCAGCTCCAGACGCTCGCCGAGGCGGGCGTGGCCCTCACCCTCGTCGGCTTCGCCTTCAAGACGGCCGCCGTCCCCTTCCACTTCTGGGTCCCCGACACCTACGTCGGCGCCCCGCTGCCCGTCGCCGCCTACCTCTCGGTGGTCGGCAAGGCCGTCGGCTTCACCGGGCTCATCCTGGTGACGGTCGTCGCCTTCCCCTCGTACGCGGACGTGTGGGGCCCGGCGCTCGCCGCCCTTGCCGCGCTCACCATGACCGCCGGCAACGTCGCCGCCCTCCGCCAGGTCTCCACGCGCGCGTGGAGCGCGGTCCGGCTGCTCGCCTGGTCGTCCGTCGCCCAGGCGGGCTATCTGCTGGTGCCGATCGCGGCCGCCGCGTACTCCAGCGACGACCAGATCGGCGCCACCGTCGCGTACGCCCTGATGTACGCGGTGGTGAACCTCGGCGCCTTCGCGGTCGTCGCCCTGGTCGCCCGCAGACACCCCGGGAACCGGATCGCGGACTATCGCGGTCTGTACGCGGCCAGCCCCGCCGCGGCCCTGGCGCTCGGGTTCTTCCTCCTGAATCTGGCCGGTCTGCCCCCGGGTATCATCGGCCTCTTCGCCAAGGTGACCGTCTTCTCGGCGGCCGTCGACGCGGGCCTCGGCTGGCTGGCCGTGATCATGGCCGTCAACGTCGTGATCGCGCTGTACTACTACCTCCGCTGGACGGCACTGCTGTTCCGCGCGCCGGAAGGCGCGGCGGAGGGGGCACCGGCAGAGGCTCCCGTCCCCCACACGGTCCCCGCGTCGATCACCGCGGCGATCGCGCTGACCGCCGTCGCCGGAGTCGTGCTGTCGGGCTACCCGCAGTTCGCCCTTCGTTTCGCGGCGACCAGCCTGTTCTGACCCCCCATGAGCAATACCGAGGAGCATCACCCCGTGCTGAACGGATTCAAGGACTTCATACTTCGCGGGAACGTCATCTCGATGGCCATCGGTCTGGCCGTCGGAACGGCGTTCACGGCGGTCGTCACCGGCTTCAGCAAGGCCTTCATCACCCCCCTCATCGGGCTCGCCACCGGCACCGTCGGCAATTTCAACGACGCGCAGTTCCACGTCGGCAAGACCGTCTTCCCCTACGGCCTCGCGATCTCCGCCGCCATAGCCTTCGTCATCACCGCCGCGGTCCTGTACTTCCTGATCGTCGCCCCGCTGGCGAAGGTCCAGGCGAAGTTCGCGAAGGAGGAGGCGGCCGACCCCAAGGCCGAGAAGCGCGACTGCCCCCGCTGCTTCACCGAGATCCCGGCCATCGCCTCCCGCTGCGCCCACTGCACCAGCGAGGTCGAGCCCGTGGCCGTCACCCTGGAGAAGTTCGGCGTCCCGACGCCCCGCTGATCACCCGAACGGCCCACACCCCGCCCGCGGCGGCCCCGGTGCGGCCGGGGGAACCCGAACCTCCCGCCTGGCGTTGACCAGTACGGAAGGGTCCACTGGACCTGGAGGTCCCTCCCGGAAGAAGACCGGGGGCGGACGACCACGACGTAAAGGGTTCCCCTGCCGCACCACTTGGAGGGCGTACCGTGCACCGCCGGCACAACGGGCTGAGGACTGCCGCACTCCTCGGAGGGCTCTCCGCCCTCATCATCGTCATCGGCAGCTTCTTCGGTCGTACGGGACTGATCGTCGCGCTGTTCGTGGCGATCGGCACCAACGCGTACGCGTACTGGAACAGCGACAAGCTGGCACTGCGGGCCATGCGCGCCCGCCCGGTCAGCGAGTTCGAGGCACCCGCGCTCTACAGAATGGTGCGGGAGCTCTCCACCCAGGCGCGCCAGCCCATGCCCCGGCTCTACATCTCGCCGACCCAGGCGCCCAACGCCTTCGCGACCGGCCGCAACCCGCGCAACGCCGCCGTCTGCTGCACCGAGGGCATCCTCGCGATCCTCGACGAGCGGGAGCTCCGCGGAGTCATCGGCCACGAGCTGAGCCATGTCTACAACCGGGACATCCTGATCTCCTCGGTCGCCGGAGCACTCGCCTCCGTGATCATGTTCCTGGTGAACTTCGCCTGGCTCATCCCCGTCGGCCGCTCCAGCGACGACGACGGCCCGGGCATCCTCGGATACCTCCTGGTCCTCATCCTCGGCCCGATCGCCGCCTCGGTCATCCAGCTGGCCATCTCCCGCTCCCGCGAGTACGAGGCCGACGCCTCCGGAGCCCAGCTCACCGGCGACCCGCTCGCCCTGGCCGGCGCCCTGCGGAAGCTGGAGGCGGGCACCAAGCAGCTGCCGCTGCCCCCCGAGCCCCGGATCGAGACCGCGAGCCACATGATGATCGCGAACCCGTTCCGTCCCGGAAAGGGCCTCTCCAAGATGTTCTCCACCCACCCGCCGATGGCCGAGCGGATCGCCCGGCTCGAACAGATGGCAGGTCGACGCCCGTGAAAACGATCCTGAACGTCATATGGCTGGTGCTCTGCGGATTCTGGATGTTCCTGGGCTACATGCTCGCGGGCGTCCTGCTCTGCATCACGATCATCGGCATCCCCTTCGGACTCGCCGCCTTCCGCATCGGGATCTACGCCCTGTGGCCCTTCGGGTACACGGTCGTGGACCGCCGCGACGCGGGCGCGCCCTCCTGCGTGGGCAACGTCCTGTGGCTGATCCTCGCCGGCTGGTGGCTCGCCCTCGGCCACATCACCACCGGCATCGCGCTCTGCATCACGATCATCGGCATCCCGCTGGGCATCGCGAACTTCAAGATGATCCCGATCTCGCTGCTGCCCCTCGGCAAGGAGATCGTCCCCACGGACCAGGCGTCGTACGGCTACCGGAGCGGCTGAGGAACCCGGTGCAGAACCCGAGGTACGCACTCGTCTCCGGCCTGTACGCGGTAGCCCTCTGCAAGGACGTGGACGGCCTCTACGGAGAGCCCGTCCCGCCGCCGCGCACCGTCCACGAACTCCGCGGCTGCGAACCCCGCGGCGAGCTGGCCAGAGCCGTCACCCAGGCCGTCGTCGAGGGCTCGGCCCCACTCGGCACGCTCCACGTCCGGACGCCCGACGGCCACGCCTGGTACGTCGAGGGCGCCCGGGTCACCGGCGCGCGCGGTGACGTCGTCACCGTCGAGTCCTCGGGCGGCCTCCGCCGGTCGTACGCGGGCGACGACGCCCACCCCTGCGGAAACCTGGTCCCCGTCCCGTCCCCGGAACCGCCGGAGCGGACCCACACCGAGGTCACCTTCCTCGGCTGCTCCCCGCGCGGCGGGCTCCGCGACGCCCTGGCGGCCGGCGAGGAGGAGTTCGAGGCCGTCCGCTACCAGGTCCTCGACCACGTGGGGAGCGTCCACCACGAGGCCGAGGCGGGTCGCGTCACCGGGTGGGACACCTCCGCCCGCCACCGCGGGCTCCTCGACCTCACCGTGGCCTTCCCCCGCGCGGGCCTGATCCCGCGCCAGTCGCGGGAGGTCTGGGACCTGTGGCACCGCGGCCGGCCCACCGAACCGGGCAGCTGGCGGCGGCTCACCGGAGCGGCGCGCGGCGAGTGGCTGAACCAGGCCGCCCGCCGGTCGTACGGCGCCCCGGAGATCGACCCGGACGCCACGTACCACCTCGACGGAACCGATGTCGTCGACGAGGACTCCTTCCTCTGCGCCCTGGGAGAGGCCGTGCACGGCCCCGGCCGCGGCCTCACCGTCGGGGCGCCCGGGGCGGTGGGCGAGCTGCTCGCGGGCATCACCCTCGTCTGGCACCACGCGGACGTGGCCCGCGCCTGCCTGGGAGTCCAGCCGTGGAGCGGGCGCCGCCCCGCGACGTTCCAGGAGTTCGTCGAGGGGCTCACGGACGCGGGGGTACGGCTCGTCCTCGACTGACCGCCCACGCCACCACGCCCGCCGCGACGACCCCCGACCCCGCGAGGACGGACCCGAGCGGCAGCGAGAAGGCCAGCACCGCGCACCCGGCGAGCCCGAGCGCGGCGAGCGGCCGGCGGGCGGGGCCCAGAGTCCAGGCGGCGGCGTTCGCGATCCCGTAGTAGACGAGCACGCCGAAGGACGAGAAGCCGATCGCGCCCCGCACGTCCACGGTCGCCGCCACGACGGCCACCACCGCGCCCACCGCGAGCTCCGCCCGGTGCGGCACCTGGAACCGGGGGTGCACGACCGCCAGCGCGGTCGGCAGATAGGCGTCCCTCGCCATCGCCAGGGTCGTACGGGACACCCCGAGGATCAGCGAGAGCAGCGAGCCGAGCGCCGCGACGGCCGCCCCCACCACGACCACCGGCACCAGCCCGTCGGCGCCCGCCGCGCGGACCGCGTCCGTCAGCGGGGCGGGGGAGTCGGCGAGGGCTTCGGCGCCGAGGACACCGAGGACGCCCACCGCCACGAGCCCGTAGACGACAAGCGTGATCCCGAGCGCCGTCGGCACGGCCCGGGGGATCGTCCGGGCCGGGTCGCGGACCTCCTCGCCGAGCGTGGCGATCCGCGCGTACCCCGCGAATGCGAAGAAGAGCAAACCCGAAGCCTGGAGAACCCCACCGGGAGTGAGCTCCCCGCCCGGCGCGAGGGGGGACCGCCCGCCGGCCTCCAGGGTCACCACGACGACTGCGGCGAGAACCGCGAGAACGCACCCCACGATCACCCGCGTGAGCAGTGCCGACTTCTGGACACCCCGGTAATTGACGGCCGTCAGGGCCACCACGGCGGCCACCGCGACCGCGTGCGCGTGCCCCGGCCACACATACGCGCCGACGGTCAGCGCCATCGCCGCGCACGAGGCCGTCTTGCCCACCACGAACGCCCAGCCGGCCAGATACCCCCAGAACGATCCCAGGCATTCGCGACCGTACACATAGGTGCCGCCCGAGCTGGGGTAGCGGGCCGCGAGCCGGGCCGAGGCCATCGCATTGCAGTACGCGACCACGGCGGCGATCCCGAGCCCCGCGAGCAGCCCGCCCCCGGACCCGGCCGCCCCCGCGGCCGGCCCGAGCGCGACGAAGATCCCGGCCCCGACCATGGCACCGAGCCCGATCACGACCGCGTCGAGAAGACCGAGGGACCGCCGCAGCTCAGCACTCATGCGCCGCAGCCTAGGGGGAGTCCCGGAGCCCGGTCTCGCGGAGGGTGATGTTGAGCCGCCCGGTGAGCCCGAGCGCCGGATCGGCCGTCCCCGGCCAGACCTTGGGCACCCCGTGGTGTACCCACCGCGACGCCCCGCCGAACACGAAGAGATCCCCTGAGGCCAGCTCGACGTCCTGGTACGGCCGCCCCCGGCCCTCCTCGTTGCCGAACCGGAAGACACACCGGTCCCCGAGGCTCAGCGACACCACCGGCGCACCCGAACGCTCCTCACGGTCCTGGTGCATCCCCATCCGCGCCCCCGGCGCGTAGAAGTTCACCAGCGCGGTGTCGGGCGTGAACCCGCCGTCGCCCCCGTACGCCTCGTCCCCGTACGCCTCCACGAGCGCCTCCTGGCCCAGCTCCACGAGCCACTCGGGCAACGGCACCCCGAAGGAGTCGAGATAGCGGTACGGCACCCACTGCCGGCCGAGACACAGCGACCGCACCGACATCACACCGCCGCCGGGCAGCACGGTCTTCCGGTACGGCACCGGCCCGCGTCCCCACTCCCGGCAGACGTCCACCAACTCCCGCTGCCGCCCGAACGGAAGCCACCCGGGCACATGCACGGCGCCGGGCGCGACCGTGGCCCGCTCACGGGGAAACAGCCCCTCGCTCACATCGGGGCCCCCTCCAGGCCGAGCAGCCGCTCCTTGCGCTCCAGCCCGGCGGCGTACCCGCGCAGGGACCCGTCGGCCCCGATCACCCGGTGACAGGGCCGCACCACGAGCAGCGGATTGCGCCCGATGGCGGTCCCCACGGCCCGCACCCCGGCGCCCGAGGAGCCGACACGCCGGGCGATCTCCCCGTAGGAGACGGTCGTGCCGTACGGGATGTCCTCCAGGGCCCGCCAGACGCGCCGCTGGAACTCGGTCCCGGCGTCGGCGGCCAGGGGCAGGTCGAACCGGTCCCGCCGCCCCTCGAAGTACTCACCGAGCTGCTCGACGACCTCGCCGAACGCCTCGGGCGCCCGGGTCCACCCGTCCTCGACCTCGACGGCGCCCTTCTGCCCCGGCAGGGACAGCGAGCGCAGCACGGCACGGCCCCCTTCGGCGAGCTGCCCGACCAGCAGCATCTCGCCCAGGGGGCCGTCGGCGTACGCGTACACGGTCATGGCTGGTTTCCTCTCCCGCACGGGTCTTCCACGTCCAGTGTGCGGGGCCCGCCGAACCAGTGGCTGGCGGTATTCGGACACGAGCCTCGACAGGTCAGCGGTAGTTCACGAACTGGATCGCGAAGTCGAAGTCCTTGCCCTTGAGCAGCGTCTGCACGGCCTGCAGGTCGTCCCGGCTCTTCGAGCTGACCCGCAGCTCGTCACCCTGGACCTGCGCCTTGACGCCCTTGGGGCCCTCGTCCCGGATGGTCTTCGCGACCTTCTTGGCGTTCTCCTGGGAGATGCCCTCGGTGACCGAGGCGAAGAGCTTGTACTCCTTGCCGGACAGCTGCGGGTCACCCTCGACGTCCAGCGTCTTCAGCGAGATCCCGCGCTTGATCAGCTTGGTCTGGAAGATGTCGAGGATCGCCAGGACGCGCTCCTCGCCGTTCGCCTGCATGAGGATCTTCTCGCCCGACCACGCGATCGAGGCGTTGGTTCCCTTGAAGTCGTAGCGCTGCGAGATCTCCTTCACGGCCTGGTTGAGGGCGTTGTCGACCTCCTGCCGCTCGACCTTGGACACGATGTCGAAACTGGAGTCGGCCATGACTCGTGGCTCCTTGCTCGGATGGTGGGGTACCCCCAAAGCCTAGGGGGTGCACCACGGCCCGAACGGCTGATCAATCCGGTGGCGAAGCACCCCCCGGGATCAGGTATTGTTTACGTCGTTGCCACGGAACACCGCAGCAAAGCGGCTCCACGGCAGCGATCTCATGGCGATGTGCCCGAGTGGCCAATGGGAGCGGACTGTAAATCCGTCGGCTTAGCCTACCCAGGTTCGAATCCTGGCGTCGCCACGTGAAAAGAACGGCCCCTGATCTGCGGAAACGCGATCAGGGGCCGTTTGCGTGTAAACCTGTGACCGGGGCTCGACTGTCTCGCCCTGTACCGCCCGATCACCCTCTCCACCAGCGTGTCTGGACGGGCTGTGGACGGGAATCTGGCCCGCCTTGAGCGGCTGCGACCGGGGTGCCGGTCAGTTGCCGGCGACGTCCTTCACCGCGACCGACAGCGGGGTCGAGCCCGAGACCAGTTCCAGGGTCAGGCCGGCCGTCGCGGGGGTGTCCAGGAGCTCGGCGAGGGTCGCGGCCACGTCGTCCCGGGGGACCGGCCCGCGGCCCGTGCGGGCCTCCAGACGGACCAGCCCGGTGCCCGCGTCGTCCGTCAGCGAGCCGGGGCGCAGGATCGTCCAGTCCAGGGTCGTGCGGGAGCGGACCGCGTCGTCGGCGGCTCCCTTGGCGCGGAGGTACGCGTCGAAGATCTCGTCGCCCGGGTGGGTCGCGTCCGCGCCCATCGACGAGACGACGATGTAGCGGCGTACACCGGCCCGTTCGGCCGCGTCGGCGAACAGGACCGCCGCCGCGCGGTCCACCGTGTCCTTGCGGTCCGCCCCGCTGCCCGGCCCCGCGCCCGCGGCGAAGACGGCCGCGTCCGCGCCCTGGAGCACGGCGGCGACCATCTCGACCGACGCCGACTCCAGGTCCAGGACCACGGGCTCGGCCCCCGCGTCCCGCAGGTCTCCGGCCTGTTCCGGTCTGCGGATGATGCCCGCGACCTCGTGCCCGTGCGCCGAGAGCAGCCTCTCCAGGCGGCGGGCGATCTGTCCGTGTCCTCCAGCGATGACGATGCGCATACTCACGACCGTACGACGGGACCGGCCGGAGGGCTTCCCGGCTCGGGCGGCCGTTCCGGGCGTGCCTGGCGCGGCAGATCGAGCGCCGCCGCCGAGTCGCAGTACTCGCGCACCGCGCTCGTCCGGGCCACCACCCGCCCCCGGTGCACCACGATCCGGCTGTACGCCAGGGACAGCACGCCCGACAGGCGCTCGCCGCGCACCGCGAGCAGCTCCGCCGGGAAACCGGCCTCCACCCGCACCTCCGGCAGCCCCATCGCGGCCCGTGCCTCGGCGCTCACCGCCGCGTACGCCTCCTCCGGCGGCAGCCCGCCGAGCGAGGCCAGCAGATACGCCGCCTCCAGCGGATCCCCGCGCCCCACCGGGTTGGCCACGTCCCGCATCGCCCCGCTGCCCGCCGCGACCCGGACCCCGGCCGCCCGCAGCAGCCGCACGGGGGCCGCGCCCCGCCGCTCCGTGCCCCCGCAGCCGCCCTGCGGCAGACAGGCCACGGTCACTCCGGCCGCCGCGAGCCCGTCCGCCGTCCGCCGGGCCACGTCGGAGGGGAGCCGGCCGAGCCCGGCGCAGGGTCCGATCGTCACACCGGGCCGCAGTCCGCCGGCCATCGCCGCGAGCCGGGCGAGCCGGGCCGGGTCGTCGCCGTCGGTGTGCAGGTCGACCGGGACTCCGTGCTCGGCCGCGACCTCCAGGACGGCCTCCACGTACCCGGCCGGGTCGGGGTCGAGATCCGGACAGCCGCCGACCACTCCGGCGCCCATCTTCACCGCGTCCCGCAGCATCGCGAGCCCGTCGGCGCCCGCCACCCCGGTGAGCAGCCGGGGCACCGCGACCGTGGTGAGGTCCACCAGGCCGCGCAGGGAGCGCCGGGCCTGGAGGACGGCTTCGAGCGGTCCGAGCGCGTGCACGTCGCCGATCCGCACGTGCGCGCGTTGCGCGGTCGCGCCGTGGCCGAGCTGGAGGAGCGCCGCCTCGGTGGCACGGCGCTGCACGTCCTCGGGGGCGTACGAGACGGGCCCGGGGGAGTCGGCGGAGAGCGCGGTGTCGGCGTGCGCGTGGGGTTCGGCGGCGGCGGGGAGCAGCAGATAGCCGGCCAGGTCCACGCGCGCGCCCATGGCGGCGAGGCTGCCGGCCGTGCCGACCGCCTCGATCCGGCCGCCGACGAGCCGCACGTCGACGCTCCGCCCGTCGGTCAGCCGGGCGTGGGAGAGCAGGAGCGAGGTCGAGTCGGCCGTGGCGGCCCCGTCCTCGGGCGGCTGGGGCTGCTTGCTTTCGGCTGACATCGGGGGCTCCTCAAGGCTCCTCAAATCAAGATCACGAAGCGTGGGGGCCGAGCCTAGGGGCGCTCGGACCGACCTTCGAGGAGGAGCGCAATAGTCGTACCGATGAGGCCACGAGTGGCGTACGTGACGCCTGGTGAGGGCCGTCGGGCGGGCGCCGGGAAACGGATTTGGGTGATGGGCGGGGGACCGTGTAATGTCTTCCTCGCTCGCCCCAATAGCTCAGTCGGTAGAGCGTCTCCATGGTAAGGAGAAGGTCTACGGTTCGATTCCGTATTGGGGCTCTGGTGAGAAGGACCCGTCTTCGGACGGGATCCGGATCATCAAAGCGGTGTAGCTCAGTCGGTAGAGCAAGCGGCTCATAATCGCTGTGTCACCGGTTCAAGTCCGGTCACCGCTACACACAGTAGCCGATTGTGGGGTCGGTCCTTCGATCGGCTACTCTTTCATGCGTTCATCCGTCCCATCCGTCCAAGGAGCACTCACGTGGCTGCCACCGACGTCCGCCCGAAGATCACGCTGGCCTGCGTGGAGTGCAAGGAGCGGAACTACATCACCAAGAAGAACCGGCGTAACAACCCGGACCGTCTTGAGATGAAGAAGCACTGCCCTCGCTGCAACTCGCACACGGCGCACCGCGAGACGCGCTAACCAGGCTCGTACACGAGGCCGTCCCCACCCGGGGGCGGCCTCGTGTCGTTTGTCGGCAACAAATCCAGGAGGTATCGAGTCCATGGCGCTCGACCAGTCCTTCGTGGGCCGGACCTATCCGCCCACCCCGCCCTATGAGGTCGGCCGCGAGAAGATCCGCGAGTTCGCCGAGGCGATCGGGGACGCCAATCCCGCGTACACCGACATCGAGGCGGCCAAGGCGCTCGGACATTCCGATGTGATCGCCCCGCCCACTTTTGTGTTCGCCATCACATTCAAGGCGGCCGGCGCCGTCATCGAGGACCCGCAGCTGGGTCTCGACTACAGCCGGGTCGTCCACGGCGACCAGAAGTTCGCCTACACCCGGCCCGTACGCGCCGGGGACCGGCTCTCGGTCACCTCCACCATCGAGGCGATCAAGTCGATGGCGGGAAACGACATCCTGGACATCCGCGGCGAGGTCCACGACGCCTCCGGCGAGCACGTCGTCACCGCCTGGACCAAGCTCGTCTCCCGCGCACCCGAGGGGGCCTGACCATGACCGCCAAGATCACCTACGACGAGGTCGAGGTCGGCACCGAGCTGCCCGCGCAGACCTTCCCCGTGACGCGCGCCACGCTCGTCCGGTACGCCGGCGCCTCCGGGGACTTCAACCCCATCCACTGGAACGAGAAGTTCGCGGTGGAGGTCGGCCTCCCCGACGTCATCGCCCACGGCATGTTCACCATGGCCGAGGCGATCCGCGTCGTGACCGACTGGGCCGGCGACCCCGCCGCCGTCGTCGAGTACGGCGTCCGCTTCACCAAGCCCGTCGTCGTCCCCAACGACGACCGGGGCGCGCTGATCGAGGTGGCCGCCAAGGTCGCCGCCAAGCTGGACGACCGGCAGGTGCGGGTCGACCTGACCGCGATGTGCGCCGGGCAGAAGGTGCTGGGCATGTCCCGGGCCGTGGTCCGCCTCGCCTGACATCACGAGCGTCACGGGCCCGTCGCCGAAGCGACGGGCCCGTACCCTTGAGCCCGTGCAGCCTCTCCACGACGCCCCCCTCGCGCCCCTGACCACCTTCCGGCTCGGCGGTCCCGCCACCCGGCTGGTCACCGCCACCACCGACGACGAGGTGGTCGCCGCCGTCCGCGAGGCCGACGCCGCGGGGACGCCGCTGCTGGTCATCGGCGGCGGTTCCAACCTCGTCATCGGGGACAAGGGCTTCGACGGCACGGCGCTGCGCATCGCGACCGAGGGCTTCGCCCTCGACGGGACGAAGCTGGAGCTCGCCGCCGGAGAGGTCTGGACCGACGCCGTCGCCCGGACCGTCGAGGCCGGGCTCGCCGGTATCGAGTGCCTGGCCGGCATCCCCGGCTCGGCCGGCGCGACCCCGATCCAGAACGTCGGCGCCTACGGGCAGGACGTCTCCGCCACCGTGACCGAGGTCGTGGCCTACGACCGGCGCGCGGACGAGACCGTCACCCTCACCAACGCCGAGTGCGCCTTCTCGTACCGCCACAGCCTCTTCAAGGACCACCCCGAGCGGTACGTGGTGCTGCGGGTCCGCTTCGAGCTGGAGGACGCGGACGGGCTGTCCGCGCCGATCAAGTACGCCGAGACCGCCCGCGCCCTCGGCGTCGGGGTGGGGGACCGGGTGCCGCTCGCCCGGGCCCGCGAGACCGTGCTGCGGCTGCGCGCCGGCAAGGGCATGGTCCTGGACCCGGAGGACCACGACACCTGGTCCGCGGGCTCCTTCTTCACCAACCCGATCCTCACGGCGGGGGAGTACGAGAGCTTCCTCGCGCGCGTGGCCGGGCGGCTGGGCGCGGACGTCGCCCCGCCGGCCTTCCCCGCGGGCGAGGACGGCGCGGTGAAGACCTCCGCCGCCTGGCTCATCGACAGGGCCGGATTCACCAAGGGGTACGGATCCGGACCCGCGCGCATCTCCACCAAGCACACGCTCGCCCTGACCAACCGGGGCGAGGCGACCACCGAGGACCTGCTGGCGCTCGCCCGTGAGGTCGTCGCCGGGGTCCACGCCGCCTTCGGGATCACCCTCGTCAACGAACCCGTCACGGTGGGTGTCGCGCTCTGAAGTCCGGCGGCCCGTCCGGCCGCCCGTCCGGCGTCAGTACGCGACGCCGACGCCCTGCCTGACCGTCGCCGGGTCGTCGATCAGCGCCAGCATCGCGTGGGCCACGTCCGCGCGGGCGAGCGAGCGGCCCCGGGACGGGGTGCCGCCGACGACCACGCGGTAGTCGCCGGTGACCTGCCCGTTCGTCAGCTTGGGCGGGCGTACGGAGGTCCAGTCCGCGGTGCTCGCGGCGAGGTCCGACTCCATGACCCGCAGATCGGCGTAGACGTCCTTGAGGACCGCGTTGACGATCGTGAGGACGGCCTTGTCCAGGACGCCCTGACGGTCCGGGACCGGGCCGACCGGGGCCGCGCTGACCACCAGGAGGCGGCGCACCTTCTCCGCCTCCATGGCCGTGAGCACCGAGCGGGTCAGCCGGGCGGCGACGCCCGCGTCCGCGCGGGTCCTCGCCCCGAGGCCCGAGAGCACGGCGTCCCGGCCGGTGAGCGCCCCGCGCAGGGTCTCCGGGTCGGACAGGTCGGCGCGGAGGACGGTCAGCCGTCCGCCGGTCGCCGTGAGCCGTGCCGGGTCTCTCACCACCGCGGTCACCTCGTGGCCCGAGGCCAGTGCCTGGCCGACGATCTCCCGGCCGATGCCGCCGGTCGCGCCGAAGACGGTGAGCTTCATGTCGCACCCTCCTGGGGTGGGTAAGTGTTCACTCACCCTCAGGGTGGGTGGATACTCACTCACGCGTCAAGCATGGCTGGAGGATGCATGGAACAGAAGCCGACCCGGGTACGGATCGTCGACGCCGCCCGCGACCTCATGCGGACCGTGGGCCTCGCCCGCACCACGACCAAGGAGATCGCCAAGGCCGCCGGCTGCTCGGAAGCCGCGCTCTACAAGTACTTCACCAGCAAGGAGGAACTCTTCCTCGCCGTCCTCGACGAGCGGCTGCCCCGGCTCGGCGGCCTCCTCGGCACCCTCGCCGCCGACCCCGGCGGCCGCACCGTCGAGGAGAACCTCACCGAGATCGCCCGCCAGGCCGCCCTCTTCTACGAGCAGACCTTCCCCGTCGTCGCCTCCCTGTACGCGGAACCGCAGCTCAAGCAGCGCCACGAGGAGGCCATGCGCGCCTACGGCAAGGGCCCCCACATGCCCGTCGAAGGCCTCACCGCCTATCTGCGCGCCGAGCAGCGGCACGGCCGCATCGCCGCCGACGCCGATCCCGCGGCCGCCGCGGCCCTGCTCCTCGGGGCGTGCGTCCAGCGCGCCTTCGTCTGGGAGATGACCCCGGACCGCCGGCCGCCGGACTCCCTCGACGACTTCGCGCGGGGCATCGCGCGCACCCTGACGGCCGGAATCGGCCGGAGCGGCGGTTGAGAGGGATCAGCCGGCGATCCAGTCGTCGATCCCCGCGAGCAGCTTCGCCCGGACGTCCACCGGGGCCGCCGAGCCCCGCACCGACTGCCGGGCCAGCTCCGCCAGCTCCCCGTCCGTGAACCCGTGGTGCCGGCGGGCGAGCTCGTACTGCGCCGCGAGCCGCGAGCCGAAGAGCAGCGGGTCGTCCGCGCCCAGCGCCATCGGCACCCCCGCCTCGAAGAGGGTGCGCAGCGGTACGTCCTCGTGCTTCTCGTACACCCCGAGGGCCACATTGGACGACGGGCAGACCTCGCAGGTCACCCCGCGCTCCGCGAGCTTCCGCAGCAGTCGCGGGTCCTCCGCCGACCGCACCCCGTGGCCGACCCGCGACGCCCGCAGATCGTCCAGGCAGTCCCGTACCGACGCGGGACCCGTCAGCTCACCGCCGTGCGGGGCCGCGAGGAGACCGCCCTCGCGCGCGATGGCGAAGGCGCGGTCGAAGTCCCGCGCCATGCCCCGCCGCTCGTCGTTGGAGAGCCCGAAGCCGACCACGCCCCGGTCCGCGAACCGCACCGCGAGCCGGGCCAGCGTCCGTGCCTCCAGGGGGTGCTTCATCCGGTTCGCGGCGACGAGCACCCGCATCCCGAGCCCGGTCTCCCGCGAGGCCGCCTCGACCGCGTCCAGGATGATCTCCAGGGCCGGGATGAGCCCGCCGAGATGAGGGGCGTACGAGGTGGGGTCGACCTGGATCTCCAGCCACCCCGAGCCGTCCCGGACGTCCTCCTGGGCCGCCTCGCGCACGAGCCGCCGGATGTCCTCGGGGGAGCGCAGGCAGGAGCGGGCGATGTCGTACAGCCGCTGGAAGCGGAACCAGCCGCGCTCGTCGGTCGCCCGTAGCTTCGGCGGTGTACCGCTGCTCAACGCCTCCGGGAGGTGCACGCCGTATTTGTCGGCCAGCTCGATGAGCGTCGTGGGCCGCATCGAACCGGTGAAGTGCAGGTGCAGATGGGCCTTGGGCAGCAGGGTGAGATCGCGAACGTGCTCCATCGCCCGATCCTGCCGCACCCGAATGGACGAACGCAGCCCCTTTCCCCGATCGGGACCTCGCTAGAACGCAGAAACGGGCCCCCGGTTCCGGAGAACCAGGGGCCCGCGTGGACCGGGATCAGTACCCGAAATCGGTACCTGAGGTCAGTCGGTGGCCTCGGCCAGCAGCTTCTGGATGCGGGAGACGCCCTCCACCAGGTCCTCGTCGCCCAGCGCGTACGACAGACGCAGGTAGCCCGGCGTGCCGAAGGCCTCGCCCGGGACGACCGCGACCTCGGCCTCGTCCAGGATCAGGGCCGCCAGCTCGACCGAGCTCTGCGGGCGCTTGCCGCGGATCTCCTTGCCGAGCAGTGCCTTCACGGAGGGGTACGCGTAGAAGGCGCCCTCCGGCGTCGGGCAGTACACGCCCTCGATCTCGTTGAGCATCCGCACGATCGTCTGGCGGCGGCGGTCGAAGGCGGTGCGCATCTCCGCGACGGCGTCCAGGTTGCCCGAGACGGCGGCCAGCGCGGCGACCTGCGCGACGTTGCTCACGTTGGACGTGGCGTGCGACTGCAGGTTCGTCGCGGCCTTCACGACGTCCTTCGGGCCCACGATCCACCCGACGCGCCAGCCCGTCATCGCGTACGTCTTCGCCACACCGTTGACCACGATGCACTTGTCGCGCAGCTCGGGGACGAGCGTCGGCAGCGAGGTGAACTTCGCGTCGCCGTAGACCAGGTGCTCGTAGATCTCGTCGGTGAGGACCCACAGGCCGTGCTCGACGGCCCAGCGGCCGATCGCCTCGGCGTCGGCCTCGGAGTACACCGCACCGGTCGGGTTGGAGGGCGAGACGAAGAGGACGACCTTGGTCCGCTCCGTACGGGCCGCCTCGAGCTGCTCCACCGAGACCCGGTAGCCGGTGGTCTCGTCGGCGACGACGTCCACCGGGACACCGCCCGCGAGGCGGATCGACTCGGGGTAGGTCGTCCAGTACGGCGCCGGGACGATGACCTCGTCGCCCGGGTCGAGGATCGCGGCGAAGGCCTCGTAGATCGCCTGCTTGCCGCCGTTGGTCACGAGGATCTGGGAGGCGTCGACCTCGTAGCCGGAGTCGCGCAGCGTCTTCGCGGCGATCGCGGCCTTGAGCTCCGGCAGACCGCCGGCCGGCGTGTAGCGGTGGTACTTCGGGTTCTTGCAGGCCTCGACGGCCGCGTCGACGATGTAGTCCGGGGTCGGGAAGTCGGGCTCACCCGCGCCGAAACCGATCACCGGGCGCCCGGCGGCCTTGAGGGCCTTGGCCTTGGCGTCGACGGCGAGGGTCGCGGACTCGGAGATCGCACCGATGCGGGCGGAGACCCGACGCTCGGTGGGAGGGGTAGCAGCGCTCATGCGGCCCATCGTCCCAGACCGCTTCAAGGCCCGGCACTCAGGTTTCACGGACCGGACAGGAACGGTCATTCCCGGTCGTACGCGCGTCCGACGGCAGGTCCGTCGTGGTTCCTGTTCGACGCGGGGCCCTCGGACCACGTATGCTCACTCCTCGTTGGCCCGCACCGAACGCATCTCACGATGCGGTACGTTGAGGGACACCAGCAGAGGGTCGTAGCTCAATTGGTAGAGCACCGGTCTCCAAAACCGGCGGTTGGGGGTTCAAGTCCCTCCGGCCCTGCTACACACACCGCCAGGTGTTGTGCGCATGTACGTACTTCATTGCACCGCCGTGCGGCTCCACCCGGGCGCGGCACGGCCGACCCGGAATCAGGTGAGAGATCGTGACGGACGCCGTAGGCTCCATCGACATGCCTGATGCCGATGACGACGCCTCCGAGTCGAAGAAGAAGTCCCGCAAGGGCGGCAAGCGCGGAAAGAAGGGCCCTCTCGGCCGTCTCGCGCTCTTCTACCGCCAGATCGTCGCCGAGCTCCGCAAGGTCGTCTGGCCCACGCGCAGCCAGCTGTCGACGTACACCACCGTGGTGATTGTCTTCGTCGTCATCATGATCGGCCTTGTCACCGTGATTGACTATGGCTTCCAGGAAGCAGTCAAGTACGTCTTCGGCTGACTTTTTGTTCCACCCCATCTGTATCGCAGGAAGAAGCAGCCACCGTGTCTGACGCGAACCTGAACGACGCCTTCGAGTCCGAGTCCGTCGAGGACGAGCTGGACATCGTCGAGGCCGCCGACGAGGACCAGGCCGACGCTGCTGACGACGCTGCCGGCGAGGCCGCCGAGGAAGCCGCCCTCGAAGTCGAGGACGAGGACCAGGACGAGCCCGAGACCGACGAGGACGTCGAGGTCGCCGAGGGCGACGAGGACGAGACCGTCGTGGCCGACGAGGTCGAGGACGTCGAGGACGAGGACGCCGAGGAAGAGACCGACGAGGAGGCCGAGCCGGCCGCCCCGGTCGACCCGGTCGCCGCGCTCCGCGAAGAGCTCCGCACCCTGCCCGGCGAGTGGTACGTCATTCACACCTACGCGGGCTACGAGAAGCGCGTCAAGGCGAACCTCGAGCAGCGTGCCGTCTCGCTCAACGTCGAGGACTTCATCTACCAGGCCGAGGTCCCCGAGGAAGAGATCGTCCAGATCAAGGGCGGCGAGCGGAAGAACGTCAAGCAGAACAAGCTTCCCGGCTACGTTCTCGTCCGCATGGACCTGACGAACGAGTCCTGGGGCGTCGTCCGCAACACCCCCGGCGTCACCGGCTTCGTGGGCAACGCCTACGACCCGTACCCGCTGACCCTGGACGAGATCGTCAAGATGCTCGCCCCGGAGGCCGAGGAGAAGGCCGCCCGCGAGGCCGCCGAGGCCGAGGGCAAGCCGGCTCCGGCCCGCAAGCTGGAGGTCCAGGTCCTGGACTTCGAGGTCGGCGACTCGGTCACCGTCACCGACGGTCCCTTCGCCACCCTCCAGGCGACGATCAACGAGATCAACCCCGACTCGAAGAAGGTCAAGGGCCTCGTCGAGATCTTCGGTCGCGAGACCCCGGTCGAGCTCAGCTTCGACCAGATCCAGAAGAACTGATCTCACAAGTTTCCGAGCAGGTCAGAGTGGCTCTTGCAGCCGCTCTGACCTGCTCGGTTTTTGGCCGCGCGTCTATACCCGTTATCGTTGTGCGGTATGCCTGCATCCGGATGACCGGATGGCGGGCTGAACACTCTCACTAGGACCCGGAGAGAGCAATGCCTCCCAAGAAGAAGAAGGTCACGGGGCTTATCAAGCTCCAGATCAACGCTGGTGCGGCCAACCCGGCCCCGCCGGTCGGCCCCGCACTGGGCCAGCACGGCGTCAACATCATGGAGTTCTGCAAGGCCTACAACGCCGCGACCGAGTCGCAGCGTGGCATGGTCGTGCCGGTGGAGATCACGGTCTACGACGACCGTTCCTTCACCTTCGTCACCAAGACTCCGCCGGCCGCCAGGCTGATCCTCAAGGCCGCTGGTGTGGACAAGGGCTCCGGCGAGCCGCACAAGACCAAGGTCGCCAAGCTCACGGCTGCCCAGGTCCGCGAGATCGCCACGGTCAAGCTCCCCGACCTGAACGCCAACGACCTGGACGCCGCGTCCAAGATCATCGCTGGCACCGCCCGTTCCATGGGCATCACGGTCGAGGGCTGATCACCCCCCTCGTGACCTAGTGGTAGGGCCAGCGCCGGCCCGCACCACGACTCCACACCTGAACCAACAGGAGAAGCAGTGAAGCGCAGCAAGACCCTCCGCGCAGCGGACGCCAAGATCGACAGCGAGAAGCTCTACGCTCCTCTCGAGGCCGTCCGTCTCGCCAAGGACACCTCCAGCACGAAGTTCGACGGCACCGTCGAGGTCGCCTTCCGCCTGGGTGTCGACCCGCGCAAGGCCGACCAGATGGTCCGCGGCACCGTGAACCTCCCGCACGGCACCGGCAAGACCGCCCGGGTCCTGGTCTTCGCGACCGGTGACCGTGCCGAGGCCGCGATTGCCGCCGGCGCCGACATCGTCGGTTCCGACGAGCTCATCGACGAGATCTCCAAGGGCAACCGCCTGAACGAGTTCGACGCCGTTGTGGCCACCCCGGACCTCATGGGCAAGGTCGGCCGCCTCGGCCGCGTCCTCGGCCCGCGTGGTCTCATGCCGAACCCCAAGGTCGGCACCGTCACCCCCGATGTCGCCAAGGCTGTCAACGAGATCAAGGGCGGCAAGATCGAGTTCCGCGTCGACAAGCACTCGAACCTGCACTTCATCATCGGCAAGGTCTCTTTCGATGACACGAAGCTGGTCGAGAACTACGCCGCGGCGCTCGAGGAGATCCTCCGTCTGAAGCCGTCCGCCGCCAAGGGTCGCTACATCAAGAAGGCGACCCTCACGACGACGATGGGCCCCGGCATCCCGCTGGACTCCAACCGCACCCGCAACCTCCTCGTCGAGGAGGACCCGGCCGCGGTCTGAGCCCCACAGGCTCGCTGAGTGGTCAACCGGCCCCGCACCTCTTCGGAGGTGCGGGGCCGGTTTCTTGTTACGGTCCGAGAGACCGTACGACGTTGATCAAAAGGTGGGGAACGGGCATGAACAGCTCCGCATGGAAGCGCGTGGGGGTCGCCCTGGCGGCCGCGGTCGTCGTGACGGGACTCGCGGGGTGCCAGGACGGCGACGGCGGTACGAAGACGTCGGGGGCGTCCGCCGGGCCGGCCACGCAGAGCCGTGAGGAGGCCGCGAAGGCCGTCCGGGCCGCGTACACCAGGACCGCGGAGGCCAAGAGCGCCAAGGTGGAGATGCGCGTCGTCGTGGGCGGTGCCCAGGGCGGCAGCAGCACCTTCACCGGTGTCCAGGGATGGAGTCCCTCCGTCGCGGACCTGAAGGTCACCGATTCGACGTACCTGGCCGGCATCCCCGGCGCCCCCGCCGAGACCCGCATGCTCACGGCCGACGGGGTCACCTACATGGACGTGGGCGCCGAGCAGGCCGCGCGGACGGGCGGCAAGCGCTGGATGAAGGTAGAGGCCGAGGGCGCCCTCGGCGGCGACGAGCTGGTGACGCAGCTGACCGCCGGTCTGAGCGGCGTGAACCGGGACCCGGCCCAGGAGCTCGGCCTCCTCGCCGGTTCGTCGGAGGTGAAGCACCTCGGCCCGGTGAAGGGCGGCGGGGCCGGGGGAGAGCGGTACGCGGGCGAGCTCTCCGGCGGCAGGCGGGTGGAGGTCTGGATCGGCGCGGACGGCTATCCGGCGCGGATGATCGTCAGGACGACGGCCGGCGGGGCGCCGACGACGCTCACCACCGACTACAGCGCGTACGGCTCCGAGGCCGCAGTCCAGGCACCGCCCGCCGAGGACACCTTCGGCTTCATGGAGCTGCTGAAGAACCTCGGCGCGGGCCTCGGTCAGGGCTGATTTGCCCCGGGCCGACCCGGTCGCGTACTCTTCCGAAGAAGCCAAAGACCGCTGGTCGTCACTGCGCCGTCAAGGTGTGGTGGCCGAAGGATTCGCTGAGACGCGAACGACCCGCGCAGGTGATTGTGGATGAGTTCCCGGATCCTCGTGATGCGGTTGAGCTGAGCCCCGAGCGCCTGCGCCGGGGCGTTTTGTTTTGTCAGCCCCTTCTGAGCGGTCCTCATCACCCGGAAGGAGGCCGACGCTCTATGGCAAGGCCCGACAAGGCTGCCGCGGTAGCCGAGCTTGAGGACCAGTTCCGCAGCTCGAACGCCGCCGTGCTGACCGAGTACCGGGGTCTCACCGTTGCGCAGCTGAAGACGCTGCGTCGTTCGCTCGGTGAGAACGCCCAGTACGCCGTGGTGAAGAACACGCTGACCAAGATTGCGGCCAACCAGGCCGGGATCACCGCGCTGGACGAGCACTTCGCTGGTCCGACCGCGGTCGCCTTCATCACCGGTGACCCGGTGGAGTCGGCGAAGAGCCTGCGTGACTTCGCCAAGGACAACCCGAACCTCATCATCAAGGGCGGTGTCCTTGATGGTAAGGCGCTCTCCGCCGATGAGATCAAGAAGCTCGCGGACCTCGAGTCCCGCGAGGTTCTGCTCAGCAAGCTGGCCGGCGCGTTCAAGGGCAAGCAGTCTCAGGCTGCCTCGCTCTTCCAGGCGCTGCCGTCGAAGTTCGTCCGCACCGCGGAGGCGCTTCGCGTCAAGCTCGCCGAGGGCGGTGCCGAGTAATTCGGCTCGCGTCATGATCTGTGCCGCCTAGGCCCAGGTCGTAGCGGGCCGTAACGCCCGCCTCTCTATACATCCGGCACTTGCCGAATTAGTGGAAGGATCGCCCATCATGGCGAAGCTCTCTCAGGACGACCTCCTCGCCCAGTTCGAGGAGATGACCCTCATCGAGCTCTCCGAGTTCGTGAAGGCGTTCGAGGACAAGTTCGACGTCACCGCCGCCGCGGCCGTCGCCGTTGCCGGCCCGGGTGCCCCGGTCGCCGCCGAGGCCGAGGCCGAGCAGGACGAGTTCGACGTCATCCTCGAGGGTGCCGGCGACAAGAAGATCCAGGTCATCAAGGTCGTGCGCGAGCTCACCTCCCTGGGCCTCAAGGAGGCCAAGGACCTCGTCGACGGCACCCCGAAGCCGGTCCTCGAGAAGGTCGCGAAGGAGGCCGCCGAGAAGGCTGCCGAGTCCCTCAAGGCCGCCGGCGCCTCCGTCACGGTCAAGTAAGACCGTTTCGAGTCGCTGAAGCTGACTCCCGCCCCCGTGTAACGCGAGGGCACCGAAAGGCGATCACCCTTGTGGGTGGTCGCCTTTCGGCGTTCCCGGGAAGGGCGTGGCGGGGGCCTCGTGGGCCGTCGGAAGCGGAGTATGGTGATCTTCGCCGTGCGCCCCGCAGACCGGGGGGCCTTGACGAACCGCACGCAGCGCGCAATTCTCAGGACGCGTCGTCACAACGATCCGTTTCCGAGGCATGGATCGACGACTGAACGGGCAGTATCGAGGTGCGCCACACGGCGCGAGGTACCGCGGAGTTGAGAGCAACGAGGGTCGCGAATTATTCGCCCTGGACATCAGTGAGCCAAGTGGCTACACTGACCCTTTGCGCTGCCTGTTAGCTGCCCCCTGCCCGTCACCAGGGGCATACCTTCGCATCCGCTTCGTGGACCGACCCCGTCTGATCTGGCCTTTCGGCCGTCTCAGGAAAAGTCTGCCGTGAAGCGCTGCAGGGGACCGGTACGCGCGTAGTGAGTCCGAGCCCTCGGAAGGACCCCCTCTTGGCCGCCTCGCGCAACGCCTCGACCAATACGAACAACGGCGCAAGCACTGCCCCGCTGCGCATCTCCTTTGCAAAGATCCGGGAGCCCCTCGAGGTTCCGAACCTCCTCGCGCTGCAGACCGAGAGCTTCGACTGGCTGCTCGGCAACGCCGCCTGGAAGGCTCGCGTCGAGGCTGCTCTCGAGTCGGGACAGGACGTCCCCAGGAAGTCCGGTCTGGAGGAGATCTTCGAGGAGATCTCCCCGATCGAGGACTTCTCCGGGTCGATGTCGCTGACCTTCCGCGACCACCGCTTCGAGCCGCCGAAGAACTCGATCGACGAGTGCAAGGACCGTGACTTCACCTACGGTGCCCCGCTCTTCGTCACCGCCGAGTTCACCAACAACGAGACCGGTGAGATCAAGTCCCAGACGGTCTTCATGGGCGATTTCCCGCTCATGACGAACAAGGGCACCTTCGTCATCAACGGCACCGAGCGTGTCGTGGTGTCGCAGCTGGTCCGTTCGCCGGGCGTCTACTTCGACTCCTCGATCGACAAGACGTCCGACAAGGACATCTTCTCCGCCAAGATCATCCCGTCCCGGGGTGCCTGGCTGGAGATGGAGATCGACAAGCGCGACCTGGTCGGTGTCCGCATCGACCGCAAGCGCAAGCAGTCCGTCACCGTCCTCCTCAAGGCTCTCGGCTGGACCACCGAGCAGATCCTCCAGGAGTTCGGCGAGTACGAGTCCATGCGCGCCACCCTGGAGAAGGACCACACCCAGGGCCAGGACGACGCGCTGCTCGACATCTACCGCAAGCTGCGTCCGGGCGAGCCGCCGACCCGTGAGGCCGCTCAGACGCTGCTCGAGAACCTCTACTTCAACCCGAAGCGCTACGACCTCGCGAAGGTCGGCCGCTACAAGGTGAACAAGAAGCTCGGCGCCGACGAGCCGCTGGACGCCGGCGTGCTCACCACCGACGACGTCATCGCCACGATCAAGTACCTGGTCAAGCTCCACGCGGGCGAGACCGAGACGATCGGCGAGAACGGCAACGAGATCGTCGTCGAGACCGACGACATCGACCACTTCGGCAACCGTCGTCTGCGCAACGTCGGCGAGCTCATCCAGAACCAGGTCCGCACGGGTCTGGCTCGTATGGAGCGCGTCGTGCGTGAGCGCATGACCACCCAGGACGTCGAGGCGATCACGCCGCAGACCCTGATCAACATCCGGCCGGTCGTCGCCTCCATCAAGGAGTTCTTCGGCACCAGCCAGCTGTCCCAGTTCATGGACCAGAACAACCCGCTGTCGGGTCTGACGCACAAGCGTCGTCTCTCGGCGCTGGGCCCTGGTGGTCTGTCCCGTGAGCGGGCCGGCTTCGAGGTCCGAGACGTGCACCCGTCCCACTACGGACGCATGTGCCCGATCGAGACCCCCGAAGGCCCGAACATCGGTCTGATCGGTTCGCTCGCCTCGTACGGCCGCGTCAACGCGTTCGGCTTCATCGAGACGCCGTACCGCAAGGTCATCGACGGCACGGTCACCGACGACGTCGACTACGTCACCGCCGACGAGGAGGACCGCTTCGTCATCGCGCAGGCCAACGCCGCGCTCGACGACGAGCTGCGGCTCACCGAGAACCGCGTCCTGGTGCGTAAGCGTGGCGGCGAGGTCGACTACGTCGAGCCGTCGGACGTGGACTACATGGACGTCTCGCCGCGCCAGATGGTGTCGGTCGCGACCGCCATGATCCCGTTCCTCGAGCACGACGACGCCAACCGTGCCCTCATGGGCGCGAACATGATGCGTCAGGCGGTGCCGCTGATCAAGTCCGAGGCCCCGCTCGTCGGCACCGGCATGGAGTACCGCTGCGCCACCGACGCCGGCGACGTGCTCAAGGCCGAGAAGGACGGTGTCGTCCAGGAGCTGTCGGCCGACTACGTCACGGTCGCCAACGACGACGGCACGTACATCACGTACCGCCTGCACAAGTTCTCGCGCTCCAACCAGGGCACCTCGGTCAACCAGAAGGTCGTCGTCGACGAGGGCGACCGGGTGATCGAGGGCCAGGTCCTCGCCGACGGTCCCGCCACCGAAGACGGCGAGATGGCGCTCGGCAAGAACCTGCTGGTCGCGTTCATGCCGTGGGAGGGTCACAACTACGAGGACGCGATCATCCTGTCGCAGCGCCTCGTGCAGGACGACGTCCTCTCCTCGATCCACATCGAGGAGCACGAGGTCGACGCCCGTGACACCAAGCTCGGCCCGGAGGAGATCACCCGGGACATCCCGAACGTCTCCGAGGAGGTCCTCGCGGACCTCGACGAGCGCGGCATCATCCGTATCGGTGCCGAGGTCGTCGCCGGCGACATCCTCGTCGGCAAGGTCACGCCCAAGGGTGAGACCGAGCTGACCCCGGAGGAGCGTCTGCTCCGCGCGATCTTCGGTGAGAAGGCCCGTGAGGTCCGTGACACCTCGCTGAAGGTGCCGCACGGCGAGATCGGCAAGATCATCGGCGTCCGCGTCTTCGACCGCGAGGAGGGCGACGAGCTTCCCCCGGGCGTGAACCAGCTGGTCCGCGTCTACGTCGCCCAGAAGCGCAAGATCACCGATGGTGACAAGCTCGCCGGCCGTCACGGCAACAAGGGTGTCATCTCCAAGATCCTTCCGATCGAGGACATGCCCTTCCTCGAGGACGGCACCCCGGTCGACATCATCCTCAACCCGCTGGGTGTCCCGTCCCGAATGAACCCGGGACAGGTCCTGGAGATCCACCTCGGCTGGCTCGCCAGCCGCGGCTGGGACGTCTCCGGCCTCGCGGACGAGTGGGCGCAGCGCCTCCAGGTGATCGGCGCCGACAAGGTCGCCCCCGGCACCAACGTCGCCACCCCGGTCTTCGACGGTGCGCGTGAGGACGAGCTCGCGGGTCTGCTGAACCACACCATCCCGAACCGCGACGGCGAGCGCATGGTGCTCCCGACCGGTAAGGCGAGGCTGTTCGACGGCCGCTCCGGCGAGCCGTTCCCGGAGCCGGTCTCGGTCGGCTACATGTACATCCTCAAGCTCCACCACCTGGTCGACGACAAGCTGCACGCTCGGTCGACCGGCCCGTACTCGATGATCACCCAGCAGCCGCTGGGTGGTAAGGCCCAGTTCGGTGGCCAGCGCTTCGGTGAGATGGAGGTGTGGGCGCTGGAGGCATACGGCGCCGCGTACGCCCTCCAGGAGCTGCTGACGATCAAGTCCGACGACGTGACCGGCCGCGTGAAGGTCTACGAGGCCATCGTCAAGGGCGAGAACATCCCTGAGCCCGGCATCCCCGAGTCCTTCAAGGTGCTCATCAAGGAGATGCAGTCCCTGTGCCTCAACGTGGAGGTGCTGTCCTCGGACGGCATGTCCATCGAGATGCGCGACACCGACGAGGACGTCTTCCGCGCAGCGGAGGAGCTCGGCATCGACCTGTCCCGGCGCGAGCCGAGCAGCGTCGAAGAGGTCTGACGGGAGTTCGGTCGGGGACTCGGCGTTTCACCGCTGAGTCCCCGGCCGGCCCCAGGACCCCCGAATCAGACCCCAAGCCTTACAACCCTGAGAGGGATTGACGCATAGTGCTCGACGTCAACTTCTTCGACGAGCTCCGGATCGGTCTGGCCACCGCTGACGACATCCGTCAGTGGAGCCACGGCGAGGTCAAGAAGCCGGAGACCATCAACTACCGCACGCTCAAGCCCGAGAAGGACGGACTCTTCTGCGAGAAGATCTTCGGTCCGACCCGGGACTGGGAGTGCTACTGCGGCAAGTACAAGCGTGTCCGCTTCAAGGGCATCATCTGTGAGCGGTGTGGCGTCGAGGTCACCCGCGCGAAGGTGCGCCGTGAGCGGATGGGCCACATCGAGCTCGCCGCTCCCGTCACCCACATCTGGTACTTCAAGGGCGTCCCGTCGCGCCTTGGCTACCTGCTCGACCTCGCCCCGAAGGACCTCGAGAAGGTCATCTACTTCGCGGCGTACATGATCACGTACGTCGACGACGAGCGTCGTACGCGTGACCTGCCCTCGCTGGAGGCGCACGTCTCCGTCGAGCGTCAGCAGATCGAGAACCGTCGCGACTCCGACCTGGAGGCCCGCGCCAAGAAGCTCGAGAACGACCTCGGCGAGCTCGAGGCCGAGGGCGCCAAGGCCGACGTGCGCCGCAAGGTGCGCGAGGGTGCCGAGCGCGAGATGAAGCAGCTGCGCGACCGTGCGCAGCGCGAGATCGACCGTCTGGACGAGGTCTGGTCGCGCTTCAAGAACCTCAAGGTCCAGGACCTCGAGGGCGACGAGCTCCTCTACCGCGAGCTGCGTGACCGCTTCGGCACGTACTTCGACGGTTCGATGGGTGCCGCGGCGCTGCAGAAGCGCCTGGAGTCCTTCGACCTGGACGAGGAGGCCGAGCGCCTCCGCGAGATCATCCGTACCGGCAAGGGCCAGAAGAAGACCCGTGCGCTCAAGCGCCTCAAGGTCGTCTCCGCGTTCCTGCAGACCGCGAACAGCCCCAAGGGCATGGTTCTCGACTGCGTGCCGGTCATCCCGCCGGACCTGCGTCCGATGGTGCAGCTGGACGGTGGCCGCTTCGCGACCTCCGACCTGAACGACCTGTACCGCCGCGTGATCAACCGCAACAACCGTCTGAAGCGTCTGCTCGACCTCGGTGCCCCCGAGATCATCGTGAACAACGAGAAGCGGATGCTCCAGGAGGCGGTCGACGCCCTCTTCGACAACGGCCGTCGTGGTCGCCCGGTCACGGGCCCCGGCAACCGTCCGCTGAAGTCCCTCAGCGACATGCTGAAGGGCAAGCAGGGTCGTTTCCGTCAGAACCTGCTCGGCAAGCGTGTGGACTACTCCGCGCGTTCCGTCATCGTCGTCGGTCCGCAGCTGAAGCTGCACCAGTGCGGTCTGCCCAAGGCCATGGCGCTGGAGCTCTTCAAGCCGTTCGTGATGAAGCGCCTGGTCGACCTGAACCACGCGCAGAACATCAAGAGCGCCAAGCGGATGGTCGAGCGCGGCCGCACGGTCGTGTACGACGTCCTCGAAGAGGTCATCGCCGAGCACCCGGTTCTGCTGAACCGTGCGCCCACGCTGCACCGCCTCGGCATCCAGGCCTTCGAGCCCCAGCTGGTCGAGGGCAAGGCCATCCAGATCCACCCGCTCGTCTGCACCGCGTTCAACGCGGACTTCGACGGTGACCAGATGGCCGTGCACCTGCCGCTCTCCGCGGAGGCGCAGGCCGAGGCCCGCATCCTGATGCTGTCCTCGAACAACATCCTGAAGCCCGCCGACGGCCGTCCGGTCACGATGCCGACCCAGGACATGGTCCTCGGTCTGTTCTTCCTGACCACCGACGGTGAGCTCCGTGACACCAAGGGCGAGGGCCGTGCGTTCGGCTCCACGGCCGAGGCGGTCATGGCGTTCGACGCCGGCGAGCTCGCGCTGCAGTCGCAGATCGACATCCGCTTCCCCGTCGGCACCGTCGCTCCCCGTGGCTGGGTTCCCCCGGTCACCGAGGAGGGCGAGCCGGAGTGGCAGCAGGGTGACTCGTTCCGCCTGCGCACCTCGCTGGGCCGCGCGCTCTTCAACGAGCTGCTGCCCGAGGACTACCCGTTCGTCGACTACTCCGTCGGCAAGAAGCAGCTCTCCGAGATCGTCAACGACCTCGCCGAGCGCTACCCCAAGGTCATCGTGGCGGCGACGCTCGACAACCTGAAGGCGGCGGGCTTCTACTGGGCGACCCGTTCCGGTGTCACCGTGGCCATCTCCGACGTCGTCGTGCCCGAGGCCAAGAAGGCCATCGTCAAGGGCTACGAGGAGCAGGACGAGAAGGTCCAGAAGCAGTACGAGCGCGGTCTCATCACGAAGGAAGAGCGCACTCAGGAGCTCATCGCGATCTGGACCAAGGCGACCAACGAGGTTGCCGAGGCGATGAACGCGAACTTCCCGAAGACGAACCCCATCTTCATGATGGTCGACTCGGGTGCCCGAGGAAACATGATGCAGATGCGTCAGATCGCCGGTATGCGTGGTCTGGTGTCGAACGCCAAGAACGAGACGATTCCGCGTCCCATCAAGGCGTCCTTCCGTGAGGGCCTCACCGTTCTGGAGTACTTCATCTCCACGCACGGTGCCCGTAAGGGTCTGGCGGACACCGCCCTGCGTACCGCCGACTCGGGTTACCTGACCCGTCGTCTGGTGGACGTCTCGCAGGACGTGATCATCCGCGAGGAGGACTGTGGCACCGAGCGCGGTCTGAAGCTGCGGATCGCCGAGCGCGGCGCCGACAACGTGCTGCGCAAGACGGACGACGTCGAGACCTCCGTGTACGCGCGGATGCTCGCCGAGGACGTCGTCGTCGACGGCAAGGTCATCGCGCCGGCCAACGTCGACCTGGGTGACGTGCTCATCGACGCCCTCGTGGGCGCCGGCGTGGAGGAGGTCAAGACCCGCTCGGTCCTGACCTGTGAGTCCGCCGTCGGTACCTGTGCGTTCTGCTACGGCCGTTCGCTCGCCACCGGCAAGCTGGTCGACATCGGTGAGGCGGTCGGCATCATCGCCGCCCAGTCCATCGGTGAGCCCGGTACCCAGCTGACGATGCGTACCTTCCACACCGGTGGTGTGGCCGGTGACGACATCACCCAGGGTCTGCCCCGTGTCGTCGAGCTCTTCGAGGCTCGTCAGCCCAAGGGTGTCGCCCCGATCTCGGAGGCGGCCGGCCGCGTCCGTATCGAGGAGACCGAGAAGACCAAGAAGCTCGTCGTCACCCCGGACGACGGCACCGACGAGACGGCGTTCCCGATCTCGAAGCGTGCCCGTCTGCTCGTGGGCGAGGGCGACCACGTCGAGGTGGGCCAGAAGCTCACCGTGGGTGCCACCAACCCGCACGACGTGCTGCGTATCCTCGGTCAGCGCGCGGTCCAGATCCACCTGGTCGCCGAGGTCCAGAAGGTCTACAACTCGCAGGGCGTGTCGATCCACGACAAGCACATCGAGATCATCATCCGGCAGATGCTGCGCCGTGTGACGATCATCGAGTCCGGCGACGCGGAGCTGCTGCCGGGCGAGCTCGTCGAGCGCTCGAAGTTCGAGACCGAGAACCGTCGTGTGGTCACCGAGGGCGGTCACCCCGCCTCCGGCCGTCCGCAGCTGATGGGTATCACCAAGGCCTCGCTGGCGACGGAATCCTGGCTGTCGGCCGCCTCCTTCCAGGAGACGACCCGAGTCCTGACGGATGCGGCGATCAACGCCAAGTCCGACAGCCTCATCGGCCTCAAGGAGAACGTCATCATCGGTAAGCTCATCCCGGCCGGTACGGGTCTGTCCCGCTACCGCAACATCCGGGTCGAGCCGACCGAAGAGGCCAAGGCCGCGATGTACTCGGCCGTCGGCTACGACGACATCGACTACTCGCCGTTCGGCTCGGGCTCCGGCCAGGCCGTTCCGCTGGAGGACTACGACTACGGTCCGTACAACCAGTAAGCGAGTCGCTTGACCGAAGGGCGGTCACCCCGTGGGGGTGGCCGCCCTTCGGCGTGCCCGGCCGGCTAGCGGGCGGCCAGCTCCCAGACCGCGACGAGCACACCGGCGCCGGCGGCCAGCGCGGCGATGCTGGTCAGCGGCCAGCGGGCGCGTTCCAGGGCGTCGAGGCGGGCCTCGTGGTCGGCGAGCTGCTTGTCGGTCTGGTCGCTGCGCTGCACGAGCAGCGCGAGCGAGCCGTCGACCCGGGCGAAGCCGGCCTCCAGGGTGCCGCGGAGCCGTTCCAGTTCGAGGGCGACGGCCACGGGGTCGTTCGGGTCAGACTCGGTCATCGGCGCCGCCCTCGGGCGGGGTGCTGCGCAGCCAGGACGGCAGCAGATACTGCACCGCGTCGAGGGCCATCACCCGGGCGAGACCGCCGGCGACGGCCAGGGCCCCGGCGACCCAGGGGAGGGTCTCGGGGAGGCCGGAGGCGTCGACGATCGCGGGGAGCACGACGGCGATGCCGACGGCGGACTGGAGGACGGTGCGGGCCGTGCGCTTGGCGGCATCGGACATCGGAACTTCTCCCTTCCTGCGGGGGGGGTACGGGCCCCGGGGAGCGGGGCCCTTGCGGTTACTTCGTGTACGGGACCTTCAGGGCGCTCCAGGACGCGGCGCCGGGGATGCCGTCGGCGTCGGAGCCGCGGAAGCCGAGCTTGCGCTGCCACTTCGCGTAGCTGAGCCGGTCGGCCTCGCCCCAGCGGGGGCTGGGGCCGACGGTGTAGGCGGAGCAGCCCTCGGCGACGAGCCGGCGGCCCATGGCCGTGACGACCGGGGAGCTCGTCTCCTTGCGGAAGAACGAGGTGCCCGGGAACGGCTGGAGGCGGGGCGGGGTGGGCTTGCCGCTGCCGGCGGTGTTCTTGGCGGGGGCCTTGCCGAGTCGGGTCTGGACCCGCCCGCGGAGGGTCGGCATGCCGAAGCCCTTGGGGTCGCTCTTCCAGTCGGACCACTCCAGGTGGCCGATGACGGACTTGGCGCCCCAGCCGTGGGCCCGGCACAGGGCGGCGGAGACCCGCTCGATCGCGTCGAGCTGCTCGGCCGGCCACGGGTCGGCGCCGTTGCCGAGGTTGACGCACTCGAAGCCGTAGAAGCGGGAGTTCCCGTCGACGGCTCCGGGGCTGCCCTGGTGGACGCGCGGGGCCGGCGGCCGGTCCCCGTACGTCTCGGTGATCACGGCCTGGAGGACGGACGGGTCGCCGCCGCCCGCGTGGTTGGCGCGTCCGTTGCCGACGAGGTGGACGGTGCCGTCCTTGGCGATGACGCCGTGGCAGAGCGGGCCGGGCAGGCCGTCGTAGCCGTTGAAGCAGAGCTCCACGGAGGAGGCGGTGCCGCTGCTCACGGTGTGGTGGATCATCACGCCGGTGACCGGGCCCCAGGCGCCGGTGTGGTTGCGGTTGTGGGAGCGCCAGCCGGGGTGTTCGACGACGGTGACGCCTTCGGCGCGGAGCGCGGCGACGAGCCGGTCCGCGGGGAGGGGAGTGGCCATCTGGTGTCCTCCGGACATGAAAAAGGCCCGCACGGAGGGCGGGCGTACGGGTGGGGCGCCGGGGACCGGGGCCCTCGGTACCGGGGCTTACGGGGCGGGTGCGGGCTCCGGTGCCGGCTCGGGCTCCGGGGCCGGGGCCCAGGTGGCGCAGAGCGAGGCGTAGGCCGCCCGGCGGGTCTCGAAGTCGGCGAGCGCGGCGGTGACGGCCCGCTGGACGGCGGTCGGGTCGGCCACGGCGGGGACGCCGTCCTTCGCCTCGACGACGACCAGGCCGAAGCCGCGCAGGGTGGCGTCACCCGTGCCGGCCCGGGCGAACTCCGCGCTGACGTGCACCGACGGGTACTGGCCGGTGATCGGGTCCCGTTCCAGGGTGTATCCGAGACCGTTGTCGTAGACGCGTACGGAGAGGGTGTGGCCGTTCTCCGCGACGGAGGCGCGGCCGGCGTAGTCGATGGCCACGCCCCAGGGCTGGGTGGGGTCGATGTTCATGGTGTGCTCCTCGTCGGCCGTGTCGGCCGTGTCGGCCGCGGTGGGCGGGCGGACGGTCAGGACTGGGTGCCGTACATGCTGACGGGCTGGGCGTACACCGTGCCGCTCGCGCTGGTGACCATGGCGTGGATCTCGACGGTCATCACCTTGCCGAACTTGGTCGCCAGGTCGACCGGGAGCAGACCGGTGTGGTCGAAGGTCTGTCCGGCGGTGACGATCGGGCCGAACTGCTGGCCGTCGACCATGACCTTCACCTGGCCGGTCGCGCCGCTGGACACCTTCGTGTACATCGCCAGCCGCATCTTGGGCTGCCAGACCGGATTGAAGGACTGGGCGATGGGGGTGAAGGCCGTGCTCGTGGTGGACGGCCACTTCGCTTCCTTCAGGTGGTCCACCGGCGGCATCAGCTGCAGCCACGGCCTGGCCAGGCCGCCGGTCGTGATGTCGTCCGCGAAGACCTCGTGGTTGTAGCCGTCGAAGATCCGGAGGACCGGCTTGGTCGTGGCGGGGGACGAGGCGGTCGTGACGGGCCGGATCTCGTTGAGGGGCGGACGGGTGTTGACCGCTGTGGACAGGGCCTGGATCCGGCGCTCCATCTGGATCAGCCGGTCGATGATGTCCTCGGGCAGCAGGGCCATCAGGCCTCCTCAAGTGCGAGTTCGGCGGTGTCGGGTCGGCCTCGCTCGGCCGGCCGGACCTTGACGCCGACGATCCGGTAGCGGGCGTCGAGGCCCGTCGGGTGCCATTCGTCGGTGATGCGGATGCGGGCGGTGCGGCCGAGGAGCGCCGGGGGGACGATCCCGCCGAGCCGGATGCTGATCTCGGGGATCTCCACATGGCCCGCCGCCTCGTCGACGGCGGCCTGGGCGAGGGAGTTCAGTGTGGTCTTGTCGCCGATCTCGTTGTGGTCCGAGGACAGGTCGAGCTGGGGCCACAGGTCCGGCAACGGCTTCGTCGGCGTGGCGAGGTTGGACAGGGTCGGCCTGGACTCGGTGCCGGCGTTGCTGTTGGTCGAGGCGCCGCGGGCCAGGGCCACGGTCCCGCCGCGGGTGGCGTCGTCCGGGAGGGAGTACGACAGGATCGTGCCGGGCCGGTCGAAGATCATGTCGGTGGCGCCGGTACGGATCTTGGGCGAGCCGAGCCGGAGCTGGCGGATCCGCGCGCCGTCGTCCGGGTTGCGGTAGACGAGGATCTGGTACTCGAAGCCCTTCTCCTGGGCGCCGAGCTGGTCGAGTGCCTCCTGGTAGACGGTCTCGTCGCCGTACCGCCAGGAGGCCGTCCGCAGGACGTCGGACTTCTCCGTCTCGTCACCGATGTCGATCCCGCTCCTGCCCAGGCCCTCCGACAGCTGCGACCAGAGGCTGCGGGCGATGACGAACTGGTCGGTCGGCTGGCTGAACTGGGTCTCGAACTGGTCCGTACGGATACGCCGTCGGCTCGCGTAGGAGTCGAAGGTGGAGGCCTGGATGCCCAGGGTCACCACGCCCCGGTCGCTGGACTGCAGGTTGGTGGTCCACACGATGCCGCCCCACCACAGGTCCCCGCCGCGTTCCAGGTAGACCGTGGTGCGGCCCGGCTTGATCTTGTGGGCCCGTTCCGCGATGGCGCGGTCGGGGATGGGGACGGTGCCGGACAGGGAGCCGGCCCGGCCGATGTAGTCCTCGAACGAGACGTCCCGCAGCGGCAGAATGTCGACGGTCGTGTCGCTCACGAGGTCGCAGAAGATGGCCCGGTAGGGCGTGTCGAGTGCCATGGGACAACCCCCTCAGAGGACGTAGGTCGCGGAGACGCGGATGTTCCGGCCGGCGACGAGGGCGCCGTTGGACGACCAGGTGCGCAGGTTGACCTGCCCGCCGGGCGAGACGTAGGCGCCGCCGCTGCCGAAGCCGTCGCAGGCGGCGGCCTCGTAGTCGAAGGCCGGGCGCCACCCGGCGGGCAGGGTGCACAGCGGCTCGTCGGTGATGTTGCCGGCGCTCTCGGCGTTGACGGTGGCGCCGCTGCGGGTGACGGTGACGAGGACGGTCGCGAGGCCCCGGGAGCGCCGGGCGGAGAAGGACACCACCGTCCAGTTGGGCAGCGGGGTCACGCCGCTGTTGGTGGTCTCCACCTCCACCGGCGGCTGGTAGTTGGCCCAGGAGTTGCCGTTCCAGCGCTGGAGGGTCCCGTTGCTGTCGCGGAACTGGCCGGTGTAGCCGCCGGTGGAGATCGCTCCGCCGGGGGCGATGCCGCCGATCTCCTTCGGGTACGCGACCCAGCCGTTGCCGTCCCAGCGCTGGAGGTAGTGGGCGTTGTCGTTGTCCTGGTACTGGCCGGGGTAGGAGCCGGGCACACCGGCGTTGTTGTAGACGGGCAGGATGCCGCCCACGCCGGCGAGGGTGGTCCGCAGGTCGGTGACGGCCCCGCCCGACCAGGCGATGCCGCCGGTGCCGGCCGAGGCCGACTTCTCCACCCTGACCGAGAAGAGGGGGAGGGAGAGCGCGGGGACGTTCGGCGCGGCCGGCTGTGCCTTCGGCGTGCCCTTGATGATCTCCAGGGCGGCTTCGCTCCTGGTCAGGTTGTCGAACTCGTCGTCGTACACGCGCAGGACGACGAGGTCGACGCGCGGGTTGACCGGATCGCCGTCGCCGAAGGTGAGGACGGTGTCCGCGTCGAGGGTGACGGGGTACGCGCCCTGGGCGTTCGGGCCCTGGACGACGGCGCGCCCGGCGTAGACGGTCGCGCTCATGGGACCGCTGTCGCTCAACGAGAGGCCGCCGACCCGGTACTTGCCGTCGACCGAGCCGGGCAGGATGCCGGAGCGCGAGGCGAGCGGGTTGACCGGCGTGGTGGCGCCGTGGGCGGTGAGGCGGGTGGTGACACGGGTCTGCCCGGTCGGCGGAAGCCAGCCGCTGCGCAGTGCCATGGTTTTCTCCTGTCGGTTGGGGGAGCCGGGACTACGGCAGCGGGTCGACCTTGATGAAGGTGTTGTCGAAGCCGGCCTTGAGGGTGAGGGTGTTGGCGACGACCCGGAAGAAGGCCGTGAGGGTGTACGTCGCGCCCGCGGTCAGGCCGGACTGGCGGGTCGTGGTGGACACCGAGACCATGTTCAGGCTGGCGGCGAGCGCCGCGTAGTCGTCCTCGAGGTCGGCGATGACCGTGGCGCCCTGCGTGAGCTTGACCGCCATGAACGCGTAGTGGTCGGGGCTCGTCGACCGCAGCTTGGCGCCGAAGCTGATGACGACCGCCCTCGACGGCGGGGCGACGAAGGAGAGCGTGAGCGGGTTGGTGATGCGGCCCGCGAGCGTGGAGGTGTACGTGGTCGACGTGGTGTCGCCGTAGTCGCGGTTGTCGACGAAGTACGGGCCCGCGACGACCGGGACCCACGTGGAACCGTCCCAGCGCTGGAGCTTGCCGTTCGTCGAGTCGCGGTACTGGCCCGTGTAGCTCGCCGGTGTGGTGGACGCGGAGGACGGGATGATGCCGCCGAGCGCCGAGGGGTACGAGACCCAGGCGCCGCCGTCCCAGCGCTGGAGCGCGCCGCCCGAGTCCTGGTACTGGCCGGGGTAGGCGCCCGGCAGGGACGCGCCCTCGACCGGGAGGATGCCGCCGAGGGCGACGACCGGGGTCCGCAGGTCCCGGAGCGCGCTGGCCCAGGGGATGCCGCCGTTGCCCGCGCTGGCACCTGCGGGGACGGTCACCTCGTACAGCGGGAGGCAGCGCGGCGGGACGGCCGGAGCCTTCGGGTCCTGTGTGGCCGCGCCCTGGATGATCTCGATCGTGGCTTCGGAGCGCGTACCGCCGTCGTAGAGCTTGTCGTAGACCTTCAGGACGAGCAGGTCGACGCGGCTGTACAGGGCGTTGCCGGGCGCGAAGGTCACGACCTCGGAGGCCGGCAGCGTCACCGGGAAGACGCCCTGGGAGATCTCGCCCTGGATGACGGCGCGGCCCTCGGAGACGGTCGCCGACATGGCGGCGGAGCCGAAGGTCCAGAAGCCGGAGAGCCGGTACTGGCCGCCGTACGAGCCGGGCAGGACGCCGGAGCGGACCTGGACGGGGTTCGTCATGGTGGTGACACCGGTCTGGGTGAGCCGGGTGTCCTCGCGGGTCTGGCCGGTCTCGGCGACCCAGCTGCTGCGCAGGTTCATGGGGTTTCTCCGTTCGAGGAGTCGGGGGACGGTTCGGCGGTCGGGGGTGTCAGGACCTGATCCACTCGGCGGAGAGGCTGCAGGCGTAGCCCGAGCCGCCGAGGGTTTTGATCGCCGCGGTGTGGCTGTGGTAGCCGGCCAGCTGGAGGGTCTCGCCGGCCACGAGCCTGGTCACGCCGCTGCCGCCCACGGAGATGGCGCCGTTGCCGGCGGGGGTGAGCCAGGTCAGCCGGGTCTGTCCGACGCCGCCGACCACGACGCGGGCGCCGCGCATGCCGGTCTGGGCGTCGTTGGCCCAGGTGGCGTGCGCGGAGATCCGCCACCAGCCGGTGCGCGGCACGACGTAGGTGGTGTTCGAGGTCCAGGCGGCGGCGTCGTCGACCTCCACGGTGGGCAGGTTGAGGACGGTCCAGGTGCTGGGGGCGACGGTCTGCGCCTGCGTGGTCAGTCCCTGAGTGGCGTTGAACAGCACGGTCGAGGTGCCCTCGACGTACTGCCAGGCGGAACCGTTCCAGCGCTGCAGTCCGCCGTTGTTGTCCCGGTACTGGCCGACGTAGGCGCCGGCGGCCGTACCGCTCGGGGCGATGCCGCCGATGGCCTTGGGGTACGAGACCCAGGTCGTGCCGTCCCAGCGCTGGAAGAGGCCCGCCGTGTCCCGGTACTGGCCGACGTAGGCGCCCTTGAAGCCGCTGGCGGGCATGATCCCGCCGAGGGCGACGACCGGCCAGTGCATGGTGGTGACGGCGGTGGCCCAGGCGATCCCGCCGGTGCCGGCCGACGTGCCCTTCGGCACGTTGACCGTGTACAGCGGAATCGTGCTGCCCGGCCCGGCCTGCGGGACGGCGGGCACGGCCTGGGGGGTGCCCTGGACCACGCGTACGACCGCCGCGGTGGCGCCCGAATGGTCGTGGACGTCGTCCATCACGGCCAGTTCGACCAGGTCGATGCGGTCGTACTGCGGGTCGCCGTCCGCGAGGGTGAAGCTCTCTGGCGCGGTGGCGGCGACCAGGTAGGCACCCTGGGCGGTGTCGTTGCCCTGGACGATCGCGCGGCCGGTGCCGATGGTGACCTGCATGGGCGCGCCGCCGGTCAGGGCGAAGCCGCCCGGCAGAATGCCCGCACGCGAGCGCAGGGGGGTCTCCGCGGCGCTCTGGCCGCTGGGGGTGAGCAGGGCGGCGAGGGTCAGGCGGGTGTCCTCGCGGGTCTGGCCGGTGGACGGGAGCCAAGCGGCGCGAACGGTCATGGGGTCACCTCTCCGGAGGGGTCGGGTCGGGGTGGTCGGTGCGGAGGAACCGCCGACCGCCGGCGCCCGGAGGCGGCCGGCGGACGGCGGCGGACGGTCGGGGCGTCCTCGTCACCACTCGGCGCTGCGCCACCGCACGGTCATCAGCGCGTCCTCGGTGCCCTCTTCGGGCCGGAAGGACAGGTCGCTACGACCGGGGTCGATCACGAACAGCTCTTCCGGGGTGGAGTCGGCCATCGCGGTGTGCAGGCGGGAGGCGGAGTTGTTGAGCATGACCGTGCCCGCGCGGGTGTCGACGGTGAGTTCGTCGCCGGCGGTCAGGTCGATCGCGTACCGCAGCCGGCGCCTGCTGACCCGCTCGGTGACGGTCGGCATGGAGCACGGGCCGCGGAAGACGATGACCGGGTGGACCGGGGCCGAACCGGTGTTCTCGACGACCGCGTCACCGGTGCTCTTGGCCTGACCCCAGGAGAGCGGCCAGGTCAGCGGCCAGGTGAGCCCCGACTCCGGCTGCGGGGGACTGGTCGTGGCGATCTGCTCGTTGACGACGTAACGGCGCGGGTCGGCGGCCAGCCACTGGACGGACATGCGGGAGCTGCCCTGGGTGGCGAAGCCCTGGTCCGCCGGGACCACGCGCTGGGCGATCCGGGCGCGGACGGCGAGCAGTTCGCCGTGCAGCCGGACGGTGAGCCAGCGCTCCTCGTCGAGGAGGGCGAGCGACTGCCGCAGGGCCCGGAGGGCCCCCGCGACGGCGCCGTACTCCGGCATCAGCACGATGGTGCCGCCGACCTTGCGCGGCTTGGCGTAGCGGGAGCCCGGCCAGGCGCCGTGGGAGGTGGGACGGTCGGCGTCGGAGGAGTCGTACTCGGGCAGGTCCTCCCAGCCCGACAGGCCGGACTTGTCGACGGCGAAGGGGGTGCCGGGGCCCATGAGGAGCCCGGCCCACTGCATCTGCCCGTCCTGGGTGATGAGCGAGCCGGGCGCGAGGTCGGCGATGTAGGAGTTTCCGGCATACGGGGTCGTGGTCTCGGCCATGGGGCCGTCACCTCACTTGGGATGGGGTCAGCCGGTCGGCTGGGGGCGGCGGTCAGCGGTGGGCGGTCGCGAGGAAGAGCAGGTCCTCGGCGGTCGACCGGGGGCCGGCGCCGGGCTCCTCGTGGAAGTCCCGGATGCGGTGCGGCCCCGGGAGGGGGTCGTCGAGGGCCGGGACGCGGCGGGTCTCCAGCTGGGCGAGCGAGTCGATGCGGTAGTCGTCCGCGGTTCCGGGGGAGACGATGCCGCCCTCGGCGAGCATGGGGAGCTTGTCGAGTTCGACGCCGAACTTCTTGCCGGTGAGAGGGATTTCGAAGCTGAGCTTGTTGAGCCCGTCGATGATCCAGTTGGCGAAGGCGATGAGACCGTTGATCGGTCCCTTGACGACCCCGAGCACGGCGCTCAGCGCGCCCTCGATCAGGTCGCCGATACCGCGCAGCGCCTTGCTCACCGCGTCCTTGGCGGTGTGGAAGAAGCCGGGGATCTTGTCGGTGATCCAGCGGACGACCGGCTGGACGGCGCTCTTGATGCCGCCGATCGTGCGGGAGGCGATGCCGCGCAGCGCGCTGGTGGCGGAGCGGACCGCGGAACCGATCCTGGAGATCCCTTCGATGGCCGCTCCGACGATCCTGAGCGCGGTCTTGAAGACGGTCAGGTACGCCTTGGCGTACGTGACCACGGCCTCGCCGAGGAGCTTCATGAACGGCTGGATGAACTTCCAGACCGCCTGGAAGCCCTTCAGGGCCTGCTGGAGGACCTGCCTGATGATCCGCTGACCGGTCTCGGAGTTGACGGCCAGTTCGATCAGGTACGCGACGATGGGCACGATCAGGCCGACGGCGAAGCCGAGCGGGTTGGCCCGCATGGCGAGGTTGATGCCCGTCATGGCGATCGAGGCGATGGTCATGACCGTGCCGAAGGTGCCCATCAGGGTGGTGATGACGTCCGTGACGGGCAGCAGCGGCAGGAGCAGGCCGAGGACGACCCCGGCGCCGGTCCCGATCTTGCGGGCGGCGTCCCGGGCCTTGCCCGCGGCGGCGCCGATCCGCTGGACGCGGGCGGGCGCGGTGGACCGGCGGATCCTGGTCACGGCGGTGGCGGCGCCGGAGCCGTTCTGGCCGAGGGTCCGCAGGGGGGTCCCCGCGTTCCGGGCCGCGGTGACGAGCGCGGCGGCGCCGCTCGCGGCCCGCTGGACGTCCTGCCGCAGGTTCTTCAGCGAGCCGCCCGCTCCGATCAGCCCCTGCCGCAGGTTGCCCATCGGAGCGACGGCCACGCGGAAGTTCGGAGTGGCTGCGAGCGCGGCACTCATGCGCGTGCTCCACGCGCCTTCACGAGGTACATGAGCGCGGCGGCGGTGGCGTGCGGGTCACTGCTCCGGGCCGCGTGGTAGTGCTCGATGTGCAGGCCGGCCCCGGCCGCCTGCGGGCCCTGGGCGGTGCGGGCGCGCTGGGCGGTGAGGGCGAGCAGCCGGTCCAGCTTGGACAGCGGGAGGACGGCCTCGGCCTCGCCGGCCTCGGCGAGGATCGCGGGGACACCGCCGTGCCGCGGCATGACGACACCACCGGTGGCGAGCATCGGGATGGTCGGGATGTTGACGCCGAAGGTCTTGCCGCCGACGACCGGGACCCAGCCGGGGACGCTGACCTTGACGCGGTTGAGGCTGCCGATCATTCCGTTGATCAGGCCGATGACGGCGTTGATCGGGCCCTTCACCCCGCTCTTGATGCCGTCGAACGCCCGGGACGCGATGTCCTTGAGGCCGTTCCAGACGGACGACATCTTGTCCTTGACGGCGCTGAAGGCCTGCGGGATCGCGCTCTTGATCCAGTTGACCACCGGCGTGATGACGGCCTTGATGCCGTTCCAGACCGTGCTGATCACGGCCTTGATCGCCTTCATGACCGTGGTGATGACCGTCTTCCAGATCTTCACGTAGGTCTTGATGACGGTGGCGACGGCCTTGACGACGGTGGAGATGGCCTTCTTGATGCCGTTCCAGACCGTCTTGATCAGGTCGCCGGCCTTCTTCATGATCGGCCCGATGGCCTTCATGACGGAGCTGATGACGCTCTTGATGGCGCTGAACGCCTTCTTCAGGACCGTCTGCATCGTCTTCGAGCGAAGCGCCATGTCGACGATCGCCTCGATGAGCGGCATGAAGAGTTCGAGCAGCCGGATGAGGAAGTTGCCCTTCATCGACTTGTTGAGCTTGTCCTGGCCCTTGGCCGCCTTGCCGGCGCCGGACTCGTACTTGCCGAGCTTGCCGCCGGCCGACTGTGCCGTGTCGCCGGCCTTCTTCATGGCCCGCTCGGCCTGCTCCGAGGCGGTCTTCAGGTTCTTGAGCTGGGTGGTGGAGCCCTGGGCCCCGGTCTTGAGGTTCTTGAGCTGACCCGAGGCCGACTTGCCGGCGTCGCCGACCTTCTTGATCGAGGTGCCGGCGTTGGATGCCTGCGTCTTGAGGTTGCCGAGGGCGGTGGATGCGTTCTTGAGGTTTCTGACGAGAGACATGGGTTACCTCCTTTCGGGGTGGGATGGGGGTCAGGCGGGGTTCATCTGGCTGTTGAGATCGCGCACCGCGTCCGCGAACGCGCGCATCCGCCCGGAGAGGGTGCCCGTGTGGTCGGCGAGGTCCTTGGCCGCGTTGGCCGCGTTCTGGAAGGTCGCCATCTTGGGCACCTTGTCCACGTCGAGCCCGGTCATGGCGATCTTGAGCTTGCCGATGGCGTCGGCGAACTTGGCGGTCTTCCGCGGGTTCGCGTTCTTCACGGCGCCGTTGATCTTGCCCATGCCGCTGGCGACCAGGCCCATGGATCGGTGGTCGACGTCCTTGACGGCGAGGGCGATCTTCTCGACGACGTCCGCCTTCGCCTCCGCGCCCCTCGTCGGCATCTTGCGGAAGTTCGAGACGAACGACGGGGCGTGGAGGTTGAACTTCGCGAGGTGCGGGTTCAGCCGTTCGAGCTGACCGCGCAGTGCGTCGAAGTTGGCGTCCGCGGGGATGCCGGCCATGCCGCCGGGGGGGACGCCGTTTCTCTCGTCCCGGATCTCCGAGAAGTTCCGTCGGCCGATGCTGCCGTCCGGGCGGAGGCCGATCGTCTCGTTGGTGCTGTTCCTGGCGGCGTGCCGCTTCTGCAGCTCGAAGACCAGGAAGGCGCCGAGGGCGGCCAGGAGGATGGGGACGATGACGCCGCCGACGGCGATGAGGCCGGAGATGAGGGCGGCCCCGAGGCCGTCTTCGAGGCCCTTCTTGATGATCTCGGCCACGGGGCCGAGGCCCAGCTGCTCAAGGGTCTCCTCCCACGGAGCCTTGATGACTTCCTCGGCGACCTTCTCCTGCTCTGCCTTGAGGTCCTCGATCAGCTTGTTGACGGGTGCCAGCTGCTGCTTCATCCACTCGGTGGTGGGCAGCGTGTGGTGGTCGACCTTCGAGAGGTAGTGCCTGAGTCCGCCGATCAGGATCGAGAGATCCTCGTTTGTCACTTCTGCCATGAGTTGCTCCGCTTCCGGCCCGGGAGGGCCAAGCGCCGAAAAGCCCCTGCCGGTCACGGCAGGGGCTCGTTCGTCTGGGGGCAGCGGGGGCGGCTAGGCGTCCTCGTCCCGGCGGTGTCCGCGGCGCGCCGTCGCGAGGGCGTCGTTCCAGCCGGCCGCGTACGCGAGGGTCTCGCAGCGGGTGACCTCGGCGCACAGCGTGCCGAGCAACGCTCTCTTGTCGAGGGCGACGGGTCCGTCGAGGAGCTGGCGGAGGCGGTCCTGGAGCGGGATGTGCGGTCGCGATGCCTCGGCCTGCTGAGTCATGGACGCCTGCCTTCCGTTTGCTTGCCCGTGCGTGTGTGGCGGCGCCGCGGAGTGAGGAGCGGGGGCACCACGTGTTCGAACTGTTGTGCGAACAGAGTGTGGAACACCTGTTCGGTGTTTGTCGAGCGGGAAACGTCTGACGGCGTGTCTTTTGGCTTGTTTCCCGAACGGGTTGGCGGCTGACAGGGCTTCTGTTCGACCGGGTAACCTGGAAGACGCTCTCCGGAACGGACCACCTCGGGGCGCGGGGGGCGCGAGGGGCGCGCGGGGACCCCAGGGGGCTGGAAGGCAGTACTGACGCATGGAAACGGAGCCGGGAACCAACCGTCGGGAGAGGGGCGTCGACTGGCTTGCGTCCCACCCCGATCTGCCTCACCTTTTCGCACGCCTTTCCGAGCTTGTCCTGGTTCACGGGTACGCCACCGAGGACCTCGTCGTGCTGCCCCGGGCCGAGGTCGACCGCCGGGAGACCGCGGCGTTCACCGCCGGCTGGGCCGAGGCGGTGTCGGACGAACTCCCGCGCATACGACGGGAGTACGAGAAGCGTGTCGCCGACGCCTACACCCAGGGGCAGGGTGACGCGCGGGGAGTCCGCCGCCCCGAGCGGCGTGTCGACAGCGGACGGGACGGTGCCCGGGTGATCGCACTGCCCTTCGCCCGGCTGCTCGAACCGCCGGCCGCCGTCGTCGAGGCCGAGGAGCGGGTACGAAGGGAACGCGAGCTGTTCGAACAGCGGACCGAACTCGAACGGGATCAGGAAGCCGAGCCCGAGCACCACAGGGAACCCGAGCCCGCGCAGCGGAAGGGGCCGGCGCCCGACGCGGAGCCGGACGTCCTCGTCAGCGCCCAGGAGAGCCGTACCCGCAGGAACGCCCAGCCGGTACGCAAGGTCGTCCGCGGCAAGGGCGGCCGCCCGATCGTGCCGCCCCTCGGGGTGCCCGCCCAGTCCGGGTCCGGCGGCGAACGCCGGGGTGCCGAGTCCGCCGGCCCGGAACCGCGCACGGGCAAGGGACGCCGGCTCTCCGACCGGGCCAGGGCGTTGGAGGAGGAGATGACCTCCGAGCGAGCACAGGAAGCGCCCCCGGAGTCCGCTCCCTGACGGGAGAGGGCTCCGGGGGCCATGGGGGAGGTGGCTTCAGCCGAAGAAGCGGGCGAGCTGTCCCGGGGAGATCTCGGGGGTCTCCGCCCCCGGGGCGTGCTCGTCCGGACCTTCGGTCCTCTCGTCCTCGTCCTTGCTGCCCGGACGGGGAACGGGCTGCGGCGGATCGGGCTGGTCGCCGTCCTCGGACGCGTTGACGCACTGGAACATCCAGTTCGCGGCGGCCAGATGGTCCACCGTCGCCGCGAGCAGATGGTCGGTGACGGACCACTCCGCGGCCTCGCCGTGGATCTCGCGCTGAAGGGCGCTGTCCCGCGGCAGATGCTTGATCAGGGCCAGCACCCGACGGCTGGAGAGTTCTCCGCGGTGCCAGTCGAGGAGGTCGAGCCCGTAGTGGCTGAGGAAGTCGGCCTCAAGGGCCTCGGCGTGTTCTTCGACGAACGCGACGAGGCTCAGTCTTCCCCCAGGCCGAGCCCGGTCTCCTTGCCGTAGGCCTCAAGGATGGCGGCGATGTCCTGCATGGTGATGTCGTGCTGTTCGAAGCGGCTGAACTGCTCCTCACCCATCAGGAGTGCGAGCAGGCCGTCCACGTCGTTGTCGTCGAGCTTGCGCAGGCCCTTGGCGGTGGCGCGGCTGAGCTCGGTCGGAAGGGTGTAGGCCTCGCCGTCCAGCTCGAAGGACCACTTGCGACCGTGGGCCTCCTGTCGCTGGGCGCGGGCGGCGTTGACGTCGAAACGGGCCATGGTGATGCGTACTCCTTGTTCGGGTGAGGAGAAGAGGAGAAGGGCGGGGCGGGACGGCGGTCGGCCGTCCCGCCCCGGGTGGAGAGGGGTCAGTTGGTGGCGCTGTACTGGCTGTCCTTCATGAGGAAGGTCGCCAGCGGCTTGCCGTCGCCCTTCGACATGGCGGAGAAGGTGACGCCCAGCTGGGAGGCCGCCTTGCGGGCCAGCTTGATGTCGTCGGACGCGGTGACCTGGCCGCGCGGGATGATGAAGCGGTACGTGACCGCGGTCGTGCCACCGGCCTTCACGTCGGTGAACTCCAGGCCGAGGGCGCGCACGTCGGCGAACGGGCGCTCGGCGATCTCGTAGCGGTAGGTGTCGACCGCCGGCGTCGGCTCGGCCTTGACGTCGCCGCCGCCCATGAAGAAGGGCAGCGTCAGTTCGTTGAACTGCAGCAGCGAGAACTTCAGCGAGAGGTCACGGGCCGAGTAGATGTAGTGCACCGGGGAGACCGACTGCCACGAGTCGATGGCCTCCAGCTTGTCCTTCTTCGCGAAGGTGACGCCGTCGCCGGTGGTGAAGCCCAGGTCCTTCCAGCCCGCACCGGTCCAGTCGGCGGCGGCGTCGGTGCCGAAGGTGGCAGGGGCGGCGGTCCCGGCGTCGGCCACGTAGAGCTTGCCGGTACCGGCGACGCGGATCTCGGCGGAGTTGTTTCCAGCCATGGTGTGTTTCTCCTTGTGTTGAGAGGCGACCGTCCCGGGACCTCGGGTCCGGGTACGGCAAAGGCCCCGCCGGACGGCGGGGCCTGGTCTGTGGGGTGAGCGGTGGTTCGAGCGCCGGTGCGCGGGGCGCGCAGGGCTCAGAACACGCTCAGGGAGAGGCGGATGACGCACAGGTAGCGGTTGGCGCCCCGGTAGAGGTAGTCGGGCAGCCACCGCGGTCCGTCCTGCTCCTCGACGTCGTGGACGACGTTGTTGGCGCCGATCTGCTTGCCGATGGTGGCGAGCAGGGCCCGGCGGGCGCCGTTGGCGAGGACGTGGGCGGCGTTCTTCGTCGGCCCGTACACCTCGAACTCGATCAGCGGCATGTCGACGTGCAGGTCGCCGATCCAGGCGCCGCCGCGGCGGTTCACCAGGACGGCGGCCTGGGTGCCGTCGAAGCCCGCCGGCGCGTTGACCGCGATGGTCGCGCCGGCCAGGGCGGGATCGGCCTTGAGGACGTCGACGACCAGCTTCTCGACGTCCGGGAACGCACTCGGGGGAGTGGTCATGACGGGTTCTCCTCGCAGAGGGGTACGGGACGGGGCGCCGCCCGGGGGCTCCCGCGGGAGGGGGCGGGGCGCGGAGCCACGCCCGGACGGCGAACGGCGAAGCCGCCGCCCGTCGTTCGGGCGCAGCTCCGCCGCTGCACCAACTGTGACAGAGAGCGTGCGCGCACGCAACTAGTTCCGTGCGTTCCTTCGTCACGTCCTTCCGTACGGGCCCACGAGCCCCGGACGCGTGCCCGATAAGTTGGCCCCCACCGATCGAGGAGCCGCCCCGTGCCCGCCCGCCCCCGCCTTCTGTACGTCACCGACCTCGCCTACCCGGCCCGCGGACGGCGCTACTGCGACGAGGACATCCACCTCACCGCCCGGCTGCGCGAGACCTTCGACCTGGCGCTCTGCCACCCGCTCGACGCCGCCGCCCTCATGGACGCCTTCGACGCCGTCGTCGTACGGAACAGCGGCCCGGTCCTCGGCTACCAAAAGGAGTACGACGCCTTCCGCGAGCAGGCCCTGGCCCGCGGCACCCGCGTCTACAACCCGCTCCACGGCCGCGGCGACATGGCCGGCAAGCAGTACCTCCTCGACCTGACGGCCGCCGGACACCCCGTCATCCCCACCGTCGACCGGCCCGAGGACCTCCACCGGCTGCCCGAGGCCGCCGCGTACGCGGTCAAGCCCAAGGCCGGGGCCGACTCCATCGGCCTGGTCTTCCTGCCCCGCGAAGATCTCACCGGTCTCGGCCTCGAAGACGGCGACCTCCTCGTCCAGCCGCGCGTCGACTTCCGGTACGAGGTCTCCTTCTATTACGTCGACCACCACTTCCAGTACGCCCTGTACGCCCCCGACCCCGAGCGCCGCTGGGTCCTGGAGCCGTACGAGCCCACCGAGGACGACCTCGCCTTCGCCCGCCGCTTCGTCGACTGGAACACCCTCGACCACGGCATCCAGCGCGTGGACGCCTGCCGAGCCCCCGGCGGCGAGCTGCTCCTCGTCGAACTGGAGGACCTCAACCCCTATCTCTCCCTTGACCGTGTCCCCGAGGAGACCCGCGACCGCTTCGTCACCGCCTTCACGGACTCCCTCCGCCGGTTCCTGGCGGCGTGACCGCGGTGGCACGACCTCGATGACACGACTCCGGTGCCATGGCTCCGGTGACATGACGAAGCGCCCCGCGTCCGGGAAGGACGCGGGGCGCTGCTCGTACGGAGGGTGCTGCGGGAGCGGGGAGCGGGGAGCGGGGAGTGGGTGCGGGGGCGGGGCGGATCAGGCGGTACGGACGCGACGGCGCGCGGTGCGTTCGGCGGCGAAGACGTCCTCCAGGCGGAAGAGCTGCGCCCGGCCGGCCTTGCCCGCGGCCCGCAGATGACCGAGCTGGACCCACTTGCGGATGGTCGCGGGGGCGACGCCCGCCTCCTCGGCGGCGAGCGGTCCCGGAATCAGGGCCGGCAGGGCGATCGAGCTCAGCACGCGGTCTCCTCGGTGTCGTTCGGCATCGTGTCCAGCGGTCCGTCCGTCGCGTCCATCGCCGCCTCGATCTCCTCGGTGCGGGCTCCGGAGGCGGCCGCGAGCTCCGTCCACTCCCGCTCCGGCCACAGGTGCCGGTAGGCGGGGTCGTCCTGGCAGCCGCACACCTCGTCCGTGCACACACAGGCCGGGTTCACACAGAGCACCGCGCGACGGTCGGGGAACGCCCGCAGCGACACCGAGTCGCACCAGGGGCAGCGGCCCGCCACCCGGACGACCGTCTCCGAGTCGCCGAGGGTCCGGGCGCACCGCCGTGCCATCCGGCGGATCTCGTCCCGTACGTGCCGGGCGAGGTCGGGGTCGGAGGCGATCGCGTCGAGGAGCCCCACCATCCGCCGGAGCCGGTCGATCACCCCGGCGCGGGGCGGCCGGGGCAGCGCGAGCCGGGCGCACACGGCCTCCTCCAGCTCCACCACCCCGTCGGTGATGTCACGGATGGCGTCGGAGACGTGCAGCCGGATCGGCGCGGCGCCGTGGCCGGGGACGGCGAGCCCGTGTCGCTGCTGGAGGAGCAGCGCCTCGCGGCGCTCCTCGCGGATCTGCTCGTCACGGGCCGCGGGGGAGGGGGCCGGGGCGCTCCCGGCGGGGCCGCGGCGGCCGGGCGCGAGCTCCTCGGCGAGCTCGGGGAACTGGCGCACGAGGGAAGTGGTCCAGAGGGCGATGTCACGGAGCACGAGCTCGACGCCGGCGGCGGAGCCCGTGGCCGGCGCGGCGCCGTCGGACCCGGCGGTGATCGCGGTGCGGTCAGCCACGGCGGCCGCTCCGGGTGAACGTCGGGGCGAGGGCGACCGCCTTCGCCACGCGTGCCGCGTCCGCCGCACGTCCGTTGCGCCACAGGCGGCCGGCGCAGACGCCGTCGAAGTAGCTCTCGGCGGGGGCCACCGCGCTCTCGCACTGGCGGCGGACGGGGCAGCCGGCACAGGCGCGCAGCGCGGGGGCCGCCTCCTTGGCGCGGCGGGCGAAGACGACGGACGGGGAGAGGCCGGCGCACGCTGCGGCGGCCTGCCAGGGGGTGGGGTCGATCGGGAGCAAGAGGTTCTCCACGGTCCGGGGCCTCCGGGGCTCCGTGGGGCCGGTGGGGCCGTTGGGGCTCAGGGGGCCGACGAGTGCGGCGGCGAGCCAGAGTTACATGTTGCGTGCGGGCGCGCAACAAGTTTCTGCGGCCACTCCCGGGAGGGCCTTCACCGATTCGACACGTTGCGTACCCGAAACCAGGTAATTCTGTGCGCGCAAGCACGCTAGAGTTGAAGCCTGGAGGAGTGGAGTGAGGAGCTGTACATGACCACTCGTGGGCTGGACGAGTTCGCAGGCTGGGTCGAAGGCCTGATGCGACAGCGCGGCTACGACATCGACAGCCCGCGCGGCGGCGGCAAGTCCCGGATCGCGGACGAGGCCGGAGTGCATCGCGCCGCCGTGACGCGCCTGTTGCAGCGGCAGAGCATGCCCGACCTGGAGACCATGCGCAGGATCGCCCCGCTGCTGGGCGTCTCGGTCCGCGACATGCTGATCCGGTCCGGCCGCGTGACTCCCGAGGAGCTCCCGATGGCGGCGGATCTGCTGCCGCCGAGCGACTGGCAGCCCTCGATGGAGGACTTCGCCCGCTGGCTCGGGGTGCCCGACGAACGCATGGGCGTCTTCGTGAAGGTCGTCAACCAGTTCCTGGAGCCGGACACGGAGGCGGAGCCGCCCGCCGAGGCCCCGGGACCCCGGCGCACCGCCCGGGACTGATTCCGGGACTCCGGCGCGCCGCCCGGGACTGATTCCGGGACCCCGGCGCACCGCCCGGGACTGATCCCTGGACCCCGGCGTACTGTCCGGGACTGTTGCCGGGACTCCGGCGCGCCGCCCGGGACTGATTCCGGGACTCCGGCGCGACCGCCCTGGACCGACCGCGGGGAGACGGCCGAAGCCCGGCATCGCGCACCGCCGGCCCGGAATCGATCACTCCGCGACCCAAGACCGGCTGCCGCGCGTCCCGTTGGCGACGGGCCGTGCGACCCGGGCCCGGGCCGCCCCTCGGCCCGGGGTCGGGTGGATCTGGGATCCGGCCCCCGCCCCGATCTTGCCCGGCCCCGGCCTCCCGAGGTCGGGGCCGCGTGCGCGTGGGCATTTGTTTTGACCGGAGTCCATGCGATAGGTACGCTCAAGCCTTGTGCCTGGGGTGTGCCTGGGCTCGCGTGCGTGTCCTCAACCGCAAGGCGAGTCATATATCGGCCACCGTGATCCCGCGCCTTTCCGCCTCGGTGGAAGGGTCCGCGCGATTCGACACACCCGACCGCGTGGGTCGGCGAATGTTTCAGGTTAGTTTCACCGACGGCACACAGAAACCGGAGAAGTAGTGCCTACGATCCAGCAGCTGGTCCGGAAGGGCCGGCAGGACAAGGTCGAGAAGAACAAGACGCCCGCACTCGAGGGTTCCCCTCAGCGTCGTGGCGTCTGCACGCGTGTGTTCACGACCACCCCGAAGAAGCCGAACTCGGCCCTCCGTAAGGTCGCGCGTGTGCGTCTGACCTCCGGCATCGAGGTCACGGCCTACATCCCGGGTGAGGGTCACAACCTGCAGGAGCACTCCATCGTGCTCGTGCGTGGTGGCCGTGTGAAGGACCTGCCGGGTGTTCGCTACAAGATCATCCGCGGTTCCCTCGACACGCAGGGCGTCAAGAACCGTAAGCAGGCTCGCAGCCGCTACGGCGCCAAGAAGGAGAAGTAAGAATGCCTCGTAAGGGCCCCGCCCCGAAGCGCCCGGTCATCATCGACCCGGTCTACAGCTCTCCTCTTGTCACCTCGCTGATCAACAAGCTCCTGCTGGACGGCAAGCGCTCCACCGCCGAGCGCATCGTCTACGGCGCCATGGAAGGCCTCCGCGAGAAGACCGGTGCTGACCCGGTCATCACGCTGAAGCGCGCGCTTGAGAACGTCAAGCCCTCGCTCGAGGTCAAGTCCCGCCGTGTCGGTGGCGCCACCTACCAGGTGCCGATCGAGGTCAAGCCGGGCCGCGCCGCGACCCTGGCGCTCCGCTGGGTCGTGGGTTACTCCCGCGCCCGTCGTGAGAAGACCATGACCGAGCGCCTCATGAACGAGCTCCTCGACGCCTCGAACGGTCTCGGTGCGGCCGTCAAGAAGCGTGAGGACACGCACAAGATGGCCGAGTCCAACAAGGCCTTCGCGCACTACCGCTGGTAGTCGCAACCCACATCGAGACCGAGAGAAGACTGAGCCGATATGGCTACCACTTCGCTTGACCTTGCCAAGGTGCGCAACATCGGCATCATGGCTCACATCGACGCGGGCAAGACGACCACCACCGAGCGGATCCTGTTCTACACCGGCGTTTCGTACAAGATCGGTGAAGTCCACGACGGCGCTGCCACGATGGACTGGATGGAGCAGGAGCAGGAGCGCGGCATCACGATCACGTCTGCCGCGACGACCTGCCACTGGCCGCTCGAGAATGTCGATCACACGATCAACATCATCGACACGCCGGGTCACGTCGACTTCACCGTCGAGGTGGAGCGTTCGCTGCGCGTGCTCGACGGTGCTGTCACCGTGTTCGACGGTGTGGCCGGCGTCGAGCCCCAGTCCGAGACTGTCTGGCGACAGGCGGACCGCTACGGCGTGCCGCGTATCTGCTTCGTCAACAAGCTCGACCGTACGGGTGCCGAGTTCCTCCGCTGCGTCGACATGATCGTGGAGCGCCTCGGCGCCGTCCCGATCGTCATGCAGCTCCCCATCGGCTCCGAGATGGACTTCCAGGGCGTTGTCGACCTGGTCCGCATGAAGGCGCTTGTCTGGTCCGCCGAGGCCAGCAAGGGTGAGATGTACGACGTCGTCGACATCCCGGCCTCGCACACCGAGCTCGCCGAAGAGTGGCGCGCGAAGCTGGTCGAGACCGTCGCGGAGAACGACGAGGAGCTCATGGAGCTCTTCCTCGAGGGCGTCGAGCCCACCGAGGAGCAGCTGTACGCGGCTGTCCGTCGTATCACCATCGCCTCCGGCAAGGGTGGCGGCGAGAAGACGATCACCCCCGTCTTCTGTGGCACCGCGTTCAAGAACAAGGGCGTCCAGCCCCTGCTCGACGCTGTCGTCCGCTACCTCCCGTCGCCCCTGGACGTCGAGGCCATCGAGGGCCACGACGTCAAGGACGCCGAGCTTGTCGTCAAGCGCAAGCCGTCCGACGACGAGCCGCTGTCGGCTCTCGCGTTCAAGATCGCGAGCGACCCGCACCTCGGCAAGCTCACCTTCGTCCGGATCTACTCCGGTCGCCTGGAGGCCGGCACCGCGGTGCTGAACTCCGTCAAGGGCAAGAAGGAGCGCATCGGCAAGATCTACCGCATGCACGCGAACAAGCGTGAGGAGATCGACTCGGTGGGCGCCGGCGACATCGTCGCCGTCATGGGCCTCAAGCAGACCACCACCGGTGAGACGCTGTGTGACGACAAGAACCCGGTCATCCTGGAGTCCATGGACTTCCCGGCGCCGGTCATTCAGGTCGCCATCGAGCCCAAGTCCAAGGGTGACCAGGAGAAGCTGGGTGTTGCCATCCAGCGTCTCGCGGAGGAGGACCCCTCCTTCCAGGTGCACTCGGACGAGGAGACCGGCCAGACCATCATCGGTGGTATGGGCGAGCTTCACCTCGACATCCTCGTCGACCGTATGCGTCGCGAGTTCAAGGTCGAGGCGAACGTCGGCAAGCCGCAGGTCGCGTACCGCGAGACGATCCGCAAGACCGTCGAGCGCGTGGACTACACCCACAAGAAGCAGACCGGTGGTACCGGTCAGTTCGCCAAGGTGCAGATCGCGATCGAGCCGATCACGGACGGCGACGCCTCGTACGAGTTCGTGAACAAGGTCACCGGTGGCCGCATCCCGAAGGAGTACATCCCTTCGGTCGACGCGGGTGCGCAGGAGGCCATGCAGTTCGGTATCCTGGCCGGCTACGAGATGACTGGCGTCCGCGTCATCCTTCTCGACGGTGGCTACCACGAGGTCGACTCCTCCGAGCTCGCGTTCAAGATCGCCGGTTCGCAGGCCTTCAAGGAGGCCGCGCGGAAGGCTTCGCCGGTCATCCTCGAGCCCATGATGTCCGTCGAGGTCACCACGCCCGAGGACTACATGGGTGAGGTCATCGGCGACATCAACTCCCGCCGTGGTCAGATTCAGGCCATGGAGGAGCGCAGCGGCGCTCGCGTCGTGAAGGGCCTCGTGCCCCTTTCGGAGATGTTCGGCTACGTCGGCGACCTCCGCAGCAAGACCTCGGGTCGCGCAAGCTACTCGATGCAGTTCGACTCCTACGCCGAGGTTCCGCGGAACGTCGCCGAGGAGATCATCGCGAAGGCCAAGGGCGAGTAACTCTTCCGAGTTCACGCTTTAGGCTTGACACCAGTCGCCGGGGCTCAGCCCCCGAAACCCGAGGGTCCGGGTCCCGGCGGATGGCATCCCAGCAAAGATCACCTGGCGCCGATGAGCAAGGCGTACAGAACCACTCCGCAGGAGGATTCAGTGGCGAAGGCAAAGTTCGAGCGGACTAAGCCGCACGTCAACATCGGCACCATCGGTCACATTGACCACGGTAAGACGACCCTCACGGCCGCCATTACCAAGGTGCTGCACGACGCGTACCCGGACCTGAACGAGGCCTCGGCCTTCGACCAGATCGACAAGGCTCCCGAGGAGCGCCAGCGCGGTATCACGATCTCGATCGCGCACGTCGAGTACCAGACGGAGTCGCGTCACTACGCGCACGTCGACTGCCCGGGTCACGCTGACTACATCAAGAACATGATCACGGGTGCCGCGCAGATGGACGGCGCCATCCTCGTGGTCGCCGCCACCGACGGCCCGATGCCGCAGACCAAGGAGCACGTGCTCCTGGCCCGCCAGGTCGGCGTTCCGTACATCGTCGTCGCCCTGAACAAGGCCGACATGGTGGACGACGAGGAGATCCTGGAGCTCGTCGAGCTCGAGGTCCGTGAGCTCCTCTCCGAGTACGAGTTCCCGGGCGACGACCTTCCGGTCGTCCGTGTCTCGGCGCTCAAGGCGCTCGAGGGCGACAAGGAGTGGGGCGAGAAGCTCCTCGGCCTCATGCACGCGGTGGACGAGTCCATCCCGCAGCCCGAGCGTGACGTCGACAAGCCGTTCCTGATGCCGATCGAGGACGTCTTCACGATCACCGGTCGTGGCACCGTCGTCACCGGTCGTATCGAGCGCGGTATCCTCAAGGTCAACGAGACCGTCGACATCATCGGTATCAAGACCGAGAAGACCACCACCACGGTCACCGGTATCGAGATGTTCCGCAAGCTGCTCGACGAGGGCCAGGCCGGTGAGAACGTCGGTCTGCTCCTCCGTGGCATCAAGCGTGAGGACGTCGAGCGCGGCCAGGTCATCATCAAGCCGGGTTCGGTCACGCCGCACACGAACTTCGAGGCCCAGGCCTACATCCTGTCGAAGGACGAGGGTGGCCGTCACACCCCGTTCTTCAACAACTACCGCCCGCAGTTCTACTTCCGTACCACGGACGTGACCGGCGTCGTGACCCTCCCCGAGGGCACCGAGATGGTCATGCCGGGCGACAACACCGCCATGAGCGTTGAGCTGATCCAGCCCATCGCCATGGAGGAGGGCCTCAAGTTCGCCATCCGTGAGGGTGGCCGGACCGTCGGCGCCGGCCAGGTCGTCAAGATCACTGCCTGATCTGTGATCTGACCTGGTGGCTCCAGCGAGCTGCTGAGCAGTAAAGGGAAGGCCCCGCACCGAAAGGTGCGGGGCCTTCTCGCGTTCCCGAGCGCTTCCGGACCGCGTTCCCGAGCGCTTCCGGACCGCGCCCCGACGGCCTGCCGGCCGCTCTACGGCCGCCAGCTCCAGGGATGCCCGTCCGCGCCGAGACCCACCACGGTCACCCGGCGCGGCCCGAGGTGCGGGGCCGCGGACACCGCCGAAGGTCCCGCCGTACGGGTACGCAGCCGGCCACCGGCCCGCACCAGCACCCGCCCGCCGGCGTCCGTGCCGAGCAGCACGGTCCCGAGGCCCGGGGAGCGCGCGGCCACCACACCGCCGTAGCCGTCCAGCCCCGCGTCGCCGTCCGGGCCGAGGAGCTCCCCGGCCGCCGGGCGCCGGTAGTACAGCTCCCCGCCGGCCGCCGCCACCGTGGACCCGGAGAGCGGCAGCGGCTCCGGCCGCTCCACCCCGTCCACCCAGTGCCGTACGGACTCCCGCCCCGCCGCGTGGACGTGCACCCGGCCCGCCGCGTCGAGCGACACGGCGAGCCCGTCCTGGATCTCCGCCGCTCCGGGCAGCGTCCGCCACGGGCCCCAGGACCCGTCGGCCGCCCGCACCCGGGTCGAGACGCCCTTGTCCGCGTTCCGTACGAAGAGATGGACCCGGCCGTCGGGAGCCGCGACCGCCACCGGGGCACCGACCCGGCGTCCCCGGTCGTCCGTGCGCTCCGGATTCCCGAGTCCCTGCCAGGCGAGGAACGGGCCGCCGGGGGAGCCCTGCTCCAGGAGCACCAGCTCGCGCCGGTTCGGCCCGCCGTGCCCGTCGAGCGCGGCGAAGCGCACACCGAAGAGCAGCACCCGGCCGTCGCCGAGCACGGCCGAGCCGAGCGCGGGCGCGAGCGGTCCCCCGCCGAGGTCCACCGGTTCGCTCCAGACGCCGGGTTCCGTCTCGCGCCAGCGGACCGCGCGCAGCCCGAGCACCCCGTACGCGGTCAGCGACCCGTCCGCCTCCGGGGCGAGCGCGGGGCCCGCGCTCGGCCAGCGGTGGTGGGTGGAGCGCACCCAGCCCTTGCGGTTGGTGAGCGGCCGGTCGCCGCCGACGCCGTAGTCGCCGCACCCCGAGGGGTTCCCGCACCGCCAGTCCGGGTCCCCGCCGTAGGGGACGAGACGGGCCGCCTTCTCCCCGAGCACCTGGGGCGGGAGGTTCTTGGGCCAGTGCCGGTTGTAGTAGCCGCGGAAGGCGGTCGTGGTGAACGCCGGTATGGGGACGCCGTCCCGGACCGCGTCCGACACCCACCGGCTCAGCGCCGCCCAGGTGAAGCAGGCGACCGCCGTGTGGTCCCCGTGGTCCGAGTAGCCCGGCTGCTCGGAGTCCCGCTTGCGGGTGGCCTCGTCGCCGGTCTGGATGTCCGGATCGGGGTCCAGGGTGTGCACGACCGTGGGCCGGTAGCGGCGGAGCAGCTCGACGAGGACGCCGACCAGCTGGTCGTAGTCGTAGGTGTCCGAGCGGGTCAGCGGCGAACCGGCCGGCAGATGGGTCCGCAGCTCCAGGGCACGGTCGTGCCAGAGCGCGGGCACGGCCATGTAGCGCCGGGTGGTGTGCATGGGCAGGTTGAGGAAGACCAGTTCGACCCGCCGGCCGCCGTGGCCGAGTGTGTCGATCTCCGCCCGTCGGCCGCCGGGCAGAGTGAGCACCTCCCGCCGCCAGGGCGTGAACATCGGCAGGCCGAGCGCCTCCGCGTACGACTGGCGCAGGCCCTGGTGGCGTGCGGAGGAGTAGGCCGCCCGGTCCGGAGGAGTCTCGGGCATCCCGTCGATCCGGTTGCGGCCCGTGTGCTCGCCGGCCGTCACGTACACGGAGACCAGCGGGACCCCGGAGTCCAGGAGCCGCTGGGTGTCGGGGTTCATGAAGTACAGGTCGTCGTCCGGGTGGGCGGCTACCTGCAGGAGCAGGGCCCGGCGGGTCCGTGCGGAGGCGATCGGCTTGCCGGGCGCCGGGTCGACGGTCGGCGCGGTCCTGCGCGGTTCCGGGACGGAGCACCCGGCGACGGCCGAGGTGACGGCGAGCGCGGCGGCGAGCACCGTCCGGCGACGGGGTGCAGGGGTCACGTACACGGTCCGTCCCTCGGTTTCTCGGTCCTCTGCTAGACGGATTTCCGATGGTCGAGGTTGTGTGCGGAGCGGGTCCGGGCTGCGAGGACCTGGCCCCCGGACGAGAATTCTTCGAAGATCGCCGCAGAGGATGTCGAGGACACGCCATCGGTGACGACCGAAGGGTGACAGCGCGCCGCAGGGGCGCGCGGGACGGGGAGGACACCCGAGATGAAGTACGTCGCGATGATCTACGGCAACCAGGCGAAGTGGGACTCCTTCCCGGCCGAGGCCTGGCCCGAGGCGATCGCCCGCCAGGAGGCCTTCAACCGGAAGTACCGCGAGAGCGGCGAGCTGATCGGCGCGTACGGTCTCGCCGACGCGGCCGCGGCCCGGCTCGTACGCCGCGAGGGCGGCGTCGCCGCGGTCACCGACGGGCCGTACCTGGAGACCAAGGAGTACCTGGCCAGCTTCTACCTGCTCGACTGCGACAGCGCGGAGCGGGCCCAGGAGATCGCGGCGGACATGCCCTTCGCGGACGTGGACCCCGTCGAGCTGTGGCCGGTCCTGCACGAGTCCGCGGCGGACGTGTGAGCGGCCCGGCCGACGTCGAGGACCTGCTGCGCGCGTACGCGCCGCAGGTCCTCGGCACGCTCGTCCGGCGGTACGGCACCTTCGACACCTGCGAGGACGCCGTCCAGGAGGCCCTGATCGCCGCCGTCCGGCAGTGGCCCGCGGAAGGCGTCCCCGACAACCCGCGGGGCTGGCTGGTCACCGTCGCCGCCCGCAAGCTCGTCGACCAGGTGCGCAGCGAGGTCGCGCGCCGCCGCCGCGAGGACTCGCTCGCCCTCGCCACGCCCGCCTCGGAACTCCTCGCGCACGCCGCCGACGAGGAGCCCGGCACCGACCGGGACGACTCCCTGTCCCTGCTCTTCCTCTGCTGCCACCCGGATCTGTCGCCGCCGAGCCGGATCGCGCTGACCCTGCGCGCCGTCGGCGGTCTCACCACCGCGCAGATCGCCGCCGCCTTCCTCGTCCCCGAGTCGACGATGGCGCAGCGCATCAGCCGGGCCAAGCAGACGATCAAGGCGGCCGGCGGGTCGTTGTCGCTGCCGGCGGGGGAGGACCGCACGGCCCGCCTGGCAGAGGTGCGGCACGTGCTCTATCTGGTGTTCAACGAGGGCTATACGGCCAGCGGCGGCGACGAGCTCACCGCGCCCGAGCTGTCCACGGAGGCGATCCGGCTCGCGCGGCTGCTCCACCGGCTGCTGCCCGAGGACACCGAGACGGCGGGTCTGCTGGCCCTGATGCTGCTCACCGACGCCCGCAGGCCGGCCCGCACGGGCCCGCACGGAGAGCTGGTGCCGCTGGCGGAGCAGGACCGGGGGAGGTGGGACGCCCGGCTGGTCGCGGAGGGCGTCGAGCTGATCAGCCGTACCCTGCCGCGCGGTCGGGTGGGCCCGTACCAGCTCCAGGCGGCCATCGCGGCGGTCCACGACGAGGCGGAGAACGCGGGGGCCACCGACTGGCCGCAGATCCTCGCGCTCTACGAGCTCCTGGAGCGGGCCGCGCCGAATCCGATGGTCACCCTCAACCGCGCGGTGGCCGTCGCGATGGTCCACGGACCGGAGGCCGGTCTCGCTCTCCTGGACGAGCTGGCGCGGGACAAGCGCACGGCCGGGCACCACCGTCTGCTGGCGACCCGGGCCCATCTGCTCGAACTCCTCGGCGACGTGGAGACCGCCGCCACCGTCTACCGGGAGGCGGCGCGCCGGACGAGCAGTGCCCCCGAGCGTCGCCATCTCACCGAGCGCGCACGGCGCTTGAGTTGAATCGGAGGGGGGCGGCCGACCCCGGCGCTTGCGCCCGCGCGCATGCCCATACGTGACGTGGGGTACAGTCTTCGCTCCCGATTGGCGGCGGGAAGGCCGCGTATGGCAGACTGTCGGGGTTGCTCGGTTGAGTGCCGATGCTGCGCGCCTCCCGTCGGGAGGACCGGAAGCGAGTCCCACAGTACTCGTCGCCCCTTGTCAGGGGCGGACGTACGGGAATCTTCTGGGAAGCGTCAGCGGGGTGCAGACCAGGCGCCCGGTGGGTGTTTTGCCCCCGGCCTGCGGTTCATGGCGACCGTGCCCCCTTGGTTGGGAAATCCTCAGGGATTTCTGCGTAGAGGGAGTGCGACACGCCCGACCGCGTGGGTCGGAGACACGACAACGCTTTTCAGTAGGCGAAGCCGATCGGGTTCCAGAGCGTTACGAGACAAAGGACTACTAGTAGCCATGGCGGGACAGAAGATCCGCATCCGGCTCAAGGCCTACGACCACGAGGTCATCGACTCCTCGGCGAAGAAGATCGTCGAGACGGTGACCCGCACTGGTGCGTCGGTCGCAGGCCCGGTGCCGCTGCCCACTGAGAAGAACGTGTACTGCGTCATCAAGTCGCCGCACAAGTACAAGGACTCGCGCGAGCACTTCGAGATGCGCACGCACAAGCGCCTCATCGACATCCTCGACCCCACGCCGAAGACGGTTGACTCGCTCATGCGTCTCGACCTCCCGGCGGGCGTTGACATCGAGATCAAGCTCTGAGGGCGCGCGAGATGGCTAAGAACATCAAGGGCATCCTGGGCGAGAAGCTCGGCATGACGCAGGTCTGGGACGAGAACAACCGGGTCGTCCCGGTGACCGTCGTCAAGGCCGGCCCCAATGTCGTGACCCAGGTGCGTACGAACGACGTCGACGGCTACGAGTCGGTCCAGATCGCCTTCGGCGAGATCGACCCGCGCAAGGTGAACAAGCCCCTCAAGGGTCACTTCGCCAAGGCCGACGTCACCCCGCGCCGCCACCTGGTGGAGCTCCGCACCGCTGACGCCTCCGAGTACACGCTCGGCCAGGAGATCACCGCCGAGCTCTTCGAGGCCGGCGTGAAGGTCGACGTCACCGGTAAGAGCAAGGGCAAGGGCTTCGCCGGTGTCATGAAGCGCCACAACTTCCGTGGTGGCAAGGCGTCGCACGGTGCCCACCGTGTGCACCGCAAGCCCGGTTCCATCGGTGGCTGCGCCACCCCGGGCCGTGTCTTCAAGGGCATGAAGATGGCTGGTCGCATGGGCAACGAGCGCGTGACCACCCAGAACCTGACCGTCCACGCCGTTGACGCCGAGAAGGGTCTGCTGCTCATCAAGGGCGCCGTCCCCGGCCCTAACGGTGGCCTCGTCCTGGTCCGCACCGCGGCCAAGGGGGTTTGAGGAACCGATGAGCACCATTGACATCCTTTCGCCGGCAGGCGACAAGACCGGGACCGTCGACCTCCCCGAGGAGATCTTCGGCGCCAAGGTCAGCGTTCCGCTGATCCACCAGGTCGTCGTCGCGCAGCTGGCCGCGGCCCGTCAGGGCACGCACAAGACCAAGCGCCGTGGCGAAGTCCGTGGTGGTGGCAAGAAGCCTTACCGCCAGAAGGGCACCGGCCGCGCCCGTCAGGGTTCGACCCGCGCTCCGCAGTTCGTCGGCGGTGGCGTCGTCCACGGCCCGCAGCCGCGTGACTACTCGCAGCGGACCCCGAAGAAGATGAAGGTCGCCGCCCTCCGCGGTGCCCTTTCGGACCGGGCCACCCACTCCCGCATCCACGTCGTGACCGGCGTGGTCGAGGGTGAGGTCTCCACCAAGGCCGCGAAGACGCTGTTCGGCAAGATCTCGGAGCGCAAGAACCTGCTCCTGGTCGTCGAGCGCTCCGACGAGGCCGCGTGGCTGTCCGCTCGTAACCTGCCCCAGGTGCACATCCTGGAGCCGGGCCAGCTCAACACGTACGACGTGATCGTCTCCGACGACGTGGTCTTCACCAAGGCCGCCCTCGAGTCCTTCGTGTCTGGCCCCCAGACCGCTGAGACCGAAGGGAGCGACGCCTGATGACTGAGGCCGTCGTCACCAGCAAGACCTTCTCGGACCCGCGCGACATTCTGATCAAGCCGGTCGTTTCGGAGAAGAGCTACGCTCTGCTGGACGAGAACAAGTACACGTTCATCGTCGCGCCTGGCTCCAACAAGACTCAGATCAAGCAGGCCGTCGAGGCGGTCTTCTCGGTCAAGGTCACCGGGGTCAACACGATCAACCGCCAGGGCAAGCGCAAGCGCACCAAGGCCGGTTTCGGTAAGCGCAAGGACACCAAGCGCGCCATCGTGACCCTTGCCGAGGGCAACCGTATCGACATCTTCGGCGGTCCGACCGCCTAAGGGCGGTCTGGATCGTCCGGAATCGGACGAGGACTGAGAAATGGGAATCCGCAAGTACAAGCCGACAACGCCGGGCCGCCGTGGCTCCTCCGTTGCCGACTTCGTCGAGATCACGCGGTCCACGCCGGAGAAGTCGCTGGTTCGCCCCCTGCACAGCAAGGGCGGCCGTAACAACACCGGTCGGATCACCGTTCGCCACCAGGGTGGCGGACACAAGCGCGCCTACCGTGTGATCGACTTCCGTCGTCACGACAAGGACGGCGTGCCGGCCAAGGTCGCGCACATCGAGTACGACCCGAACCGCACGGCGCGCATCGCGCTGCTCCACTACGTGGACGGCGAGAAGCGCTACATCATCGCCCCCAAGGGTCTGACGCAGGGTGACCGCGTCGAGAACGGCCCCGGCGCTGACATCAAGCCCGGCAACAACCTGGCGCTCCGCAACATCCCGGTCGGTACCACGATCCACGCGATCGAGCTCCGTCCCGGTGGCGGCGCCAAGTTCGCGCGCTCCGCTGGTGCCTCCGTGCAGCTGCTGGCGAAGGAGGGCACGATGGCCCACCTTCGTATGCCGTCCGGTGAGATCCGTCTCGTCGACGCCCGCTGCCGCGCCACGATCGGCGAGGTCGGCAACGCCGAGCAGTCGAACATCAACTGGGGCAAGGCCGGCCGCAAGCGCTGGCTCGGCGTCCGCCCGACCGTCCGCGGTGTGGCGATGAACCCGGTTGACCACCCGCACGGTGGTGGTGAGGGTAAGACCTCCGGTGGTCGCCACCCGGTCTCCCCGTGGGGTCAGAAGGAGGGTCGTACTCGCTCGCCGAAGAAGGCTTCGAGCAAGTACATCGTCCGCCGCCGCAAGACGAACAAGAAGCGCTAGGAGCGGGTTTAGATGCCGCGCAGTCTCAAGAAGGGACCCTTCGTTGACGGCCACCTCGTAAAGAAGGTGGACGTACAGAACGAAGCCGGTACCAAGAACGTCATCAAGACCTGGTCCCGTCGCTCGATGATCATCCCGGCCATGCTCGGCCACACGATCGCGGTGCACAACGGCAAGACCCACATTCCGGTGTTTGTCACCGAGTCGATGGTCGGCCACAAGCTCGGCGAGTTCTCGCCGACGCGCACCTTCCGGGGTCACGTGAAGGACGACCGGAAGTCGAAGCGCCGCTAGTAGCGGGGTGGAATGACCATGACAGACACTGGAAGGACAACCATGGAAGCCAGGGCCCAGGCGCGGTACATCCGCGTTACGCCCATGAAGGCCCGCCGAGTGGTGGACCTTATCCGTGGCATGGATGCCACGGAGGCTCAGGCGGTCCTGCGTTTCGCCCCGCAGGCCGCGAGCGTGCCGGTTGGCAAGGTGCTGGACAGCGCCATTGCCAATGCCGCGCACAACTACGACCACAGTGACGCCTCTTCGCTGGTCATCAGCGAGGCGTACGTGGATGAGGGCCCGACCCTGAAGCGGTTCCGTCCGCGTGCTCAGGGCCGCGCCTACCGGATCCGTAAGCGGACCAGCCACATCACCGTGGTCGTCAGCAGCAAGGAAGGAACCCGGTAATGGGCCAGAAGGTTAACCCGCATGGGTTCCGGCTCGGCATCACCACGGACTTCAAGTCCCGCTGGTACGCCGACAAGCTGTACAAGGACTACGTCAAGGAAGACGTCGCCATCCGTCGGATGATGACGTCCGGCATGGAGCGCGCCGGCATCTCGAAGGTTGAGATCGAGCGCACCCGTGACCGCGTGCGGGTGGACATCCACACCGCGCGTCCCGGCATCGTCATCGGCCGCCGTGGCGCCGAGGCCGACCGCATCCGCGGCGACCTCGAGAAGCTCACGGGCAAGCAGGTCCAGCTGAACATCCTCGAGGTCAAGAACCCCGAGATGGACGCTCAGCTGGTTGCTCAGGCCGTTGCCGAGCAGCTCTCCTCCCGCGTCTCCTTCCGTCGCGCCATGCGTAAGAGCATGCAGGGCACGATGAAGGCCGGCGCCAAGGGCATCAAGATCCAGTGCGGCGGTCGCCTCGGCGGCGCCGAGATGTCCCGCTCGGAGTTCTACCGCGAGGGCCGCGTGCCCCTGCACACGCTCCGCGCGAACGTCGACTACGGCTTCTTCGAGGCCAAGACGACCTTCGGCCGCATCGGCGTGAAGGTCTGGATCTACAAGGGCGACGTCAAGAACATCGCCGAGGTCCGCGCCGAGAACGCTGCGGCCCGTGCGGGTAACCGCCCGGCCCGTGGTGCGGGTGGCGCTGGCGACCGTCCCGCCGGCCGTGGTGGCCGCGGTGGCGAGCGTGGCGGCCGCGGCCGCAAGCCGCAGCAGCAGTCCGCGCCGGCTGCCGAGGCCCCCAAGGCCGACGCTCCCGCCGCCGCTGCCGCTCCGGCTGAGAGCACCGGAACGGAGGCCTGACCGAAATGCTGATCCCCCGTAGGGTCAAGCACCGCAAGCAGCACCACCCCAAGCGCTCGGGTATGAGCAAGGGTGGTACGCAGGTTGCGTTCGGCGAGTACGGCATTCAGGCCCTCACGCCGGCGTACGTGACCAACCGCCAGATCGAGGCGGCTCGTATCGCGATGACCCGCCACATCAAGCGTGGCGGCAAGGTCTGGATCAACATCTACCCGGACCGCCCGCTGACCAAGAAGCCTGCCGAGACCCGCATGGGTTCCGGTAAGGGTTCGCCGGAGTGGTGGATCGCGAACGTCAAGCCCGGTCGGGTGATGTTCGAGCTGTCCTACCCGAACGAGAAGATCGCGCGCGAGGCCCTGACCCGTGCGGCCCACAAGCTGCCGATGAAGTGCAAGATCGTTAAGCGCGAAGCAGGTGAGCTGTGATGACCGCCGGTACCAAGGCGTCCGAGCTGCGCGAGCTGGGCAACGAGGAGCTTCTCAACAAGCTCCGCGAGGCCAAGGAAGAGCTGTTCAACCTCCGCTTCCAGGCGGCGACGGGCCAGCTCGAGAACCACGGCCGGCTCAAGTCCGTCCGTAAGGACATCGCCCGGATCTACACCCTGATGCGTGAGCGCGAGCTGGGCATCGAGACGGTGGAGAACGCCTGATGAGCGAGAGCAACGTGACTGAGAAGACCGAGCGCAACGCTCGCAAGGTCCGCGAGGGCCTGGTCGTCAGCGACAAGATGGACAAGACCGTCGTCGTCGCTGTCGAGGACCGCGTCAAGCACGCGCTGTACGGCAAGGTCATCCGCCGTACGAACAAGCTCAAGGCTCACGACGAGCAGAACGCTGCCGGCATCGGTGACCGCGTCCTCCTGATGGAGACCCGGAAGCTGTCGTCGACGAAGCACTGGCGCGTCATCGAGATCCTCGAGAAGGCCAAGTAGGCATTTCGCGTCAGCGAAATCCAGTAACCGCAGCTTGAAGGGGTAACCCTTCGAGTTCGTTCCGCCAGGCTCGGCCGGGGCTTCAGCTGAAGCCCCGGCCGGGAACCGGCAGACAATCAGGAGATAGACGTGATCCAGCAGGAGTCGCGACTGCGTGTCGCCGACAACACTGGTGCCAAGGAGATCCTTTGCATCCGTGTTCTCGGTGGCTCGGGTCGCCGCTACGCGGGCATCGGTGACGTCATCGTCGCCACCGTCAAGGACGCGATCCCCGGTGGCAACGTGAAGAAGGGTGACGTCGTCAAGGCGGTCATCGTTCGCACCGTCAAGGAGCGCCGCCGCCAGGACGGCTCGTACATCCGCTTCGACGAGAACGCCGCTGTCATTCTCAAGAACGACGGCGACCCTCGTGGCACCCGTATCTTCGGCCCGGTGGGCCGTGAGCTGCGCGAGAAGAAGTTCATGAAGATCATCTCGCTCGCGCCGGAGGTGCTGTAAGCATGAAGATCAAGAAGGGCGACCTGGTCCAGGTCATCACCGGTAAGGACAAGGGCAAGCAGGGCAAGGTCATCACGGCCTTCCCCCGCGACAACCGTGTCCTCGTCGAGGGTGTCAACCGGGTCAAGAAGCACACCAAGGCCGGCCCGTCGCAGGCCGGTGGCATCGTCACGACCGAGGCCCCTGTCCACGTGAGCAACGTTCAGCTCGTGGTGGAGAAGGACGGCAAGAAGGTCGTCACGCGTGTCGGTTACCGCTTCGACGACGAGGGCAACAAGATCCGCGTTGCCAAGCGGACGGGTGAGGACATCTGATGGCTACCACCACTCCGCGTCTCAAGACGAAGTACCGCGAGGAGATCGCGGGCAAGCTGCGTGAGGAGTTCTCGTACGAGAACGTCATGCAGGTTCCCGGCCTTGTGAAGATCGTGGTCAACATGGGTGTCGGCGACGCCGCCCGTGACTCGAAGCTCATGGACGGTGCCGTCCGTGACCTGACCACCATCACCGGCCAGAAGCCGGCCGTCACCAAGGCTCGCAAGTCCATCGCGCAGTTCAAGCTGCGTGAGGGCCAGCCGATCGGTGCGCACGTCACCCTCCGTGGCGACCGCATGTGGGAGTTCCTGGACCGCACCCTGTCGCTCGCGCTTCCGCGCATCCGCGACTTCCGTGGTCTGTCCCCCAAGCAGTTCGACGGGCGTGGCAACTACACCTTCGGTCTCACGGAGCAGGTCATGTTCCACGAGATCGACCAGGACAAGATCGACCGTGTCCGGGGTATGGACATCACCGTGGTGACCACGGCGACCAACGACGACGAGGGCCGTGCCCTTCTGCGTCACCTCGGCTTCCCCTTCAAGGAGGCGTAAGCGAGATGGCGAAGAAGGCTCTCATCGCGAAGGCTGCTCGCAAGCCCAAGTTCGGCGTGCGTGGCTACACGCGCTGCCAGCGCTGTGGTCGTCCCCACTCCGTGTACCGCAAGTTCGGCCTGTGCCGCGTGTGCCTTCGTGAGATGGCTCACCGTGGCGAGCTGCCGGGCGTGACCAAGAGCTCCTGGTAATCCCTTAGTTGGGATGACCGGAGTCTCTCGGTAAGCACTGGGTTGTCGGATGCCCATCCCTCCATGGCTTAGGCTAGGAGGGTTGGGCGTCCGTCGCCCGTACGACTTACTACGCCGTAGGTCCCCGCGCCGCACCCGTCCCGCCCCTGTGTGGGGAGAGGGATGGCGCACTGGAAACCCCGGCGAGAGAGGCCGAAGGCCAATTCATGACCATGACTGATCCGATCGCGGACATGCTGACTCGTCTGCGTAACGCGAACTCGGCGTACCACGACTCCGTGGCTATGCCGCACAGCAAGATCAAGTCTCACATCGCGGAAATCCTCCAGCAGGAGGGCTTCATCACGGGCTGGAAGGTCGAGGACGCCGAGGTCGGCAAGAACCTCGTCCTCGAGCTCAAGTTCGGTCCGAACCGTGAGCGCTCCATCGCGGGCATCAAGCGGATCTCGAAGCCCGGTCTCCGGGTTTACGCGAAGTCCACCAACCTGCCGAAGGTCCTCGGCGGTCTGGGCGTGGCGATCATCTCCACGTCCCACGGCCTCCTGACCGGCCAGCAGGCAGGCAAGAAGGGCGTAGGTGGGGAAGTCCTCGCCTACGTCTGGTAGTCGGGAACGGAGGAATAGCTAATGTCGCGTATTGGCAAGCTGCCTATCCAGGTTCCCGCCGGCGTGGACGTCACCATCGAGGGCCGCACGGTCACGGTCAAGGGTTCCAAGGGCACCCTGAGCCACACCGTCGCCGCGCCGATCGAGATCGTTAAGGGCGAGGATGGCGTGCTCAACGTCAACCGTCCGAACGACGAGCGTCAGAACAAGGCCCTTCACGGCCTGTCCCGCACGCTGGTGGCCAACATGATCACCGGTGTGACCCAGGGTTACGTGAAGGCGCTCGAGATCAGCGGTGTCGGTTACCGCGTGGCCGCGAAGGGCTCCAACCTGGAGTTCCAGCTCGGCTACAGCCACCCGATCCTCGTCGAGGCGCCCGAGGGCATCTCGTTCAAGGTCGAGTCGCCGACGAAGTTCTCGGTCGAGGGCATCGACAAGCAGAAGGTCGGCGAGGTCGCGGCGAACATCCGCAAGCTGCGGAAGCCCGACCCGTACAAGGCCAAGGGCGTCAAGTACGCCGGCGAGGTCATCCGCCGCAAGGTCGGAAAGGCTGGTAAGTAAGCCATGGCATACGGTGTGAAGATCGCCAAGGGCGACGCTTACAAGCGCGCGGCCAAGGCTCGCCGCCACATCCGCATCCGCAAGAACGTGTCGGGTTCGGCGGAGCGTCCGCGCCTCGTCGTGACGCGTTCGAACCGCGGTATCACCGCTCAGGTCATCGACGACCTCAAGGGTCACACCCTTGCGTCGGCGTCGACCCTGGACGCGTCGATCCGTGGTGGCGAGGGTGACAAGTCCGCGCAGGCCAAGCAGGTCGGCGCTCTTGTCGCCGAGCGCGCCAAGGCCGCTGGCGTCGAGACTGTCGTGTTCGACCGTGGTGGCAACAGGTACGCCGGGCGCATTGCCGCTCTGGCTGACGCCGCCCGCGAAGCCGGGCTGAAGTTCTAAGCCCCGGTTCCGGGACTAACGGACGTAACAGAGAGAGGTAAATCCAATGGCTGGACCCCAGCGCCGCGGAAGCGGTGCCGGTGGCGGCGAGCGGCGGGACCGGAAGGGCCGCGACGGTGGCGCTGCCGCCGAGAAGACCGCGTACGTTGAGCGCGTTGTCGCGATCAACCGCGTCGCCAAGGTTGTCAAGGGTGGTCGCCGCTTCAGCTTCACCGCGCTGGTCGTGGTGGGCGACGGTGACGGCACCGTAGGTGTCGGTTACGGCAAGGCCAAGGAAGTTCCCGCGGCCATTGCCAAGGGTGTCGAGGAAGCCAAGAAGAACTTCTTCAAGGTTCCCCGCATCCAGGGCACGATCCCTCACCCGATCACGGGTGAGCGTGCCGCGGGCGTCGTGCTGCTGAAGCCGGCTTCCCCCGGTACCGGTGTTATCGCCGGTGGCCCGGTGCGCGCCGTTCTGGAGTGCGCCGGCGTTCACGACATCCTGTCGAAGTCGCTCGGCTCGTCCAACGCGATCAACATCGTGCACGCGACCGTGGCGGCCCTCAAGGGCCTGCAGCGTCCCGAGGAGATCGCGGCTCGCCGTGGTCTGCCCCTCGAGGACGTCGCCCCCGCGGCTCTGCTTCGTGCACGTGCTGGGGCGGGTGCGTAATGGCTCGCCTCAAGGTCACGCAGACGAAGTCGTACATCGGCAGCAAGCAGAACCACCGCGACACCCTGCGTTCGCTTGGCCTCAAGAAGGTCAACGACGTGGTTGTCAAGGAGGACCGCCCCGAGTTCCGCGGAATGGTTCACACCGTCCGCCACCTCGTGACGGTCGAGGAGGTTGACTGACATGGCGGAGACCAACCCGCTGAAGGCCCACAACCTCCGTCCCGCCCCCGGCGCCAAGACCGCGAAGACCCGTGTCGGTCGTGGTGAGGCGTCGAAGGGTAAGACGGCCGGTCGTGGTACCAAGGGCACGAAGGCCCGTTACCAGGTTCCGCAGCGCTTCGAGGGTGGGCAGATGCCCCTCCACATGCGTCTGCCGAAGCTCAAGGGCTTCAAGAACCCGTTCCGCACCGAGTACCAGGTCGTGAACCTGGACAAGCTCACCGCGCTCTACCCGCAGGGTGGCGAGGTCACGGTGGCCGATCTGGTCGCCAAGGGTGCGGTTCGCAAGAACCAGCTCGTCAAGGTGCTCGGCACCGGCGAGATCACCGTGGCGCTGCAGGTGACGGTCGACGCCGTCTCCGGCTCCGCCAAGGAGAAGATCGCCGCTGCCGGCGGCACCGTCACCGAGCTCGTCTGAGACGACTCGATGGCTTGAACATCCGATCGGGGATGCCTCCCAAAAGGGGCATCCCCGATTGGTCGTTCCTAGGGGGGCATGGTCGCCGGTAAGGTGGCGTGCACTGTCTAGACTCCGTGCGGTATGCCCGCACGGGATTGATGACCGATACCTATTCGTCGAACCTCAAGACCGTCACCCTTGACGCCTAGCGCGGGGGTCGCAGGAGGCACCGTGCTCACCGCGTTCGCCCGGGCGTTCAAGACGCCCGACCTGCGCAAGAAGCTGCTCTTCACGCTCGCCATCATCGTGCTGTACCGCCTCGGGGCCCACATCCCGGTCCCCGGCGTCAGCTACGAGGCCGTCCAGCAGTGTGTCAAGCAGGCCAGCGAGGGCAACAACAGCCTCTTCGGCCTGGTCAACATGTTCAGTGGCGGAGCGCTGCTGCAGATCACCATCTTCGCGCTCGGCATCATGCCGTACATCACGGCCAGCATCATCCTGCAGCTGCTGACCGTCGTGATCCCGCGGCTCGAAGCCCTCAAGAAGGAGGGTCAGTCCGGTACCGCCAAGATCACGCAGTACACCCGGTACCTGACGGTCGCCCTCGCAGTGCTTCAGGGCACCGGTCTCGTGGCCACCGCCAAGAGCGGTGCGCTGTTCAGCGGTTGCCGTGTCGCGGACCAGGTCGTCCCCGACCCGTCGATCTTCACCATCGCCACGATGGTCCTCACGATGACCGCCGGTACCTGCATCGTCATGTGGCTCGGTGAGCTCATCACCGACCGCGGCATCGGCAACGGCATGTCGATCCTGATGTTCATCTCGATCGCCGCCGGCTTCCCGGGCGCCCTGTGGGCCATCAAGGAGAGCGGCAAGCTCGCCAAGGGCTGGATCGAGTTCGGCACCGTCATCCTCATCGGCTTCGTGATGGTGGCCCTCGTGGTCTTCGTCGAGCAGGCACAGCGCCGCATCCCGGTGCAGTACGCGAAGCGCATGATCGGCCGGCGTTCCTACGGCGGTACGTCCACGTACATCCCGCTGAAGGTGAACCAGGCGGGTGTGATTCCTGTCATCTTCGCTTCGTCGCTGCTCTACATCCCGGCTCTGATCGCGCAGTTCTCGAACTCCACCGCAGGGTGGAAGACCTGGATCGAAGCCCACTTCGTCAAGGGTGACCACCCCTACTACATCGCCACGTACTTCCTTCTGATCGTGTTCTTCGCCTTCTTCTATGTGGCGATCTCGTTCAACCCCGAGGAAGTCGCCGACAACATGAAGAAGTATGGTGGCTTCATCCCGGGTATCCGGGCTGGTCGACCTACTGCCGAGTATCTGAGCTACGTGCTCAACCGGATCACTTGGCCGGGCTCGCTGTACTTGGGTCTGATCGCTCTTGTGCCGACGATGGCGTTGGCAGGCTTCGGTGGCGCCAATGCCAACTTCCCCTTCGGTGGGACGAGCATCCTCATCATCGTGGGTGTGGGGCTGGAGACCGTGAAGCAGATCGAGAGCCAGCTCCAGCAGCGCAATTACGAAGGGTTCCTCCGCTGATGCGAATCGTCCTCGTCGGACCGCCCGGTGCCGGCAAGGGAACGCAGGCTGCGTTCCTTGCCAAGAACCTGGACATCCCGCACATCTCCACGGGCGACCTGTTCCGCGCCAACATCTCTCAGGGCACGGATCTGGGTCTCAAGGCCAAGGCGTTCATGGACGCCGGCGACCTGGTGCCCGACGAGGTGACCATCGGGATGGCCAAGGACCGGATGGAGCAGTCGGACGCCGCCAACGGCTTCCTGCTGGACGGGTTCCCCCGCAACGTGGCTCAGGCCGAGGCCCTGGACGTCGTCCTGAAGGCCGAGGACATGCAGCTCGACGCGGTCCTGGACCTCGAGGTCCCCGAGGACGAGGTTGTGAAGCGGATCGCGGGTCGCCGCATCTGCCGCAACAACAGCGCTCACGTGTTCCACGTGACGTACACCCCGCCGAAGGCCGAAGGCGTCTGCGACGTCTGCGGCGGCGAGCTCTACCAGCGTGACGACGACTCCGAGGACACGGTCCGCCGGCGCCTGGAGGTCTACCACACGCAGACCGAGCCGATCATCGACTACTACCGGGCGCAGAACCTGGTCGTGACGATCTCGGCGCTCGGCAAGGTGGACGAGGTCACCGCGAAGGCGATGGCCGCGCTCAAGAAGTAACCCCGGTTCGTTCGATACGGCCGCGGTGCCCCTCGGGGGCGCCGCGGCCGTATCGTTGTTCTGTTCCCCGTACTCGATGGAAAGGCCTCGGCCACGATGGTGCAGATCAAGACCCCCGAGCAGATCGCGAAGATGCGCGAGGCGGGGCTGGTCGTCGCCGCCATTCACTCGGCGACCCGTGAGGCGGCCGTGCCGGGCGCCACGACCCGCGACCTCGACGAGGTCGCGCGGAAGGTCATCGCCGACCACGGCGCGAAGTCGAACTTCCTCGGGTACGGCGGTTTCCCCGCGACGATCTGCACCTCGGTGAACGAGGTCGTCGTCCACGGCATCCCCGACGAAAAGACCGTCCTCAAGGACGGCGACATCATCTCCATCGACGCGGGCGCGATCGTGGACGGCTGGCACGGTGACGCCGCCTACACGGCCTTCGTGGGCACCGGGCACGCGCCGGAGCTCGTCGAGCTCTCCCGTGTCACGGAGGAGTCGATGTGGGCGGGCATCGCCGCCATGAAGCCCGGCAACCGGCTGGTGGACGTCTCCAAGGCGATCGAGACCTACATCAAGCGTCAGCCGCGGCCGCCGGTCGGCGACCACAGCCTCGGCCGGTACGGGATCATCGAGGACTACGGCGGCCACGGCATCGGCACCGAGATGCACATGGACCCGCACCTGCTGAACTACGTCTCCCGCAAGCGCGGCAAGGGCCCGAAGCTGGTCCCCGGCTTCTGCCTGGCGATCGAGCCGATGGTCTCCCTCGGTACCCCGCACACGGAGGTCCTGAAGGACGACTGGACCGTCATCACCACCGACGGCACCTGGTCCTCCCACTGGGAGCACAGCATCGCGCTGACCGAGGAGGGTCCGCTCGTCCTGACGGCGGTCGACGGCGGCAGGGCGAAGCTGGCGGAGCTGGGTGTCGTGGCGGCTCCCGACCCGCTCGCGTAGTCCGCGGCAGCGTGGAATTTCTACGGCGTGGTGCCTTGCGTAAGGATCAGTCCGGGTGGGCAGACTTCCCGATTCGTCTTTTCCTGGGGCCTGACGTAGACTGATGCGTCGGCTCTCGTGTACCCGTGTGTCCGCATACGGTGGCGACAGTCGATCAAGGTAGCCGATTCGAAAGGCGAAGCGTGGCCAAGAAGCAAGGTGCCATCGAAATCGAGGGCACCGTGATCGAGTCTCTCCCGAACGCCATGTTCAAGGTGGAGCTCCAGAACGGTCACAAGGTCCTCGCGCACATCTCCGGCAAGATGCGGATGCACTACATCCGAATCCTTCCGGACGACCGGGTCGTCGTGGAGCTCTCTCCGTACGACCTGACGCGTGGCCGGATCGTCTACCGGTACAAGTAGATCTTGCCCGCACCCCGCCTTGCGCGCGGGTGGTGGCACTGACCCGGAGAACCTCACATCCCATGAAGGTCAAGCCGAGCGTCAAGAAGATCTGCGACAAGTGCAAGGTGATCCGCCGTCACGGTCGGGTCATGGTCATCTGCGACAACCTGCGCCACAAGCAGCGCCAGGGCTGACGCACGCCGACCGACCTGCATTTCGCAGTTCTTCGCGCGACGCATAGCAATTCGTACATACGCAGAGCCCGTCGGGCCGTGTTCCACGGTTGACGGCACCTCCGGCGGGGGCCGGGGACCCGGACGTACCATTCTTCGCACCTTCGAAGAGTCGGCGGTCGGGAGCGGTTCTGCAGAGACCCCCGAGAACACAGGAGCCATTGAATGGCACGCGTTTCCGGTGTTGACATCCCGCGCGAAAAGCGTGTGGTGGTCGCACTCACCTACGTCTTCGGCATCGGGCGTACCCGGTCCGAGGAGATTCTCGCCGCGACCGGCGTGAACCCGTCCACCCGTGTCCGTGAGCTTGCCGAGGAAGACCTCGTCAAGATCCGCGAGTACGTGGACGCCAACCTCCAGACCGAGGGTGACCTCCGTCGCGAGGTCGCCGCCGACATCCGCCGCAAGGTCGAGATCGGCTGCTACCAGGGTCTGCGCCACCGTCGTGGCCTGCCCGTCCGCGGCCAGCGCACCAGCACGAACGCTCGTACCCGCAAGGGCCCGCGTCGCGCCATCGCCGGCAAGAAGAAGCCGGGCAAGAAGTAGTCCTCAGCGGACGCTTGACCAAGCGGTCTTCGCTGTAGGACCGACCACCTCCCGTAGGAGATATAGATGCCCCCCAAGGGTCGTCAGGGCGCTGCCAAGAAGGTGCGCCGCAAGGAAAAGAAGAACGTCGCTCACGGCCACGCGCACATCAAGAGCACGTTCAACAACACGATCGTCTCGATCACGGACCCCTCGGGCAACGTGATCTCCTGGGCCTCCGCCGGCCACGTCGGCTTCAAGGGCTCGCGCAAGTCGACTCCGTTCGCCGCGCAGATGGCCGCCGAGTCGGCCGCCCGCCGCGCGCAGGAGCACGGCATGCGCAAGGTTGACGTCTTCGTCAAGGGTCCGGGCTCCGGCCGCGAGACCGCGATCCGCTCCCTCCAGGCCACGGGCCTCGAGGTCGGTTCGATCCAGGACGTCACCCCCACGCCGCACAACGGCTGCCGTCCCCCCAAGCGCCGCCGCGTCTGACGCACGGCTGCTTGACACCGGATTCGGGCGGTACGGCTCTTCGGACCGTGCCGCCCGTACTCTTGCAGTACGTACCACCCGTAGGGCGTCAAATAGTGGGCGTCCACGACTGAAGGAATAAAGACATGCTGATCGCTCAGCGTCCTTCGCTGACCGAAGAGGTCGTCGACGAGTTCCGCTCCCGGTTCGTGATCGAGCCGCTGGAGCCGGGCTTCGGCTACACCCTCGGCAACTCCCTCCGCCGTACCCTCCTCTCCTCGATCCCGGGTGCCGCTGTCACCAGCATCCGCATCGACGGTGTCCTGCACGAGTTCACCACCGTGCCGGGCGTCAAGGAGGACGTGACCGACCTCATCCTCAACATCAAGCAGCTGGTCGTCTCCTCGGAGCACGACGAGCCGGTCGTGATGTACCTGCGCAAGCAGGGCCCGGGTCTGGTCACCGCCGCCGACATCGCGCCCCCGGCCGGTGTCGAGGTGCACAACCCCGACCTCGTCCTCGCCACGCTCAACGGCAAGGGCAAGCTGGAGATGGAGCTGACCGTCGAGCGCGGTCGCGGCTACGTCTCCGCCGTCCAGAACAAGCAGGCGGGCCAGGAGATCGGCCGTATCCCGGTCGACTCCATCTACTCCCCGGTGCTCAAGGTCACGTACAAGGTCGAGGCGACCCGTGTCGAGCAGCGCACCGACTTCGACAAGCTGATCGTCGACGTCGAGACCAAGCAGGCCATGCGCCCGCGTGACGCCATGGCGTCCGCCGGTAAGACCCTGGTCGAGCTGTTCGGTCTGGCGCGCGAGCTCAACATCGACGCCGAGGGCATCGACATGGGCCCGTCCCCGACGGACGCCGCCCTTGCCGCCGACCTGGCGCTGCCGATCGAGGAGCTCGAGCTCACCGTTCGTTCGTACAACTGCCTCAAGCGCGAGGGCATCCACTCCGTGGGTGAGCTCGTGGCGCGCTCCGAGGCCGACCTGCTCGACATCCGCAACTTCGGTGCGAAGTCGATCGACGAGGTCAAGGCGAAGCTGGCCGGTATGGGCCTCGCGCTGAAGGACTCGCCCCCCGGCTTCGACCCGACCGCCGCCGCCGACGCCTTCGGCGCCGACGACGACGCGGACGCCGGCTTCGTCGAGACCGAGCAGTACTGATCGCTCGGGCCCGACGGTCCAGATTTGGCTGCGGGCCGGCTTCGGCCGGTCACGCAGTTCCCCGCGCCCCTCTGGGGCGCGGGGTCTCCGACGGGTGACCGCCCGCTCGGACACTGACATCGGTACCTCATACGGCCGGTGCAGATCACAAGGAGAAACACCATGCCGCGTCCCGCGAAGGGTGCCCGCCTCGGCGGTTCCGCCGCGCACGAGAAGCTGCTCCTCGCCAACCTGGCGAAGTCGCTCTTCGAGCACGGCCGCATCACCACCACCGAGGCCAAGGCCCGTCGCCTGCGTCCGGTCGCCGAGCGCCTGATCACCAAGGCGAAGAAGGGCGACATCCACAACCGTCGCCTGGTGCTGCAGACGATCACCGACAAGGGCATCGTCCACACCCTCTTCACCGAGATCGCCCCGCGTTACACGGAGCGCCCCGGTGGCTACACCCGTATCACCAAGATCGGCAACCGTCGTGGCGACAACGCCCCGATGGCCGTGATCGAGCTGGTCGAGGGCGAGATCGCCAAGAAGGCGACCGTCGCCGAGGCCGAGGCCGCCACCGTGCGCGCCGTCAAGGAGGCCGACGAGGCCGCCACGACCGAGGCCGCCGAGGAGTCGAAGGACGCGTAAGCGTTCTTCCGACGTTTCTCGTGTGCGGGCCCGTACCCCCTGGGGTGCGGGCCCGTTCCCGTGTGTTTGAGAGGATCTCCGCGTGAGCGATGACGTGCAGGACGGGTTCGTACGGGTTCGGCTTGACCTGTCGTACGACGGCAAGGACTTCTCCGGCTGGGCCAAGCAGGCCCAGGGGCGGCGGACCGTGCAGGGGGACATCGAGGACGCCCTGCGGACGGTGACCCGGTCCAAGGAGACGTACGAGCTGACCGTGGCCGGCCGGACCGACTCCGGGGTGCACGCGCGCGGTCAGGTCGCCCATGTCGACCTGCCCGTCGAGCTGTGGGCCGAGCACCACGACAAGCTGCTCAGGCGGCTCGCGGGGCGCCTCTCCCACGACGTGCGGATCTGGTCCCTGACCGAGGCTCCCAGCGGCTTCAACGCCCGCTTCTCCGCGATCTGGCGCCGCTACACCTACCGCGTCACCGACAACCCCGGCGGGGTCGACCCGCTGCAGCGCGGGCACGTGCTCTGGCACGACTGGGCGCTCGACATGGACGCCATGAACGAGGCGGCCGCCGCGCTGGTCGGTGAACACGACTTCGCCGCGTACTGCAAGCGCCGCGAGGGCGCCACCACCATCCGCACGCTCCAGGAGCTGCGCTGGGAGCGGCGCGCGGACGGGGTGATGGAAGCCACCGTGAAGGCCGACGCCTTCTGCCACAACATGGTCCGCTCGCTGGTCGGCGCCCTGCTCTTCGTCGGCGACGGGCACCGGCCGGTGGACTGGCCGGGCAAGGTGCTCGCGGCCGGCGTCCGTGACTCGGCCGTCCATGTCGTACGGCCGCACGGCCTCACCCTCGAAGAGGTGGGCTACCCGGCCGACGAGCTCCTGGCCGCCCGCAATCTGGAGGCCAGGAACAAGCGGTCACTCCCCGGGAGCGCCGGCTGCTGCTGAGGCTTGGGCGCGGCCGCGGGCGTAGATCTGGTTGAAGGCGAAGGTCCCCAGGTCGTCGCTGGCCTGGAAGACCGGCTTGTCGGCCTTGGTGACCTTCTTGCCGTTGGTGAAGCCGGCCTGGGTGAAGTAGGCGTACCGGCCGACCGAGTTCGAGCGGCGCAGGCAGACCGTCGCGTGGCAGAAGTCACCCACGCCCGCGCCGACGAGCGGGGCGACGCCGCCGGTGGCCTGGGTCTTCGCCTTGAGGGCCGCGGCCTCCGACGGGAAGACGGCGACGCCGACGGTGATCGCCACGCCGTCCTTCACATAGGTGGCGCGGAGCACCTTCTGGCAGCCGTTCTTCTTCAGGACGGCGCCGAGGCCGCCCTGGGTGACGGCCGCGCAGTCGGTGGTGGCCGAGGTCGCGCCCTTCTTGTACGGGCGCTTGTTCATCGTGAGCTTCTTGCCCGGGAAGAGGCCCTCCGCGGAGAGCGGCGCCTTGTCCTTCTTCGGGTCCGAGATGTAGTCCTTCGGGTTCGGCGGGGGCGGCGGCGCCACCGAGGAGAAGGTCGGCTCGGGGGTCGACGAAACGGTGGGGGAGACCGTGCCGGTCGGCACCCCGCCGTTCTCGGCCTCGTCGTTCTTCTTGCCGCTGGCCACCACGGCCGTGGCGACGATCGCGCCGACGATCAGGGCGGCCACCGCGCCACCGCCGATCATCAGCCAGCGCTTGCGCCGGTTACGGGAGGCCGAGGCGTCGGCCAGGGCGCCCCAGTCCGGGGTCCCGCCGCCGCCCTGGGCGCCCGGGAAGGGTTCCTGGGTCCCCTGGGGTCCCTGTGCCCCCGGGAAGGCGCTCGGCTGCTGCCCGTAGCCCTGCTGCTGCCCGAAGTCGGGCTGTTGCCGCCCGTACCCCTGCTGTCCCTGCGGCTGCCGTCCGTACCCCTGCTGCCCGCCCTGCTGCGGCTCTTGCGGCCACTGCGGTCCCCCAAAGCTCATGCCGCGCATCCTAAACCGGTTGGGCCGAGCCGACGCGGGCGGCGACAATGCACCTCATGGGACATGTCGAGGCCGCGCATCTTGAGTACTACCTTCCCGACGGGAGGGTCCTGCTCGGGGACGCCTCCTTCCGGGTGGGGGAGGGCGCCGTCGTCGCCCTGGTCGGGGCCAACGGCGCCGGCAAGACCACACTGCTCCGGCTGATCTCCGGGGAGCTCCAGCCGCACGGCGGCGGCGTCACCGTCAGCGGCGGCCTCGGCGTGATGCCGCAGTTCGTCGGCTCCGTGCGGGACGAGTCCACCGTGCGTGACCTGCTGGTGTCGGTGGCCCAGCCCCGGATCCGGGAGGCCGCGAAGGCCGTCGACGAGGCCGAGCACCTGATCATGACGGTCGACGACGAGGCCGCGCAGATGAAGTACGCGCAGGCCCTCAGCGACTGGGCCGAGGTGCAGGGGTACGAGGCCGAGACCCTCTGGGACATCTGCACCATGGCCGCGCTCGGCATGCCGTACGACAAGGCGCAGTTCCGGCAGGTCAGGACGCTCTCCGGCGGTGAGCAGAAGCGGCTCGTCCTGGAGTCCCTGCTGCGCGGCTCCGACGAGGTGCTGCTCCTCGACGAGCCGGACAACTATCTCGACGTCCCCGGCAAGCGCTGGCTGGAGGAGCGGCTGCGGGAGACCCGTAAGACCGTGCTGTTCATCTCCCACGACCGGGAGCTGCTCTCCCGGGGCGCGCAGAAGATCGTCGCGGTCGAGCCCGGCCCGGCCGGCTCGGACGTCTGGGTGCACGGTGGCGGGTTCGACACCTTCCACGAGGCGCGGCGGGACCGGTTCGCCCGCTTCGAGGAGCTGAAGCGTCGCTGGGACGAGAAGCACGCCCAGCTGAAGAAGCTCGTCGTCAACCTGCGGCAGGCGGCGTCCGTCAGCCACGACATGGCCTCCCGGTACGCCGCGGCCCAGACGCGGCTGCGGAAGTTCGAGGAGGCGGGGCCGCCGCCGGAGCCGCCGCGCGAGCAGGACATCAAGATGCGGCTGCGCGGCGGCCGGACCGGTGTACGCGCGGTGACCTGCGAGAACCTTGAGCTGACCGGTCTCATGAAGCCGTTCTCGCTGGAGATCTTCTACGGGGAGCGGGTCGGCGTCCTCGGCTCGAACGGGTCGGGCAAGTCGCACTTCCTGCGGCTGCTCGCGGGGGACCCGTCGGTCGCCCACACCGGGAACTGGAAGCTGGGCGCCCGGGTGGTGCCGGGGCACTTCGCGCAGACCCACGCGCACCCGGAGCTGACCGGCCGGCCGCTCGTCGACATCCTGTGGACGGAGCACGCCAAGGACCGGGGCGGGGCCATGTCGATGCTGCGCCGGTACGAGCTGGAGCGGCAGGGCGACCAGCCCTTCGACAAGCTCTCGGGCGGGCAGCAGGCGCGGTTCCAGATCCTGCTCCTGGAGCTGGCCGGCACCACGGCGCTGCTGCTCGACGAGCCGACGGACAACCTGGACCTGGAGTCGGCGGAGGCCCTTCAGGACGGTCTTGAGGCGTACGACGGGACGGTGCTCGCCGTGACCCACGACCGGTGGTTCGCGAAGAGCTTCGACCGGTTCCTGGTGTTCGGCTCCGACGGGGTCGTACGGGAGACGACCGAGCCCGTGTGGGACGAGCGGCGGGTCGAGCGGGCGCGGTGACCTGGTGTCTCTCGGCGTTTTGACCCGTCGGGGGCAGCGCGGGTAGTGTTGCGGTTTGTTATGCGTATTGGCTTCGCGGTTCTCACGCGAAAAACCTTTACGCAGGTTCCCTGGAGCAGTTACCAGTGGCTCGCATACGGGCGTCGTTCCCGGCAGTGCAAGCCCCAGCTGCATGATCGCTTCAGGTGTGTCTGGACTCCATCCACTGAAGAAGCGAAGGCTACGAAGTGCGTACGTACAGCCCCAAGCCCGGCGATGTCACTCGCCAGTGGCACATCATCGACGCGCAGGACATCGTCCTGGGCCGTCTGGCGACCACGGCTGCGAACCTCCTCCGAGGCAAGCACAAGCCGGTTTACGCGCCCCACATGGACATGGGCGACTTTGTCATCATCATCAACGCTGACAAGGTCCACCTGTCCGGCAACAAGAAGACCCAGAAGCTGGCGTACCGCCACTCCGGCTTCCCGGGCGGTCTGCGCTCCGTCCGTTACGACGAGCTGCTCTCCAAGAACCCCGAGAAGGCCGTCGAGAAGGCCATCAAGGGCATGATCCCCAAGAACACCCTGGGCCGTCAGATGATCTCGAAGCTGAAGGTCTACGCGGGCGAGAACCACCCGCACGCTGCGCAGCAGCCGGTTCCGTTCGAGATCACCCAGGTCGCGCAGTAGTTCCGGCCACACCCCCTAAGAACGAAAGAAATCTGAGGAGCATCGTGGCCGAGACCACCCCCGAGACCCCCGTCGACGAGTTCGAGGGCGTTGAGGAATACACCACCGAGACCGAGCTCGTCGAGGGTGAGTACACCTCCGAGTCGCTCGCGTCCCGCTTCGGCGACCCGCAGCCGGCCGCCGGCCTGGGCCGTCGCAAGAACGCCATCGCCCGCGTCCGGATCGTTCCGGGCACCGGCAAGTGGAAGATCAACGGTCGCACCCTTGAGGACTACTTCCCCAACAAGGTGCACCAGCAGGAAGTCAACGAGCCCTTCAAGGTGCTCGAGCTCGACAACCGCTACGACGTCATCGCCCGCATCGCGGGTGGCGGTGTCTCCGGTCAGGCCGGCGCCCTGCGCCTCGGCGTGGCCCGTGCGCTGAACGAGGCGGACGTCGAGAACAACCGCCCGGCGCTGAAGAAGGCCGGCTTCCTCTCCCGCGACGACCGTGCGGTCGAGCGCAAGAAGGCCGGTCTCAAGAAGGCCCGTAAGGCTCCGCAGTACAGCAAGCGTTAATCGCCTGCTCGGTCTGCATTCGTACGCCCCGGCGGCACTGCCCGTGCCGTCGGGGCGTACGTTTTTTCATAACCTCTTTTTCTTTCATCAGCTTGGGCACGTATTTCTCGGAGGACAGCTGTGGGACGACTCTTCGGCACGGACGGCGTACGCGGTGTGGCCAACGCGGACCTGACGGCGGAGCTCGCGCTCGGCCTGTCGGTCGCGGCGGCGCACGTGCTCGCCGAGGCGGGCACCTTCGAGGGCCATCGGCCGACCGCGGTGGTCGGGCGTGACCCCCGCGCGTCCGGAGAGTTCCTCGAGGCCGCCGTCGTGGCGGGACTCGCCAGTGCCGGTGTCGACGTCCTGCGGGTCGGCGTCCTGCCCACCCCGGCCGTGGCCCACCTCACCGGCGTCCTCGGCGCCGACCTCGGTGTGATGCTCTCCGCCAGCCACAACGCCATGCCCGACAACGGCATCAAGTTCTTCGCGCGCGGCGGCCACAAGCTCGCCGACGACCTCGAGGACAGGATCGAGTCCGTCTACGAGGAGCACCGCACCGGCGCCCCCTGGGAGCGTCCGACCGGTGCCGGTGTCGGCCGTGTCCGTGACTACGACGAGGGCTTCGAGACCTACGTCGCCCACCTCATGTCCGTGCTCCCCAACCGTCTCGAAGGCCTCAAGGTCGTCCTCGACGAGGCCCACGGTGCCGCCGCCCGCGTCTCGCCCGAGGCCTTCACCCGGGCCGGCGCCCAGGTCGTCACCATCGGCGCCGAGCCGGACGGCCTCAACATCAACGACGGCTGCGGCTCCACCCACCTCGGGCTGCTGAAGGCCGCCGTCGTCGAGCACGGCGCCGACCTGGGCATCGCCCACGACGGCGACGCCGACCGCTGCCTCGCGGTGGACGCCGCGGGCAACGAGGTCGACGGCGACCAGATCCTCGCCGTGCTCGCCCTCGCCATGCGCGAGGCCGGGACGCTGCGCGGGGACACCGTCGTCGCCACCGTCATGTCCAACCTGGGCTTCAAGCTCGCCATGGAGCGCGAGGGCCTGAACCTCGTCCAGACGGCGGTCGGCGACCGCTACGTCCTGGAGTCCATGAAGGAGAACGACTTCGCGCTCGGCGGCGAGCAGTCCGGGCACGTCATCGTCCTCGACCACGCCACCACCGGCGACGGCACCCTCACCGGCCTCATGCTGGCCGCCCGGGTCGCGGCCACCGGCAAGTCGCTCGCGGACCTCGCCGGGGTGATGGAGCGGCTGCCGCAGATCCTCATCAACGTCCCGGACGTCGACAGGGCCCGGGTGAAGACCTCCGGCGACCTCGCCGCCGCCGTCACCGCCGCCGAGCAGGAGCTCGGCTCCACCGGCCGCGTCCTGCTGCGCCCCTCCGGCACCGAGCCGCTGGTCCGCGTCATGGTCGAGGCGGCCGACATCGAGCAGGCCCGCGCGGTGGCGCAGCGCCTCGCGGATGTCGTGAAGTCGGCGCTGGGATAACCTTTCTGAGGCACCGTCATGCTTACGGGGGAGGCCCCGCCGCACCGGACTCCGGCGCGGCGGGGCCTCCTCTCGTACGGGACCCTTCGTGCGTGGTGATGCGGGGTCAGCCCCGCCGCAGATGGCGCTTGAGGCGCCCGCGGTGCTTCCGCCACAGCCGCTGCTGGAGGGCCAGGGTCGCCGTGCCCGCCAGCATGATGCCCAGCAGGTTGAGCAGGAGCTGCTCGATCGACCCCCACATCTGCCCGACCTCTCCGTAGCTGAGCGCCACCGCCGCGTTCGCCGCCGCCGGGACCGTGGTCACCGAGATCGCCACGCCCACCAGGGCGCCCGACTTGGACGAGGTGAGGGAGAGGGTTCCGGCCGCGCCGGCCAGGAGCGCCACCACGAAGGAGAACAGGTCCGGCTGCCAGATGAAGCTGGTCTGCGGACGCTCCGCGTCCAGCATCTCCTTGCTGAACTGGCTCAGCCAGTCCATGAGCAGGCTGAACACGGTCGTCGCCAGGATGGCCGTCGCGAAGCCGATGAGCAGCGCGGTCAGTGACCGTACCGCCAGTCTCGGCGCCCGCTGCACGATCGCCGTGCACACCCCGGCGAGCGGGCCGAACTCCGGGCCGACGGCCATGGCGCCCACGATCAGGATCGCGTTGTCCAGGACGACACCACAGGCCGCGATCATCGTCGCGAGGCCCATGAAGGAGAGATAGGTGAAGGAGAGCGTCGACTCCTCGTGGGTGGCTTCCGCCAGCTGTTCCCAGATCACGGCGTCCGCGCCCTCGCCCGGAGCGTCCTCCTCGGCCTTGTCCGCCCGTGTGGACATCGACAGGTCGATGCTCTCCACGGCGATCGACCCGTCCTGATCGATCTTCATGTCGCGCAGCCCATGCAGCAGTTCGTCGGTCGCCTCGCGCGCCATGTCGCACATGACCAGGTCGCCGACGGGATCGCGGGCGGCACCGGGCAGCACCACGAGGTGCGTGGTGCCGACCGTCGACTCGATCAGCTCGACCGCGAGCGTCGTGCGGTCGGGCGGGACGATCATCCGGAGGTGCAGCATGCCCCGAGCTTACGGAGATCAGAGCTTGCGGAGGCTGAGCCGCTGCACTTTGTGGTCGGATCCCTTGCGGACGACGAGTGTCGCCCGGCCGCGCGTCGGGGCCACGTTCTCCAGGAGATTCACCTTGTTGATGGTCCGCCACATGGTGCGGGCGTAGTCGAGCGCCTCCTCCTCGGACACCTGGGTGTAGCGCTGGAAGTACGAGGAGGGGTTCTGGAACGCGGTGTCGCGGAGCTTGCGGAAGCGGTTGAGGTACCAGCGTTCGATGTCCTCCGCCCGCGCGTCCACGTACACCGAGAAGTCGAAGTAGTCCGCCAGACCGACCCTGGTCCGGCCGTCCTTGCCGGGGAGTGCCGGCTGGAGGACGTTCAGGCCCTCCACGATGAGGATGTCCGGGCGGCGGACGACGAGCCGCTCGCCGGGCACACGGTCGTAGATGAGGTGCGAGTAGACCGGTGCCGTGACCTCCTCCTTGCCCGCCTTGATGTCCGCGACGAACCGGGTCAGGGCCCGGCGGTCGTACGACTCGGGGAAGCCCTTGCGGGACATCAGCCCACGCGCCTTCAGCTCCTCCATCGGGTAGAGGAAGGCGTCCGTGGTGACCAGTTCCACGCGCGGGTGCTCCGGCCAGCGGGCGAGCAGGGCCTGGAGGAGGCGGGACACCGTCGACTTGCCGACGGCGACCGAACCGGCGACCCCTATGACGAACGGGGTGCCGCGCTGTTCCGCGCTCTCGCCGAGGAAGGTGTTGAGGGCGCCGCGCAGTTCGCTGGTGGCCTGCACGTACAGGTTCAGCAGCCGTGACAGGGGCAGGTAGACGTCCCGCACCTCGTCGAGGTCGATGACGTCCCCGAGTCCGCGGACCCGCTCGACCTCGTCGGCGGTCAGGGGGAGCGGCGTCTTGTCGCGCAGGTCGCTCCACTCGGCACGGGTGAAGTCGACGTACGGGGTCGCCTCGGAGGGCCGACGGTGGCCGACGCCGTGGCGGGGGTTCCCGTGGGCGGGGGTACCTCCGGCCCCGGCGGCGGTGCGGGGCCCGGGTCCGTCGGCGGGGCCGTCCCCGTCGGAGCTTCGTGGCGGCGAAGTGATCACCCCGCCATTGTCGGGGGTCGAGGGCCTTCGTGGGTCGTGGGGTCGGTCACGCGACAAAAGCCGTTGTCCGACCGCCGGACTAGGGTGATCATTCTGATGCCGCGTGGGCTCCGGACTTCACGCGGGGGGATGCCGCCCCGTGCGGGCGGCACGAAGTCAGCACGAAGTCACCGCGAAGAGAACAGAGAGCCAGCTCAGATGCGTACGCCCATGAGAAACGCCGCCGTCGCCGCCACCGCCGTCTCCCTCGCCCTGCTCGTCACCGCCTGTGGCGGCGGGGAGAAGAGCGACGGCAAGGACAAGGGGACCGCCGCGCCCAGTGCCTCCGCGACGAGCGCGCCCGCGGCGAAGGCGCTGTCCGCCGCCGAGCTCGACAAGCTGATCGTCGAGAAGGCCGACCTCAAGGGCTACCAGGTGCAGAAGGCCGGGGCCGGGGACGTCGTCGCGGCGGACAAGGTCACCACCGACAAGGCCTCCTGCGCGCCGATCGCCCACGCCATGTCCTTCATCTCGCCCGGTTCCCCGGCCGCGTCGGCCGAGCGCAAGGTGCTCGCGGAGCCGAAGAAGGACGCGTCCGCCTCGCCCGAGGACGCGCTCACCGGGGCGCTCGGTGTCGAGATGACGGCGGTGACGCTCGGTTCGTACGAGGGCCAGGGCGCGCAGGACGCCTTCGCCTCGGTGAAGAAGGCCGGCGCCGAGTGCGCCGGCGGCTTCTCCGTGGTCCACCTCAAGGAGAGCACCAAGGTCTCCAAGGTCGCCCCGGAGAGCGTCACCGCCGGTGAGGAGGCGGTCGCCTTCACCGTCACCAGCGATCTGGAGGGCGAGTCGTTCACCAGCAAGCTCGTCGTCTTCCGCAAGGGCAACACGCTCGCGTCGTTCTCGACCATCAGCTTCGCCCCCGGCGGCGTCGCGGCCCTGCCGCAGAACCTGATCGACGCGCAGGCCGCCAAGCTGGGCTGACTCCGGCCCTTCGGGCGCGTTCGGTCGTAGGCTGCCGCCATGTGCGGAATCGTGGGATACGTCGGCGGGCAGTCGGCGCTTGATGTGGTGGTCGCGGGCCTCAAGAGGCTCGAATACCGGGGCTACGACTCGGCCGGTGTCGCGGTGCTCTCCGACGGAGGGCTGGCCGCGGCCAAGAAGGCGGGCAAGCTCGTCAACCTGGAGAAGGAGCTCGTGGACCGGCCGCTGGCCGGCGGGTCCGTGGGCATCGGACACACCCGCTGGGCCACCCACGGCGGGCCGACCGACGCCAACGCGCACCCGCACCTGGACAACGCCGGGCGCGTCGCCGTCGTCCACAACGGCATCATCGAGAACTTCGCGGTCCTGCGCGAGGAGCTCGCGGAGCGCGGCCACGACCTGGCGTCCGAAACGGACACCGAGGTCGTGGCCCACCTCCTCGCGGAGGAGTTCTCCTCGGCCGGGGACCTCGCGGAGGCCATGCGGCTCGTGTGCCGGCGGCTCGACGGGGCGTTCACCCTGGTCGCCGTGCACGCCGACCAGCCGGACGTCGTCGTCGGCGCCCGCCGGAACTCGCCGCTCGTCGTCGGTGTCGGCGAGGGCGAGAACTTCCTCGCCTCCGACGTCTCCGCGTTCATCGCCCACACCCGCTCGGCGATCGAACTCGGTCAGGACCAGGTCGTCGAGCTGACCAGGGACGGTGTCACCGTCACCGACTTCGACGGCACCCCGGCCGAGGTCCGCGCCTTCCACGTCGACTGGGACGCCTCGGCCGCCGAGAAGGGCGGCTACGACTACTTCATGCTCAAGGAGATCGCCGAGCAGCCGAAGGCCGTCGCCGACACCCTCCTCGGCCGCATCGACGGCAACGGCCGCCTCACCCTCGACGAGGTGCGCATCCCGGACGCGGTCCTCCGGGAGGCCGACAAGATCGTCATCATCGCGTGCGGCACCGCCTTCCACGCCGGTCTCATCGCCAAGTACGCCATCGAGCACTGGGCCCGGATCCCCTGCGAGGTCGAGCTCGCCAGCGAGTTCCGCTACCGCGACCCGATCCTCGGCCAGAAGACCCTGGTGATCGCGATCTCGCAGTCCGGCGAGACCATGGACACCCTGATGGCGCTCCGGCACGCCCGTGAGCAGGGCGCGAAGGTCCTCGCCGTGTGCAACACGAACGGGTCGACGATCCCCAGGGAGTCGGACGCCGTCCTCTACACCCATGCCGGGCCCGAGGTCGCCGTCGCGTCCACCAAGGCCTTCCTCACCCAGCTCGTCGCCTGCTACCTCCTGGCGCTCTACCTCGGGCAGGTGCGCGGCACCAAGTGGGGCGACGAGATCCACGCCGTCGTGCGCGAGCTGGCCAGGATCGGCGACGAGGTCGAGCGGGTCCTGGAGACCATGGAGCCCGTCCGGGCCCTCGCCCGCTCCCTCGCCCACAAGAACACCGTCCTCTTCCTCGGCCGGCACGTCGGCTACCCGGTCGCCCTCGAAGGCGCGCTGAAGCTCAAGGAGCTCGCGTACATGCACGCCGAGGGCTTCGCGGCCGGCGAGCTCAAGCACGGGCCGATCGCGCTCATCGAGGAGGACCTGCCGGTCGTCGTGGTGGTCCCCTCGCCCAAGGGCCGCTCGATCCTCCACGACAAGATCGTCTCCAACATCCAGGAGATCAGGGCGCGCGGAGCCCGGACGATCGTCATCGCCGAGGAGGGCGACGAGGCCGTCGTCCCGTACGCCGACCACCTCGTCCGCATCCCGGCCACGCCTACGCTGCTCCAGCCGCTGGTCTCCACGGTGCCGCTCCAGGTCTTCGCCTGCGAGCTCGCCACCGCGCGGGGCAACGAGGTGGACCAGCCGCGCAACCTGGCCAAGTCCGTGACCGTGGAGTGAGTGTGCGAGCGTGAACAGATGATCATTGGGGTGGGGATCGACGTGGCGGAGATCGACCGCTTCGCCGCGTCGATCGAAAGGACGCCGGGGCTGCTCCAGCGTCTCTTCGTCGAGCGGGAGCTGCTGCTCCCCAGCGGTGAGCGGCGCGGGCCCGCGTCGCTCGCGGTGCGGTTCGCCGCGAAGGAGGCCCTCGCGAAGGCGCTCGGCGCGCCGGGCGGGCTGCACTGGACGGACGCCGAGGTGTACGTCGAGGGCACCGGGCAGCCGCGGCTGCGGGTGCGCGGGACGGTGGCGGCGCGGGCGGCGGAGCTGGGCGTGAAGCACTGGCACGTCTCGTTGAGCCATGACGCGGGGGTGGCGTCCGCGGTGGTGATCGCGGAGGCGTGACGCCTTGAGGGGTGAGGGGCCGGGGGCCCGGCCGTCGGAGGACGGCCGGGCCCCCGGCCGTGTGCGCGCGGCTGCCAGGGCCGGCGGCGGGTTGTGTGTGCCGCGCGCGTCCGGGGGGGGGCCTCCGCCTGTCGTCCAGGAGTCGACCACCTGTCACTTAGGCAAGGCAAACCTAAGTCGAGTGAGGGGGAGCGTCAACCCTCACCTCCGGGCGGGGGCTTGAGGGCTGGGGCAGACTGCGAGCATGCGAACCGCTCACCGCGTGGAGACCGTACGGGCCGCCGAAGCCGCCCTCATGGCCCGTCTGCCCGAAGGCGCCCTCATGGCACGGGCCGCCGCCGGACTCGCCGCCGCCTGCTTCTCGCTCCTCGGCAAGGGGCGCGTCTACGGGGCCAGGGTCGTCCTCCTCGTCGGCAGCGGCGACAACGGCGGCGACGCCCTCCACGCCGGCGCCCGGCTCGCCCGCCGCGGCGCCGCGGTCACCGCCGTCCTGCTCGGCGACCGCGCCCACGAGGGCGGGCTCGCCGCGCTCCGGGCCGCGGGCGGGCGCGTCGCCGACGGCGCCGCCGACGACCCGTTCGAACCACTCGCCGCCGCCGACCTCGTCCTCGACGGCATCACCGGCATCGGCGGGCAGGGCGGCCTCAGGCCCGCCGCCGTGCCCGTCGCCCGGGCCGCACGCGGCTCCGACGCCGTCGTCGTCGCCGTCGACCTCCCGAGCGGCGTCGACGCGGACACGGGGGAGATCGCCGGGGAGGCGCTGCGGGCCGACGTGACGGTGACGTTCGGGACGTACAAACCCGCGCTTCTCGTCGACCCGGCGCGGTCGTACGCGGGCGCGCTCCGGCTCGTCGACATCGGACTCGGCGACGAACTGCCGGGCGTGCCCGACCTGGAGGCGCTCCAGCACCAGGACGTGGCGCGGCTGCTGCCCGTACCGGGCGCCGAGAGCGACAAATACCGGCGCGGGGTCCTCGGCGTCGTCGCCGGCTCCGCCCGCTACCCGGGCGCGGCCGTCCTCACCGTCGAGGGGGCGCTGCGGGGCGGAGCGGGGGCGGTGCGGTACGTCGGGCCCGCCGCCGACGCGGTGATCGCCCGGCACCCGGAGACGCTCGTCCACGCGGGGCCGCCGGACAGGGCGGGGCGGGTGCAGGCCTGGGTGGTCGGGCCCGGACTCGGCGACGAGCCCGGTGTCGCGGAGGTCCTCGCCTCGGAGGTGCCCGTCCTCGTGGACGCGGACGGGCTCCGCGGTCTCGACCCGGCGCTGGTACGGGCCCGCAGCGCGCCCACCCTGCTCACCCCGCACGCGGGGGAGGCGGCGGCGCTGCTCGGCGTGGCCCGGGAGGAGGTCGAGGCGGGACGGCTCGCGGCGGTACGGGAACTGGCGGAGCGGTACGGGGCGACGGTGCTGCTCAAGGGCTCCACGACGCTCGTGTACGGGGCGGGGGGAGGTCCCGTACGGGTGAACCCGACGGGGACGGGCTGGCTGGCGACGGCCGGCAGCGGCGACGTCCTCTCCGGCCTGGCGGGCTCGCTGCTCGCCGCGGGTCTGCGCCCCCTGGACGCGGGGTCGTGCGCGGCGTACCTCCACGGGCTGGCGGCGCGGCGGGTGTCGGAGGGACGGGGGCCGGTGACGGCGGGGGAGGTGGCGGAGGCGCTGGGGGGTGCGTGGCGGGATGTGACGGCGGGGTCGTAGGACCCCGCGGGACCCCCCCCCCCCCCCCCCCCCCCCCCCCCCCCCCCCCCCCCCCCCCGCCCCCCCCGGCACGTGCCGTTTATTTTTTTGTTTTCGTCGTATTACTTTATTTAAATTCAATTTTCCCATGTTGAACAAGGCCGCTTCGCGG